>CAZNPX010000061.1:0-17375 GCA_964575175.1 uncultured Hyphomicrobiales bacterium | reverse complement strand
TCACGCTCTGAATCTTTACGGTTCATGGGGCTGGTACGTCAAGTATATATATGGGAATATATCCTTATTCTAGGAGATTACGGCATCAACGGGGAAATCGTGATTTTCAGGCGTCGTCACCGGGAAGAAATTCCCGCTCGCGCAGAAAGACTTAGCAGCAGCATCGCGATTCCGTGAATAGGAATTTATCCCCGGTGCATTGGGGCATGGGAAAATTGCGGAATCCACAGGAGTTCCGCCAATGTCGTTTCGCGAACCGCCCGTCATCATCCGCGGCCCGGGCCGCGCCGCGATCCGCTCCTTCCGCACCGAGACGCGCGCCGCTATGCTTCGACGGCAAGAACTGTTTCTCGGCGCGGGGCTCGAGGGGCAAAACCCCCGCCTCACGCGGGCCTTGCGCGCCGAACGCCGGGCCGCGGCGACCGGCGAAAACTACGATCTTGCGCGGCATTTCGCGCTCTCGCGCTTGTGTAGCGGCGGGCGCTTGCGAGCGCCGAAGCCGAAGCCTACGTCAGGGCAGGAAATCAGCAGCCGGAGAGAAGCGATGACAGAAACGAGCCGTCCGAAGGTCGTGAAATCCGATGCCGAATGGCAGAAAGAGCTGACCCCGGAGCAGTATCAGATCACCCGCAAGCACGGCACCGAGCCGGCCTGGACCGGGCCTTACCTGCATGAAAAGAGCAAGGGTGTTTACAACTGCGTCGCCTGCGGCGCGCCGCTGTTCTCATCGGATACCAAGTATGATTCCGGCTCCGGCTGGCCGAGCTTCTTCCAGCCGATCGACAAGGGCGCGATCTCGGAGCATACCGATAACTCCTTTCTCATGCGCCGCACCGAGATCCGCTGCGCCTCTTGCGAGGCGCATCTCGGCCACGTATTTCCCGACGGACCCAATCCGACCGGACAGCGCTACTGCACCAATGGGCATGCGCTGAAATTGCAGAAGGCCGATGACAAGGACACCCAATAGCGAAGGCTGGAACCTCACCGCGCTCGGCAAGACGCCGGCGGCCAGGAAATCTCCATCAAGGCAGAACGTCCACGGGCTCGATCTCGTGGACGATTTTGCGTGGCTGCGCGACCCGAAGTGGCAGGAGGTATTCCGGGATACCAGCATCCTGCAACCGGACATTCGCGAATATCTCGAAGCCGAGAACGCATATACCGAAGGCGCCTTCGCGCCCTATGAGCCGCTTAAGAAAAAACTCATCAAGGAAATGCGCGGGCGCATCAAGGAGGACGATTCCTCCGTGCCGACGCGCGACGGCCCCTTCGCCTATTTCTCGCGCTATCGCGACGGCGGCCAGCATCCGCTGATCTGCCGCGAGGCCGCGGGCGGCGGCACGGAAGAGATCCTGCTCGATGGCGACCTGCTCGCCAGGGACAAAGCCTACTTCTCGCTGGGTGGCGCCTCGCACTCACCCGATCACAAACTGCTGGCGTGGAGCTCCGACGACAAGGGCTCGGAACTCTACAGCGTGCGCGTGCGCGAGCTTGCAAGCGGCAGCGATCGCGACGATCTCGTCACCGACACCGGCGGCGGCATCGTCTGGCTCGATGACGCCAGCGGCTTCTATTATGTGAAGCTCGACGCCGAGCATCGCCCTTCGCGCGTCTATCTGCATCGGCTCGGCAAGGCGGCGCAGGACGACGAACTGATCTACGAGGAATCCGACAAGGGCTTCTTCGTCAGCATCGGAAAGTTGCAGGCCGACCGCTTCGCGGTGATTTCGACCGGCGATCATGACACCTCCGAAGTCCACCTGCTCGACCTGAAGAACCCTTCGGCAAAGCCGCAACTCGTCGAGAAGCGCACGATCGGCCTGCGCTACGACGTCGAGCATCATCCGTCGTTCAACGGCGAAGAAGTCCTGATCCTGCTCACGAATGCCGACGGGGCCGAGGATTTCAAGATCGTAACCACGCCGCTTGCCAATCCCAGCCGCGCCAACTGGCGCGACCTGATCGCGCACCAATCGGGCACGCTGATCCTCGACTGCTCGATCTTCCGGGACTGGATGACGCGGCTCGAGCGCCATGAAGGACTGCCGCGGATCATCGTCCGCGAAATCGCGAGCGGCGCCGAGCACACGATTTCATTCGAGGAAGAAGCCTATTCGCTCGGCTCCTCGACCGGCTACGAATTCGTCACCGACAATCTGCGTTTCAGCTATTCGTCGATGACGACGCCTACCGAGGTCTGGGATTACGACATGCGCACGCGCGCGCGCGTCATGCGCAAGCGCCAGGAAGTGCCTTCCGGCCACGATCCGGCGCAATACGTCACGCGGCGCATCTTCGCGAAAGCCAAGGACGGCGCGGTGGTGCCGATTTCGCTGATGCATCACGTAAACACGAAGATCGACGGCTCCGCGCCCTGCCTGCTCTACGGCTACGGCTCCTACGGCATCTCGATGCCGGCCGCATTCTCGACGGGCCGCCTCTCGCTCGTCGATCGCGGCTTCGTCTATGCGATCGCGCATATCCGCGGCGGCACCGACAAGGGCTGGCGCTGGTATCTCGACGGCAAGATGGAGAAGAAGGAAAACACCTTCACCGACTTCGTCGCCTGCGGCGAGCACCTGATCGCGGAGAAGTTCGCAAGCTCCAGCCGCATCGTCGCACAGGGCGGCTCGGCGGGCGGGCTGCTGATGGGCGCGGTCGCGAACCTGCGCCCCGACCTCTTCGCCGGCATCATCGCGGAAGTGCCTTTTGTCGACGTCATCAACACGATGCTCGACGGCACGCTGCCGCTGACGCCGCCGGAATGGCCGGAATGGGGAAATCCGGCCACCGACAAGGCGGTGCTCGAGCGGATGCTGCGCTATTCGCCCTATGACAATGTCGCGGCGAAAGCCTATCCGGCGATGCTGGTGCTGGCGGGCCTCACCGATCCGCGCGTGACCTATTGGGAGCCCGCGAAGTGGGTCGCCAAGCTGCGCTCGCTCAACATCGGCAAGAAGCCGATCTTCCTGAAGACGAATATGGAGGCGGGACACGGCGGCGCGGCGGGCCGCTTCGACCGTCTCGATGAAGTAGCGCTTGCCTATGTGTTCGCCATCGTCACCGCGGGCGCGGACGCCACGGCATGAAGCAACACGACAGGCTGGACGCCTTCGCGATCCTCGCGATGATCGCGCTCACGGCGACATGGGGCTTTCAGCAGGTTGCGATCAAGGTGACGAACGAGGCCGTTTCGCCGGCCTTTCAGAGCGGCCTGCGTTGCGCGGTCGCCTTCGTGCTGCTCCTGATCTGGTGTCAGCTTCGCAACATCAAGCTCTTCGAGCGCGACGGCACGCTCGTCGCGGGCCTGATCGTCGGTCTTCTGTTCGCGTCGGAATTCGCCTTCATTTACTGGGCGCTGGTCTATACCGACGTCGCGCGCAGTATCCTTTTTCTATACACCTCGCCCTTCGTGGTAGCGATCGGCGCGCATTACCTGCTTCCGAACGAGCGGATGGGCGCGGCGCAGGTGATCGGGTTGCTTTGCGCCTTCGTGGGACTAGTGCTCGCGCTTCGGGACAGCCTGTCGCTGCCTTCCACTACTGCGCTGATCGGTGACCTGATGATGCTGGTCGCCGCGGTGCTCTGGGCGGTGACGACCCTCATCATCAAGAAGAGCTCGCTTGCGAAAATTCATCCCGCGAAGACGCTGGCCTATCAGCTCGGCGTTACTGCGCTATTCGCGCCGGGCGCGCTGCTCGCAGGCGAAAGCGGCATCACGAAATTCGACGGTCTGGTTGCGGCGTCGCTGGTTTACCAGATCGTGGTCGTCGCCTTCGCTTCCTATCTCGCGTGGTTCGCGCTGGTGCGGACCTATCCGGCGTCGACGCTCTCCGTCTTCACGTTCCTGTCGCCGCTATTCGCGATGCTTTCGGGCGCGTATTTCCTGAACGAGCGCGTGAGCGCGCTGTTGTGGATCGCGCTCGTGCTGGTGGCTTTTGGAATCTGGCTCGTCAACCGGCCGCGAAAGCCAGCCGCGCAGCCTTAATGCTGCGCGCTGTTGTTCTGCCCGCGATAGTCCGCATCCTGCTCTTCGACGCCGGCCCGCTTCACGTGCTCCTGCAATTCGGCAATCGAATTGAAGCGCACGGTGCCCGCGGGCAGCTCCGCCTCGATGGAGCGGTCGGAATAGAGCGTATAGGCCATGCCGCCGATGATGCCGGAGCGAACCACGGTGGGCTCGCCATGCGGAAGCTCATCCGGTTGCGGCGCGCTGCGGCGACGCGGATCGGCTTCGTAAGCGGAAGGCGCCGGAGCGGCTGCGGATTCGCGGCGCGGCGGAACGGGAGGCACCACCGGACCCGCGCGGCTGGTGCGCTCCGCTTGCAGCGGCACGGTGCCCGCCGGCTGCTGCTGCCGGTTGTTCGCCTCGGCCTGCGCGCGTAACCAGCGCGGCTCCGGATGAGAGTCGGCACGCGGCTCGTGATGCGGTTCCTGATGTTGCTCCGGACGCGGATCCGGACGCGAACTCTGGCGCGGACTGCGGCGTTCCGCAGCATAGTCTTCGGCAAAATCGTCGTCATGCTGCTCGGGCTGTGCCGGACGCACGGCTCCGCGCGGCTGCGGACGCAGCTGCTCGGGAGCGGGCCGCGCGCTGCGCGGTGCGGGCTCGGGCGTGCGCGGAGCGCGGGACTCCCTCGCCTGCTGCTTTGCGGCGGGGGATTCGGGAAGTTCGTCCCGCGCGGAGGCCGCCGCAGTGCGCGTGGCCGCGCGCGGCAGCGGGATCGGCGAAGCCGTATCGGCAAGCTCGTCGTTGAGGGATTGCCGGGGCGCGGAGAGGCCCAGACCCGCTTCCTCGACGCGATCGGCGACGTCGCGAAGCGCCTGCAAAAGCTGGCCGAGCGCGGCAACTACAAGGCCGCCGGCAAAAAGGCTGGCACCCGCCTGAATCAGGTCGCTGCCATAGCCGAGGCCGGCCGCGCGATCCGGTAAACCGGCAAATGCTACCAGAAGGCCCAGCACCGCAAGGGCAATACCGCCGAATGTCATGACTGCGGGCATGCTGGCCATACTCCTTCACTGAAACTACTTTACGATACCAACGAAACTAGCTTTAGCCGCAAGGCGTTAAATGATCCTACCAGAATAGGGCTATTCGGAGAAACAGGGCTGCACGTATCGCGGAACTTTCTAGGTTGTCCCGCCTGCCGCTCCCCAGCTATCTAACAACCGAGAAACAAGGAGAATTCGGATGACCTTCAAACTTCCCGACCTTCCCTACGCGCACGATGCCTTGGCGCCGTATATGTCGAAGGAAACCCTCGAATATCACCACGACAAGCATCACCTCGCCTACGTCAACAACGGCAATAACGCGCTGAAGGGCTCCGATCTCGAAGGCAAGAGTCTCGAAGAAATCGTCCAGGCCTCCTTCGGCAAGAACCCCGCGATCTTCAACAACGCCGGCCAGCACTACAACCACCTCCACTTCTGGAAGTGGATGAAGCCGAACGGCGGCGGCAACATCCCCGGCGAACTGGAAAAGAAGATCGTCGCCGACCTCGGCTCGGTCGACAAAATGAAAGAGGAATTCATTCAGGCCGGCGTCGGGCAGTTCGGCTCCGGCTGGGCCTGGCTCGCGGTGAAGGACGGCAAGATCGTCGTGACCAAGACCGCGAACGGCGAGAGCCCGCTCGTTCACGGCGGCAAGCCGATCCTCGGCTGCGACGTCTGGGAGCACTCCTACTACATCGACTACCGCAACCGTCGCCCCGACTACCTCAAGGCCTTCGTCGAGAACCTCGTGAACTGGGAATACGTCGCGGAAATGTACGCGGCCGCGAGCAAGAGCGCCTAAGCAGGAAACCGGACAAATCGCAGGTTTTCGGAGGCCCGGCGGGTTCAGCCTGCCGGGCCTTTCATTTTAAGGTCATCCGGCCCGTGTAAAAAACAGGCATGCTGCACTGCACGGCAAGCCCCTTGCGTTCCTGCAAACAATTTGCACGAATCCTGCCTCAATCGCCTACTACCTAGGCGACGGACGCGTAGCCGGCCGTCCGTTCCATCATGGGTTCCGCCCCGGCGCGAACCGAGCGACCCCACCCCACACCATGCGATCCAACCCTACGAACCAGCGGGTGCCCGCCGCGCCGGCAGACATGCTTGCGTTCGCCGTCCTGGTGGCGCTGAGCGTCATCGCCGGCTCCACTTTCCAGGATTACGGCCTTGCCTGGGACGATTACGCGCATTCGCATTACGGCGAACTACTCTACGCCTATTATGCGTCGGGCTTCACGGATACGCGCGCGTTCTCCTTCTCGAACCTGTTCTATTATGGAGGCGGCTTCGACCTCGCCGCATCCATCCTCGACCGCTTCACGGCGGCCGACCTGTTCGAGTCGCGGCGGCTTACGGGTGCGATCGTCGGCCTGTTCGGGCTCGTGGTCGTGTGGCGGCTTGCGCGCCGCATCGGCGGGCCCGTCGCGGGCGCCGCCGCGCTGATCCTGCTCGCGGTCACGCCGCTCTATTACGGACACATGTTCATCAACGCGAAAGACTCGCCTTTCGCGGTGGCGATGATCTTCCTGCTCTACACATTCGTGCGCGCCTTCGACGAGTATCCGCGGCCGAAGCCGATGACGATCGTGCTGTTCGGCCTGGCACTGGGGCTGCTCATCGGTACGCGCGTGATCGGCGGCATTGCGATCTTCTTCGCGGGCACGGCGCTGCTGGTCTATGTGCTGGCGGAATCGAAAACGCTCGGCTTTCGATCCGCGGCAGCGCGCGGAGCCACCCTTGTCGGCCGCCTCGCGCTGGCGCTTCCGCTTGCCTATGTCGTGATGGCAATCGTCTGGCCCTGGGCCGTGCAATCGCCGCTCAATCCCTTCAAGGCGATCGTCTATTATTCGAACTTCTGGGAGAAGCCCTGGAGGGAATTATACGACGGCATGCAGATCATGATCCCGGAAATGCCGCGGACCTATCTGCCCAAGCTGTGCGTGCTGAAAATTCCCGAGATCGTCGGCGGGTTCGCAATCGCCGGTATCGCCGGCTCGCTGGTCGCGATCATCCGGGGCTACGGCACGCCCGCGAGGCGCGCATCGCTGGCGCTGCTCGTCGCCGCGGCGCTGCTGCCGATCATCCTCGTCGTGCTGACGCGGCCGGTGCTCTATAACGGCATCCGGCACTTCCTGTTCGTGGTGCCGCCGATGGCGGTGCTGGCCGGCGTTGCGGTCGCTTATCTCTTCGACAAGCTCAGCACGTATCGTCATTCGGTTGCGGTTGCCGGAGCGACCGCGTTTTCGCTGATCGTGGGCGTTACGATCGTCGATATGGTCCGCATCCATCCCTATCAATACGCGCTTTTCAATCACGTGGCCGGCGGCGTGCGCGGCGCGTCCGACCGCTATATGCTCGACTACTGGGCGCTCGGCTTCAAGGAAGCCTCGGAAACGCTACTCGAGAAAATCAAAGAGCATAAGCTCGTGAAGCCTGTCGACCGCAAATGGCGCGTCGCGGTCTGCGGACCCGCGGCGGTGGTGGAGCTTGAGCTCGGCGACGACTTCGAAGCCACCAACGACGCCAAGGGCGCGGATTTCGCGGTCTCTCTCGGCACCTTCTATTGCGCGGAGCTGTTCGCCCCGATCATCAACGAAGTACGCCGCGACAGCGTGGTGTTTGCGCGGGTCTATGACATCCGCAGTCTGAGCTTTGTGACGACCTATATTCCGGCGCCGGAGGAACGGCCGTCGCAGGAAAATTCCGCGATTCATACCTTCTGGAAGTAACCGGCCTTCCTACGAGCGGAGCGCGTCGAGAATACGCGCCCAGCTCCGCGCGCCTTTGTGAAAGGACGAGAGATTGTATTTCTCGTTCGGCGAATGGATGCGGTCGTCGTCCACGCCGAAGCCGATGAGCAGCGAATCCATACCGAGATCGCGCTTGAAGTTGCCGACGATGGGGATCGAGCCCCCGGAACCTTTCAGCACTGCGGGCGCGCCCCACTCCGCTGCAAGCGCCTCCCTCGCCTTCTTCAGAAACGGCGAGTCGAGCGGCAATTGCAGGGCCGGGCTCGCGCCATGCGAAAGAAACTCGGCTTCGCAGTCCGGCGGCAACAGCTTGCGAACGAATGCGCGGAACGCATCGCGGATCGCCTCCGGATTCTGGTTGCCCACGAGCCGGAACGAGAACTTGGCGGAGACCTGCGCGGGAATAACCGTTTTCGAACCGGGTCCGGTATAGCCGCCGATGATGCCGTTCACGTCGCAGGTCGGCCGCGACCAGAGCTGCTCCAGCACGTGACGGCCCTTCTCTCCCGCCGGCGTGCCCAGACCGATCTCGCCCAGAAATTTGCTTTCGTCGAAATCGAGCGACTTCCATTGAGCGCGGATCTCGGAATCGAGTTCGCCCGCGCCGTCATAGAATCCCGGAATGACAATGCGTCCGTCCGCGTCATGGATCGACGCGATGATGCGGCCGAGCACGCGGATCGGATTGATCGCAGCACCCCCGAACAGGCCGGAATGCAGATCGCGATCAGCCGCCTTTATAACCACTTCCTCGAGCATCAACCCGCGCAACATGGTGGTGATCGCGGGCGTCGTGTCGTTCCACATATCCGTGTCGCATACGAGCGCAACGTCGGCCTTCAGCTCGCCCCTGTTCGCCTCCAGGAACGGCGCAAGCGAGGGGCTGCCCGTCTCCTCCTCGCCCTCGAGCATGATCGTGACCCGCAAGGGCGGCTTGCCTTCGGCAGCCACGAACGCCCGGATCGCCTCGACGAAGGTCATCAACTGCCCTTTGTCGTCGGCGGAGCCGCGTCCCACGATGACCTTGCGGCCGCCGGCGGTTCGTAACCGCGGTTCGAAGGCGGGCGTTTCCCAAAGCCCGACCGGATCGGCCGGCTGCACGTCGTAATGGCCATAGAAGAGGACATGAGGGCCTTCGCCATGCGCCTTGCTGTGCGCGACAACCATGGGATGACCTTTGGTTTCGCGCACGGCCGCATCAAAACCGATGGCCGCAAGCTCACGCGCGAGCCAATCGGCAGCGGCACGGCAATTCCCCGCATAAGCCGGATCGGTCGAAACACTTTCGATTCGCAGCAAGGCGAACAGCCGCTCGAGGCTTTGGTCGAGATTTCCGTCGATTGCAGCCAGTACCTTGTCGAGCGCCATTCGCCGTCTCCTTGTTTCAGGAGACGCTAGCAATCCTGCGCGGGAACGGAAACGGCTTTAGTGCCCGGAGACTTCCGCGAGCAACGCGACCTGCGCCGGCGCAACTTCTTCGAGCTGCTGCGGGTGCTGGTTCTGTGCCGCCAGCGATTCCTGCCGGCGCTTCGCGCGCCTCGCGTTCTGGAGGAGCTGCGCGACGCGGCGATACAACAGGCGCGGAGGCACGGGTGCCGCCAGAACGATGGTATAGCCGGCGCGCAGCGCCGAACGGCGCTGCTCTTTCGTCGGCTCCGGGAGCATGAGAATGGTTGGAATTCCGCTCGTCGCGAAAGGATTGGCAACGATCGAGCTGCCGGAGTCGTTCGCCGCGAGAGTGGGACCGCTGATCAGATAGAGATCAGGCTGCGACGCCGCACCGGCAGTTTCCGCGACTGTGGCGATGCCTATCATCTGAAAGGCGTCGATCTCCGAGAGCGCCCGTATGAGCACTTCGCGCCGTATCGGGTCGAAATCGAGCAGCACAAGCCGCGCCGTTGTCAAAGAACGCATTTCCCACCAACCCGCACGAGCGGCCGCATAACGCAATGCAGCGCGCCGAAATTCCCCACGCGGATGGTATCAACTCAGTGCGAAGACGCAACCGGCGGACGCGCGGGCGGACTGCGAGGC
Organism: uncultured Hyphomicrobiales bacterium; assembly: GCA_964575175.1. GTDB lineage: Bacteria > Pseudomonadota > Alphaproteobacteria > Rhizobiales > Xanthobacteraceae. Next base: position 7,590 of record CAZNPX010000061.1, on the reverse strand, counting down.
GCGGAAGAATCTAGCGGCGGAGGATGCTGCCGAGAGTTCCGCGGATGATCGCCCTGCCGACGGAGCCGCCGATCGAGCCTGCGACTTTCCGTCCAAGATCGGCAGCGACTTTACCCGCGACCTGGTTGGTCACTGTCCGCGTCACGTCGCGGGCAACTTTCTGCCCGGTCGAGAGCTTCTCGCCGCGCTTGCGGTTGGTGCCGAAAATGCCGCCGAGGAGATCGCCGATGCCGCCCATGATGCCGCCCGTGTTGCTTCCGGCAGTGGCATCCTTGCCCGCATTGCGGGTCATGCTGTCGGCTTTGCCCTGCAGTATTTCGTATGCGGACTCGCGGTCGATCGGCGTGTCGTACTGGCCCCTGACAGGGCTTCTGTTGATGATCGCCTTGCGCTGCTCCTCGGTGACGGGACCGACATTGGCCGCCGGCGGCCGCACCAGCGTGCGGTCGACCATCGCGGGAACGCCGTTGCCCTCCAGGAAGGAGGTTAGCGCTTCGCCCTTGCCGAGTTCGGTAATCACGCGCTCGGTGTTGAGCTTGGGGTTCGGCCGGAAGCTCTGGGCCGCGACCTTGACCGCCTTCTGCTCCTTCGGGGTATAGGCGCGAAGCGCATGCTGTACGCGGTTGCCGAGCTGCGCCAGCACCGTTTCGGGAACGTCCGCCGGGTTCTGGGTTACGAAATAGACGCCGACGCCCTTGGAGCGGATCAGGCGGACGACCTGCTCGATCTTGTCGAGCAGCACCTTCGGCGCCTCGTCGAACAGAAGATGGGCCTCATCGAAGAAGAAGACGAGCTTGGGCTTGTCGACATCGCCCACTTCCGGGAGTTCCTCGAAAAGCTCGGACAGCAGCCACAAGAGAAAAATAGAATACAGGCGCGGATTGGCCATCAGCTTGTCGGCGGCAAGCAGGCTGATGACGCCCTTGCCTTCCTTCGTCCGCATGAGGTCCTTTATTTCGAGCGCGGGCTCGCCGAAGAACTTCTCGCCGTTCTGGTTTTCGAGCACGAGCAACTGGCGCTGGATCGCGCCCACCGATGCCGAAGAAACATTGCCGTAGGTCTTGGTGAGATCGGCGGCGTTTTCCGCAATGTGGGTCAGGATCGCGCGCAGATCCTTGAGGTCGAGCAGCAGCAAACCGTTCTCGTCGGCCACGCGGAAGGCGATATTGAGCACCCCTTCCTGGGTGTCGTTCAAATTCATCATGCGGGCCAGCAGCAGCGGGCCCATTTCCGACACGGTGGCGCGGATCGGATGGCCCTGCTCGCCGAAAAGGTCCCAGAAGACGACCGGAAACTCGTCGGCCTCGTACTTCATGTCGATTTCTTTGCAGCGCTTGACGATCCAGTCCTTGCCGTCGCCCGGCTGCGACACGCCCGAAAGGTCGCCCTTGATGTCGGCAGCGAAGACCGGCACCCCGGCGCGCGAAAACCCTTCGGCCATGGTCTGCAAGGTGACGGTCTTGCCGGTCCCGGTGGCGCCGGTCACGAGGCCGTGGCGGTTGGCAAGGTTGAGGCTCAGGTACTGCGGCTTCGCTGCCTTGCCTACGAAGAGCTTGTCGTCGGTATCCGCGTTCGCCATGTCGCACTCCTGCATCCGGGCATTTCGAAAAGTTATAGTCTGCCTTCAGTCAAGTTTCCAACCGCGGCCGATTCCCAAAGTCGCGTTGCAGTCAACAAGAATGTTGGAAAAAAATATTTTGACAGTCCGCCGCTTTTGGCTGACGACAGAACGAGAAAAAGACAGCACATGCGGACGAAGGGAGGCGGCGATGCTCGCGGTTACGAGACAGAGTAACGCTATCGTAATCCGGCTCATGGCTTCGCTCTCCGCACTGCAAAATCACTTCCAGCGATAACAAGAACCAAGGCTGCGGCATCCGAACCGCGCCAGCGAGGGAATTTTGGGGTGGCGAAGACAGGATACCCGTCTTATCCGATCAAGGATATCGCTGGGATCGGCGCGGATTCGCTCGCGAAGCTACGGGCCGTGCGCATCCGCACCACCGCCGGGCTCCTGAAGGCGGCCAAAGACGCCAAGGGGCGCAAGGCCCTCGCCGGAAAGACCGGCATTCCGGTTTCGGATATCCTCAATATGGTCAACCAGGCCGATCTCATGCGGATCAAGGGCCTCGGCGGCGACTACACCTGCCTGCTGCGCGGGGTCGGCGTCGATACGCTGCGCGCACTCAGGCACCGCAACCCGCAGCACCTCGCGAAAAAGATGGCTGCCGAGAACGCGGAACGGGTGAAGCGGACGGCCCGAGACAAAAGCGAGAGGGCCGTACAGCTCCTGCCCAGCGAAAAGGCGATTCAGAAATGGATCGAACGCGCGCGGGAGTTGCCGATCGAGATCACCTACTAGGCCGGACACCACTCCGGGCCGGCCTGCTTGCGTTTTTCGCGCGCCGGCGTTCTAGTCGGGCCATGCTTGCAAAGCCGCCAGCGAAAACGCTTCGTGCGCGGGGCCACGCTATCGCGCTCGGGCCCCGCCCCATCATCATGGGCATCCTTAACGTGACGCCGGACTCCTTCTCCGACGGTGGCTCCTATGCCTCGGTGGACGAAGCAGTGGCCGCAGCCCAACGCATGGTCGCCGAGGGAGCGGCGATCATCGACGTGGGGGGCGAGTCGACCCGGCCCGGCCATGCAGCGGTCGATGCCGCGACCGAGTTGAAGCGCGTGATTCCAGTGGTCGAATGTCTCGCGACGGTTTTGGCGGTGCCCATATCGATCGATACTTACAAGGCCGAGGTCGCCAAGGCGGCGCTCAAGGCCGGCGCGCATATCGTGAACGATGTCTGGGGGCTTTCGCGCGATCCCGAGATGGCGAAAGCCATCGCGGATTCCGATGCCGCCACGATCATCATGCATAACCGCGAACGGATCGACGACGCGCTCGATATCTTCGAGGACATGAAGGTGTTTTTCGCCGATGCGGTCGCGAAAGCGCGGCGCGCGGGGGTCGCCGAGGACCGGATCGTGCTCGACCCCGGCATCGGCTTCGGCAAGACGCTCGAACAAAATCTGCAAATCCTCGGCAACCTCGCGAAGCTGCACGACTACGGCTTTCCGCTGCTGCTCGGCGCCTCGCGCAAATCCTTCATCAACAAGGTTTCGCCGAGCGATCCCGGCGAACGGATCGGCGGCAGTATCGTGACGACCGTTTTCGCGGCGCTGGCGGCAATTCCGATCGTGCGCGTGCATGACGTCGCGACCCATATGCAGGCGCTGCGGATCGTGGAAGCAACGGGAGCGGCAGGGTGAAGGGCGTGATCGATATCGTGGGCCTCGTGCTCTTCGCCCGGCACGGGGTCGGCGAAGAGGAAGCGCGGCTCGGCCAGCGCTTCGTGCTGGATATCCGGCTCGAAGCGGAGGTGACGGAAGCCGTGAAGCATGACCGGCTCGTGGACACCGTGGATTACGGCGAAGTGGTCGCGGTGACGGAATCGATTTTCCGCGGCAAGCGGTTTTATCTGATCGAGGCGGCGGCGGCGCATGTCGCTTCCGGGATTCTCGCGCATTTCCCCGCGGTGCTGAGCGCCCGCGTAACGGTGAAGAAACCGTCGGCGCCGATCTCCGCCGTGTTCGATTACGTGGCGACGACCGTCGAACGCAGGCGCGATGGCTGAAGTCTATCTTGGCCTCGGCTCCAATCTCGGCAACCGCATCGCGCATCTGGCGCGCGGGCGCGAGGCGATCGGGAAGAATGTCGGCGCGATCGTCGCCATATCCTCGATCTACGATACAGCGCCGTGGGGGCCGGTGCCGCAGGACAACTATCTCAACCAGGTGATTAGCGTTTCCACGGCGCTCTCGCCGCGAGATCTGCTCGCAAGCCTGCACGAGATCGAACGCGCAGCGGGGCGCGACCGCAGGAACGAAATCCGCTACGGCCCGCGCGTGCTCGACCTCGACATACTTATATATGGCGACCGCACGGTGCAGGAGGATGGTCTGGTGATCCCCCACCCGCGCATCGCGGAGCGGGCTTTCGTGCTGGTTCCGCTTGCGGAGATTGCGCCTGCGCTGAAGATCGGCGGCGAGACTGCGCAAGTGCTGCTCGGCCGCATCGACAGCAGCGGCGTGCGCCGCTACGAGCCGGCGTAACCCGCCCCGGCGCAAGCCGCTTGGCGCCCTCCCGCCGGGCGTGGCATGTTCGGCGGAGCCGAGAGTTATTGCAGATGTCTGAACTTCCCCTCGCCTCCGAATTTCCGGCCGCCACGCGCGACGACTGGCGCAAGCTCGTCGACGCGGCGCTCAAGGGCACGCCCTTCGAAAAGTGGCTGGTAGCGAAAACCTATGACGGCATTGCGATCCAGCCGCTCTATGAGCGCGCGAAGGACGCGAAGCGCGTACCCGGCCGCGCGGATGGCGAGCCCTGGACCGTGCTGCAACGGATCGAGCTGCGCGATCCGAAGGAAGCCAACAAGCAAGCGCTGCGCGATCTCGAGAACGGCGCCACCGGCCTGAAGCTCGTGTTTCCGGGGGCTGCCGGCGACTATGGCTTTGCGCTGCCTGCCTCCAGGGCGGCATTGGCGCAGGCACTCGATGAAATCTGGCTCGATGCCGTCGATATCGAACTCGACACCGGCCCGCTCTCGAAGGACGCGCCGCTCTGGCTCGCGGAAATCGCGAAGGAGCGCGGCACCGATCCCGCGAAGACGACGTTTCGCTTCGGCATCGATCCCCTTGGCGCGCTGGCCCTTCACGGCAAGAGCGAGGAAAGCTGGCGCCAGATTGCGCCGGCGTTCGCTTCGCTCGCCGGATCGCTCGCGGCGAAGGGATTCAAGAAACATATTGCGGCCGCCGATGGCCGCATCGTGCATGCGGCCGGCGGCTCGGAAGCGCAGGAACTCGCTTTCGTGCTTGCCTGCGGGCTCGAATATATGCGCGCGTTCGAAGCCGCAGGCTCCCTGCTCGACGCCGCACGGCAGATGGTCTTCTTCCGGCTCGCCGCGGACGCCGATCAGTTCCTGACCATCGCGAAATTCCGCGCCTTGCGTAAGCTCTGGACGCGCGTCGAGGAAGCCGCCGCGCTGAAGCCCAAGCCGATCTTCATTTCCGCCGAAACGGCATGGCGGATGATGACGAAGCGCGATCCCAACGTGAACATGCTGCGCACGACCATGGCCGTCGCTGCGGCGGGCTTCGGCGGCGCGAATGCGATCTCGGTGCTGCCGCACAGCATCGCGCTCGGCCTGCCGGACGGCTTTGCGCGCCGGATCGCGCGCAACACGCAAACCATTCTGCTGGAAGAATCGAACCTCTTCCGGGTCGGCGATCCGACTGCGGGTTCCGGCGGCATCGAGGCGCTGACCTCCGAGCTTTGCGAAACCGCGTGGAAACTGTTTCAGGAAATCGAATCCGCAGGCGGGCTTGCGAAAGCACTGGAAGCGGGCCTCCTGCAAAAAAAGGTTGCGGCGACGCGCGCCGCGCGCGAGCGCAATACTGCGACCCGCAAGGATCCGCTCACGGGCGTCAGCGAATTTCCGAATATCAACGAGCCCAAGGAAAACGTGCTCGACGGCGAGCCGGCGAACCCGCTGCTTCCCTTCCCGGAAGTCAGCGAGCCGCTTGCGCGCATGCGGGTCGCGGAGCCCTTTGAGGCGCTGCGCGATGCCGCCGACCGCATGCGGGAGCGGCCCAAAATCTTTCTCGCCAATCTCGGCAAGGCCGCAGACTTCACCGCGCGCACGACGTTTGCGCGCAATTTCTTCGAGGCAGGCGGGATCGCCGCGATACCCGGTGATGGACTGTCTTCACCGGAAGAGATTGTAAAAGCCTTCAGGGAATCGGGCGCGAAGCTCGCCTGCATCTGCTCGTCGGACGAGATTTATGCCGCGCAGGCGGAAGCCGTTGCAAAGGCGCTCAAAGACGCCGGTGCTTCCATCTGGCTCGCAGGCCGCGCGGGCGACAAGGAAGCCGCGTATCAGGCCGCGGGCGTGAGCGGATTCGTCTATGCAGGCTGCGACGTGATCGCGGCGCTAAAAGAAGCGCATCAACAGCTCTAATCCTCGTCATGCCCGCCCTTGTGGCGGGCATGACGAATGTGGGTTGTTATCTCTCCTCATTCCTCGGCTGGTTGACGAAAGCCACCAGCGCATAGCTCAAAAACAGCAGCAGGAACCACGACCCGAATTTCGCGAGCGAAACCGCCTGCCATCCGGTCAATTGATGCGGATAGAGCCAGGTCTTCGTGATCGTTCCGACATTCTCCGCGATCCATACGAAGAGTGCGACGAGAAATGCCGCGAGCAAGAGCGGCATCGGCCGGTGATGATGCCATACCTTGTAATAGATCATGGTGCGGCCGAAGAGCAGGATTGCCGCCGCAAACAGGATATAGCGGATGTCATAGACATAGTGATGCGCGTAGAAGTTCAGGTAGATCGCCGCCGCGAGCAGATACACCGTCCATAGCGACGGGTGGCGCGTGAACTTGAAATCGAACAGGTGCCAGACACGCGCGATATAGCTGCCGATGCTCGCATACATGAAACCGGAGAACAGCGGCACGCCGCCGATGCGGAAGAAACTCGCCTCCGGATAGATCCATGAGCCCACGCCGGTCTTGAACACTTCCATGATCGTGCCGACGACATGGAAGATGAAGATGACCTTCGCTTCCTTCCACGTCTCCAGCTTGAAGGCGAGCATGCCGATCTGGATCGCGAGTGCCGCGAGAAACAGAAAGTCGTAGCGCGAAAGCGCGGACCCGCGCGGATACCAGAGCGTCGTCGCAATAATGAGCGCGACCATGAGCCCGCCGAAGAGACAGGCCCAAGCCTGCTTGATGCCGAAGCGGACGAATTCATAGCTCCATGCGCGCAACCGGCTGCCGCTTTCGGCCCAGCGGCCGATGGCGGCCTCGGTTTCGATGAAGCGCGCGAGCGGCGCCCAGAGGCGGGCGGCGCTGTTTTTGGAAGTGTCAGCCGGGGGCTTGTCCACGCAAGAGCCTGAAATATAAAGGGTTATTGCGGTGCGTGATCTCCGCCAGCGAAGCGGTATAATTGAGACGATGAGCAGACTGCCGGACTTCTCCAAGGTTCAATTTCGCGAGAGCGCGGTGGACGCGCCCGCGTCCTCCGCCGAGCCGTGGCTCACGCCCGAAGGCATCCCGGTCAAGCCGGCCTATGGCGAGCGCGATCTCGCGGGCATCGATTTCCTGAATACGTGGCCGGGCATCGCTCCCTATTTACGCGGCCCCTACCCCGCGATGTATGTCACGCAGCCGTGGACGATCCGGCAATATGCCGGCTTCTCCACCGCGGAAGATTCCAACGCCTTCTATCGCCGCAATCTGGCGGCGGGCCAGAAGGGTCTTTCCATCGCCTTCGATCTCGCGACCCATCGCGGCTACGATTCCGATCATCCGCGCGTTTCGGGCGATGTCGGCATGGCGGGTGTCGCGATCGATTCGATCCTCGACATGCGCACGCTGTTCGCGGGCATTCCGCTCGAGCAGATGAGCGTGTCGATGACCATGAACGGCGCGGTGCTGCCGGTGCTCTCGCTGTTCATCGTCGCCGGCGAAGAACAAGGCGTGCCGCCCGCGAAACTTTCGGGGACCATTCAGAACGACATTCTGAA
>CAZNPX010000060.1:0-17646 GCA_964575175.1 uncultured Hyphomicrobiales bacterium | reverse complement strand
TGTCCGGCGCGCCGATCATCAGCGGCACGAACCAGTTGCCGAAGCCGCCGATCAGCGCCGGCATGATCATGAAGAACACCATGATCAGGCCATGCGCGGTGACGAAGGCGTTGAACACATGCGCATTCGGAAAATACTGAAGTCCCGGATGCATCAGTTCCAGACGCATGCCGACCGACAACAGGCCGCCGAACACGCCGGCGAAGATCGCCGCGATCAGGTAGAGCGTGCCGATGTCCTTGTGGTTGGTCGAAAAGAGCCAGCGCGTGATGCCCGACGGCGCGTGATGGTCGTCGTGGTGATCGTCATGAGCGTGGGCTTTGGCCGGGTTTGCCATGGCTTGCCTCGATACTTTCCGCGCGTTCCGCGCGCTTAGTTTTTAACGTCTTCGTTTTTCACATCGGCGACCAGCGCCGGGTTCGGATCCGGATTGGCCGCGAATTTCTTCTTGGCTTCTTCCAGCCACGTCGCGAATTCGGCGTCGGTGACGACGCGGATCGCGATCGGCATATAGGCGTGGTTGATGCCGCACAGCTCCGAGCACTGGCCGTAGAACCAGCCGGTCTTGGTCGCCTTGAACCAGGTTTCGTTCAGGCGGCCGGGCACGGCGTCGATCTTGACGCCGAAGGACGGCACCGCGAACGCATGGATGATGCCTTCGGCCGTCACCTGCACGCGCACGACCTTGTTGACCGGCACGACGAGTTCGTTGTCGACGGTCAGCAGGCGCGGCTGGCCGGCCTTGAGCTTGTCATCGGGAACGATCGACGAGATGAAGTTCATGCCGTCGTGATCGGGATATTCGTAAACCCAGGTCCAGCCCGCGGTGCCGGTCGCCTTGATGGTGATGTCGGCTTTCGGGACGTGGAGCTGATCGAACAGCAGGCGGAAGGACGGAATCGCGATCGCGACGAGGATGATGACCGGCAGCACGGTCCAGGCAACCTCGAGCAGCGTGTGATGCGTCGTGGTGGAAGGAACCGGGTTCGCCTTCTCGTTGAAGCGGATGAACACGATCACCAGCAGCACGAGCACCAGAAGCGTGATCAGCGCCGAGATCACCGTGAGCCACCAGTGGAACTGGTCGATCTGCTCCATGATCGGCGACGCCGCGCCCTGGAAGCCCATCTGCCACGGCGAAGGCTGGCCGGTCCCGGCGAGCGCTTCCGCGCTCCATCCGAATGCGACCACCGCCGCAAAGGCGGCTCCCGCGAGCCTGCTGATCGCCCTACCCCAAGCCTTCGTCATTGCTACCCCGTCTCCAGAATTCTCGCCGGACCAAGCGGCGATGGGCTCCATACGGAGCCCCGGAATCTCTAGGCCAAACTATCACCGGACCGGGTACGCCGGAACGATCCCCAAGGCGGCTCATTGCCGCGCATTCGCTGGATTTTCCGCGCCGGATAAGCCGAACGGACCGGTCTCGGGGCCAGATCAACCATACTCCGGAAGCGCCCGCAACGCCTTGCCCGCGCCCCGCCCGGCCCGCGCCAAAACCGCCGAAGGATGGGGCCTCGCCGCGCCCCATTCTTGACATGAGAGGGCGGCGATGTACCCGCTCATGCCATGGACGGGCGAACGGCCTCGCGATTCGCGGGCCCGGAGATGTGGATGCGGATGGTTCCCGACGCGCGATTTCCCATTCGCGCCGCGCTGGCGGCGCTTCTGGCGGTCCTGCTTTTTCCCGCGGCTGCCGAGGCGCAGTACGGGACGGTGAAATCCGTCCATAACGACTGGCAGATCCGCTGCGAGACGGCGCCGGGCGCGCCCGGCGAGCAATGCGCGCTGGTGCAGAGCGTGACCGCGGAAGACCGGCCCAATGTCGGGCTCACGGTCATCATCCTGAAAACCGCCGACGGCAAGAGCCGGATCCTGCGCGTCTTCGCGCCGCTCGGGGTGCTGCTGTCCAAGGGGGTCGGGCTCAAGATCGACCAGAACGACATCGGCAGCGCGATCTTCGAGCGCTGCCTGCAAAACGGCTGCGTCTCCAACGTCCACATGGACGAAAAACTGATCTCGCAGCTCAAGGCCGGGAAGCAGGCGCTGTTCTACATCTACCAGACGCCGGAAGAAGGCATCGGCATCCCGCTCAGCCTCTCGGGCTTCAGCGCGGGCTTCGACCGGCTCGACAAGACGCCCTAAGCCCGCGGCCTCGCCGGCGCCGACAGCACGATCACGTTGCCGATCAGGACCAGCGCCACGCCGAAGAAGGCGTAGATTGTCCACACATATCCTTCGAAGAAGGTCGACAGGAGCAGCGCCACCAGCGGCATCAGGACGGTGGCGTAGCCGGTACGCCCGGTGCCGATCCGTCCGATCAGCGTGACATAGGCGAAGAAGCCGATCGCGGTGCCCGCGACCGCGAGCCAGAGAATCGACAGCACGTAGGTCGGCGTCCACTCGACGATGAAGGGCTGGCCGTTCACGAGCGCCATGATCGCGATGAACGCGGTGCCGTAGAGCATCGACCAGGCATTGGCGGAAAGCACCGGCAGCCCGCGCGCCTGGAATGCCGCGGAGAACATGTTGCCGGTGCTGAAAATGAAGATCGAGAACAGCATCAAGAGCACGCCCGCCAGCGTTCCCGCCTGCGCATCGACGGCGACGAGCTTTGGCCCGAACAAAAGCGCCACGCCGATGACGCCGATCACCGCTCCCGCGACGATGCGAAGGTTCAATCCGCCGCGGCCGAGCGCCGCCGCGTAAAGCGGGTTCAGCACCGCCGTCAGCGAGAACAGCACCGCAAGCAGCCCGCCGTTCAGATAATAGCCCGCGTAATAGGCGGAGACGAAGTTGAAGGAGAACATGGTGGCGCCGAGGATCGCGAAGCACGCATGATCCCTGAGCGGAAAGCGCACCCTGCCCTTCACCGCGAGCAGCCAGCCGAACACGATCAGGCCGCCGAACAGAAAGCGCCAGACCGCCGAGACTTCCGGCGAGACGACGCCGAGTTGCAGGCGCAGCGGCAGCCAGCTTACGCCCCACAACACGACGACGGTGGCGTAGAGCGCATAGTCGGCACCGCTCAGCGCGCCGTTCGGTTGCGATTTCATGCCGGCGATCAGTAGGCGAGCAGCTCGAAGGCAGGATCGACCGACCTGCCCCAGATGCCATTATAGAGCGTGAGCAGTTCCTCGGCCGGGGTGGCGCCGCGCTCCAGGATGAGATCGAGCGGCTCGAGGAAATCCGACTCGTCGCGGCCGTCGTAGAGCTTGTGCCCGCGCCGCTGCAGGCCGCTGCGCGAAAGGTTCACGACTTCCACCGCGATCTCGCGCACGCTGCGGCCCGCGACCTTCGCGTTCAGGCCGAGCTTCGGCGTATCCACGCGAAGCTGCTCGCGCTCCGCCTCGCTCCAGCCCTTCGCGATTTCCCATGCCGCGTCGAGCGCGGCATCGTCGTAAAGCAGCCCGACCCAGAACGCCGGCAAGGCGCACAGGCTCTGCCACGGGCCGGCGTCGGCGCCGCGCATTTCCAGATAGCGCTTGAGGCGCACTTCGGGGAAAATCGTGCTCAGGTGATTGGCCCAGTCGGAGATCGACGCGCGCTGGCCCGGCACCGCGGGATGCGTGCCGGCCAGAAGATCGCGGAAGGACGAGCCGGCGACGTCGATATATTCGCTGCCGCGCTTGATGAAATACATCGGCACGTCGAGCGCGTAATCGACATAGCGCTCGTAGCCCATGCCCGGTTCGAAGGCGAAGGGCAGCATGCCCGCGCGCGCGTTGTCGGTGTCTTCCCAGACATGCGAGCGATAGGAGAGATAGCCGTTGGGCTTGCCTTCGGTGAAGGGCGAGTTCGCGAACAGCGCGGTCGCCACCGGCTGCAACGCCAGCGACACACGCAGCTTCTTCACCATGTCGGCTTCATCGGCGAAATCGAGATTGGCCTGCACGGTGCAGGTGCGGAACATCATGTCGATGCCGAACGCGCCGACCTTCGGCATGTAGTTCGCCATGATCTTGTAGCGGCCCTTGGGCATCACCGGGGTTTGCGCGCGCGTCCACAGCGGCGACATGCCGATACCGAGGAAACCAATACCCAATGGCGCCGCGACCTGACGCAATTGCGCGAGATGCGCGTTCAGTTCGGCGCAGGTGCGATGAATGGTCTCGAGCGGCGCGCCGGACAGTTCGAACTGCCCGCCCGGCTCCAGCGAGATCGCGCCGCCGCCGGTGACGTCGGCGAGCCCGATGATGGTCGAGCCCTCCATGATCGGCTCCCAGCCGAGCAGCATCTGCATACCTTCGAGCAAGGCGCGGATGCCGCGGCGGCCTTCGTAAGGCACCGGCGAGCGGTCACTGATCCGGAAGGGTATTTTCTCGTGCTCGGTGCCGACTCGGAACTGCGATTTCGGCTTCTCGCCGGCTGCGATCCACGCAACCAGTTCGTCGCGCGTCTCGATCGGCGTCATATCAATCTGGTCGCGGGCCATACAGCGGCAATTCCGGCAAAGGGTCGCGGACCATACAGGACACCCCGCACTGCCGCCAATGCAGGCGGCGCAGGGCTCACATTATTGAATTGTCGTTACGGCAAGCCAATTCTTCACCGCTTTCAGTGCCTCGCCGCGACTTTTCGTCCGCTCCTCGGCTTCGTTGAAGACCGTGATCTGGGCATCGGCGCTGGTGCCGGTTTCGAAAATCTCGTTGACCAGCGCGAGTTCGGATTCGCAGCCCAGCGCCGCGGCGTCGTCCGCGACCCGCTGCACCAGATTGCCGACCGCCTCGCGCACCGGCACCGCGCGACCCTCGACCCGATCCACGAAGCTGCCGTGGATGCCGTAGCGCTGCGCCCGCCACTTGTTCTCCGATGCGATCGCGTAATCGACCGGGGTCAACACCGCATTCAACGCCGGATTGAGAAAGAGATGGCGCAGGAGGCAGCGATAGAGCGCGGCGATGGCGATGGAATCGGACACGCGCGTGCAGCAATCCGGCGCCCGCAGCTCCAGCGTCGGATGGGCTTCGGACGGGCGCACCGACCACCACAGGTAACTGCCGTCGGGCAGCACGCGCGCGTCGATCAGCGCCTGCTTGTATTGCTCGAAATCCTCGTTGCTGAAGAAGAGTGGCGGCAGCCCGGTGCGCGGCAGTTCGTCATAGGCCGCGAGGCGATACCCCATGAGGCCGGTGCGGCGCGAATTCCAGAACGGCGAGGAAGTCGCGAGCGCCACGAAATACGGAATGAAAGGCGTCACGCGGCGCATGATCTCGATGCGGCGATCCGGGTCGGGAAGCTCGACATGCACATGCAGGCCGCAAAGCATGTTGCGCTCGGCGAGCATCTGCAAATCCTGCATCATGCCGTCGTAGCGCATGGCCTCGGTCTGCCGGCCCGAGGTCCAGGCCGCGGTCGGATGCGTGCCCGCGGCGATGAAGGAGAAACCGAACTCCGAGGAGATCGCGCCGATGTTCTTTCTGAGCGCGCGCAGCTCGCGCGCGCTTTCGGAGAAGTCGATGGAGGGCTTGGTCGCGACCTCGAGCTGCGATTGCAGCATCTCGCGCGTGACCGACGCGCCGAGGCCGGTCTTCAACGCGGCGAGAAACGCCGCCGGCATCCGCCGCTGCACCGCCTTGGTCTCGGCATCGACGATGAAATATTCTTCCTCGATGCCGAAGCTGTAGTTCTCAGCCATGTAGCCTCGCGTTCTGTGCGTCGTGTTTCGTTTAATGGGTCATGCGTGTCAGCGCCAGTCGCCGCTAACCGCCTGCACCAATGCCAGTGCCGCGACCGCCGCGGTATCGGCGCGCAGCACGCGCGGGCCAAGCGACAGGCGAATGACATTCTCCCGCGCGAGCAGCGCGCGCCGCTCGTCCGCGGAGAAGCCGCCTTCCGGCCCGACCAGCACCGCAAGCGCGCGCTTGTCGGCGCGCTGCAATTCTTCGACCGGAGATTTTTCCGCGCTCTCCTCGTCGCAAAAAACAATCATCTGCTCCGGTGGCAGGGCCGCGAGCCATTTATGAAGCGCGACCGGCTCGTCGATCACAGGCAGCGCGAGTATTCCGCACTGCTCTGCCGCCTCGATCGCATTTGCGCGCATACGGTCCATGTTCATTCGATTTACTTGCGTGAATTGGGTCAGCACCGGCGACAATCGAGAAGCCCCCATCTCGACCGCTTTTTGCACCATGTAATCCAGGCGAGCCTGCTTGAGCGGGGCAAACGCATAGACCGGGCCAAAAGTTTCAGGCTGCGGCCGAATTTGTCGTTCAGGCCGCAGCGCAGCACCGCGCTTGCCGGTTGCGGCAATTCGCGCGCTCCATTCGCCGTCGCGGCCGTTGAAAACGAGTATTTCCGCGCCATCGGCGAGCCGCATCACCTGCCGCAGATAATGGGCCTGTTCCGGCGCGAGCGCGACTTCCTGCGCCGCAGCAAGCGGCACATCCACGAACAGGCGGGGGCTCTGAAAATCGTACTTCGCCAAGGGAAGGGCTCCGGGCTTTACTTGGTAACCTTTTCGCCTCGATATTGCCCCAAGTCGCTGGCTTTTGTTACGCCTGCCTGCCAATTGAACCTGGAAACAAATGTATACGCGCGCCCTGCTCGCTCTTGCCTTAGGCCTGCTCGCTTTCGCGGGCGAGCCGCGCTTGCTGTTCGCGCAGAGCATTACGATTTCTCCAGGCCCGGAAGGTCCGCAGGGTCCGCAAGGATTCCAAGCACCGCAATCGCAGCAACAGCAGCATCCCTGCCAGGCCGAGTTCAACGTGCTGCGCGACGACATCCAGAACAAGGGCAAGGCGCTTCAGGATGCCGGCAAGCGCAAGGCCAACCCGAAAGAACTTTGCGCGCGCATCACCGGCTACGCGAACGCCGAGACGAAGATGCTCAACTTCTTCACCAAGCGCGGACAGGAATGCGGCGTGCCCGGCGACGCGGCCGACGGACTGCGGAAGAGCCGCACGAAGACCGCCGAGCTGCGCACGAAAATCTGCTCGGCCGCGAACAACCCCAATCCCGGCCCCGGACCCGGACCGGCTTCGCCGAGCGCGGGCCTGAGCGGCGCGATCAACCCGAACGCGGGCGCGCTGCCCGAAACGCCGACAGGCGGCGGTATCTTCGACACGCTTTCAGGAAACGTCCTGCAACAATGACGCGCGACGGCCGCCGGCCGGCGACGCCGGTTGCCGACTCCACCGGTAACTGGGTCGATTCCGGCGCCCCCTCCTGGTCGCAACCTTTTCTCCGTCTCGCGCGCATCGATCGTCCGATCGGCTGGTGGCTGCTGCTGCTGCCGTGCTGGTGGTCGACCGCCATCGCGGCGCTTGCGCAACGCGCGCCGTGGCCCGATCCGAAACTGATCGTGCTGTTCCTGATCGGCGCGGTCGTGATGCGTGGCGCCGGCAGCACATGGAACGATATTCTCGACCGCAAGATCGACGCGCAGGTCGAACGCACCCGGAGCCGCCCGATTCCTTCGGGACAGGTTACGGCGAAAGCCGCCTTCGCCTTCGCGATCCTGCTTTCCTTCGCCGGGCTCGCGGTGCTGTTGCAGATGAACCGCTTCGCAATTCTCACCGGCGTGGCGTCGCTCGCCATCGTCGCGATCTATCCGCTCGCCAAGCGCGTGATCTCGATGCCGCAATTCGTGCTCGGGCTCGCCTTTTCGTGGGGCGCGTTGATGGGATGGGCCGCGGTATTCGGCGCGCTCGACTGGCGCCCGCTCGTGCTTTACGCGGGCACGATCTGCTGGGTCATCGGCTACGACACCATCTACGCGCACCAGGACCGGCGCGACGACGCCATCATCGGCGTGAAATCCTCGGCGCGGCTGTTCGGAGAAAATACCCGGCTCGCGCTGATCGTGCTTTACGCGACTACGGTCGTGCTGATTGCGCTGGCGACGATTTTCTCCGGCGGCGGCGTGGTGTCGTTGGTCGGGCTTGCGGCTTTCGCCGCGCATCTCGCCTGGCAGGTGACGACGCTCGACGCGGACAATCCCGCTTATTGTCTGAAACTGTTTCGCGCGAACCGCGACGCGGGGCTGCTGCTGTTTGCCGGACTTTCGCTCGACGCGATCGCCGGCGCGCCCTATGCGCCGGTGGCGCTGCCTTAGTCGCGCGCGATGATCTCGCGCTCGCCCGCATGGACATTCTTCTCGATCAGGCGATTGGCGCGCTCGCTGCGCAGGCGGATCGCACTGCGGCGGTTGCGGAGCGCGCTGCGGCGCTTGCGGCGCGAGCCGCTCTTGGCGGGATTTCGCGCCGACGCGGGATTGCGCAGGCGGCCGTCGCTGTCGGCGACCAGCACCGGCCTTCCGGTAAGGCGGCTCCATTTGCGCGCGCTGACGGCGGCATCGTCGCTGTCCTCGGAGGCAAGCAACAGGATGCTCAGCGCGTCGTCCTGATGCTCGAGCGAAAGGAAGATGACCGGCTCGCCGCCACCGGGCGCAAGCACGCGGATCGCGACGCCGTCATATTCGCTGAAGGGAAGCTGCACGCGCATCTGCACGCCGCGCACCGAGCGGCGCAGTTCGACGCCGTCGCGCGACACGCCGATCTCGCGGCTGCCGCCGTCGGCCGCCGGGTCGGTTGCGGTGAAGGAAACCGGAAGGCGGAGCGGATCGAGCCTGAACAATGGGCTCGATCCTTCCCGCGCAACTCCGGCCGCGCTTGCCTGACGCCTCAAATCTTGCACTCCCCGCCGGATTTTCCGGTCGTTGCAGGCACGTTGCCACGCGGGCGGGGCGAACCGGCTTAAGGATTTGGGTAAATCTTTTCTGATCGGGCGCGAAACCGCGCCGATCGGCCATCATCCTTGACGAAACCTTGCCGCGGCCGGACACCCGGCGCATACAAAAGCATGACCTTGCAACCTGATGCCGCTCACGCGGAACTCCTGCGGCCGTTGCGCGAAGCGCTCGCCGAAGCGGGCCGGCTCGCGCTCTCGAAATTCCGCAACAACGTGCGGACATGGAACAAGGAAAATTCGTCGCCGGTCACCGAGGCCGATCTTGCGGTCGATCATTTCCTGCGCGAGCGGCTGACCGGACTCGATGCTTCGATCGGCTGGCTCTCGGAAGAAACCATGGACGTGCCGGAGCGGCTGACGAAAGAGCGCCTGTGGATCGTCGATCCGATCGACGGAACCCGCTCCTTCGTCGCGGGCCGCGAGGACTGGGCGATCTGCGCGGCGCTGGTGGAGCGCGGACGGCCGGTCGCGGCCGTCGTCGAACTGCCGGCGACCGGCGAATCATTTGCCGCAATCAAAGGCGGCGGCGCCACAAAAAATGAGCAGCCAATTTCGGTGTCCGGAACCGCATCGGTCGAAACGGCGGCAATCGCGCGGCCCGCGAAGTTGAACGCTGCACTTCTTTCGCTCGGAAATACCGTCGAAGTGCCGGGAATTCACTCGATTGCCGTGCGATTGTCGCGCGTCGCATCGGGCGAAGTCGACGGCGCGCTGGCGGCCGCCAACGCGAACGACTGGGACCTTGCCGCTGCCGATCTTTTGGTGCACGAAGCTGGCGGCAAGTTGACCGATGCAGAGGGGCGGATGCCGGTCTACAATCTCGCCACGCATAATCACGGCGCGCTGATCGCGGCCGGGAGCACATTGCACCCAAGGCTGGTTTCCGCGCTCGCCGGATCGTTGAAATAACCGGGGATTCTGTAGTCGCCATGACTGCGCAAAAACAACTTCTTCACCTCGTCTTCGGCGGCGAGCTGACGAAGCTCGACAGCACCGATTTCCGCGATCTGAACAGTCTCGACATCGTCGGAATTTATCCGAACTACGCCACCGCCCATCAGGCATGGAAGGCGAAAGCCCAGCAGACCGTCGACAACGCGCTGATGCGCTACTTCATCGTCCATCTGCACCGGCTGCTCGATCCGGAAACGGATTCGGCCACGCCGAAGAACTGACGCATCGCTTCGCGATCATGTGGCGTAAAATTCGAACCTCGGAAGGCTTCCGCCGCCTGCTCGGCCGTTCGGTGGCGTCCTACCTCAAGTTCGTCTGGAATACGCAGCGCGTTACCGTCGAGCCTGCCGATCTCTACGATTGGATCGACAGCGAGTTGCCGCTTATATTCACCTTCTGGCACGGGCAGCATTTTCTCACCCCGTTTGTGCCCAAGTCACATCATAAAGCGAAGGTCATGATTTCCCGCTCCTATGATGCAGACATCAACGCCATCGCGGCCGAGGCGCTCGGGGTCGGAACCATTCGCGGCTCCGGCACGCATCGCAAGAACTTCCACCAGAAAGGCGGCGTCGCCGCCACGCGCCAGATGATCGAAGCGCTCGAGCAGGGCGTCAACGTCGCGATGACCGCGGACGTGCCGAAGATTTCGCGGCGCGCGGGCCTTGGCGTCGTCAGCATCGCCAAGCATTCGGGGCGTCCGGTCTATCCGGCCGCGATCGCCACGAGCAACCGCATCATCATGAAGCGGAGCTGGGACAAATCCTCGCTGC
Source organism: uncultured Hyphomicrobiales bacterium (assembly GCA_964575175.1). Taxonomy (GTDB): domain Bacteria; phylum Pseudomonadota; class Alphaproteobacteria; order Rhizobiales; family Xanthobacteraceae. Next base: position 7,231 of record CAZNPX010000060.1, on the reverse strand, counting down.
ATCTTCCCTTCGGCCGCGCGGCCCTCGTCGTGGAAGAGCCGGTCAAGGTCGCGAACGACGCCGACGATGCCGCGCTCGAGCGCGCGCGCGCGGAAATCGAGGAGAAGCTCAATCGCGCGACCCAGCGGGCGGAAGCGCTTGTCGGCAGAACAAGGACACCCGCCAGTGATGGCGCCTAGGAGCCGGCTTCCGTTTCCCCTCCGCCTTTACCGGCGGCTCACGCGATGGGCGGCTCCCTTCGCCGGCACCATCCTGAACTGGCGGCTGAAGCGCGGCAAGGAAGACGCGGCCCGCATCGGCGAGCGCCGCGGCATCGCCAGCATCGCGCGGCCAGAAGGATCGCTGGTCTGGATTCACGGCGCGAGCGTCGGCGAAGTGCTCTCGGTCCTTCCGGTCGTCGAACATATCCGCAAGCAGGGATTTTCGGTGCTGGTGACTTCGGGCACCGTCACCGCCGCGCAGACCGTCGCGCAGCGCATGCCCGCGGGCACGCTCCACCAGTATATTCCGCTCGACACGCCGCAGTTTCTGAACGCCTTCCTCGATCACTGGCAGCCGGGATTCGCGCTGATCGCGGAATCCGAGTTCTGGCCGAACCTGCTGATCGAGACGGCAAGCCGCAACATTCCCCTCGTGCTCGTGAACGGAAGGCTCTCGCAGCGCTCGTTCTCGCGCTGGAAAAGCGCGAAGCGAACCGCGAAAGCGCTGCTCTCGAATTTCGAGCTTTGCCTGGCGCAGGACCCGGATGTGGCCGAGCGCCTGCAACAGCTCGGCGCGCAGCGCGTGCTGCCGACCGGCAACCTCAAGTTCGACGTCTCGCCGCCGCCCGCCAACGAGCGCGACATGGAGGAAATGAAGCGGACGCTTCACGAGCGTCCGGTCTTCCTTGCGGCAAGCACGCATCGCGGCGAGGATGAAGCCGTGATCGACGCCCATATCGAAGTCATGCGGAAAGTGCCGAACCTGCTCACGATCATCGTGCCGCGACACCCGGACCGCGGCGGCGACATCGCGCAACTGGTTCAGGAAAGCCGGCTCGCGCCGGCGATGCGCTCGCGCAATCACCTGCCCGACCGCGGCACGCATATTTACGTGGCCGACACCATCGGCGAACTCGGGCTGTTCTACCGGCTGGCGCCGATCGTCTTCATGGGCGGCTCGCTCATCAAGCACGGCGGCCAGAACCCGATCGAGCCGGCGAAGCTGGACAGCGCGATCCTGCACGGTCCCTATGTGCACAGCTTCACCAGCATCTATGCGGAGCTCAACCGCCAGCGCGCGGCGGCGACGGTCAGCGACGCGCATTCGCTCGCGACCAGCCTGATGCGGCTGCTCGACGATCCGGGGCTCGTGCAGACCATGGCCCGGGCCGCGCATGCGACCGTGATCCCGCTTTCGGGGGCGATGAACCGCACCGCGAACGCGATCGAGCCCTATCTCGTGCAACTCCGCTTCGGACACTAACGCCGTGATCCCGCTGCGCGCACCGGAATTCTGGTGGCGGAAAGCGGGGCCGCTTGCCGCGCTGCTTTATCCCGGCGGCGCGATCTATGGAGCGGTCGCCGCGCGCAGGCTTTCGGGGTCGGGCTATCGCGCCAAAATCCCCGTGATCTGCATCGGCAATCCGACGCTCGGCGGCGCGGGAAAAACGCCGACCGCCATCGCAATCGGAAGCCAGCTCAAGCGCGAAGGCAGAAATGTCTTCTTCCTGACCCGCGGCTATGGCGGCAGCGAAGCGGGGCCGCTGCTCGTGGATCTCGCGCGCCATGACGCGCGCGCCATCGGCGACGAGGCGCCGCTGCTCGCCGCGCTCGCGCCGACCGTGGTCGCGCATGATCGCGCCGCCGGCGCGAGGCTCGCGGAAACGAGCGGCGCGGATGTTCTCGTCATGGACGACGGCTTTCAGAACCCGTCGCTGGTGAAAGACTTTTCCATTCTGGTCGTCGACGGCGCCAAGGGCATCGGCAACGGACTGGTGTTTCCGGCCGGGCCTTTGCGCGCGCCGCTCGAAGCGCAGTTCAGGCGCGCGCAGGCGATGATCGTGGTGGGAGACGGCGACGCCGGGCAGAACGCCGCGCGTCTCGCCAAAGAACGCGGATTGCAGGTGTTCGGCGCAAGGCTGCTTCCCGATCCGGCGTCGGCATCCGCGCTCGAAGGCAAGCGCGTGCTCGCCTATACCGGCATCGGCGCGCCGGAGAAGTTTTTTCACTCGCTCGAAACGGCGGGCGCCATCGTCGCCGCATGGAAAAGTTTCGGCGACCACCATCGCTACAGCGCGGCCGAAGCGGCGGAACTGCTCGACAAGGCCCGGCGCGGCGGGCTTGCGCTCGTGACCACCGAGAAAGATCTCGCACGCATGGGTGGGGACGAAGCGCTGTCGGATTTGCGCGGGGAATCCAGAGCCCTGTGCGTGCGCCTTGCGCTCGACGACGAGAACGGCGCGCTCGGAACGATCCGGAATTCGCTGCGGCGCTAGCGGCGCTCGCCGTGGAGGCGCGCCGTCACCGCTTCGGGCGTGGCGTAGGCTTCCTGCAAGTCCACGCTCCAGTATTTCAATTCGTCGAGCGGGATCGGCGTGCCGGTGACGGCACAACGGACATAGCTGCCGGGGCGGACGATGCGATAATCGCCGTCGAGATAACGCAGCTCGGCTTCGCCGGCGGCCAAGGGCATACGTTCGAAACGGTTCATAGGCGGTTATATGGAACGAACCGGGCCGGAGCGCAAAAGGTAATTTCGCACCCTCACGAAATCGTTGACGGCGAACTAGAAAAGGCTGCCCTGTTTCGAAGGCTTCGCCGGCGCCGGCACAGTTTTCCTGGACGCACCGGGGGCCGTTCCCGAAACGACGGCGCCGAACCGCCCGTCCTTCACCTCGACTTCCAGTGCCAGACCGGGACTCGCCGCCCCGACCGAATGGATCGGCGCGCCGTCCGGCCCGCGCAGAAGCGCGAAGCCGCGATCGAGCACGCTTTTGTGGCTGAAGGCGTTGAGCAATTGCCCGAGCGAGGCAACCCGCGCCTTGCGCATTTCGATGTCGCGGCGCGCGTTATGAAGGATGATCTCGCGCGCGCGCATGGCGCGCTCCGCGGCGCTGCGCGCGCGGTCGCCGTGCCGCGCGATCAGCGCCTTCAATCCGGCAGGCGTATGCCGCGCGGCAGTCTTCGAGAACTCGACCCGATGCGCGTGCGCATTCGCGCGCAAGGCGCGCGGCAGCCGCGCGCCGGCCGCATCCAGGCGCTGGCGCGGCATCGCAAGCAGGCTGTCGAGCGAGGGCACGCCGCGCGCGAGCCCGCGCAGTTCGGTCTTCAGCCGCTCGATCATGCGCGACCAGCACGAGACGAGACGCGCGGCGCGGTCGTGCGTAAGCGCGATCAGTTCGCCGCGCACCGGCACCGCCATTTCCGCGGCCGCGGTCGGGGTCGGCGCCCGGCGGTCCGCGGCAAAGTCGATCAGCGTGAAATCGGTTTCGTGACCGACCGCGGAGATCAGCGGAATTTCGCTCGCCGCCGCCGCGCGCACCACGACTTCGTCGTTGAAGCCCCAGAGGTCCTCGAGCGAACCGCCGCCGCGCGCCACGATCAGCAGTTCGGGCCGCGCGATGGCGTCGCCCTCCTTCATCGCGTTGAAGCCGTCGATCGCGGCGGCGACTTCGGCTCCGCAGGTTTCGCCCTGCACGCGCACGGGCCAGACCAACACGTGACGCGGAAAGCGGTCCGACAGGCGATGGAGAATGTCGCGGATCACCGCGCCGGTCGGCGAGGTGATCACGCCGATCACGCGCGGCAGGTAGGGCAGCGGCTTCTTGCGCGCCTCGTCGAAGAGGCCTTCGGCGGCGAGCTTCTTGCGCCGCTCCTCCAGCAGCGCCATCAGCGCGCCGACGCCCGCGGGCTCCAGCGCGTCGATCACGATCTGGTAGCTGGACTTGCCCGGATAGGTCGTGACCTTTCCGGTGGCGATGACCTCCATGCCCTCCTCGGGCTTGACGCGCATGCGCGCGAACGCGCCCTTCCAGACGATGGCGTCGATCCTGGCGCTGTTGTCCTTCAGGCTGAAATAGACATGGCCCGAGGAATGCGGGCCCCGATAACCCGAAATCTCGCCGCGCAGCCGGACATAGGGAAACGCCTGCTCCACCGTCCGCTTCAGGGAGGCGGAAAGCTCGGATACGCTGATTTCCGGCAGGTTGGTCGGCGCTGTGGATGCGGGCATTCGCGACTCTAACTGGGTGCCCCGTCATGATACATCAAGCGGGCTTTCAATGCTCAATCCTGGTCGCAGTAAATGAATGTGTTTCTGATCGGCTCCGGCGGCCGCGAACATGCGATGAGTTGGAAACTCGCCGCGAGTCCGCTGCTCACCAAGCTTTACGCCGCGCCCGGCAATCCCGGCATCGCGGAGGACGCCGAGATCGTCGCGATCAAGGTCGAGGACCATGCGGCGGTGATCGCCTTCTGCAAGGAAAAGAAAATCGATCTCGTCGTCGTCGGCCCCGAAGCCCCGCTCACGGCCGGGCTCGCCGACGCCCTGCTCGCACAGAAGATCAAGGTCTTCGGCCCGCAGAAAATTCCGGCGACGCTCGAGGGCTCCAAGTCCTTCACCAAGCGGCTCTGCGCCGAGCAGAACATTCCGACCGCCGCCTTCATCGAGACGAGAAGCCGGCAGGAGGCGCGCGCGCATATCGAGAAGCACGGCGCGCCCATCGTGCTCAAGGCCGACGGCCTGCATGCGGGAAAAGGCGTGATCGTCGCCATGACCAAGCCCGAAGCGCTGATGGCGGTCGATCAAGTGTTCGCCATGGGCGGCGACGCGCCGGTCGTGCTCGAGGAATTTCTCGAGGGCGAGGAAGCGAGCTTCTTCTGTCTCGTGCACGGCGAGCAGGTGCTGCCGCTCGCGAGCGCGCAGGATCACAAGCGCGTCTTCGACAGCGATCAGGGACCGAACACCGGCGGCATGGGCGCCTATTCGCCGGCGCCGGTCTTCACCCCCGACGTCGAAGAAGTCGTGCTGGAAAAAATCGTGCGGCCGACCGCGCGCGCGCTCGCGCAGGCCGGCACGCCCTATTCGGGCGTGCTCTATATCGGCCTGATGATCACCAAGGACGGGCCGAAGCTGATCGAATACAACGTGCGCTTCGGCGATCCGGAATGCCAGGTGCTGATGCCGCGCATGAAGGACGATCTGCTGACGCTGATGCTCGCGACCGCAAGCGGCGAACTCGACAAGTCCAGCGTGCGCTGGCGCGACGAGGTGGCGATTACCATCGTGTTCGCGAACCAGGGCTATCCCGGCGCCTACAAGAGCGGCGCGGAAATCCGCGGCATCGAACGCGCGAACGAAATCGAAGGCGTCACCGTGTTTCACGCGGGCACCAGGCGCGACGGCGACCGGATCGTTTCCAATGGCGGGCGGGTCCTGAACGTGACCGCGCTCGGAAAAAGCGTGACGGAAGCGCGCGAGCGCGCCTACAAGGCGATCGCGCTCATCGAATGGCCGGAAGGATTTTACCGCAGCGATATCGGCTGGCGCGCGATCGCGAGGGAGAAAGCAAAATGAAGGATCTGGCCGATCTCTTCCCCGGATTCGAATCCCACTGGATCGAGACTTCGGCCGGAAAACTGTTCGCGCGCTCCGGCGGCGACGGCCCGCCGCTCCTGATGATCCACGGCTTCCCGCAGACGCACGTGGAGTACCACACCATCGCGCCGGCGCTGGCCGCAAAATTCAGGCTCGTTCTTCCCGACCTTCCGGGCTACGGCTGGAGCGAGGTCCCCAAGGAGGGCGCCGATCACGCGCCCTATACCAAGCGCGCGATGGCGGCGGCGCTGATCGAGCTGATGCAGAAGCTCGGCCACGTGCAGTTCGGCGTGATCGGCCACGACCGCGGCGGCCGCGTCGGCTATCGCATGGCGCTCGATCATCCGGGACGGGTCTCGAAACTCTCCGTGCTCGACATCATCCCGACGCTGGACATGTGGAAGGGCATGGATGCCCGCCGCGCCATGGTGGTCTATCACTGGCCGCTGCTGGCGCAGCGCTATCCGCTGCCGGAAATGCTGATCTCGAAATCAGCGGTCGAGTATCTCGAATGGACGCTCGGGAGCTGGTCGCCGGACGGACTTGCGAAGTTCGATCCGCGCGCGCTCGATCATTACCGCGCGTTCTTTTCCGATCCGCTGCGCATTCATGCGTGCTGCGAGGATTACCGCGCCGGGCAATCGACCGACGTGAAATTCGACGAGGAAGACTTCAACGCGGGGAAGAAGATCACCTGCCCCACGCTCGCGCTCTGGGGCACGCGGGGGATTCCGAACTCGGGCGGCGATCCGCTCGCGATCTGGCAGCAATGGGGCACCAAGATCGAGGGCCGCGCCATCGACTGCGGGCACTTCCTTCCCGAAGAAAAGCCCCGCGAGACGGAAGCGGCGCTGCTCGAATTTTTCACGCGGGCTTAGGGAAGCACGCCGCCGTTCCGCGCTGCGAAGCGGGAGACGGGGGTGTAAAGCGCGGCGCCGGCCCGCTATAATCTGCCCCAAGCAACAAGAATGCTGGGCAGGAAATGACCGAGTTCAATCGCCAGGAAGCCTTTTCCGGCACCAAGGATGTGGTGCAGGCGCTCGCCTTCGATCCGGCGCGGCTCGAAGCCTATCTGACGCAGCATATCCGCGGCTTCGCCGGGCCGCTCGCGGTCAAGCAGTTCAAGGGCGGGCAATCGAACCCGACCTATCTTCTCGAAACGCCGGCGCGCAAATACGTGCTGCGGCGGAAGCCGCCCGGGAAGCTGCTGCCTTCCGCGCATGCGGTCGACCGCGAATACAAGGTGATGGCGGCGCTGGGCGCGCAGCAGTTTCCGGTGCCGGAGGCGTTGCTCTATTGCGATGACGAGTCCGTCGTCGGCACGGCATTCTATGTGATGTCGTTCGAGGAAGGCCGCATCTTCTGGGAACTGCACATGCCGGATTCCAACCCGGCGGAGCGCGCCGCGATCTGGGACGCGCAGAACGCGACCATCGCGCAGCTTCATTCGCTGGAGCCGGACAAGATCGGCCTTTCCGACTACGGCAAGGGCGAAGACTACGTGGCGCGTCAGGTCGCGCGCTGGTCCAAGCAGTATGTCGCCTCGAAGACCGACGACATTCCCGAGATGGAAAAGCTGATGCGCTGGCTGCCGGAGCACCTGCCGAAGCAGCAGGCCGTGCGCGTGGTGCACGGCGACTATCGCCTCGACAAC
>CAZNPX010000059.1:0-20183 GCA_964575175.1 uncultured Hyphomicrobiales bacterium | reverse complement strand
CTCGCGGCATCCCGCGCGCCCCCGGAATTTCCGGGGGTGTCCTGTGCAAACCCCCGGGGTCGGCAACCCGCGGGAAGGATGGAGGCTGTTTGAACGCTTCGGAAGTTCTCGAGCCCGTGCCGCGAAATCCGTCAGCCCTTCTGGAAGTCGCCCGGCTGCGGCGGCGCCGGCGGCGTGAACGTGCAGCGATCCGGCTTCAGGTCCACGAGCGGCGTGCCGTCGAGGCAATCGAGCCCCTGCACGAAAACCGAATTGCCCTCGACGCGGCCGAACTTCACCATGGAAGTGCCGATCGGATTGGGCCGCATCGGCGAGCGCAGCGCAAACGTGCCGTGGGTTTCGCCGTTGCTCTTGGGGCTCTGCTCGACCAGGTCGCGCCGCGACTTGTCGAGCCAGTAGAGCACTTCGAGCCGCTCGAACTTCTCGATGCCCTTCAGCCCCGCGACCCAAGGCTCGAAAATCTCGATCCGGCATTCCGGCCCGTCGATCCGACCCTGCCGCGGACATTCGCGCCGGTCGTGCCAGGGCGTGTGAATCCGGCCGATGAAAATCAGGCCGGCGTCGCGGGCTTCCGGCGCATTCACGGCCACTTCGCCCGCACGAATTTCGTCGCGTGTCACCATGCGCCGGATATACTACGAACAGTTGCAAGCGCGAAAGAAACGAAATGGCCGCACCCAAACCGCCCGCCTTCGAAACCTTGAGCCTGCACGCGGGCCAGCATCCCGACCCCGTCACCGGCTCGCGCGCGGTGCCGCTCTACCAGACGACATCCTATGTCTTTCAGGACACCGATCACGCCGCGGCGCTGTTCAATCTCGAGCGCGCGGGCAACATCTATACCCGCATCTCGAACCCGACCACGGCCGTGCTCGAGGAGCGCATCGCGGCGCTTGAAAACGGCGTCGGCGCGGTCGCGACCGCAAGCGGCATGGCGGCGATGCATCTGGCCATCGTGACGCTGGCGAGCGCGGGCGACCACATCGTCGCCTCGGCATCGCTCTATGGCGGCACCATCAACCTGCTCGCGCATACGCTGCCGCGCTTCGGCATCACCACCACATTCGTGAAGCCGCGCGACCACGACGGCATCGCGAAAGCGATCCGGCCCAACACCCGCCTCGTGATCGGCGAGACCATCGGCAATCCCGGCCTCGAGGTGCTCGACATTCCGAAGGTCGCGGAAATCGCCCATGCCGCGAAAATTCCGCTGCTCATCGACAATACCTTCGCGACCCCCTACCTCTCGCGCCCCATCGAGCTTGGCGCCGATCTGGTCATGCACTCCATGACCAAGTGGATCGGCGGCCACGGCATCGCCATCGGCGGCGCGATCGTCGACGGCGGACGCTTCGACTGGATCGCATCCGGAAAATTCCCGCAGCTCACCGAGCCTTACGCCGGCTATCACGGCATCAATTTCGTCGAGCAGTTCGGCCCCTGGGCTTTCGTGATGCGGGCACGCTCCGAGGGCCTGCGCGATTTCGGCGCCTGCATCTCGCCGACCAACGCATTTCAAATCCTGCAAGGCGTGGAAACGCTCGGCGTGCGCATGGACCGCCATGTCGCGAACACGGCGGCGGTGCTGGAATTTCTTTCCGCGAACGCCGCGGTCGAATGGGTGCTGCACCCTTCCCTGCCGTCGCACGACGATCATGAGCTGGCGAAAACGCTTCTCCCGAAGGGCGCGGGCTCCATCATCAGCTTCGGCATCAAGGGCGGGCGCAACGCCGGCAAGAAATTCATCGAAAGCCTGCGCCTCGCGAGCCACCTCGCCAATGTCGGCGACGCGAAGACGCTCGTCATTCATCCCGCCAGCACCACGCATCAGCAGATGGACGCGGCGCAACTCAACGCCGCGGGCATCGGCGAGGAACTGATCCGCCTCTCCGTCGGCATCGAAAACGCGCGCGACATCGTCGACGATCTCGCACAGGCGCTCCGCGCCTCGCAGAAAGCGTAACCCATGCGTATCGATGTGAACGGCGCGGAAGTTTTCGCCGCCACCGGCGGCAAAGAGTTCGATCCGTCGAAGCCGGCCGTGATCTTCCTGCATGGCGCGGGCTTCGACCATTCCACCTGGGGGCTTTACACCCGCTGGCACGCCCACAACGGCTTCGCCGTGCTCGCCCCCGATCTTCCCGGCCATGGTCTTTCCGGCGGCAAGCCGCTGGCTTCGGTTGCGGAGATGGCGGATTGGGTCGCGGCGCTGATCTCGGCCGCGGGCCTGAAACAGGCGCGCCTGGTCGGGCATTCGCTCGGCGCGCTGATCGCGCTCGAAACCGCCGCGCGCCACCCCGGGAAAGTTTCGGGCCTGCGCCTCATCGCGGCGGCGACCGCCATGCCGGTGAGCGAAGCGCTTCTTGCCGCCGCCAAGGTGAACTCGCCCGATGCGATTGCGATGATGACGATCTGGGGCTTCGGCCACCGCGCCGCCCTCGGCGGAAGCCTCGCGCCCGGCAACTGGATGATCGGGCATGGCGTGCGCGTGCTCGAAGCCACCAAACCCGGCGTGCTTCATACCGATCTTGTCGCAAGCAATGCTTACGATGCCACCGCGTCGGCGCCGAACATCAAGGCCCCGGTGACGCTGGTGCTGGCCGAGCGCGACCTGATGACGCCCGCGAAAAACGGCAAGGCGCTCGCGGCGATGATACCGAACGCAAAGGTCGTGATGCTCGCGGGCACGGGCCACATGCTGCTCGCGGAAAAGCCCGATGAGGTCCTGAAAGCGATCGCGGCCTGAGCGTCAGTCGTTTCCGCCGAAAACGGCCGCCAGAAAACCGAGCGCCATCAGCGTGCCGAGCAGAACGCTCACGCGATCCTTCAGCGCGAAGGCAACCGGGTCGTCGAGCAACTGGCCGCGCTGCGACAGGAGCCAGATCCGCCCGAGAAAGAGAAACAGGATCGGCGGAATGGTCCAGAGCCAATCCGGCTTCGAATAGACCATGCGCGGAAAGGCGTCCTCGAGCAGATAGAGGATGTTGATGAGCACGGCGCCGAGCATCGCGGCGAGGCCAAGCCCGAGCAGAAGCGGCGCGTCCCCCTTTACGTAGCCACGCCCCGGCAACACGCCCGTGGCCTCGCCCTGGAAGCGCAGCAGTTCCGTGTGCCGCTTCGCCGCCGACAGCGAGAGAAAAATGAACATCGAGAAGACCAGCAGCCACGGCGAAATGCGAACGTCGAGGATCAGGATTCCGAGCGCGATGCGGAACGTGAACAACACCGCGATCAGGAAGATGTCGGCGATGGGAATGCGCTTCCAGTAGAAGGTATAGCTCAAGGCAATCGCGATATAGATCGCGAGCGTCGCCGTTTCATCGGGGCCGATGAGCGCGCCGGCGCCGAGCGCGGCCGCGAACAGGATCGCGGCGAGCACGTATCCGGCCCTGACCGAAAGCGCACCGCTTGCGATCGGGCGCGTGCGCTTGCTCCAATGCTCGCGATCGCTCGCGAGGTCGCGCAGATCGTTGACGACATAAGTTGCGGAGGCCGCGAGACACAGCGCGATGAAGCCCAGAAAGGCGTAGCCCCACGCCTCGGATTCCAGCAGCAGGCCGCCAAGGATCAGCGGCACGAAGACGAGCGCGTTCTTCACCCATTGATGCGGGCGCAGGCTGCGGACGATGGCGGCGGCGAAGCCCGGCAGGCCGCCGGGCGAAGATGTTTCCGGCTCCGCCAGGCGGGGCATCACGCCCGCTTCTGCACGTTGCCGCTGCGCGCGGGTACGCCGAATTCGCTTCGGCACACTTCCGCAAGCACCGCGACGCCCGCGCGGATGTCCTCCTGCGACAGGCTCGCGAAGCACATGCGGATATGGCTTCTGCTATGCGCGGCGTTCACCGACCACTCCGGCCCCGGATTGATTGCGACGCCCGCCGCCAGCGCCTTCTGATAGAGCTTCATGCCATCGACCTGACCGGGCAACTTCACCCAGAGGAAAATTCCCCCGGCCGGATCCTCGAACTCGGCGGCGGTGCCGAACTGCTCGTTCAGCGACTCCATCAGCGTTTCCAGTTTTGCGCGCAGCGCGCCCCGCAGCTTGGGCACATGGGTCGCGAAATGCGGCTTGCAGAATTCCGCGAGCACCATCTGCTCCAGCGCGCCCGATCCGGCGTCCGTCTTCAGCGCGAGCACGCGCGAAAGCACTTCCCACGGCGCCACCACGTAACCCACCCGCAGCGCGGGCGCGACCGACTTGGAGAAGGAACCGATATGCACGACCCCTCCGGTCTTGCTCATGGCGTAAAGCGCGGGCGGCCGCTTCCCGCTCCAGATCAGGTCGGCGTAACAATCGTCCTCGAAGATGGGAACGCCGTATTCTTCCGAAAGCGCCAGCAACTCGCGGCGTCGCGCCTCGCTCATGATGGTCGCGGTCGGATTCTGCACGGTCGGGATCGTGTAGATGAACTTCGGGCGGATGCTGCGCGCCTTGAGATCGGCGAGTGCGGAAGCAAGCAGGTCCATGCGCATCCCGCCCGCGTCGAGCGGAATGCCGACGACATCGACGCCCATGCGCGTCATGCGATTGATCGAGCCCTGATAGCTCTCCTGCTCGTAGATCACCGTGTCGCCGCGCGTGCAGAACACCGCGTTGACCAGATCGAGCGCCTGCAACGATCCCGACACCAGCACGATGTCGTCGGCGGTGCAGGAAATCTCCGCATCGCGCTTGAGTTTCGCGGCAACGAATTCGCGCAACGGCCGGTAGCCCTGCGGCCCGGTATTCACCGTGTAGTTCGAAAGCGCACGACCATCGCGGGCGAGCACCGCATCGGCGGCGGCGCGCAGCGCCTCGACCGGAACCGTATCGGGATCGTTGTGCCCGCCGGTGAAATTATAGCGCGGCGCCCCGGTCCACTTGACCGCGGGCACCGGCAGGGACGCTGGAAACAGCGAAGCGAAATCGAACGCAATGGAACGCATGAGCCAACCGGATAATTGGAGCCGCGCGGACGCGCGCGGCCTTGATCGGTTGAATATCCGGGAAAATCAGTGACTTCGCCAGTGGCAGGTGCCGGCGCTCAATGCCATTCGACGAGCGCTTGCAGGCCCTTGCGGTCCAGCACTGTGAGCTTGCGGTCGTCGAGACGCAGGAGCCCGTTGGCGCGGAACCGGCTCATGATCTTGCAGACATGAACCGCGGTGAGGCCGGTCGCATCCGCGAGTTGCTGCTGCCGCATCGGAAACTCGATGGTATCTCCCTGTAGCTGTCCCCGCCGCCGCAGCCGTTCCACGAGGCTCAGGATCAGGCGCGCAATCCTTGCCTCCGCCGAACGCCTGCTGAGATCGAGATTCAACTGATCGTTGCGCTCGCGCTCCTCTCCGAGCGCGCGCCCGAGTGCGGCGACCAGCGACGAGTTCATGAACACGGCTTCCAGCAGATCGCGGCGGCGGAACTTGCGGCACGACACCTGCGAGACCGCTTCGATCGATCGTCCGGAGCAGGACTCGAACAGGTAATTGACCGAAGCCGCCTCGCCCGCGAGCAGGAAGGACACGATCTGCTTGCGCCCGCCCGGCGTGGTGACGGACGAAGCCGCCCATCCGCTGCAAATCACCGGGACGAAATCGGCGATCTCGCGCTGGTGCAGGATCGAGCGGCGCGGGGGAAACACCTGGATCTGCGAGGGCACCGGCAGCAGGCCGCGTTGCCGGTCGGACTCCGGCTCGCTCCTGATCCCAAAACCCGGACAGGCGCCCGCCTCGCGCACGAAGCAACCTCGGCAGGTGGGCAGGTAGCGGCTATCCGACGGCGCGAAGTCCGGCGCCCTGCGCCCGGCAAGCACATGCCGCTCGCCGGAGGACGGCACCTCGGCTTCCTCGGTCTGTATCTGGTCACCGTGAAATTTCAGCACGAACGAATCACCCCTCCCCAAAATAATATTCAGGCAGCGGCCGCAATATATTAGTGTGAATTAATATATATGCTACTTATTGGTGTAAATGAGCTACCAAGCATCACAGGCCAGTCTGGGCGAAACCGTAATGAGGAGAAGCCTAAGATGCCGTCCGAACTGATGATTTCCCCGCCCTCCGCCTTGCGGTGGTTAGCGAGCCTCAGGAGGCAAGAGGATTATCGACGCGCGTTGAAGCTTCGACGTCGGCCCTGAAGTCACCACCGTCGATCCTCGCGGCGAACATGGCGGGATACAGCCGCCTGAAGTCAGCCAGAATGATGTCGAAGGGCACGTCGGGATAAGCGCCGCGGTCCTGCAAATATTCCATGTGCCTGCGGCCGGCGGGGTCGAGGGGGTGGAAGAGGGAGTCGTGCTCGCCGTCGAATTCCAGGGGCACCAGTTGCGCACGCGCGCAGAGCGTTCGGTCGAAGGCAGGCGTGCATTTCACCCAGCGGCCTTCGATCCGCAGTTCCGTATAGGAATGCCAATAAAAGACGTCGGTCTGCACGAGATCGTGCAGCTTCTTCGACGTGATGTGGTTGCGCACGTCGGCATAACCCGGCCGCGCCGCGATCCCCGCGACCCGCGCGCAGGCGGCGAGCAAGGCCGCCTTGCCGATGCAGAACCCCTCGCCCGCCTTCAGCACTTCGCTCGCGCGATACACTTCCGGCTTCGCGTAATCGAGATAGGGGTTGTAGGAAATTCCGTCCCGAACGGCATGATAAAGCGCGATCGCCCGCGCCTTCTCGCCGCGAATTCCCTCCACCGCCTTGCCGGCAAAGGCCACGACGCCGGGATCGTCGCTATCGACGAAGGCGGCCGGAGAGAGGAAATCGGTCTCGGACATGCTTGCTCGCGCTTTCAGAACGGCGTTGCGGCGGGAGCGTTACGATAGCGCAATTTTCTCGAGCGCTTCCACGGTCGATTTATCGTCGTCGACCCAGACCATTTTCAGTTCGCCCGCCTCCTCCGCCTTGAAGCGGAACTCGAGATAGGGATTGGTGGCGACGCCGGTTTCGAGATCCCAGGAAATGACCGGCTTCCCGTTCAGCGTGCAGTCGAACCTGTTGATGATCTTGCGCGGGATCAGCTCGCCGCTCGCGCGCTTGCGCAGGCCGGTTTCCATCGGATGCGTCAGCATCGCGCGGACGACGACGATCTCGCCCTTCTTCGGCGAGCGGTTGCTGATCCATATGCGCGGAGGCGTGGACATCTGCACTCTCCTAGCCGCCGCAGCCGCCGGCGGTCACGGTGACTTCCTTGCGGGCGATGAAAACGGAACCGTCGTTCATCTTCGCGAGCAGCGTAACGTGCTGCGTCTCCGCAAGCCGGAGGCGCAGCGAAACCTGCGGCACGGAAAGTCCCGGCACGAAAGTGAAGCGGCACGCCAGCGGCCGCGGATTGCCCTCGGCAATCAACGCAACTTCGCGGCAGAACGAATCCGCCGTCATCGGGCTGTCGACCTTGATGCCGATCGGCACGGAATTGGGATTGTCCGCGGTAAACGGAACGTCGAGTTCCAGCTTGCCCTGCTGCGGCGTCTTGCCGGCAGCGAATTCCTCGATGATGCCTTTGACGGCGCCCTGCGCGAACACGGGAGCGGCCGCAACGCTGATCAGGAAGGCACCTGCCCCGATCAAGGTTTCCCGTCTGGTGACGTCCATCCTGAACTCCGTTATGCGGCGCGCCGTTTCGGGCGCGCCGCAGCCGGTGATTACGTTAGGAAGTCACTATACATTCTTTGCGCCCATTTGAAGTCCTCCGCCAGCAGGTCAGGCGTGCGGACGTCGATGTCGATCTGCGTCTGCTTGATGGTGCCGTCCGCGAGCAGCTCGTAATCGAACTGCACCGAGATCGCCTCGCGTGGGCTGCCGTTCACCAGCATGTAGCAGAGGTTGTCCGGCAGCTTCACGGTGACCTGCTTGCCGGCCAGACGCTCGCCGATATAGCCGGCGACGATCTTGCCGACGAAGTTCGCAACATGCGCGCTCTTGGGATAGTGGCCGAACTGCTTGGACACCGCACCCATGGCGTCGCCGACGATATAGACGCGGTCGTCGCCCTGCGCGTGCAGGAGCGTCGGATGGATCGCCGCCCAGTTGGTCGGCTTGCCGTCCGGCGTCTTGCCGATGAGATCGGCACCCCAAACGAGATCACCGGCCTGGTGCGGCGGCATCAGGATCGCGTCGTCGAACTTGAAGTCGCCCGCCGCGGTCTTGATCGACTTGTTGAAGGGATCGACCTCCTTCACGCCCGCGTTCGGAACATACTGGATGATGTCCGGATAGAGCTCGTCGAAGGCCGCCTTGAAGCCGCCGCCGATCGGCATGATGCGCGGCTTCGGATCGAGGATGATGACCTTGCCGGGAATCTTGTTCGTCTTCATGTGCCACGCGATGATGCACGCGCGCTCGTAGGGAGACGGCGGGCAGCGATGCGGCGGCGGCGGCAGCGTCATTACGAAGTTGCCGCCCTTGAAGTCGCGGATCTTGTTCTTCACCGTCATCGCCTGCGAGCTTGGAATATAGGCGGAGGGGAAGTTCAGCCGGGTGTGATCGATCGCCTTCTTGTCGTTGCCGAACCAGACGTCGTAGGCATCGCGGATGCCGTCGGAGATGATCAGATAGTCATAGGCGATGGTGCCGTGCGAGGTCCGCACCTGACGCTTGTCGCGTTCGATATGGGTGATCTCGGTCTGCACCAGCTTGTAGCCGTACTTGCGCGCCGGAGCGAGCATGTCGTGCATGAGATAGGCGTTATCGACGATGTCGATGATCCACTTGTTGCTGATCGGGCACGACCAGAAGAACGGGTTGCGCTCGAGCACCACGACTTCCGCGTCCGGCGCGAAAGTGCGCAGGTGACGGGCCGCCGAAAGGCCGCCCCACCCGCCGCCTGCGATCACGATACGAGGGGCTTTGCCTTTCGGCATGATTTCAGTGCTGCTGGTGACTGCAGTGGGAGCCGCCAGTACGGGGGTGGTGGCCGCAGCAGTTACCGCACCGGCCGACACACCAAGAAAACCGCGACGATTGATCATCGCTTCCTCCACGGGCTGAATGTCTGGGATGGCCGACCGGCCGTCTCGTGCGG
This sequence comes from uncultured Hyphomicrobiales bacterium, assembly GCA_964575175.1. Classification (GTDB taxonomy): domain Bacteria; phylum Pseudomonadota; class Alphaproteobacteria; order Rhizobiales; family Xanthobacteraceae. Next base: position 11,190 of record CAZNPX010000059.1, on the reverse strand, counting down.
ACGCCGACTGAATCAAGCGTGCACGAGTGATAAAATTCTAGGCAAGGCTGCCGGGAAGCGTCAAATTTTTTTGCGTGACTTTTACTGGTCACTAAAAAATCTTTTAGTGACCATTGACGCATTTTTGAGCAGGCGAGCAGGATGTTGCAGCACAACACCAGCGACGCGCTCGGCGGCGATACGAAAATTGCCTGCAAATACTGGCGATTGCGGGCCCAAAGGTTCTTGATTGGGTCTGGCGACTATGTAGAATAATTATAAATACAAACTGCTATTGTTTAATCGGGAGGAAACAGTGTTGAGCTGGAGAATTTATGTCGCAGTAACGGGGGCGCTCGCGATGCTCGCGCTGTCGCCCTCGACACCTGCGCACGCGCAATCGGCGCAGGACGTATCGGTGCTGGCCGGCACCTGCGCGAACTGCCACGGCACGGACGGCAAAGCGACCGGCGCCATCCCGCGGCTTGCGGGCCGTCCCGCCGCGACGCTCGCCGCGATGATGAAAGCGTTCAAGGGCGACGCGCCGCCGCCCGGCACCACCATCATGAACCGTCTCGCCAAGGGCTACACGGACGAGCAGATCGAGGCGCTCGCCAAATATTTCGCGGAGAAGAAGTGATGAGCACGAACATGATCTCGCGCCGCCGCGCATTGCAACTGCTCGGGGCCGGCGCAGGCGCCGTCTCGCTCTCCATGCCGGCACTCGCGCAAGGCACTGCCGGCCGCGTCGTCGTGATCGGCGGCGGCTTCGGTGGCGCCACGGCCGCCAAGTATCTCAAGCGCGCGAACCCGAAGATTCAGGTGACGCTCGTCGAGCCGTTGCAGCGCTATTACACCTGCCCCTTCACCAACCTGCATTTCGGCGGGCTTCGCACCTTCGAGCAGCAGGGTCACAACTTCAACGAGTTGCGCGCGCTCGGCGTGCAGGTGGTCCACGCGCTCGCCAACGACGTCGACGGCAAGAAGAAGACGGTGACGCTCGCGGGCGGCCGCGTGCTGCAATACGACAAGCTCCTGCTCTCGCCCGGCATCGACATCCGCTGGGGCGCGCTCAAGGGCTACGACCAGGCCGCTTCGCAGCTCGTGCCGCACGCCTGGCAGGCCGGTCCGCAGACCACGCTCCTGAAGAAACAGCTCGACGCCATGCCGGACGGCGGCGTCTTCATCCTGAGCGCGCCGGACAATCCGTTCCGCTGCCCTCCCGGACCCTATGAGCGCGTCAGCATGGTCGCGCATTACTTCAAGACGCGGAAACCGAAGTCGAAGATCCTCGTGCTCGATTCCAAGGAGAATTTCTCCAAGCAGGGCCTTTTCCTCGACGGCTGGAAGAAATTCTACGGCGACATGATCGAATGGGTGCCGCAGTCGAAGGACGGCAAGGTCGTCCGCGTCGATGCGAAGACCCGCGAGGTCGAAACCGAATTCGGCAAGAAGCACAAGGCCGCGGTGCTGAACGTGGTGCCGCCGCAGAAGGCCGGCTTCATCGCCGACCGCGCCGGCGTCACCGCGGCGAGCGGCTGGGTGCCGGTGAAGGCCCAGACCTTCGAGTCCTCGCAGGTCGCCGACATCTACGTCGCCGGCGACGCCACCATCGCCGCGCCGATGCCGAAGTCGGGCTTCTGCGCGAACGCGCAGGGCAAGGTCGCGGCGGCGGCAATCGCCGCCTCGCTCGCGGGCCGCGAAGCGCCGAAGGCTTCCTGGTCGAACACCTGCTACAGCCTGATCGCCCCGGACTACGGCATCTCGGTCGCCGGCGTCTATGAAGTGCAGGAAGGCAAGATCGCCGAAATCAAGGGAGGCGGCGTAAGCCCGCGCGAGGCCACTGCGGAGTTCCGCAAGCTCGAAGCGTCTTATGGTGTCGCCTGGTACAACGCGATCGCCAACGACGCCTGGGGAACTAAAGCTTAACGGGCGCCGAAGCCTGAAGCCTCTTGCGAGCGTTTCACCGGCCCAGTAAGCGAGAGCCATGTCCGCTTTGACACTCTCGCTCTGGGCCGGTTTCGTTATCGGCATTCTGTTCGGCGCCACCGTGCAGCGCACCGGCTTTTGCCTGAACAACGCCTTTCGCGGCCTGTGGGTAACGGGCGATCGCAGGAAGCTCGCGAGCTTTGCGCTGGCGATGGCCGTGGCCGTCCTGGGAACGCAAGGCGCCGAAGCCCTCGGCCTGATCGACCTGCGCCGCGCGATCTATCTTTCGGCGCCGCTTTCGTGGCTCGCGATCCCGCTCGGGGGCGCGATCTTCGGCTACGGCATGATCGCGTCCAACGGATGCGGCGCGCGGGCGCTGGTGCTCATGGGCCAGGGCAACCTGCGCTCCTTCGTCGTGCTGGTTTGTCTCGGCATCGCCGCCTACGCGACCTTGAGCGGCGTGATCGCGCCGCTGCGCACGGCGCTTGCGGGCCCGACCGTGCTTGCCTTCGAGAAGCTGCCGTCGATCCCGCGCTATCTGGAGGCTTCGCTGGGCGCGGGTGCCGCGCGCCTGCTGCCGGCGGTTCTGCTCGCGGCGATCCTCGCCGCTCTCGCATTCAAAAGCCGCGCCTTCCGCGACAGCCCGCGCGACATTCTCGGCGGCGTGATCGTCGGCCTTTTGATTACGGCGGGCTGGCTTGCGACCGGCTATTTCGGCGCCGACGATTTCGAGCCCGGCCCGGTGGCGTCGCTCGCCTTCATTCAGCCGATCGGCGAAACGATTCAATATGCGATGCTGGCGACGGGCGCGCGCCTTTCTTTCGGCGCGGCGGTGGTGTGCGGCGTGTTTTCCGGCGCGCTCGCGGCGGCCCTGCTCACCCGCACCTATGAACTGCAAGGCTTCAGCCGCCCGACCCAGATGCTGCGCTACATGGGGGGCGGAACCTTGATGGGTGTCGGCGGCGCCATGGCGCTCGGCTGCTCCATCGGTCAGGGCCTCACCGGCTTCTCGACCCTCGCGTTCGGCTCGCTGCTTGCCGCGGCCGGGATTGCCGGCGGCGCAACGCTCGCGCTGCGCGGGCCGCTGCGGCTTCCCGAGCTTCCGAAGTCGTAACTAGACGCCGTTGAACTTCGGCGCGCGCTTGCCGACGAAGGCCGCGACGCCTTCGGCGAAATCCTGGGTCTGCGAGCAACTGACGAAGGCTTCCTCCTCCTTGGCCAATTGATCGTGCAGCGTGTTCAGGTGCGACTGCCGCAACAGTTGCTTGATCCGGCCATAGGCGAAGGTCGGGCCTTCCGCGAGCCGCCGCGCGAGCTTGTCGGTTTCCTCCGCGAGCGAGGCCGCGGGCACCACCTTGTTCACGATGCCGAGGCGAAGCGCTTCCTGCGCGTCAAATACATCCGACAGCAGCGCGATTTCGAGCGCCTTGCGCAGCCCGACCACGCGCGGCAGCGACCACGACGACGATCCGTCGGGGCTGGTGCCGAGCCGCGAATAGGCAAGCGTGAACTTCGCGTCGTCGGCGGCAATGGCGAGATCGGCGATCAACGCCACGCTGAGGCCGGCGCCCGCGACCGCGCCGTTCAGCGAAGCCACCACGGGCCGGGGCAGCGCCGCGAGAATTTCCAGCGCTTCGTGAAACACGCCGATCAGCTTGCGGAAGAAGTCGGGAAACTCGGCCACGCCCGTCTTGAACGAGCCGATGTCGCCCCCGGACATGAAGGCACGGCCCTCGCCGGAGAGCACCACGACCCGGTTCTTCTCGTCCGCCGCGACCTTCCTGCACGCGTCCAGCAGCGCGTAAGCGCATTCGGCATTCAGCGCGTTGAGGACATGCGGGCGGTTGAAGCGGATATGCGCGACCGCGCCATCGTTCCTGAGCAATACCGGCTGTTCGTTCGCCATCGCATTCTCCATTTCGATTTGCGGCGGCGGGCCGCTACGCCTTCGGTTCGCGGGCCCAGCGGGGCTTGCGTTTTTCGAAGAAGGAGGCGAGCCCCTCCTGCCCTTCGTCGGACGCCATGCGCTCCGCGATTTCGGCGGCGGTCGAGGCCATCATCGCCTCGTCGAGCGGGCGGCTCGAGACGTCGCGGATCAGTTGCTTGATGCCGGCGATTGCGCCCGGCGCGCCCTGCAACAGCATCCCCGCGATCTCCGTGCCGCGCGCGAGCAACGCCGCGTCGTCGGCCACGACCTCATGCAGAAGACCGATGCGCTGCGCTTCCGCGGCGGCGAAGCGCTCGCCCGTCAGGAAATACTTGCGCGCATTCCGCGCGCCGATCGCCGCGACCACATGAGGCGAGATCGTCGCCGGGGTCAGGCCGAGGCGCACTTCCGAGAATGCGAAGCGCGCGCCTTGCGTGCCGACGGCAATATCGCAGGCCGCGACGACACCCGTGGCGCCAGCCATGCAGTTGCCGTGGACGAGCGCGAGCGTCGCCTGCGGCAGGTCGCGCAACGCCCGCAACATGTCGGCCATGGCTTTGGTGCCGGCGAGATTCTGCTCGCGCGACGCCGCCCCCGCCCTGCGCATGTAATCGAGATCGCCGCCGCCGGAGAAGCTCGGGCCCGCGCCCCTGATGACCACGACGCGAATGCCGTCATCCTTCTCCACGCGCTCCCACATGGAAGCGAGCGAGGTCACGAGTTCGTCGTTGAAGGCGTTATGCAGCGCGGGCCGGTTCAGCGTGACCGTCGCGACCGCATCTCTGGCTTCGAACAGCACGACTTCCGGATTTGCCATCGCCGTCACATCCCCATCTGGCGGGCCGCGAGATCCTTCATGATCTCCTCGGTGCCGCCGCCGATCGCATTGACTTTCACCTCGCGATAGATGCGCTCGACCTTGGCGCCGCGCATGAAGCCCGCGCCGCCGAAAATCTGCACCGCTTCGGAGGCGCAGAAGGCGAGCGTCTGCGTCGCCTGGTTCTTCAACATGCAGAGCTCCGCGACCGGGCTTTCGTCCTGATCGAGCGCCCAGGCGATGCGTTCCAGAAATGCCTGCGTCGCCGCGATGCGCTGCGCCATGTCGACGAGCTTGTGGCGGATGACCTGATGCTTGACGATCGGCTTGCCGAAGGTTTCGCGCTGTTTGGCATAGGCCAGCGCTTCCTCGAATGCGACCCGCGCAAAGGCGTTCGACGAGGCGGCGAGCGAAAGCCGCTCGTCGTTGAAATTCAGCATGATCGCCATGAAACCCGCGTTCTCGCGGCCGATCAGGTTTTCCGCGGGCACCCGGCAGCCGTCGAAATGCAGCGTCGCGGTGTCGGAAGCCCACCAGCCCATTTTCTTCAAGGACGTGCGCGCGAAACCCGGCGTGTCGCGCTCGACCAGAAAGAGCGAGATGCCGCCAAGGCCCGGCTCCCCGGTGCGGGCCGCGACGGTGTAATAGTCGGCACGCATTCCCGAGGTGATGAAGGTCTTTTCGCCGCGGAGGATATAAGTGTCGCCGTCGCGGCGCGCGGTCGTTTTGATGTTGGCGACGTCCGAGCCCGCGCCGGGCTCGGTGATCGCAAGCGCCGATATTTTTTCTCCGGCGAGCACCCCCGGCAAGACTTTCCGTTTCAGCGCTGGAGAGCCGAGCTTCGCGATCGGCGGCGAGCCGATGGTATGACTGAGCAGGCTCGCGATGATGCCGCCGCTTCCCGCCCGCGCCAGTTCCTGCGCCGCCGCGATCATGTAGAAGCGGTCGACCGCGACGCCGCCGAACTCCTCCGGAAAGCCGAGCTGCAACAGCCCGATCTCCGACGCCTTCTTATATAATGTGCGCGGAAACTCCCCGGCCTCGTCCCATTCGTTCGCGAAAGGCTCGATCTCCTTGGCGACGAAGCGCGCGACCATCTCGCGGAACGCCTCATGCTCCGCGCTGTAATACGGGGATTTTCCCCACGCCATGTTCATGACAGCCCGAGCAGTTGCCGCGCTTCGCCGGCGCTCGCGACCTTGCGCCCCGCCTCGCGGGCATAGCGCGCGAGCGTTTCGATCAGCGGACCGTTGGAATCCGTCTTCTTGCCGTCGGGCAGGTAGAACGTGTCCTCGACGCCGGTGCGAAGCTGGCCGCCGAGCTCCGCCGCGCGGCGATGCAAGGGCCAGATGTTCTCGCGGCCGATCGCCGTGACGCTCCATGCCGCGTCCGGCTCGATGAGCTTCCGCAGCAGCGGCAGAAAGTCCGGCTCCGTCGGCATGCCGGAATCCACGCCCATGACGAAATTGTATTGCAACCTGCCGCGATACATTCCTGCCTTGCGATACATGCCCACCGAACGCACGATGCCGGTATCGAAGCACTCGAATTCCGGCCGCGTATTGCATTCGTTCATGACGGCGAGGAATTTGCCGACCTTCTCGACCGGATTGTCGAACAGAAGCGGCGGCCAGGCCCAGGAGCCATCGGCCTTCACCTTGAGATAATTCAGCGAGCCCGCATTGCAGGCGACGATTTCCGGCCGCGTCGCGCGGATGCAGTCGAGCGGCCCGCCGACATCGCCACCGACGACGCCCGTGGTCTGGTTGACGATGACGCCGGGGCATGCCGCGCGAATGGCGCTGACGCAATCGCGCGCCACCTGCGGATCCCACGACGGCAGATGTCCCTTGCCGTCTTCCTGCCGCCGAAAATGAACATGGATGACCGCAGCGCCCGCATCGCAGGCGATCCGCGCTTCGCGCGCCAGTTCTTCCGGCGTCACCGGAACCGGATGCTGCTTCGGGTCGGTCAGCACGCCCGTGATCGCGCAGGTGATGATCGCAAGATCGCTCATTCAATGCCTCGCTGGCGACGGCGCGGATGCGGCAATCGCAATCTCGATTTCGGCGAGCATCTGCCCCGGCACCACCTGGTCCCCGGCGCTGACCGAAACGGTTTTGATTTTCCCTGCCGCCGCGGCGACGATGTGATGCTCCATCTTCATCGCCTCCAGCACCATCAGCGACTGCCCTGCCGCGACCATGTCGCCGGTCGCAACCGAAACCTGCGATACCTTGGCATTCAGGGGCGCGCGCGCGACCCCGTCGCTGTCGTCGTCGCGTTTGCGCGCGGGCTGGAGAAAGGTTTCGCGCGCGAAGCGATAGTCGCTCGCGCCTATCTGGAGCCAGAGCTCGTCGTCGCGCCACGCATGGGCATATCGCGCCGCCGGCCCTGAAAAGAGCACGCTCGCATCCGCCATGCTTATCGTGGTGGTCCCGCGTGCCGAGGCCGCGATCCCGCGCCGCAATTCGCCGCCATGGGAGAGCCACCAGACGCGCGGCAACGGCTGCGCATTGCTCCAGCCGGACCATGCGTCTTCCCGCTCCGCCACGGCCGGCGCGTCCTTGCGATCCGCGAGCCACGCCGCGGCAAGCCAGACGTCATCGTCGGCCTTGTCCGCCCGGCTCGCGTCGGTGGGAAAATGATCCGGAATGAAGGCCGTCGAAACCGCGCGGCCCGCGACGAATTCCGGATGGCGAAGGAGCTTGACGAGAAAACCGCGGTTCGTCGTGACTCCGAGCAGGCACGACTGCTCGAGCGCAAGCGCGAGTTTCCTCACCGCCTCCTCGCGCGTCTCGGCCCAGGCCACGACCTTGCCGAGCATGGAATCGTAATAGGGCGACACCTCCACGCCTTCCTGCAACATGGTGTCGAACCGCGCGCCGCCGGAAGGCTGCCAGCGCAATATCTTTCCCGTGCGCGGCAGGAAGTTGCTCGCCGAATCCTCGGCGCAAAGCCGCGCCTCGATGGCGTGTCCCCGGAAGCGGATTTCGCCCTGCGATTTCGGCAGGTGCTCGCCGCGCGCGACCCGAAGCTGCCACTCGACCAGATCGAGCCCGGTAATCATCTCGGTCACCGGATGCTCGACCTGAAGCCGGGTGTTCATTTCCATGAAATAGAAATTTCCGGCCGCATCGAGCAGGAACTCGACCGTGCCCGCGCCCGCGTAGCCGATCTCGCGGGCAACCGCGACCGCGGCCGCGCCCATCTTCTCGCGAAGGCCTGCATCGACCGCAGGCGACGGCGCTTCCTCGAGCACCTTCTGGTGCCGCCGCTGCACCGAGCAATCGCGCTCGCCGAGATGCACCACGTTGCCATGCGTGTCGGCGAAAACCTGAATCTCCACGTGCAGGGGGCGCTCGACCGCGCGCTCGAGAATGAGCCGCCCGTCTCCGAACGCCTTCTTCGCCTCGCTCGACGCCGCGCGCAGTTCGGCGGCGAAATCCTGCACCGCCGCGACCTTGCGCATGCCCCGCCCGCCGCCACCGGCGGAGGCCTTGATCATCACCGGGAAGCCGATGCGTTTCGCTTCTTCAAGCAAGCGCGCTTCGTCCTGCGCGTCGCCGTCATAGCCGGGAACGACCGGAATGCCGGCCTTCGCCATGCGCTGCCGAGCGGCAGCTTTGTCACCCATCGCGCTGATCGCGGCGGGCGGCGGGCCGACGAAGATCAGCCCGGCATCCGCGACCGCTTCGGCAAAGGCCGCGTTTTCCGAAAGAAATCCATAGCCGGGATGGATGGCGTCGGCGCCGCTCTCGCGCGCGGCGGCGATGATCTTCTCGACGAGGAGATAGGATTCGGCAGCCGCCTTCCCGCCGATGCGGATGCCCGCATCGCAGGCTGCCGCATGCGTATCCGGCCCGTCGGCATCGGAATAGACCGCGACCGTCCCGATCCCCATCGCCCGCGCCGTGCGCGCGACGCGCAGCACGATCTCTCCGCGATTGGCAATCAGCAGGCGGCTGAGCTGTTTCATCACTGGGTCCGCGGCGGCAGGATGCCCATGTATTTCGAGATGATCGACAGCATCACTTCGTCCGCGCCGGCGCCGATGGAAACGAGCCGGCCGTCGCGAAAGAGCCGCGACACCTGGTTTTCCCAGGTGAAGCCCATGCCGCCCCAGAACTGGAGGCAGTTGTCCGCGACGATGCGCACGAGCCTTCCCGCCTTGAGCTTCGCCATGGAGGCGAGCTTCGTCACGTCGCCGCCGCCGACCAGCATCTCGGTCGCGCGGTAGACCAGCGCGCGCAGCGCCTCCACTTCGCTCTGCAATTCCGCGAGCTTGAAGTGGACGGTCTGGTTGTTCAGCACCGGCTCGCCGAAAATCTTGCGCTGGCGGGTGTAATCGATGGTGTCGTTGATCGCGGTTTCCATCATCTTCAGGCAGTTTGCGGCGCCCCAGAGCCGCTCCTCCTGGAATTGCAGCATCTGGTAGGTGAAGCCCTTGCCTTCCTCCCCGATGCGGTTCCGCTGCGGCACGCGCACGCCGTCGAAATGGATCTGCGCGGTGTCGGAGGCGTTCATGCCGATTTTCTTGATCTTCTTCGCGATCGAGATGCCCTTCGATTTCATCGGCACGATAATGAGCGACTTGTTCCGGTGCGGGTCGCCGTCGGAGGTGTTGGCGAGGCAGCACATCCAGTCCGCCTGCGTGCCGTTGGTGATCCACATCTTCGCGCCGTCGATGACGTAATCGTCGCCGTCCTTGCGGGCGCGGGTCTTGATCGAGGAAACGTCGGAGCCGGCGCCGGGCTCCGACACGCCGATGCAGGAAAGCAGCTCGCCCGCGATCGCGGGCGCGAGAAATTCGTTGCGCAACTCGTCGGAGCCGAAGCGGGCGAGCGCCGGGGTCGCCATGTCGGTATGCACGCCGATGGACATCGGCACCCCGCCGCAGCGGCAGGCGCCGAGCTCCTCGGCCATGATCACGGAATAGGAATGATCGAGCCCCGCGCCGCCGAAGGCTTCGGGCTTGGTCAAGCCGAGCAGGCCGAGCTTGCCGAGCTTCCTGATGACGTCGTGGGCGGGATAGGTTTCCGCGCCCTCCCATTCGTCCACATGCGGATTCAGTTCTTCCTGCACGAAGCGGGCGACGGTGCGGCGAACGGCCTCGTGTTCCTGCGTGAACATGAATTTCCTCCTGTCAGGGCCGCGCGACGCCGAAGCTCGTCGGCCGCAATTGTTTCTTTTGTCCCGCGCGGCAAATGGAAAGCGCAAACGCGATCACGTTGCGCGTGTCGCGCGGATCGATGACGCCATCGTCGAGCATGCGGCCCGAGGTGTAGAAGGCCGGCATCTGCCGTTCGAAATTCTCGATCACCTTCCGGCGCAGCGCTTCCAGCGCCGATGCGTCCGCGCCGTTGCCTTTGGCTTTCGCGGCGTCGGCCAGCACGTTGACCATGGTGTTCGCGGCCTGCTCCGCGCCCATCACCGCCGTGCGCGCATTGGGCCACGAAAACAGAAAATCCGGATCGAAACCGCGGCCGCACATGCCGTAATTGCCGGCGCCGTAGGACGCGCCGCACAGGATGGTGATCTGCGGGACAGACGCATTGGCGACGGCCTGGATCATCTTGGAGCCGTGCTTGATCATGCCCGCGCGCTCCGGCTCCTTGCCGACGAGGTAGCCGGTCGTGTTCTGGAGATAGACAAGCGCGACGTCGCTCTGGCAGCAGGCCTGGATGAAATGCGTGGCCTTGTTCGCCCCGGCGGGGTCGATCGGCCCGTTGTTGGTGAGGATGCCCACCGGCTCGCCGCAGATGCTCGCATGCAGGCAGACGGTGCCCGGCCCGTAATCGGCCTTGAATTCGAGCAGTTCGGAATCGTCGGCGATGCGCGCCGCGACCTCGCGCATGTCCACGGGCTTGCGGCCGTCCTTCGGCATCAGGCCCAGCAATTCCTCGGCGGGGAAACGCGGCGGCTTCGCAGTTTCCTTTGCCGGCCAGCGGTCGGCCGTGCCGATGCTGCGCACGAGATCGCGCACGATACGGATGCCCTCGGCGTCGTTGTCCGCGAGATATTCGGCAAGGCCCGATACGCTGCCGTGCATCTGCGCGCCGCCGAGTTCTTCGTCGGTCGCGATTTCGCCGGTCGCGGCCTTCAGCAAGGGCGGTCCCGCAAGAAACGCCTTGGCGCGGTCGCGCACCATCACCACGTAATCGGAAAGGCCGGTCATGTAGGCGCCGCCCGCGGTGGACGAGCCGTGCACCAGCGCGATCACCGGATTGCCCGCCGCGGAAAGCCGCGCGAGCCCGCAGAAATTGCCGCCGCCGCGCACGAAGTCTTCCACGCGATAGCCGAGAAGATTGGCGCCCGCGGATTCCACGAGATGAATGAACGGCAGCTTCTGGTCGAGCGCGATCTTCTGCGCGCGCTGGAATTTCTCCAGCCCCATCGGCTGCAGCGCGCCCGCATCGATGCCGGAATCGTCGGCAATCACGAGGCAGCGCACGCCGGAAACATAGCCGATGCAGACCGCGATCCCGCTGCCCGGAATCGACGCCGCGGGATCGGGCTTGTCGAGCAGGTAACCGGA
>CAZNPX010000058.1:0-21012 GCA_964575175.1 uncultured Hyphomicrobiales bacterium | reverse complement strand
AGAATTTTCCGTGCCGTCCTTCGCCGCCGGAGAAGCGGCTCGCGCCCGCGAGCGTTTCGCCGAGGCGGATCGCGTGCAGCCCGCCTTCCATTTCGTTTTTCGTGGCCTGGTCCCAGTCGAGATCCCATTGCGCGATTGCGGAATTGCGGTCGCCGCGCATGCAGACCTGCGGGAAGGCGGAAAGCTGCTCCGCGATTTCGAGCGCCGCCTCGAGCGCCTTGCCGTCTTCGACCACGCGGTTCGCCAGTCCCATCATCAGCGCCTCGTCGGCTTTGACCGGGCGGCCGGTGAGGATGAGGTCCATGGCGCGGCTGTGGCCGATCAGGCGGGGAAGCCGGATGGTGCCGAGGTCGATCAGCGGCACGCCGAAGCGGCGGCAGAACACGCCGAAGACCGCGGACTTCCCCGCGACCCGCAGATCGCACCAACTCGCCACTTCGATGCCGCCCGCGACCGCATAGCCTTCCACCGCGGCGATCACCGGCTTCGACAGCTTGAGCCGGGTGCAGCCCATGGGCGCGAAATCGCCCTCGGGCAGAAACGGGCGCTTCTCGCCCTGCGCCAGCGCGTGCAGGTCGGCGCCGGCGCAGAAGTTTCCGCCCGCGCCGGTCAGGACCGCGACATCCAGCGTGTCGTCGGCATCGAACTGCTTGAACGCATGATAGATCGCCTCGGCGGTCGCCAGATCGAAGGCGTTCCGACGCTCCGGACGGTTCACGGTGACAATCGCAATGCGGTTCCTGCGTTCGACGAGAAGGGGGCCGGCCATGTTTTGCGCTCCAGTGTGGACGGGATTTTGCGGGCGCGGGCATGAAGGCGCAATCGGTTCCCCGCTGGCCGCGCGAGGCGAACAGGCATAGACTTCGCTGCGTGAATGCTTTCGGAAAAATCCTTTTCGTTGCCGCTGCCGCGCCCTTCATGTTCGCGGGCGCGGCCCATGCCGCCGATCTGCCGCTGCGTCCGGCGCCGAAAGCGAAGCAGGAGAAAGCCGTCCCCGCGCAGCAGCCCAACGAGTTCGACCGCCTCGGCGCCGACTGCCTCGAAGCGACCGACGGCTGCCGCCGCTTTACGCGCGCAGGCGACGGGCTGTTCGACGCGGCGAACAACATCGGCATTGCCTGCCAGCCCAAGCCGCTGAGCTGCACGAAGCGGAAATAGGTACTCGTCATTCGGGACGTGTGGAACGCGCCCTGGCGTGACAGGCAACGAGCCGGCGATCCGTCACACGCCTGACACGACCGCCGGTGCATCAGGCGCGCATGAATTCGCTGATCTGGTTGCTTGCAGGCACCGCCGCCATCGCCGCTACGATTCATTTCGCCACGATCGCGGGCACGCTCGCGAAACTGCGCAGAAAGCCGGTCGCGAATTCCGCGCCGGGAACGCCGCCCGTGAGCATCGTGCGGCCGGTCTGCGGGCTGGACGCGGAAGCGGAGACGACGCTGCGCTCCACCTTCATGCTCGACTATCCGCGCTATGAAATCCTGTTCTGCGTGGCGCAGCCCAACGATCCCGTGATCCCGCTCCTGAAATCGCTGATCGCGCAGCATCCGCAGGCCGATGCGAAACTGCTGATCGGCGACGACGCCGTGAGCGAAAACCCGAAGCTGAACAATTGCGTGAAGGGCTGGCGTGGCGCGCGGCACGAATGGGTCGTGCTTTCGGATTCCAACGTCATCCTGCCGCCCGAATATTTGCAGCGTCTGTTCGAAGTCTGGGACGGGGAGACCGGCCTCGTCTGCGCGCCGCCGGTGGGCGCCGCGCCGAAAGGCATCGCGGCGGAGTTCGAGTGCGCCTTCCTCAACGAGTATGCCGCGCGCTGGCAGTATTTCGCCGACTGCATCGGCGCTGGCTTCGCGCAGGGCAAGTCGATGCTGTGGCGGCGCGACTGGCTCGAAGCCAATGGTGGCATCACCGCGCTCGGCGCGGAAACCGCGGAGGATGCGGCTTCCACCAAGATCGTGCGCGACGCGGGGCTCGTGGTGCGGCTCGCGGATTCGTATTTCGTGCAGCCGCTCGGCAAGCGCGCCCTGCGGGAAGTCTGGGCGCGGCAGGTGCGCTGGGCGCGGCTGCGCCGGGTCAGCTTCCCGCTTTGTTTCGCGCTCGAGATTCTCTCGGGCGGCGTGTGGCCCGCGGTTCTGCTCGGGCTCGCAGCCCACCTCGCGGGCCTGCCGCTGTGGCTCGGCTTCGTCTTCGCCGGGGTCTGGTACGGGGCCGAGGCGCTCTTCGCCCTGGCGCTGGGCTGGCACTGGAATTGGCGCTCGCCTTTGCTGGGCCTGTTGCGGGATTTCCTGCTCCCCGTACTCTGGGTCGAAGGCTGGCGCGGTCGCAATTTCCAGTGGCGCGGCAACGCGATGGTCGCGGCCCCCAATTCCGCAAGCTGACGGCGGAACCTCGCACCTGCATTCCGGCTTATGCCATTGACGGACAGGCCCAAATTTGGCCTTCCGTGCCGTCTAGGAGCGGCTAGCGCATTTTTGAGCGCAAAGGGCTGGACGCGAGCGCCGAATTAGGGCCGATTGGGTTTGATCCCGGCGGGAGCGGCTGAATCGCGGCAGGGCAGGTCAGTGTAAGATGCGGTTCTTCGTAAGATTTCTCGGCTTTCTGTTCGCGGCAGGGGCGATCATGTTCGTGGTCGGCGCCGTGGGCTTTACCTGGGCCGTCTGGCACTTCTCGAAGGACCTGCCGGATTTCTCCCAGCTCCAGAACTACGAACCGCCGGTAATGACGCGCGTGCATGCGTCGGACGGTTCGCTGGTCGCCGAATATGCCCGCGAGCGGCGCCTCTATCTGCCCATTCAGGCGATCCCGAAGCGCGTGTTCGACGCCTTCACCGCGGCCGAAGACAAGAATTTCTGGGAGCATGGCGGCATCGACCTGTTCGGCATCGCGCGCGCCGTCGTCAACAACATCGAGCAATACGGCACCGGTCGCCGCCCGCAGGGCGCGAGCACGATCACGCAGCAGGTCGCGAAGAACTTCCTGACCGGCAACGAAACCTCGATCAACCGCAAGATCAAGGAAGCCCTGCTCGCGCTCCGCATCGAGCGTGCCTACTCGAAGGAAAAGATCCTCGAGCTCTATCTCAACGACATCTATCTCGGCATCGGCGCCTACGGCATCGCCGCCGCGTCGCTGCTCTATTTCGACAAGTCGGTGCACCAGCTCAATGTCGAGGAGGTCGCCTATCTCGCGGCGCTTCCCAAGGGCCCGAACAACTATCATCCGTTCCGTCAGCGCGACGCCGCGATCGTGCGCCGCAACTGGGTGATCGACCAGATGGTCATCACCGGCGCGGTGAAGCCGCAGGAAGCGAACGAGGCGAAGAAGAAGCCGCTCAACATCGCCATGCGCGCGCAGGGGCCGAACCAGTTCAACGCCGAATACTTCGCTGAGGAAGTCCGCCGCGAAATCTTCGAGCGCTACGGCGAGCAGAAGCTCTACGAGGGCGGCCTCTCGGTTCGCACCACGCTCAATCCGAAATTGCAGGTGATCGCGCGGCGCGTGTTCACCGACGGCCTCGTGCGTTTCGACGAAAGCCGCGGCTGGCGCGGCGCGCAGCAGAAGATCGATCCGGTGCCGGGCTCCGACTGGGGCGCGAAGCTCGCCGAAATGCGCACGCTCAACGACACCGGCTGGCGGCTCGCGGTGGTGTTGCAGGTCACCGACAGCGCCACCACAATCGGCTTCCAGCCGCCGCGCGACCGCTCGGGCGCGCTCTCGCAGGAGCGGCACACCGGCGTCGTTCCCGCCGACGGCATCAAATGGACCAAGAAGCCGATGCGGCAGGTCTTCGCGCCCGGCGATGTGATCTATGTCTCCAAGCTCGAAGGCAAGCAGGACAATCTCTATCGTCTGCAACAGGTGCCGGAAGTTTCCGGCGGCTTCATCGTGATGGATCCGTGGACCGGCCGCGTGCTCGCGCTGGTCGGCGGCTTCTCCTTCGATGAAAGCCAGTTCAACCGCGTGACGCAGGCCTATCGCCAGCCGGGCTCGTCCTTCAAGCCGTTCGTTTATGCGGCGGCGCTCGACAACGGCTACACGCCGTCGACCATCGTCATGGATGCGCCGCTCGAAGTGGAGCAGGGGCCCGGACAGCAGGCGTGGAATCCGCAGAACTATTCCGGCAAGTTCTACGGACCGCAGACGCTACGCTTCGGCATCGAGCACTCGCGCAACGTCATGACCGTGCGGCTCGCGCAGGACATCGGCATGCCGCTGGTGCAGGAATATTCCCGCCGCTTCGGCATCTACGACAAGATGCCGCCGTACCTCTCTTTCGCGCTCGGTGCAGGCGAGACGACGCTCCTGCGCATGGCCGCTGGCTATTCGATGTTCGCGAACGGCGGCCGCAAGGTGCAGGCCACGCTGATCGACCGCGTGCAGGACCGCTACGGCAAGACCATCTTCAAGCATGACGACCGCCAGTGTCAGGGCTGCGACGCGCAGGCCTGGAACAACCAGCCGGAGCCGACGCTGGTCGATCGCCGCGAACTCGTGATCGATCCCATGAGCGCCTATCAGATCACTTCGATGATGGAAGGCGTGGTCCAGCGCGGCACCGGCACGGTGATGCGTCCGCTCAATCGTCCGGTGGCCGGCAAGACCGGCACCACGAACGACGAAAAGGACGTCTGGTTCATGGGCTTCACGCCCGATCTCGTGGTCGGCGTCTATCTCGGCTACGACCGCCCGCGGCCGCTGGGCCGCGGTATCACCGGCGGCCAGTATGCGGCGCCGATCGTGCGCGACTTCCTGAAGGAGGCGCTGGCCGACCGTCCGCCGCAGCCTTTCCGCGTGCCCCCGGGCCTCAAGCTCGTGCGCGTCGATCTTTCCACCGGCCTGCGCGCGCAGTCGGGCGACAATCGCGTCATTCTCGAAGCCTTCCGCCCCGGCACCGCGCCGCCGGACAGCCTCTCCGTCGTCGGCTTCACCGATCAGGACGGCAATCCGATCGGCGGCAACCAGAACCGCGGCACGACGCAGGATCAGCAGGGCTTCTTCACCCGCGGCCGTGGCCTGTGGTGATCGCGAAGCGACAGAAATAAAAATGGCCGGAAAGTTTCCGGCCATTTTTATTTTGCGGCGTCCGGTTCAACTGCATTTCGTCAGCCACGGCGTTTCGCGTTTGACCGCGACGATGACGCCATCGACCACGAACGGCCCGCGCTTCTCCGACATGTTTGAGATGGTGCGAATGCGGTTGCCCTGTAGCAGCCATTCGAAGACGTTCACCTCTTCGGCCTGGCTATTGTAGAAGCGCGCCGTAATGCGAATCCGGTCGGAAGCGATCCGCTCCACCTTCTGAAACTCGTAATTGTTGGTGACGCTCCCGCCGATGTCCTGCACCTGCGTGATCTTGCCGTTGAGGGTGCGGAATTCGGCGCGGACGTTGCCGGCGCCCGCGGGTTTCGTGCAGTCGATGGCCCAGGTTCCGGTCAGGCCGAGGGCGCGAAGCGTTTCCTCGATATTGCTGGCGGCAGCCGGAGCCGGATCGCGCTCGAGCGCCTGTCCCAGTCCATCGGCCTGCGCGAAGGCTGCGGTCCCCGCGAGGCAGAACGCGAGTACGAGAAAAAGGCTCCGCATGGCGTCTGCTCCCGTTCATGGAAGCGGGCATTATTCCCGTCGCCGGATGTTGCAGCAAGGCGCGGCGCTGCTATAAGGCCCCGCAATTCATGGTGATCCGATGCGCGCCGAAACCCAGAAACTCGTCGAAGAAATCAAGCAGTCGCTCGAACTGCTGAGGAGGTCTCTTTGACGTCGAGAAATCGGAAAAGCGCCTGGCCGAGCTGAACGCGCTCGCCGAAGACCCGAAGCTCTGGGACGATCCGCAGAAGGCATCGAAGCTGATGCAGGAGCGCACTTCGCTCGAAGATGCGCTGGGCTCGATCAGGCGGGTCGAAACCGATCTTTCCGACAACATCGAACTGATCGCGCTCGGCGAAGCCGAGAACGACGAAGCGACGGTCAGGGACGCGGAAGCGAAGCTCGACGAACTGAAGGCCGAGACCGCGCGCCGCCAGATGGAAGCGCTGCTTTCCGGCGAGGCCGACGCCAACGACGCTTACCTCGAGGTGCACGCCGGCGCTGGCGGCACCGAGAGTCAGGATTGGGCTTCGATGCTGTTGCGCATGTATATGCGCTGGGCCGAGCAGCATAAATTCAAGATCGCGCTCGTCGAGCAGAGCGACGGCGAAGCCGCCGGCATCAAGTCCGCGACCATCGAGGTCAAGGGCAAGAACGCCTATGGCTGGCTGAAGACCGAGAACGGCGTGCACCGGCTCGTGCGCATTTCGCCTTATGACGCGAATGCGCGGCGGCACACCTCGTTCTCGTCGATCACGGTCTATCCGGTGGTCGACGACGACATCAAGATCGAAATCGCGGAATCCGATGTGCGGGTCGATACCATGCGCTCCGGCGGCGCGGGCGGCCAGCACGTCAACAAGACCGAGTCGGCGGTGCGGCTCACGCACACCCCGACCGGCATCGCCGTCGTGTCGCAAGGCGATCGCTCGCAGCACAAGAACCGCGCGCAGGCGTGGAACATGCTCCGCGCAAAGCTCTATCAGGCGGAGTTGAAGCGTCGCGAAGAAAAGGCCGCGGCCGATCAGGCCGCGAAGACGGATATCGGTTGGGGCCACCAGATCCGCTCTTATGTCCTGCAACCCTATCAGTTGGTGAAGGACCTCCGCACCGGCGAAACCTCCACTTCGCCGCAGGATGTGCTCGACGGCGATCTCGACAACTTCATGCACGCGACGCTCGCGCAGAAAGTCTTCGGCGGCGGGCCGGAGAGTGTCGAAGACGTGGAGTAACTAGGTTGTCATTCCGGGGCGCACCGAAGGTGCGAACCCGGAATCCAGAGCAACAAATGCTGAGTGTGTAGCACTGGATTCCGGATCGCGCGCAAACGCGCGCGTCCGGAATGACAGCAAGGATATGAGCGCATAGAGGCTTTGCGCTCCCGCGCTTGCTTTCGTTCCTTATCGCTGCATGATCCTCGTCCGGACGAGCGCGGAAGATGCCGCGCCGCAATAAATCTGGAGAGGGACGATGACGCAGTGGGTGCGCTTCGAGCGCGGCGGCAAGCAATATTTCGGCACGCTGTCAGGCGACACGATCGAAATTCACGAAGGCGACATGTTCGCGAGCCCCAAGGCCACGGGCGAAAGCGCGAAGCTTGCCGACGTAAAGCTGATGACGCCCTGCGAGCCCTCGAAGATGGTCTGCCTGTGGAATAATTTCCACGAGCTCGCCGCGAAGAACGATTTCCAGCACCCCACCGAGCCGCTCTACTTCATCAAGGCGCCGAACGCCTATCACCCCCATGGCGAGCCGATCCGCCGGCCCGCCACCTATGACGGCAAGATCGTGTACGAGGGCGAGCTCGGCGTCGTCATCGGCAAGAAGTGCTCGAACATTTCCGAAGCCGAGGCGGGGGACTACATTTTCGGCTACACCTGCGTGAACGACGTCACCGCCGTCGACCTGATGAAAAAGTTTCCGACCTTCGATCAGTGGACGCGCGCGAAAAGCTTCGACACCTTCGGCGTGTTCGGCCCCGGCATCGTGACCGGCGTGGACCCGATGAAGCTGCGCATCAAGACCGTGCTGAACGGCAAGGAGCGGCAGAATTATCCGGTGACGGACATGTTCTTCCCGCCGCACAAACTGGTCGCCGCCGTCTCGAAGGACATGACCCTGATGCCGGGTGACATCATCGCCTGCGGCACCTCGCTGGGCGTCGGCGTGATGGATAAGGCCGAGAACGTGGTCGATATCGTGATCGACGGCGTCGGTACGCTGACCAACAGGTTCGATCAGGTGTTGCCGTCGCCGTTCCTGCTGGGCGAGGCGCCGAAAGCCCGCCGTATCTGCGTGGTCGGCGCGGGCGCGATCGGCGGCTTGCTCGCGGCGAAGTTCGCGCTCGCGGGCGAGGACGTAACCGTGATCGATCAGGGCGCGCATCTCGCCGCGATCCAGAAGGGCGGCCTCAAGCTCGAATGGCACGACGGCAAGGTACAGACCGCGAAGATGAAGGCGGTGAACAAGGCCGCCGACGCCGGCAAGCAAGATCTCGTGGTGCTCGCGGTGAAGGCGCATTTTCTCGATCAGGTCGTGCGCGACATCGACCATCTGCTCGACAAGGATACGGTCGTGCTCACCGTGCAGAACGGTTTGCCGTGGTGGTACTTCCAGAAGCTCGGCGGCCAGTACGACAACCAGCGCCTGCAAAGCCTCGATCCCTCCGGCGTGCTGTCGAAGAAGATCGACGCCGAACGGCTGATCGGCTGCGTGGTCTATCCCGCGGCGGCGGTCACCGCGCCCGGCGTGATCCATCATGTCGAGGGCGACCGTTTCCCCGTCGGCGAGCTGGACGGCAAGACGCGCGAGCGCACGAAATCGCTGCACGACCTGTTCGTGAAGGCGGGGCTGAAGTCGCGCGTGCTGAAGGACATTCGCTCGGAAATCTGGCTCAAGGCCTGGGGCAACCTTTCCTTCAACCCGATTTCGGCGCTGACCCACGCGACGCTGGTCGACATCTGCCAGTTCGCGGAGACGCGCGCGCTTGCGGCGACCATGATGAAGGAAGCGCAGGACATCGCCGAGAAGCTCGGCGTTACCTTCCGCGTCACCATCGACAAGCGCATCGCCGGGGCGGAGTCGGTCGGCGCGCACAAGACCTCGATGTTGCAGGACGTCGAGGCGGGGCGCTCGCTGGAAACCGAAGCGCTGATCGGCTCCATTCTCGAAATGGCGAAGATCACCAATACGCCGGCGCCCGCGATCGAGTCGGTCTATGCGCTGGTGAAGCTGCTCAACAAGGTCATGCTCACCGAAGGCTCCGGCGTGGTCACGAAGAAGGTGGCCTGACGCCAACTTCCTGTTTCCGTTGCGGAAGGGTTCGTGCCCGCGCTGTTGACCTGACAGCGCGGGCATATGACCTTTGCCGCAAAGAAGAACAGGGAGGCGACCGATGTTTCAGCCGGGCTTGATGAAGGGCCAGAAGATTCTCGTGACCGGCGGCGGCACCGGCCTCGGCCGCGCCATGAGCGAAAAATTTCTTTCGCTCGGCGCGGAGATTGCAATCTGCGGACGCCGCAAGCAGGTCTGCGACGAGACGGCCGACGCGCTCATGAAAACGCATGGCGGGAAAGTTTCCGCCTATAGCGTCGATATTCGGGATGCCGCGGCGGTCGATGCCATGATCGGGGAAATCTTCAAGGCCGGCCCGCTCACGGGCCTCGTCAATAACGCCGCGGGAAATTTCATCTCGCGCACTGAGGACCTTTCGCCGAACGGCTTCGATGCGGTCGCCAACATCGTGATGCGCGGCACCTTCTACGTGACGCAGGCGGTGGGCAAGCGCTGGATCGCGGGCAAGCACAAGGGCAACGTGCTTTCGATTTCCGTGACATGGGTTCGAAACGGCGGACCCTTCGTGGTGCCTTCCGCCATGAGCAAGGCCGCGGTCGCCGCGATGACGTCGTCGCTTGCGAGCGAATGGGGCCGCTACGGCATCCGCCTGAACGCGGTGGCGCCCGGCGAAATTCCGACCGAAGGCATGAGCAAGCGGCTCAATCCCGGCGAGCAGCCGGGCGCACGCACCGCGAAGCGCAATCCCATGGGCCGGGCGGGCACGCTGGAGGAACTCCAGAATCTCGCGACCTTCCTGATGTCGCCGGGCTGCGACTGGCTCAGCGGCGAGATGATCGCGATGGACGGCGCGCAGGCGCTCGCCACCGGCGGGAACTTCTATGAGCTTCGCGAGTGGGACGACGCGCAGTGGAAGGCTGCGCGCGACGCAATCGTTGCGCAAAACCAGAAGGACAAGGCGCAGCGCGCGTAAATTTCGCGTTTCTTCCGCATGGCGAAACGGCGCGTATTTGCGCTGCGCGCCGTGCAGGCGTTAGGTTGCCTGCATAAAAATGTCATTCGGAGGAATCGAAGTGATCGTTGGTTTCCGCTTTATCGTGCTTGCTACGCTCGCGCTTTTCGTGAGCCTCGGCTCCGCGTCGGCGCAGGACTATCCGAGCCGCACAGTGCGCGTGATCGTGCCTTATCCTGCGGGCGGCACCACCGATGTGCTCGCGCGTCTGGTTGCCGAACATCTGACCAGGTCGCTGAAGCAGACCTTCATCATCGACAACCGCCCCGGCGCTGGCACCAATGTCGGCACCGGCGATGCGCTGAACGCGGCGGCCGACGGTTACACGCTCCTGATCGTGAGCCCCGCGAACGCGATCAACGCGACGCTGTTCAAGAAAATGCCGTTCAACTTTCTGGAACAGGCGACCGGCGTGGCGGGCTTCGCGCGCGTGCCGAACGTGATGGTCGTGAACCCGGACGTTCCGGCAAAGACGGTTCCGGAATTCATCGCCTGGGCGAAGAAGAACGAGGGCAAGGTGAACGTCGCGTCGTCGGGCAACGGTTCGTCGATCCATCTCTCGGCCGAATTGTTCAAGACCATGACCGGCGTGCAGATGACGCATATTCCCTATAAGGGCTCGGCCCCCGCGATCGTCGATCTCCTGAGCGGGCAGGTGCAGGTGATGTTCGACAACCTGCCGTCCGCGATCTCCCACGTTCGGGCGGGCAAGCTTCGCGCGATCGCGGTGACGAGCGAGCAACCGGCTAAGGCGCTGCCGGAGGTCCCGACCGTTGCGGCAACCGTGAAGGGCTTCGAGGCGAGCTCCTGGTTCGGCGTGGCCGTGCGCAAGGGCACGCCGCAGCCGGTCATCGACAAGCTGAACAAGGCCATCAATGAAGCGCTGAAGGACCCGAAGATCAACGCGCGGATCGAGGATCTCGGCGGCGTCCCGTTCGACGTGACCCCGGAGCAGTTCACGAAGTTCATGGTCGACGAGACCAATAAATGGGGTCCGGTGGTCAAGGCTTCCGGCGCGACCGTCGACTGAGCTTTCCGCCGCAAGAAAGAATGCGCCTCGCGGTTCGCCGCGGGGCGCATTTGTTTTTGGGCGACGCTTCGCGGCGGCAGGACGGGGCCGCGGAACCTTCGCACCTTTCCCGATGTTAAGGGCGATCGGCCCCGGGGCTACGGCATTACCGGGTAGGGGCCTCTATTTGGGAGAGAATATCATGCGCCTGATTGCTATTGCCGCTGCCGGACTTTTGTTCGCAAGCGCAAACCTAGTGTCGGCTTCCCCACTCAGTTCGATTTCCCCCGGACTGAACTACACGCCGGTCGAGCGCGTGCAGGCGCAGCCGAAGAAAGAAGAAACCGTAACGCAGAAGGTCAAGCGCACCTGGCGCAATCTCACCACGCCATCGCATTCCTTCTGCGTGCGCTGCCCGATCCCGGTGCCGCTGACGAGCAAGGTCTGCACCGCCAAGGGCAAAACCATCGACGAAGCGCGCTCGGTCTGCGTCCAGCAAAATCCGCTCTGCTACGTGAGCGCAGGAAAGTGCTGACCCGCCGCTAAGGCAGGTTTTCAGCGAACGATCGCTCCGCGCGCAATCGCGGGGCGGTTGGTTTTTCACGGCCGCGCCCGGTAGAGTGGCGCGCGTGAGCAAAGTGCAAGGCGCGAGCCCGATGGCAGGCCGGAATTCGTTGCTGCGGATCGAGAGGCGTTGCGGAATGCTTGCGCTCGCCGCTGCGCTGTTGATTTCCGCAAGCCCTGAAAGTCACGCGCAGGCGCCGCTCGGTGCGAAACCAACTTATACGTCGCGCGAACTCACGCCGGTGCCGAACGCGCGGGCGGTGCAACGCCGCATCTGGATCCCTGCGCTCGACGAGGGCTTCGTGCCGCAAGGCATCGTTTTTCTCGACGGGCGGCTTTTCATCTCGGGATATTTCAGCATCGACCGCAAGCAGGATCGCGGACCATGCCGCCTGATTGCGCTGGATGCGAAAACCGGCGCGGCGCTCGGCCATCTCGATCTGCCGGCAAGCTGCGGACACGCGGGCGGTCTTGCCAGAGGCAGCCCCGGCCGCCTCATCGTTACCGATGCGCGGGTACTCTTCGAGATCGAGTTGATGGTGCGCGCCGGCGATCCCATCGGGCGCGTCGTCAGCCGCGTGAAGCTCGATCCACCCGTGAAGGGCTCCTTTGTCGCGAGCGAGGAGAGCGGCGTGTGGATCGGTCAATATGAGCGCGCCGAACCGGCGCGCATGTTCAGGTTTCCGTGGGCCGCGCTCGGAAAGAAAACGCTCGCGGAGGCCGATGCGGTCGAGACGGTTTCGATACCGGCATTAGCGCAGGGTGCCGCCTTCGATGCATCCGGCGCGCTGTGGATCATGCGCAGCGGTTCGACGCTCGGTGAAATCGTGAAACTGGATCGCGCGTCCGGCGCTTCGCTCGCGCGTTTTGCGATGCCTGCGGGTGGCGAAGGTATCAGCTTCGAACCGGACGGCGCATTGTGGACGTTGTCGGAGGCGGGTTCCCGGCGCTGGAGCCACTGGAAGGCGTTTTATCCGTTGGCGTTGCGCTTCGAGATGCCGTTGCTGCAATAGCCGGCGCGCGGCTTGATCACGTAAAATTTGCGCCGGACATTGGCCGCGTAAGCGTTCTGCCGGCTTTCGATCCAGCGGCGGACGCCGGCGATCCATTTCTGCGCGTTCGCCATGTGCGCCGGGGTGAGGGTGCCGTTGGTCGCGCGCAAGGTGCAGTCGTGGAGAATCATGCTGCCGATTGCCGCCTGCTCCCGCGCCCCGCGGCAAAGCTGGTGAATTTCCGCGGGCGGCAGCGCCGCTTTGTAAAGCGCGCGGATTTCGTCGTTGAGCCGCTCGAAATCCTCGGTGAGCACAGTGAGGGGGTTTACTTCCGCCGGGGCTCCGGCAGGATCGGCTTGTTCAACCCGCGTTTGTAGAATTTGCACCGGCCATCCTCCATTCCCCGAAATCATTTTCTAACGATCGATCGGTAGATGTCAAACCGCCCGGAGTTCCCTTCCATGATCGCCAGAAAGCCCCGCGGCGCGCTGGCGCCGCTGAGCGGCGCCAAGGAATCCAAGGCCGATGCGAGCCGCGCCAGGATTCTGAATGCCGCCCAGAAGCTGTTCGCCCGCCGCGACTTCGAGGGAATCTCGATCCGCGACATCGCGAAGGCGGTCGGCATGACGACGGCCTCGCTCTACTATCACTTCCCCAGCAAGGAAGAGATTTTCGTGGCCGTTCACGGCCGCAGCCTCGAGGCCGTGCAGCGCGAGGTGATGGATGCGATTGCGGGCCTGAAAGACCCTTGGGACCGGCTCGAGGCGGCGGCGGCCGCGCATTGCCGCAACTTCACTTCCGCCGAGCGTCCCGGCGCGGCTATCGCCGCGCAGTATTACGAGGGCAATCTTGCGCCCTTTCGCAAGATCATGGTGCCGCAACGCGACTCTTATGAGCGGCTGATCGCCGTGCTGGTCGCGGACCTGCAATTGCCGGCGAGCGTGGACGCGAAACTGTTCCGGCTTCAGCTGCTTGGGGCGCTGAACTGGCTGCCGGTCTGGTACCGCCCGAACAGCGGGCTGTCGGTCGAGGAAGTCGCAAGGCACTTCATCCGCAACTTTCGTCACGGGCTGGACCCGGCATTCAAGCCGCCGCGCGCCAAAGGCCGGACTGCCGCCGCAAGGCGTCCGCGCAAGACCAAAGGTGCAACAAAGTCATGACCTCCTACATCGATCCCGCCAAGGAAATCTTCGCGCTCTTCCGCGAGAACAATCGCGAAGGGCCGATCGAGATGCTGAACCTCGTGCGGCTCCGCGCCGTCGCGAACTACCCCGACGGAAGAAGCGCGACGGGCGCCGAGGCTTATGCCGCCTATGGCCGCGAAAGCGGGCCGGTATTCGAGCGGCTCGGCGGCAGGATCGTCTGGCAGGGCAAGTTCGAATTGATGCTGATCGGCCCGCAGAGCGAGCGTTGGGATCACTGTTTCATCGCGCGCTATCCGAGCGTGCAGGCCTTTGTCGATATGATCCGCGATCCGGCTTATCGCGAGGCGGTGAAACACCGGCAGGCCGCGGTGGAGGACAGCCGCCTGATCCGCTGCGCGCCCGCGAAAACAGGCCGCGGCTTCGGGGAACTGCCGCGCGCGGGCGACTAGGCCGGGGCGGCACCCAAGCCCTTGATGACGTTGCGGTAATGCGCCTATGCATGCGGCGCCGCTGCGTAAAGCTGTCGTAACGGACTCTTCTATTTACGTCCGGCCTTTGGTATTCCTCGGACAAGCAAAAAAACAAAACCAGGGAGGGAGTTGAGCCGTGGAAAAAATTTGGCTGAAGCAATATCCGCAGGGCGTTCCGGCGGAGATCAACCCCGACAGCTACAATTCGCTGGTGCAGGTGCTTGAAGAGAGCTTCAAGACTTACGCTTCGCGCAAAGCCTTCATCTCGATGGACAAGGCGATCACCTACGCCGATCTCGACACGCATTCGGCGGCGTTCGGCGCTTATCTGCAATCGCTCGGGCTGAAGAAGGGCGACCGCGTCGCCGTCATGATGCCGAATGTGCTGCAGTATCCGGTCGCGATCGCCGGGATCCTGCGCGCGGGCTTCACCGTCGTGAACGTGAACCCGCTCTATACGCCGCGCGAACTCGAGCATCAGCTCAACGACTCCGGCGCCTCCGCCATCGTCATTCTCGAAAATTTCGCGAACACGCTGGAGAAGGTGCGGGCGAAAGTGCCGGGCCTGAGGCACATCGTGCTTGCCAACATGGGCGACATGCTCGGCTTCAAGGGCACCATCGTGAACTTCGTCGTGCGCAAGGTGAAGAAGCTGGTTCCGGCCTACAATCTGCCGGGTGCGGTGCAGTTCAACGCCGCCGTTTCCAAAGGCAAGGGCCACACGCTTTCGAAGCCGCAGCTCGGCCCGCAGGATGTCGCCTTCCTGCAATATACCGGCGGCACCACCGGCGTTTCCAAGGGCGCCACGCTCACGCATCGCAACGTGATCGCGAATATCTTGCAGAACGACGCCTGGTTGCAGCCCGTGCTCGACAAGGAGCCGAAGGTCGAGCAGCTGATGATTTTGACGGCGCTGCCGCTCTATCACATCTTCGCGCTCACCGCCTGCTTCTTCCTCGGCGTTCGGGCGGGCGCGTGCTGCTTGCTCATCGCCAATCCGCGCGACCTGCCGGCGCTGATCAAGGAATTGCAGAAGCATAAGGTCACGACCTTCCCGGCGGTGAACACGCTCTACAACGCGCTCCTGAATCATCCGGACTTCGACAAGATCGACTGGAAGATGCTCAAGGTCGCGAACGGCGGCGGCATGGCGGTGCAGAAGGCGGTCGCCGACAAGTGGCTCGAGCGCACGGGCGCGCCGATCCTCGAAGGCTACGGCCTCTCGGAAACCGCGCCGGTGCTCACCTGCAATCCGGGCAGCAATACCGCCTTCAACGGCTCCATCGGCCTGCCGGTCCCGTCCACGCTCATTTCGATCCGCGACGATGACGGCAAGGAACTTGCGATCGGTGAAGTCGGCGAAATCTGCGCCAAGGGTCCGCAGGTGATGGCCGGTTACTGGCAGCGGCCCGAAGAGACGGCCAAGGTGATGACGTCGGACGGCTTCTTCCGCACCGGCGACATCGGCAGGATCGACGAGCAGGGCTACGTCTATATCGTCGACCGCAAGAAGGACATGGTGAACGTCTCCGGCTTCAACGTTTATCCGAACGAGGTCGAAGGCGTGATGGCAATGCATCCGGGCGTGCTCGAATGCGCGGTCATCGGCGTGCCGGATGCGTCGTCGGGCGAGGCGGTGAAGCTCTTCGTCGTGAAGAAGGATCCGAACCTCACCGAGCAGGACCTGATGAAGTTCGCGGCCGAGAACCTCACCGGCTACAAGAAACCGAAGCACATCGAATTCCGCTCCGATCTGCCGAAGACCAACGTCGGCAAGATCCTGCGGCGCGAGTTGCGCGATCTCGACAAGAGCACTTCGGAGAAAGCCGCGTAACCGTTTCGCGGGTGCCGAAATAGAACGCCGCCGGGGAGCGATCTCCGGCGGCGTGTTGTTTCGGGCGTGTGAGCCGGTGCGGCGAGGGTGAAGCGATGAATCTCGGGCTCGGCGAATGGCTGCTGGCGCTCGCCTTTGCCTGCGTCGCGTTCTTCTATTCCATCGCGGGTCAGGCGGGGGGCACCGGCTACATCGCGGTCATGGGGCTCGCGGGATTTTCGGCCGTCACGATCAAGTCGACCGCGCTCGCGCTGAACATTCTGGTCGCGCTGATCGGCTGCTTGAATTTTTACCGCGCCGGGCTGCTGACCTGGCGTAGCTGCTATCCCTTCGCGATACTCGGAATTCCGTTCTCGTTGCTGGGCGGCGCGGTCAATCTTCCGGACGTAGCCTATCAACCGGTGGTCGGCTTGCTGCTGCTGCTGGCGGCGGTGCAACTCGCGCGCTCGGCACGTAACGCGCACCATGCCGACGCACAGGCGCCGGTTCATCCACCGTTCGTCGCCGGTCTTTGCGTCGGCGGCGCGCTTGGTTTCGTATCCGGCGTTACCGGCGTCGGCGGCGGAATATTCCTGGCTCCGCTTGTGTTGATGATGGGCTGGGCTGCGACGCGACAGGCGGCTGCGATTTCCGCGGCGTTCAACCTGTTCAATTCGGCGTCGGCGCTGACCGGAGTCTGGGCGACCGTGGAATCGTTTCCATCGGCCTTGCCGTTCTGGCTCGTTGCCGTCGGCCTCGGCGGCCTTGCCGGTTCGTGGCTCGGCATTCGATTGATCCGGCCTTCGCTCCTGCGTGGCCTGCTCGCCTTGTTGCTGGCGCTCGCCGGCATTCGAATGATTGCAAGATTGTTCTGATTTTCCGCGCGCGTATCGCGATGCAACATCGCGCGGATTTTTCATTGTAACGGTTTGGTTATCCGGCGACTCGATCTCGCCGCAATCTTACCCCGCAATGGTGCCGTTCCCGTCGCACTGCCTTCACGCAAGCTCTCTACGAGAGCCGCCATTGAAGATGAAAAAGACGAGGAGGGAAACATGGGTAACGTGATGTTCGAATGCCCGGTGACGGGCGCGGCGGTTCCCACGGGGCTGCGCGCCGAGCGCAGGAAATTCTATTCGTCGCCGGTGTTCTTCGCGCGCAGCTATTGCCCGCATTGCGATCGCGATCACGAGTGGTTCGCAGGCGATGCCTGGGTCGAAGATAACGAACGCCGCGTTCCGCGTTTCGAGGCGGTTGCCGTCGCCGCCGAATAGTCAGCTATTCTCCGCGCCGTCCTCCGGCCGCGGTTCGTCGTCGGTCCACCATTTGCGCATGGGCGGATCCTCGGGGCGGATGCGGGGAATTTCATAGAGATTGCCCGCATCGCTGTAAGGACGATTTGTCGGCTCGCTGGTGGCAGAGCCCCGGCCTTCATTGCGGCGGCCGGCGGGTGAGTCCGGGCCGATGGCCTTCGTTTCATGCAGGTTTCGATCAGTCATAGCAAAAGCCTTTTCAGTCATGTGTCGCCATGGGGGCTCCTCGGGACCCAGGGCGTTGCGAGGCACCAGCTCATGGGTAACCGCCGGATACCACCGGGGTTCCATGCCACTAGCGATTGAGAGATTACGACCCCCTCTCATACTCGCGCTTACTACGGAACGGTAAGTCGCCGGGGGTTAGGGCGTTCCTTCGTTCCCGCCGATTTGAATAAAAATCGCCGTGGAATGGCTAATAAAAGCTCAATGCGTGGCGCGGGCGCCACTAAAGGCCGGCGAGAAGGCTCCCGGCGCGCAGATAGCGGCGCGGATCGACGGCATCGCCGTTCACGCGGACCTCGAAATGAAGGTGCGGCGCGGTCGAGCGGCCGGTCGAGCCGATCTTGCCGAGGGTGGTTCCCGCGGCGAGTTTCGCGCCTTCCTTCACCAGGATCGCGGACAGATGCGCGTAGCGCGTGGTCAGCCCGTTGCCGTGGTCGATTTCCACCATCAATCCGTAGGCGCGGTGGCGCTCGGCATAGATGACGGTTCCTGCCGCGGCCGCGCGCACCGGGTCGCCGCTCTGGCCGCGAATATCCACGCCCACATGCATGGCGAGGCGCTTCAGGAATGGATCGACCCGCGGGCCGAAGCTGCTGGTGATTTCGATCGGGCCGGACACGGGCAGCGTGATCGGCAGCGTCTCGAGTTCCCTGTGCAGGCGTTCCTGTTCGGCGGCGGCGAGGCGAATGCGGAATACCTGCCGCATGAAGCCGTCTTCGGGAACGCCTGTATAAGGCACGTATGGACCGCCGACAGGCGCTTCCGTTCTTTGCGCCGTCGAAGGCGCACGCTGGCCGAGCGCGGCGAGGGCTTTGCGCGTGCGCGTCATGCGCTGGTCGAGTTCCAGTTCGATCGCGTTGAGGGTCTGGGCCTGCTGGGCGCCGAGTTTTGCCAGCGCCTGTGCGGCGACCGAGACTTCACGCTTGCGCTTTTCGTCGCCGCCCGACGGCGCAACGGCCGCGCGCGGGAACGTCACCCGCGATTGAATGGAAGCGGAGCGTTCTAGCGGCGGATCGACGAGGAAAGTATCCGACAGCGGGCGCGGTTTCGGCGCGGGAGCAGTTTCCTCCGGCGCGGTCGGCGTCGTGAGCAGAGGCGCGGCAGCGGCCGGGATTGAGCCGGTGATGTCGGCATTGCCCGTGACCGATTGCGCGAGCGCGGCGAGCGCCTTGTGGCGCGCGTCGATCATGCGCTGGATGCGCGAAAGATCGGAGAGCTGTTGCTCGATGCGTTCCTGGTCGACGAATTTCGTCGAACGCAGCCGCTCGATCTCGGTGGTAAGTGCTGCGATCTGCGCGTCCTGCGTGCGGCTGGTTTCGGATTGCCGGAATGCGAGCCGCTGCAGCACGTCGTCGCGAAACACGAGATAGAAGGTGGTCGCGCCGGACCACAGCGCGAATAAGATCGCGGCGACAAGCGTGCTCGCGAAGACCGCGCGCGAAACGCCGCGCGGGGCCGCGGGCGCATATTCCGGATAGCGCCTGCCGAAGCCTTCGCGTGAATAAGGATAATTGGAGCCGTGGACCGAGTGATACGCCATTCCCAGCCTCAAGCCGGGACGAAACGCCGGCACAACGCGGGGAATTGAAGCCCGCTTATGGTTAGCGGGCGGTTAACGGCGCGATCCTGCCGGTCGGGCGTGGGGCGATTCCGGTGCGCTACAGTGCCTTGGCCGCGGCAAGCACGGCCTCGGCGTGGCCCTCGACCTTCACGTTGCGCCAGACCTTCCGCACCACGCCCTTGTCGTCGACGAGGAAGGTCGCGCGCTCGATGCCCATGAAGGTCTTTCCGTACATGCTCTTTTCGCCCCAGACGCCATAGCGCTCGATCATCGCGCGGTCGGGGTCGGAGGCGAGGGGAACCGTGAGCGCGTGCTTGGCTTTGAACTTGTCCTGTGCCGCGACCGCGTCCGCCGAAACGCCGATTACGGTCGTGTTCGCGCGCTCGAATTCGGGCTTGAGGCGGCTGAAATCCATCGACTCTTTGGTGCAGCCGGGGGTGTCCGCCTTGGGGTAGAAATAGATCGCGACCTTGCGGCCCCGGAGGCCTGCAAGTGAAACCGTGCCGCCGCCGTCCACCGGGAGGGAGAAATCCGGCGCGGGGGTTCCTTCTGTGGGAGAAGCTGTCATACGCCTTCCTTTCGGCGGGTTTAAAGGCTTGATATTACTGGACTCTAGCGCATTCCGGGGGCGGAGTGGCGCAGATTCTGGCGGGAGTGCACCGGCAGTGGCCAAGGCTGGCCGGCGCAGGGGAATTCGTTGAGGCAAGAGCGCGCATGAGAGGCGGCCACAGCCAGGAGTGGCACGATGACGACTCGCCGCAGGAGCGGCCGAATTTACTTGCCCGGCTGATCGCTCCGGCCAACCGGCTGTTCTCCGGCACGCTGGGCCGTATCGCCCGCTGGTTCGCGGGCATCCTCGCGGTTCTCGTGCTTTGCCTCGTCGGCCTCTACGTAGCGTTCCTGACCGGGCTGCTTTCCGCCGACATGGCGACGCCCTGGATCGTCAGCGCGCTCGAGGAGAAACTTCCGCCCGGCTATCGCGTCGTGATCGGCAAGACCCGGCTCGATTACGACAGCGCGGGTGCGCCGGTGCTGACCGCCGAGAAGCTGGAAATCCGCAACGACATGGACGAGGAGATCGTTCGTGCGCCCGCGGCCGAGATCGGCCTCGAGACGGGCAGCCTGCTGATGGGCAATTATCGCGCGCGCCGGATCACGCTGGTCGGCGCGGTGATGACCATTCGCCTCGACGAGAACGGCAGCATCAAAGTAACGGCGCCGAAGGAGGCGCCGCAGACCGCGCGCGCGATGGAGCCGCAGGTCAAGAGCAAGCCGCAGCCGCCACAGCCCGCGGACGATCCGCTCGTCTTCACGGAGATTGCCGACTGGCTGGGCCGTCTCGAGCGGACCGGCATCGACGGGATCGCGCTCGCCGAAGTCGGGCTCGACCGCGGCACGCTGATCGTGGAGAGCGACACGCCGGGCCGGACCTGGCGCTTCACCAATATCAATTTCTCTTTGCGCCGGCCTTCCGCCGGCGGCGTCACGCTGCGGCTGAGCTCGGGGGCGGGCAGCAATCCCTGGGAACTGAATGCCTCCATCGGCGCGCCGGCGAACGGCGTGCGCGCGGTGGATGTGATCGCCGACCGCGTGGTGCCGAACGATCTCATCAACGCCGCCGGATACGGCGACATGGATATTTTCGCGAGCACGCCGATCTCCGGGCTGCTGCGCGCGCAGATCGGCGTCGACGGCAAGCTCGTGAACGGCAGTTTCCGCGTCGTCGCGGGTCGCGGCGAAGTCGGCAATGCGCGCGACGAGCGCGGTCGTTTCCAGATCGACGAAGCCCAGCTCATGGTTCGCTTCGATACGCAGCGCGGCGTTTTCGTGGTCGATCCGTTGCAGATCGGCGGCGGGCAGAACCGGCTCATTCTGGGCGCGGTGATCGAGCCGCCGAAGACGGGCAGCCAGACCTGGCGCTTCTCGGTGCCGCAAGGCGCGGTCGCGCTGGCCACAGGCCGCGCGAACGAGCCGCGGCTCACCATCGACAGCGTGCTGTTTCGCGGCGGCTACGATCAGCTCAGCAAA
>CAZNPX010000057.1:20507-21116 GCA_964575175.1 uncultured Hyphomicrobiales bacterium | reverse complement strand
CCTTCGGGGTGACGTAGCAGAGCATGGCCGTGCCGAACCAGCCGATCTGGGCCGCTCCAATAGCAGACGTGATGTGGTCGTAGCCCGGCGCGATGTCGGTGGTGAGCGGGCCGAGCGTGTAGAACGGCGCCTCGCCGCATTCTTTCAGCTGCTTCTCCATGTTGATCTTGACCTTGTGCATCGGCACATGGCCGGGGCCTTCGATCATGACCTGGCAGCCCTTCTGCCATGCGATCTGCGTGAGCTCGCCGAGCGTTTCCAGTTCCGCGAATTGCGCGCGGTCGTTGGCGTCCGCGATCGAGCCGGGGCGCAAGCCGTCGCCGAGCGAGAAGCTCACGTCGTATTTGCGCATGATGTCGCAAATCTCGTCGAAGCGCTCGTAGAGGAAGCTCTCCTTGTGCCGCGACAGGCACCACTTCGCCATGATCGAGCCGCCGCGCGAAACGATGCCGGTGACGCGGTTAGCGGTCAGCGGCACATAAGCGAGCCTGACGCCCGCGTGGATCGTGAAATAATCCACGCCCTGTTCGCACTGCTCGATCAGCGTGTCCTTATAGACTTCCCAATCCAGCTTTACCGGATCGCCCTTCACTTTTTCCAGTGCCTGAT
>CAZNPX010000057.1:14195-20497 GCA_964575175.1 uncultured Hyphomicrobiales bacterium | reverse complement strand
GATCTCGTCGCGCACGAATTCCGGCGTGATGAACGCGGGCAGCGCGCCGCCGAACTGCTCGCCATCGGCAAGGGCGCTTTCCGCGCGCTCCAGCATCTGCTTGCGGCCGAGGTTCTCGCGCTCCGCGACGTAGATCATTTCTTTCGTGATGATCCCCGCGCGGGCGAACTCGTATTGCGTGACCGGCGCATTGCTCACGCCGCGCAAGGGCTTCGGCGTATTCGGGAAAGCGCGGGCGAGATACTTGCCGGTGGCGTTGCCGTTATCGACCGGCTGCAGCGGGCGGCCTTCATATTCCTCGACGCCGCCGCGCTCCTTCACCCAGGCGACGCGCGCGCGCGAAAGACCCTTCTCCACGTCGATCTTCACGTTCGGGTCGGTGTAGGGACCGGAGGTGTCGTAGACCGGCAGCGGGGGCTCGTTCGCGCTTTCCGAAAGCGCGATCTCGCGCAGCGGCACGCGCAGATCCTTCGCCGCATCCGGCACCGCGTAGATTTTGCGCGAGGCGGGGAGCGCACCCGTGGTGACTTCCGGGGTTTTCAGTTCGCGATCGTGAATGTTCATGGCTGCCTCGCTTTCAGACGCGGATGCGGGCCGCGCGCGAAATCGCGCGGGCCAAAAACGGCATGTGGAAAATAGATGGACTGAGTCCGTGCATTGTCCTGTCCCTTCGCCGGCATGACCCGGATCAGGTTCAAAGGGTTACCGCGCGTCGCGGAATCTCAGCCCGTCTTGCGCGTGCGCGCTCAGGACTCCCCTCGGAACGGCCGCACTGTTGGCCTTTATTGAAGGCGCGTCAATGGCGGCTTGTGCGCGCCGGCAAAGCGCCATTACCTTGCGTCGAGCGAGGAGAGAGCCGATGCCGACTATGGAACTGCGCCCTGGCTGCGAATGCTGCGACCGCGATCTGCCGCCGCAGTCGCGCGAAGCGTTCATCTGCACCTTTGAATGCACCTTCTGCCGGGACTGTACCGAAAACGTGCTCCGCGGCGTTTGCCCGAACTGCAAGGGCGAGCTCGTGCGCCGTCCGGTACGAACCGAAGCGATGCTGGTGAAATATCCGGCGTCCACCACGCGGAAAGTGAAGAAGGACGGCTGCGCGGCGGCGGCTTGAGCTAGGCGCGCAGCGCCGCGCGCACCGCGGCCTCGATGGTCGCGTCGATTTCTTTCGGCGGCACCGCCTGCGGAAGAAAGACGCGCACGGCGCCGAGCGGAATGCCGATCAGCGCCACGGCTACCTTTTCCTTGCCGCGCGGATCGCGGGGCAGGAGCCGGAGGGCGGCTCCCGCAACGGCTTCACGCAACTCGGCCGCGAGCTTCGCCGCGCGCAGGCGGTATTCCTCCGGTGCTTCGGCGCGGATGAATTCCTCCCGGCGGTGCGAATTCAGCACGACCGCGCCGGCATGATCACTCCGCGCGAATTGCGGCGTGACCAGCGCGCACGCGACGGCATCGGTTTCCGTGGCCGCGCCGCCGAGCTTTTCAAGGAATTGCCGCTGGAAGCGCTCCGCCGCCGTGAGCCATGTCTCCGCGAGCAGCGCGTCGCGCGAGGGCAGCCGGTGATAGATCGAGCCGGTCGGCACCCCCGCCGCTTTGGAAACCGCCGCAATCGAAGTGGCGGCGGGTCCGAGCCTTGCCGCCACGAGGGTCGCGGCGGCGATCAGGGCTTCGTGGTCGATCTGCGGGGGGCGGCCCATGCTGCTATTAGAATATATATTCTATAAAAGACAAGGGCCCGGCATGGGAGGCCTTTTGCATTGCACAAATGCCGCAGAACTGAAGGGGAGTTGCCGCGTTGCCTTCCTATGAGGCGGTGGAAACAAACTGAAGGAGATGTCCGTATGAAAAAGATCATTATCGCATCGGTCGCTGCGACGGCCCTGATCGCTGGTCTCAGCGTAGCCAAGGCTGCCGAGCCCGGCGAAGAACAGTATTTCTATGAGCGCGGCAACATCAACGCCGCTCAGCTCCGCGGTCCCGCGCCGGACCTGAACGGCTGGCAGATCTATGGTGGCCCCGCTTATGGCGAAACGGGCTTTGGTCAGGCCCAGGCGCCGCTGGGCTACGCGCCGGGCTACGATTCGGGCTATGACGACGAGTAACGAATTGTCACACACGCCCCG
Organism: uncultured Hyphomicrobiales bacterium; assembly: GCA_964575175.1. Taxonomy (GTDB): domain Bacteria; phylum Pseudomonadota; class Alphaproteobacteria; order Rhizobiales; family Xanthobacteraceae. Next base: position 18,374 of record CAZNPX010000057.1, on the reverse strand, counting down.
GCTGAAAGGCCGGGGCGTTTCTTTCCCGATAGTAGAATATATATTCTAATACTTATCCCGGAAAGGTGAAATCGCGAGGGGTGCGGCGGCAGGGCCGAGCGCGTAAATTCGGCAGCGACTCAGGAAGCAGACCCCGTGCGGCAGTATCTCGATCTCGTCGAACGCATCATCCAGACCGGCGTCGCCAAGGGCGACCGCACCGGCACCGGCACCTTGTCCGTCTTCGGCCACCAGATGCGGTTCGATCTCGCCGACGGCTTCCCGCTGGTGACGACCAAGAAGCTCGCGCTGAAAGCGATCGTGCATGAGCTGCTGTGGTTTCTCGCCGGGGACACCAACATCAGATACCTCAAGGACCACGGCGTTACGATCTGGGACGAATGGGCCGATGCGAACGGCAATCTCGGGCCGGTCTATGGCAAGCAGTGGCGCTCCTGGCCGACCCCGGACGGCGGCGCCATCGACCAGATCAAGGACCTGATCTCGGAGATCAAAACCAACCCGAATTCGCGCCGCCTGATCGTGAGCGCGTGGAATCCGGCGGACCTGCCGAAGATGGCGCTCGCGCCCTGTCACTGCCTGTTCCAGTTCTGGGTCGGCGACGGCAAGCTGTCGTGCCAGCTCTATCAGCGCTCCGCCGATGTGTTTCTCGGCGTGCCCTTCAACATCGCGTCCTATGCCTTGCTCACGCAGATGATCGCGCAGGTGACGGGCCTGAAGCCGGGCGAGTTCGTGCATTCCTTCGGCGACGCGCATCTCTACAACAATCACCGCGAGCAGGCGGAGTTGCAGCTTTCCCGCGCGCCGCGCGCGTTGCCGACGTTGAAGCTCAATCCCGCCGTGAAGGACATCTTCGGCTTCCGCTACGAAGACATCGCCTTCGAGAATTACGATCCGCATCCCGCAATCAAGGCCGAAGTCGCGGTGTAATCATGCAGTTCCGCTGGATGGCCGCGTTCGCGGCGCTCATGCTTTTCTCGTCTGCCGCGCAGGCGCAGAAGCCGGATGCCAAGACTTTCGTCGAGAACATCTACAAGGGCTATCTCGGCAAGAACGTGCCGGGCCTCGATCTTACGACGCGCGAGGCGCTCGATCTCTATTTCACGTCTTCACTCGCCGATCTGATCGACAAGGACGCGAAGGAAGCGGAGAAATTGCAGGAAGCGCCCTTGCTCAACGGCGACCCCTTCGTCGACGGGCAGGATTGGGAAATCACCGATCCCGCGATCACGATTCAGGACGCGACGAGCGACCGCGCCACCGCAACCGCGACCTTCAAGAATTTCGGCAAGGCGATGACGGTGCGGCTCGCGCTGGTGCTGACGCCGAAGGGGTGGCGCGTCGACGATGTGTTCTGGAGCGAAGGAAACCTGCGCGGGCTTTACAAGCCGCCGCAATGATTACGCCAGGCAAAGCCCGGCGAGGATCATGAGGATTCCGATGACGGATCCGAACCAGACCACCGAACGGATCATCGGGATTCCGGCGGCGTAGAGCGGCAGATAAATCACGCGGGCGATCAGATAGAGCCATGCGCCATACAGCGTCAGCGCGTTGTGGCGGTTCGCGAGATGCGCGATCAGCACGGCCGCCGCGAAGAAGGCGAACGTCTCAAGAAAATTCCGGGAGGCGCGGTCGAGCCGGCCGGCGATGCCCGGGAGCGGCGCTTTCTGCTCGTCGCGCGGGCCGGCGTTCCATTTCAGTCCCCGAACCCATGTGGCGGCGTTGGCCGCCGCAAAGAGATGCACGAACCCGAGCAGGGTTGCGAGGGCGAGAACGGTGAGTTCGACGGTCATGCTTCAGGCCCTCGCGTTCGAAGTGTCACCAGAGGCTCATACACCAACACCTTCACGGTGAGGAGGGCGCGGCACGGGCTCCGCGGATGAAGCGATCAGTAATTCCGGCGGCGCGGGTTTTCCGGAAGATAGGGCGTCTGCACATAGGTGCGGATGATCTGGTCGACCTGCCCGCGCTGCCGTTCATTCAGCTTCTCGGAAAACGGCTCGGCGGCGTCGGCGATTGCGCGAATTTCATCGGCGCGCAGCGCAAGCGCATCCGCGTGTTTGCGCAGCGCCTCGGCGTGGCGCATGGGTTTGCGGTCCTTTTCCGCCGCGCGCTTGTCCCATTCGTCGATCATCGCAATGCGGCGTTCGGCGCGCTTCTTCGAAATGTCCTTGAGCGCGGCTTCGAAGCGATTCCAGTCGGCTTCCTGATCCTGCGCGAGATGGAGGTTGGCCTTGAGGCGCGCGATCCGCGCTTCCTCGGGGGCCACGAGCTGCGTCAGCGTGGGCCGGTCGTTTTGGGTCTGGGCCTGCGCGGGCAGGGCGAGCGCCGCTGCAAGCGGCAATACCAGGATGAGCGAAGCAAGGCGTTTCATCGGGCTGGGTCTCCTGTCGATCGTAGGAAACGCGGCAGTTCCGATTTCGTTTCCCCGACACCTGCTCAAAAGGAGCCTGCTCAAAAAAGTGTTGGCCCGCGAGGGGGGCAACCCGCGGGCCAACTACAGAAGCGTCGCTATCAAGGATGGAGAGAATGACCCTTTGGAGGTCAGCGACAGGCTTCCGATCTCCTGAATTTACCCGCGGCGCGGGCCGTCATCGCGGTCGCGGTGATGCCAGCGATGCATCATGCCTGCGCGGCGGTGCTTCACGAGCGTCTGGAGGCGGCGCTTCTGGCCTTCGTCCAGCGTCGCGTAGAGCGGTTGCGCCGCATCGGCAAAACGCTTGAGGTCGGCTGCGCGTTCCGCAAGCGCGTCGGCGCGCTTGCGCAAGCGGTCGATCTGGTCGATCGCGGGCCGCTCCTTGGAGTCCTTCATGGCCTCGCGGCGCTTCTGCCATTCCTCGCGGCGGGCGGCGAAACGCTCGCCATATTTCTTGCCGAGGTCGCGGACCACGCTCTCGACCGGGCTCCAGAGCTTTTCCTGCTCGGCGGTCAGCTTCAGGCCGGCCTTCACGGCGGCGATGCGGGCGTCGAGGTAAGCCGCGCGATCTTCGGCGCTGATGGGCTTGCGCTTTCCGCGCCAGCCCTCGTGCCAGCCTTTATGGTCGCCGTGCTGCACGCGCTCGATCATGCGGTCGAAGCGGTCTTCAAAGCCCTGCTTGTGGCGGCCCTGCGCATGGGCGGCGACGCCGATGCCGGTACCCACGATGGCGACGGTGGCGACGCCGGCGACAATCCATTTCTTCATCGCGATATTCTCCAGAGGGAGATGTCCTCCCGATGCAGAGAATGATGGTCGCGCGAATTGTGATCTTCAAATGAAACTTACGTAAGCCGGGGGTTACCGGCCCGTAATGAATCGGAAAGGCGGGCGAGGGCCCGGATATGAAACGGGCACCAGAAACGACTGGTGCCCGCGAGGATGGAACTGAACGTCAGAGCCGGATCACTCGTCCGGCCCGATCATTTTCTCGGGCCGCACCAGCGCATCGAATTCCTCGTTGGAAATATAGCCGCCGCCGACCGCTTCATCGCGAAGCGTGGTGCCTTTCTTGTGCGCGGTCTTCGCGATTTTCGCCGCGTTGTCGTAGCCGATCTTCGGCGCGAGCGCGGTAACCAGCATCAGCGAGCGCTCGAGCAGATCCTTGATCTTGTCCTCGTTCGCCTCGATGCCGACCACGCAATTGTCGGTGAAGGAAACGGCGGCGTCGCCCAGGAGCCGCACCGATTGCAGCAGCGCATAGGCCATCACCGGCTTGAAAACGTTCAGCTCGAAATGTCCCTGCGAGCCGGCGACGGTGACGGCGGTATTGTTGCCGAAGACCTGGCAGCAGACCATGGTGAGCGCCTCCGCCTGCGTGGGGTTCACCTTGCCCGGCATGATCGAGGAGCCGGGCTCGTTTTCGGGGAGCGAAAGCTCGCCAAGGCCGGAGCGCGGGCCCGAGCCCAGGAAGCGGATGTCGTTCGCGATCTTGAAGAGCGCGGCGGCGCAGGCATTCAGCGCGCCGTGGGCCGCGACATAGGCGTCGTGCGCGGCCATCACCTCGAACTTGTTCGGCGCGGTGACGAAAGGCAGCTTCGTCATCTCCGCGATCTTTTGCGCGACCTTTTCCGCGAAGCCTTTTTTCGCGTTGAGGCCGGTGCCGACCGCGGTGCCGCCCTGCGCGAGCAGCATCAATTCGCTCAAGGAAGCGCGGATGCGCGTGATCGAGGACTGCACCTGTGCGGCATAGCCCGAGA
>CAZNPX010000057.1:0-14185 GCA_964575175.1 uncultured Hyphomicrobiales bacterium | reverse complement strand
GCGTGAGCGGGGTCGCGTCCTGGGTATGGGTGCGGCCGATCTTGATGATGTGGGCGAAATCCTTGGCCTTCCGGTCCAGCGCCTTGTGCAGGTGCTCGAGCGCCGGGATCAGATTGCGGGTGATTTCCTCGCCCGCGGCGATATGCATGACGGTCGGGAAGGAGTCGTTCGACGACTGGCTCATGTTCACGTGATCGTTGGGATGCACGGGCTTCTTCGAGCCCATGACGCCGCCGAGCAGCTCGATCGCGCGATTGCCGATCACTTCGTTGGCGTTCATGTTGGATTGCGTGCCCGAGCCGGTCTGCCAGACCACGAGCGGGAAATGATCGTCGAGTTTTCCCTCGATGACTTCGTCGGCGGCCTTGCAGATCGCCTCCGCGAGTTTCGCGTCGAGCAGGCCAAGTTCCTGATTGGTCATCGCAGCCGATTTTTTGAGCAGTCCGAAGGCGCGCACGACCGGCTTCGGCATGCGCTCGCCGCCGATCTTGAAGTTCATCGTCGAGCGTTGCGTTTGTGCGCCCCAATAGCGGTCGGCGGGCACTTCAATGGGACCGAAGGTGTCGGTTTCCGTGCGTGTTTTCGTCATTGGCTCTTCTCGTTTCTCGGCTTCGCGATCAGCGTATTGCATTACCGTTCTTGCATTGCAGCGCTCATTTCGCGCTGCAAGCAATCATCTCAACATCATAGTACCGCTATGCAAAATCAAACGAATTGTCACTTGCGAATATGATTATTGTCACTAATGTTCAGCGCCGTTGACGCAAACGGAACGCAAGATTCCCATGCGTCGGGGGTTGGGACGAGGAAGCGGCCGATGGCCGAGATCGTAAATCTGCGCCGCGCACGTAAAGCAAGGGCGCGCGCCGATAAGGAGGCCGCCGCCGCGCAAAACCGCGCTCGCTACGGTCGCCCCGCGCATGAGCGCAAGCTGTCCGCGATACTCGAAGAAAAGCGAGAGCACTCTCTCAGTCTGCATTCGCTTGCAGATAGAGAAGGTAAGAAATGAAGAGTCCGGTCGTAAAGCGGTCGATTGTCATTGCCGGCCATAAAACAAGTGTCAGTCTCGAAGATGCGTTCTGGGACGCACTGAAAAACATCGCCGCGGAGCGCAAGGTGACGCTCTCCGACGTCGTGCAGGAAGTCGATCAGCAGCGAAAACAGGGCAACCTGTCTTCCGCGATCCGCCTGTTTGTGCTCGACCACTATCGGGCTCACTATCCGGCGGGCCGGGCGCGCTCCTGAGGGCCCGGCACCCACGCAGGTTCACGGTTTGATGCGCGACAGGTGCGCGCGTTGAACCGCCACAATCGCTACCCTATAACCGTCGCATCATCGAAATTGGGCATTCCATAACGCCCGCGGCGCGACCGGAGGCTACTTTAATGTCTTGGAAGAATCAGAGCGGAGGACCGTGGGGCGGTGGGCCAAAGGGACCCTGGGGGTCCGGACCACAGCAGGGCCCCGGCCGCGGCAGCGGCGGCAATCAGCCGCCGGATCTGGAAGACCTGATCCGGCGCGGACAGGACAAGCTCAAAAACGTGTTGCCCGGCTCCGGCAATTTCGGCGGCCGCGGCGGGCTGATCCTGCTCTTCGCGGCAATCGCGGTCTGGGTGCTGTCCGGCTTCTACCGGGTAAATACGGATGAGCAGGGCATCGTGCTGCGCTTCGGCAAATTCGTGCAGACCACGCAGCCGGGCCTCAACTATCACCTGCCGTATCCGATCGAGACCGTGCTGACGCCCCGCGTCACCTTCGAAAACAAGGTCGAGATCGGCTTTCGCCTGCAGGAAGACTTCCGCCGCGGAACCATCACGCGGGACGTCACCGAGGAGAGCCTGATCCTCACCGGCGACGAGAACATCGTCGACGTCGATTTCTCGGTGTTCTGGATCATCAATAGCGCAAGCCAGTACCTGTTCAATCTTCAGAATCCCGAAAGCACCATCAAGGCGGTCGCCGAGTCCGCGATGCGCGAAGTCATCGGCCGCGCCCAGATCCAGCCGATCCTGACCGGCGCGCGCGCCGCGACCGAGCAGGAAGTGCTGAAACTGATGCAGAAGATCCTCGACGGCTACCAGTCGGGCGTCACCGTCACCCGCGTGCAGATGCAGAAGGTCGACCCGCCGAGCCAGGTCATCGATGCGTTCCGCGACGTGCAGGCGGCGCGTGCCGACGCCGAGCGCCTCCAGAACGAGGCACAGACCTACGCCAACCGCGTCGTTCCGGAAGCGCGAGGCGAGGCGTCGCGCATCCTTCAGGCCGCGGAAGCCTATCGCGAGCGCACGGTCGTCGAAGCGAAGGGCCAGGCCGCGCGCTTCCTTTCGATTCTGTCCGAATACAAGCTCGCGCCGGAGGTCACCCGCCGCCGCATGTATCTCGAAACCATGGAGCGCGTGCTCAGTGGCATCGACAAGGTCATTCTCGATCCGAGCAACAAGGGCTCGAATGTCGTGCCGTACCTGCCGCTCGATCAACTGCTGCGCCAGCAGCCCCAGGGAGCACGTCGATGAAAACGATTACCGGCGTCATCGCCGTCCTGATCGCCATCGTCGCGATCGCGCTCTATTCCTCGATCTTCTTCGTCCATCAGACGCAGCAGGCGCTCGTGCTGCGCTTCGGCGAGCCCAAGCGCGTCATCACCGAGCCGGGACTGCAATATAAGCTGCCGCTGATCGACGCGGTGACGCTTATCGACAAGCGCATCCTCGATCTCGACAACCCGCCGCAGGAAGTCATCGCTTCCGACCAGAAGCGGCTCGTGGTCGATGCCTTCGCGCGCTATCGCATCACCGATCCGCTGAAATTCTATCAGTCGGTCGCCACCGTCGAGGGCGCCAATTCGCGCCTGCTGCCGGTGCTCAACTCCTCGATGCGCCGCGTGCTCGGCGAATCGACCTTCATCGAAGTCGTGCGCGACGAACGCGCCGATCTCATGGCCCGGATCAAGGACGGCATGAACGCCGAAGCCAAGAACAACTTCGGCATCGAGGTCGTCGACGTGCGGCTGCGCCGCGCGGACCTGCCGGACGCGAACAGCCAGGCGGTTTACCAGCGGATGCAGACCGAGCGTCAGCGCGAAGCCGCGGAAATCCGCGCGCAAGGCAACCAGGCGAGCCAGGCCATCCGCGCAAAGGCGGATCGCGACGTGACCGTGCTCATCGCGGAAGCCGCTTCGAAGGGCGAGCAACTGCGCGGTGAGGGCGACGGCCTGCGCAACAGGATCTTCGCGGATTCCTACGGCCAGGACCCGGATTTCTTCGCGTTCTACCGTTCCATGCAGGCTTACGAGACGGGCCTGACGAAAGATGGAACGAAGATGCTGCTCACGCCGGATTCGGATTTCTTTCGCTACTTCCAGAATCCCGCGGGCGGCACGCAGCAGCCGGCACCTGCGCCCACGACGGCGCGCTGATCCTCGGCGCGCATGGCCTTCCTCGTCGCCGCGCTCGGGCTCCTGCTCGCGATCGAGGGGCTGACGCTCGCGGCCTTTCCGGGGGCCGCGAAGCGTGCGGCCGCGGCGGTGATCGATGCGCCCGAAGGCACCTTGCGGGTTGTCGGGCTGGTCGCCGCGATCGCAGGCGTGCTGCTGGTGTGGTTCGTGCGGCGATAGTTCACGCGGATTTGCGGGAACGCGGGGAACCAATCGCCGCGCGGCTGCTTGCGTCATAGGCCGTTCGGGCGCAGTTTTGCGCGACGGTCCAGACACGCTGATTTGTCACCCGCTGATTTGCAGAGGAACAGGCTCTCCATGCCCGCTTCGCGCGACACCGGCTCTTCCATTCTCACTCGACTGGGCGCCGCCGCGGTGGTTGCCGCGTTCATCTTCGCCGCCCCGCATGCCACCCGCGCGCAGACGCGCGGTCCCGACAACGTGGCGGATGTCGCCGAGCGCGTGCAGGGGGCGGTCGTGAACATCTCGACCTCGCAGAGCGTGAGCCCGTCGCAGGGCGTGCCGATGCCGCAATTGCCGCCGGGCTCGCCGTTCGAGGATTTCTTCGAGGAATTCTTCAAGAACAAGAACGACGGCGACCCCAAGCGTCAGCGCAAGGTCTCTTCGCTCGGCTCCGGTTTCGTGATCGATCCCTCGGGCATCGTGATCACGAACAATCACGTGATCGCCGATGCCGACGAAATCGTCGTGAATTTCTCCGACGGTTCCAAGCTGAAGGCCGAGCTGCTCGGGCGCGACGAGAAGGTCGATCTCGCGGTGCTGCGGGTGAAGCCGAAGACGCCGCTCAAAGCCGTCAGCTTCGGCGACTCCGACAAGACCCGCGTCGGCGAGTGGGTGATGGCGATCGGCAATCCGTTCGGGCTCGGCGGCTCGGTGACGGTCGGCGTCGTGTCCGCGCGCAACCGCAATATCGAGTCGAGCCTCTACGACGACTTCATCCAGACCGACGCCGCCATCAATCGCGGCAATTCGGGCGGGCCCCTGTTCAATCTCCAGGGCGAGGTGATCGGCATCAATACCGCGATCTTCTCCCAGACCGGCGGCTCCATCGGCATCGGCTTCGCCATTCCGGCGAATACGGTCGCGCCGCTGATCAAGCAGCTTCGCGACAGCGGCGAAATCCAGCGCGGCTGGATCGGCGTTTCCATTCAGGCGGTCGACGACCAGATCGCAGAAAGCCTCGGGCTGCCGGCGGCGCGCGGCGCGCTGATCGCCGCGGTCACCGATGGCGGCCCGGCGATGAAGGGCGGGATGCTCGCGGGCGATGTCGTGATCCGGTTCAACGGCCAGGAAGTGCGCGACATGCGCAGCCTGCCGCGGATCGTGGCCGGGGCCGAGATCGGCAAGACCGTCGAAGTGGTGGTGATCCGCAAGGGCCAGGAGCAGACGCTCAAGCTCGAGGTCGCGAAACTCACCGATCCCGACAAGAAGCCGAACCGGCAGACCAAGGCCGATCCGGCGCCGCAGCCGAATCAGCGTCAGGCCCAGAACCGCCCGCTCGGGCTCGAGCTTGCCACCGTCAGCGACGAGCTGCGCCGCCGCTACAAGATCAGGGAAAACCTCAAGGGCCTCGTCGTGACCGGCGTCGATCCGGAATCGAACGCCGCCGACCAGAATGTCCAGGCCGGGGCGGTGGTTCTGGAAGTATCGGGGGAGCCGGTCGCCACGGCCGGAGAAATGCGCTCGCGCGTGGACGCGCTGAAGAAGGCCGGGAAGAAGGTGGCGCTCCTGCTGCTGGTCCATCCGGGCGGCGAGCAGCGCTTCGTCGCGGTCGCGATCCCCTAACTCCCCGCACTCACGGCTTGTTGTACGGCCGGGCGCGCAAAGCTGTTTGCGCGTGAAAAGCCAAGCCGTTAGCATCCGCGACAACCCTGAAGCGGGATGCCTTTTACTGGAATAGACATCCCGCTTTAGCTTTTTGTTTGAGCATGGTCCTTTCCGAGAAGCGGTGTCCGCTTTTCGGGATCATGTGCCAAGGGGAGCGGCCTTTGCGTACGACCGACATGCCATTCGCGCTTCGTCCCGGGACCATGATCACCGGCTATGAAGTGGTGCGCGCGATCGGCGCGGGCGGCTTCGGCATCACCTACGAGGGCTACAACCCGATCACCGAGCGCCGCGTCGCGATCAAGGAATTCTTCCCGCGCGGCATCGCCTCGCGCGACGACGCCACCCGGATCGCCTATTCCAAGCAGGACGATGAAGTCGTGTCCTGGGCGCTGAAGCGCTTTGCCGACTCCACCAACCGCCTCGCCAAGCTCAAGCATCCGAACATCATCGAGGTGCTGAACTATGTCGCCGATAACGGCACCGGCTACATGGTGATGGAGCATGTCGAGGGGCAGACGCTGGAAGACTGGCTGAAATCCCGCAGCGCGCCGCCGCAGCTTTCCGAGCTCGGCCCGATCTTCGATCCGGTCTTCGACGCACTGGAATACGTGCACGCCAACGGCCTGATCCATCGCGACATCGCGCCCGACAATATCATGATCCGCGGCGACGGCCGCCCCGTGCTGATCGATTTCGGCGCGCTCAAGATCATCGCGGAGCATACCCGCGCGCACGGCCCGTCGCCCAAGAGCTTCGGCGTCGTGAAGGCGAATTATTCGCCGCCGGAGCAGGGCGACGACAGCGGCGGCGTCGACCCGCGAATGGACATCTATTCGCTCGCCGCCACGATCTACCGCACGCTTGCCGGCAAGCCGCCGGTCGATGCCGACAAGCGCAAGACCGACACCGCGCTGAAGGGCGAGGATTCCTATATTCCGCTCGCGCAGGCGGTGCAGGTTTCGGTGCCGCCGGAATTTTCCGCGGCGATCGATGCGGCGCTCTCGCTGCGGCCGCGCGAGCGACCGGCGACGATCGCCGAATTCCGCGCGCGGCTGGCCGAACGCACGAGCGCGCCGGGCAACGTGTCGGACATGACGGTCGCGATTCAGCCGACGCCGCTCGCCGATACCATGCCGGCTACCAAGCCGATCCCGGCCTATTCCGCGGCACCGCCGCCGCCTTACGTGCCGCAGTCGAGTGTCGCGGATCAGGGCCAGCCCTACATGCCGCCCGGAAACGAAACCCCGACGGTCAAGCGCTCGGGAGTTTCGATCGCGAATATCGCGGCGGTGGTCATCATTGGTGTGGGCGCTGCCGCGGTGCTGCTGCATCGGCCGATCGCGAATTTCTTCGAGAACATGACCGGCCACCGGATCATGCAGAGCGCGGACGAGCCGCGCCCGAAGCAGACGCAGCCGCAAAAACAGACCCAGCCGCAGAAGCAGACGCAACCCTCGCGCGAGCAGCCGCAGACCCAGCAGACCTCGAGGGATGCGAACGAGAGCTACCGGCGCGGCAACGACCTGCGCCTGCGCGGCAACTACCGGGGCGCGATCGAGGAATACAGCGCCGCGATCCGCCAGGATCCGAAATTCGTGAACGCCTATATCAATCGCGGGCTCTCTTATTATCATATCGGCGACAACGACCGCGCGTTCGAAGACGCCTCCACCGCGATCCGGCTCGATCCGAATTCGAAGGGGGCCGCCGTGCCCTATCTCAATCGCGCGATCATCTGGCGCGCGCGCGGCAATGCGGATCGCGCGTTCGAGGACATCGACAACTCGCTGCGTCTCGATCCGAAGTTCTCGCTGGCGCATAACACGCGCGGCAACCTGTTCCTCGACCGGCGCGACTATGAACGCGCGATCCAGAGCTACAGCGACGCGATCGCGCTCGATCCGAAGGATGTCATCGCGCTCAGCAATCGCGGGACGGCCTATGTATCGAACCGCAATCCGCAGCGCGGGCTCGAAGACTTCACCGCCGCATTGCGGCTCGATCCGAAGAACGTGAATGCCCTGGTCCGCCGCGGCGGCGCCTATGAAGACCTCAAGAACTTCGATCGGGCGCTGAAGGACTACAACGACGCGCTCGGCTACGACCGCGCCAGCGTCAACGCGCTGCTCGGCCGCGGGCGCGTCAACCTCGCGCGGCGGGACTATATCGGCGCCTATGCGGACTTCTCCGACGTGGCGCGGCTCGATCCGAAGCGGGCGGTCGCGCGCGAGGGCCGCGGTCTTGCGCAGGAAAGCCTCGGCCGCCGCGACGACGCAATCAGGGAATTCCGCGAAGCGCTGCGGCTCGATCCCGATCTGGCCCGCAGCCGCGAAGCGCTTCAGCGGCTTGGCGCCCGGCCTTGAGCGACCAGCAATATCCTTTCGCGCTGCCGCTCGGCACCGAGATTTCCGGCTACGAAATCGTGCGTGTGCTCGGCGTCGGCGGCTTCGGCATCACCTATGAAGGCTTCAACCCGGTTACGCGCCGTCGCGCGGCGATCAAGGAGTTCTTCCCGCGCGGCATCGCTTCGCGGGAGAATGCGACGCAGGTGGTCTTCTCGCGCGAGGACACCGATGTCGTGTCCTGGGCGCTGGAGCGGTTTCGCCGCTCGACTACCGAGCTTTGCGATTTCAGCCACCCCAACATCGTGTCGGTGCTGAATTACGTACCCGCCAACGAGACCGGCTACATGTTCATGGAGCAGGTGGAAGGCGAGACGCTGGAGCACTGGCTGCGCAAGAAAGACGCCGCCGTCACGCTCGACGAAGTGCGCCATGTGCTCGAGCCGATCTGTGACGCGCTGGAATACGTGCATTCGCGGAAATTCATCCACCGCGACATCGCGCCCGACAACATCATGATCCGCAAGGACGGGCGGCCGATGTTGATCGATTTCGGCGCGATCAAGATCATCGCGCAGCAGGCGCAGACGCGGGCCGCGTCGGGCCGCAGCTATGGCGTTGCCAAGCAGCATTACTCGCCGCCGGAGCAACTGGACGAGGATGCGCAGCTCGATCCGCGCGCCGACGTCTATGCCCTGGGCGCCGTCGTGTATCGCGCGCTGAGCGGGCATCCGCCGGTCGACTCCGACAAGCGCAAGAGCGATCTCGTGCTGAAGGGCGCGGATTCCTATGTCTCGGTTGCGATGACCGCGCGCATTCCGCTGCCGCAGGCCGTGATCGACACCATCGACCGCTCGCTTTCGCTGAAGCCCATGGACCGGCCCTCGAGCATCGCCGAGTTCAGCGCCGGGCTGAAAAACGACGGCGAGCAGACCGCCGTGGTCGCGCCCGTGGTGACGGCGCCGGTCCAGCCGATGCGGACGCCGGGTTTCTCGGGGCCGAATGCGAAGCCCGCGGCGGCGGCCGCCGAGGCGCCGCCCGTGGCCGCAGCTCCGCCTGCCGCCGATGCGCCGCCGGCCCGACCGCGAGCCGCGGCGCAGGAAACCGCGCCGCGCCAGTCGCCGAGATCCTGGATAGGGATTGCGGCGCTCGCGGCCGTTGCCCTGATCGTCGCGGTTGTCGTCCTCGCTTCGCTGAATTCGAATCTGTTGTCGCCGACGACCACGACCACCACGACGACGCAGCCCAGTCAGCCCGCCGGCACCCTGCGCGCCGCGATCGAGCGCGCGGAGAAGCTGAGCGGGGAAGGCAAGCACGCCGAAGCGATCGAGGCCTATGGCGATGCGCTGCGGCTCGCGGGCAACGACAATGCGTCGCGCATCGCGGTCCTGAAGGGCCGCGCGGCGGATTACGGCGCGACCCGGCAATATACGCAGCAGATTGCGGATCTGACCGAGGTCATCCGTCTTGAGCCGGGCGACCCCGACAATTTCGCGCATCGCGGCACGGCCTATTGGCTCGCGAACGAATACGATCGCGCGATCTCGGACCAGACGCGGGCGATCCAGCTAAACTCGCGCAGCGGCTATTATTATTCGCTGCGCGGCCGCACCAATCTTTCCAAGAAGGATTACATCGCGGCGGTCGCGGATTATTCCGATGCGATCCGGCTCTCGCCCCAGACCGGGCTCTATTACGCGCGCCGCGGCGCTGCGCATGGCTATCGCAGCGACTTCTCCCGCGCGCTCAACGACTACGAGCAGGCGATCAGGCTCGCGCCCGGCGAGGCGAATTATTATCGCGAGCGGGCGGATATTTACGTGGCGCGGGCCGATAGCGCCGCGGCAACGCGCGCGGACGACCTCAACCGGGCCAAGGCCGATCTCGATCGCGTCATTCGCGACGGCAAGGACGTGACGGCGGTCGATTATGAAAAGCGCGGCCTGATCTTCGAGAAGCTCGGCAACCGCACCGACGCGCTCGCGGATTTCCGCGTGGCGCTTGCGCGTGACGGCAACCGCACGATCAGCCGCCAGGCGATCCAGCGGCTCGGCGGCTAGCCGGAATATCCCCCGCAATAGATGATCGCGCTCAGGTCGGCGTGATCGATCCGCGCCTGCGCGGCCGCGGCGACCGCGGGCTTGGCGTGGATCGCGACCCCAAGGCCCGCAGCCGTGATCATGTCGAGATCGTTGGCGCCGTCGCCGATGGCGATGGTTTCCTCGGCGCGGATACCGAGTTTCCTCGTCAGCTCCTGCAACGTGGAGAGCTTCGCGGCGCGGCCGAGAATGGGCTCCCTGACCATGCCGGAGAGCTTGCCGTCCGCCGTGAGCAATTCGTTGGCGCGGTTTTCATCGAACCCGAGCTTGCCGGCGATCACGCCGGTAAAGAGCGTGAAGCCGCCGGAGACGAGGCAGGTATAGACATTGTTCGCGCGCAGCGCGGCGAGAAGCTCGGGACCGCCGGCCGCGAGCGTGATTTTCTTCGCAATGGTTTCGTCGATGACCGAGAGCGGCAGGCCCTTCAGCAGCGCGACGCGTTCGCGCAACGCGGGCTCGAAGGGAAGTTCGCCGCGCATCGCGCGCTCGGTGATCGCGGCGACGTGCGCCTTCAGGCCGGCATAGTCCGCGAGTTCGTCGATGCACTCCTGATCGATCATGGTGCTGTCCATGTCGGCGACGAAGAGTTTCTTGCGGCGAAACGCGGTTTCCTGCACGACGACGTCGATCGGGGCGGGCGCGAGCGCCGCGCGCACGAGATCGCTCAATTCGCGTTCCTGCGCATCGGGACCGGGGGCGAAGAAAATGTCGGCGGCGATCCCCGGTTTCAGCACGCTTTCCGAAATCGCGTTCGGCAACAGCGCGCGCGCTTTCGCGATCGCGGCGGCGTCGACCGCGGGCTGCCCGGGATTGCTAACGAGGGTCGCGACGTGAGACATGAGCGCTATGAGCATGAAAAGCGCGGTGCTTATTGCAGGGCCGACGGCGAGCGGCAAGTCCGCTTTGGCGCTGGAAATCGCCGCGCGCACGGGCGGCGTCGTGATCAATGCGGACTCCATGCAGGTCTATCGCGACCTGCGGATCATCACCGCGCGCCCATCCGACGAGGAAATGCGTAGCGCGCCGCACCGGCTCTACGGTCACATCGGCGCCGAGGAGATTTATTCGGCCGGCCGCTGGCTGCGCGAGGCCGAACAGGAAATCGCTTCGGCGCGGAAGGCGGGAAAAACCGCAATCGTGATCGGCGGCACCGGCCTTTACTTCAGCGCTCTGCTCAAGGGCCTGTCCGCGGTGCCGGAGGTTTCCGTCGACGTGCGGCGGCAGGTGCGCGAGCTGGGCGATACGAGGGACAACGAAGCGCTGCATGCGATGCTCGCCGCGCGCGACCCGCGCACGGCCGCGGGAATTCGCGTTTCCGACCGGCAACGAATTCTGCGCGCGCTCGAAGTGGTCGAGGCAACGGGAAGGGGGCTTGCGGATTGGCGCGAGGAGCCGGGCGTGCCGGTGCTGAACTCCGGCGACTATCGGGCGATCTTTCTCGAAACCGATCGCGAGGCGCTTGGCGTGCGCATCGACGCGCGCTTCGACGGGATGCTCGCAGAAGGCGCGCTGGACGAAGTAAAGGCGCTCAAGGCGCGCAATCTCGATCCGCGCATGCCTGCGATGAAGGCCCATGGCGTGCCGTGGCTTATTAAATATCTGAACGGCGAGATGTCGCTTGAAGAAGCGGCAGCACAGGGCAAGCGCGACACGCGGCAATATGCCAAGCGGCAGGAGACGTGGTTTCGCAATCAGTTGCCGGAGTTTCAGTGGGTGACGCCGGAAGCGGCGATGGAGCGCTTGAATTTGTAATTGTCATTCCGGGGCGCGAGCGCGGCTCGCGAACCCGGAGTGACGAGGAAGAAGCTAGTCCGCCGCGCGTGGCTTTTCCCGCGTCCGCGTCTCCCGCGTGCGCGCCGAGGGCCAAAGCCATTGCCCGGCGAGCGTCGCGAGCGTGATGCCGGCCGTCGTGAACAGCACGACCCAGGCCGGGCGAATGGCTTCCGGAAAGAGAAGGTTGGCGAGCAGCACGCGCCGCCAGTCGACGCCGGTAAGCAGGCCATACCAGAGCGCCTCGAGCGCAACCGTGAAAAGCGTCGCTGCGATCGCGAGCGCGATCAGGTGCGGCAGCCGCACGTTCTGCACGCGCTTCTGCACGAAGCGATAGAACAGCAGCCAGCCAAGCAGGCCCGCCATCCATGTCGGCTCATAGACGTTGAGCTTCTTCTGCATCATGAAATGAATGACGGCGAGAACGGCGATCAGGTAGGTCAGGCGATGCAGCCGGTTCCAGCGCGCGCTGCCGATGCGCCGGACCATGCCGTCGGTGGAGGTCAGGCCCAGCGCCGTTATCAGCACGAAAGCGGCGAAGCCGATGGTCAGATAAAGCCGCAATACGATCTCGCGGGCGACCGTGCCGAGCGCGAAGTTCTGGTCGATGACATAGAGCAGGAAATGCGCGAGCGCGTAGAGAAAGGCGGCGACGCCCAGCGTGCGGCGCATGTGGATCATCTTCGGCGCATTGAAGAGCCGGCGGGCGGGGCTGATGCAGAGCGAGAGAAAAAGGAGCCGCACCGACCATTCGCCGGTCTGGTGGGTGAGTTCCACGAGCGGCTGCGCGCCGAGATCGTTCTGGATCATGCGGCCGAACAGATAGATCGCGGGCAGGCAGGAGCCGGTAAAGGCGATCAGCTTGTGGGGGGATACGATCCCGTTTTTCTCGCGCAGGAAGGGCAAAAGGGCAGGGCTCCGGCTCGGCGCCAAGCTAGGCCGGGCATCCGCGTACCGATACCGGGGCCCGACCACAATCCCGTGAGAAATCTGTCGCGAAAAGCGGCTTGCAGGCCGGAAAATGCAGGCGCATAAATGCTTGACGCTACTCGCGGGGGCCGTTAGGGTCCGCGCAACTTTTGAACGATATAGAAGATCAATGAGCAAGATTATTCTCGTAGTAGGAGGGCGCACCCCCCGCACGGCTTGAACAAGCCGGGCAGAGCGAGGTGGTGCGCAAAGGGGTCTTTCGAGGCCCCTTTTTCGATTCTTGGACGGGAAACTCTCCCGGACGAGAAAACTCCCGGGACAGCAGACAGCAAAGACGAACGAACGGAGCGGACGATGAGCAACGAAATGACCGGCGCGGAAATGGTGGTGAAGGCCCTCGCGGAGCAGGGCGTGCAGCACCTCTTCGGATATCCGGGCGGCGCGGTCCTGCCGATTTACGATGCGCTGTTCCAGCAGAAGGACGTGCAGCACATTCTCGTCCGCCACGAGCAGGGCGCGGTCCATGCCGCCGAAGGCTATGCGCGCTCCTCGGGCAAGGTCGGCGCGGTGCTCGTGACGTCGGGTCCGGGCGCCACCAATGCCGTCACCGGCCTCACCGACGCGCTGATGGATTCGATCCCGATCGTGGTCATCACCGGCCAGGTGCCGACGCACCTGATCGGCAACGACGCCTTCCAGGAATGCGACACGGTCGGCATCACGCGCCCCTGCACGAAGCACAATTATCTCGTGAAGGACGTGAACGATCTCTCGCGCATCCTGCACGAGGCCTTCTACATCGCGGGCTCGGGCCGTCCGGGTCCGGTCGTGGTCGATATTCCGAAGGACGTGCAGTTCGCGAAGGGCAAATATACCGGCGCGAAGAATGTCGAGCACAAGTCCTACAAGCCCAAGCTCAAGGGCGACATGGCCCGGATCCAGGCCGCGGTCGAACTGATGAAGAACGCAAAGCGCCCGGTGTTCTACACCGGCGGCGGCATCATCAATTCCGGCAACGAAGCCTCCGTGCTGTTGCGCGATCTCGTGAAGCTCACCGGCTATCCGATCACGTCGACGCTGATGGGCCTCGGCGCCTATCCTGCGGCCGATCCGCAATGGCTCGGCATGCTGGGCATGCACGGCACCTACGAGGCGAACTGGGCGATGCATGACTGCGACGTCATGATCTGCATCGGCGCGCGTTTCGACGACCGCATCACCGGCCGCCTCGATGCCTTCGCGCCGCATTCGAAGAAGATCCACGTCGATATCGACGCTTCCTCGATCAACAAGAACGTCAAGGTCGATATTCCGATCATCGGCGACTGCGCGCATGTGCTCGAAGACATGGTGCGCCTGTGGCGCTCCACGTCGGCGCAGCCGGACAAGAAGGCGCTTGCCGACTGGTGGGTGCAGATCAACAAGTGGCGCGCGCGCAAATCGCTCGCCTATAAGAAATCGAGCGACATCATCAAGCCGCAATATGCGCTGGAGCGGCTCTATGCGCTGACCAAGGATCGCGACACCTACATCACCACCGAAGTCGGCCAGCATCAGATGTGGGCCGCGCAATTCTATCACTTCCAGGAGCCGAAGCGCTGGATGACATCGGGCGGGCTCGGAACGATGGGCTATGGCCTTCCGGCGGCGGTCGGCGTGCAGATGGCGCATCCGAAGGCGCTGGTGATCGACATTGCCGGCGAGGCGTCGGTGCAGATGACGATGCAGGAGCTTTCGACGGCGGTGCAGTATCGTCTGCC
>CAZNPX010000056.1:0-22508 GCA_964575175.1 uncultured Hyphomicrobiales bacterium | reverse complement strand
GCAATATTGCAGCCTCATCCTGAGGAGCGCTCCGAAGGAGCGCTCCTCAGGATGAGGCTGCAATATTGCGGCGCCTATGCCGCGTCTTCCTTCAGCACCCCGCGCCGGATCTGGTCTTCCTCGATCGACTCGAACAACGCGCGGAAGTTGCCTTCGCCGAAGCCATCGTCGCCCTTGCGCTCGATGAATTCGAAGAAGATCGGGCCGATCGCGTTCGACGAAAAGATTTGCAGGAGCACTTTCGTCTCGCGCCCGTCCACCACGCCTTCGCCGTCGATCAGGATACCGTTCTTCTCGAGCCGCTTTAAGTCTTCGCCATGGCCCGGCACGCGGTCGTCGACCTTCTCGAAATAGGTCTTTGGCGGCGCGGGCATGAATTTCAGCCCGTCCGCGCGCAGCTTCTCGATGGTCTTGTAAATATTCTTCGAGCCGCAGGCGATGTGCTGAATGCCTTCGCCGTTGTAGGCGTGCAGGTATTCCTCAATCTGGGATTTCTCGTCCGCGCTTTCGTTGATCGGAATGCGGATTTTTCCGTCCGGGCTCGTCAGTGCCTTCGAGAACAGGCCCGTGAGCTTGCCTTCGATGTCGAAGAAGCGGATCTGCTTGAAGTTGAAAAGCCGCTCGTAAAATCCGGCCCATACATCCATGCGCCCGCGCTGCACGTTGTGGGTGAGGTGGTCGAGATAATAGAGCCCGACGCCCTCCGGCTTCGGGTCGCGCGCACCCAGCCACTCGAACTCGTCGTCGTAAGCGGTGCCTTTCTCGCCGTAACGCTCCACGAAATAAAGCAGCGAGCCGCCGATGCCCTTGATCGCGGGCACGTCGAGGGTCTTGCTGCCGTCCTTCGGGTCCGCGGGCTCCGCGCCGAGCGAAATCGCGCGCTCGTAAGCGTGCTTCGCGTCGACCACCCGGAACGCCATCGAAGGCGCGCAGGGCCCGTGCTTCGACACGAAGTTGAAGCCGTGCGAGCCCGGCTCCTCGTTCACGAGATAGCTGACCGAGCCCTGCTGATAGACCGTGATCTTTTTCGTCTTGTGCTTCGCGGTGGCGGAGAAGCCCATCAGCTTGAACAGCGCGTGCAGTTTCGCGGGCTCGGGGTGCGCGTATTCGACGAATTCGAAGCCGTCGGTGCCCATCGGGTTGTGCTTCGAAATCTGTGCGGGCTCGGCGTCGTGCGGGAAGGGACCCATCGTGGCTCTCCTTGGCGTTCGCGGTGGCGATTCCTCTGTCAACGCACAGAAAAGCAGGAAGTTCTTGCAAACGGCGGTCATTCGGGGCGTTATACGAACGATATGTGCACAAAATACGCGATTTGACCTGAATCAATGCAAAAAACAGTCACTCTGGATTCGCAGGACCTTGCCATCCTCACCGCCTTGCAGGAAAACGGCGCGCTCACCAATGCCGAGCTCGCCGAGCGCGTCCGGCTCTCCGCTTCCCAGAGTTCGCGCCGCCGCGCGCGGCTGGAGGAAACCGGCGTCATCAAGGGCTACCGGGCGGAAATCGAGCCGACCCGGGTCGGGCTCGCGGTCACGGTCTATATTCAGGTGTCGCTCGCGACCCATTCCGGCCAGAACGCCCAGCGCTTCCGCGACCTGGTCGCCCGCACCCCGGAAATCCTCGAGGCCCATGCCCTGACGGGAGACGCCGACTATCTCATGAAGGTCGTGGTCGAAGACCTCGCGGCCCTCGGCCGGCTCGTGAACCAGGTGCTGCTGCCGCATGAGAGCGTGGAGCGGGTGCGCTCCAACGTGGTGCTGGAGACGCTGAAGCAGGGGACAAAGCTGCCGCTCTGAGCCGGGCGCCTCCTTCCTTGACAAGCATGTCCCCCCATGCGCTTTTCCCCGCGATTTTAAAGGCGAATCCGACCCCATGCATCGCTACCGCTCCCACAACTGCGGCGCGCTCCGCGCCTCGCATATCGGCGAAACCGTCCGGCTCTCCGGCTGGTGCCATCGCATCCGCGACCACGGCGGCGTGCTCTTCATCGATCTGCGCGACCACTACGGCGTCACGCAGGTCGTGGCGGATCCCGACAGCCCGGCCTTCAAGGCCGCCGAGAAGCTGCGCTCGGAATGGGTCGTGCGCGTGGACGGCAAGCTCAGGAAGCGCCCCGACGGCACCGACAACAAGGATCTGCCGACCGGAGAGGTCGAGCTGTTCGCGACTGAGATCGAAGTGCTGGGCGCGGCCGGCGAATTGCCGGTGCCGGTGTTCGGTGATGCCGAATACCCGGAAGAGCTGCGGTTGAAGTACCGCTTCCTCGATCTGCGCCGCGACCGCATTCACCAGAACATCATGAAGCGCGGGCAGATCATCGACAGCCTGCGCCGCCGCATGAAGGAGCAGGGCTTCTTCGAATTCCAGACGCCGATCCTGACCGCGTCGTCGCCCGAAGGCGCGCGCGACTTTCTGGTGCCTTCACGGCTGCATCCCGGAAAATTCTACGCGCTGCCGCAGGCGCCGCAGCAGTTCAAGCAACTGCTGATGATCTCGGGCTTCGACCGCTACTTCCAGATCGCGCCGTGCTTCCGCGACGAAGACGCGCGCGCCGACCGCTCGCCGGGCGAGTTCTACCAGCTCGACATCGAGATGAGCTTCGTCACGCAAGCCGATGTGTTCGAAGCGGTCGAGCCGGTGATGCGCGGCGTGTTCGAGGAATTCGGCGACGGCAAGCCGGTGACGCCGAAGTTTCCGCTGATCCCTTATGCCGAAGCCATGCGCAAATACGGCTCGGACAAGCCCGACCTTCGCAACCCCATCGAAATGCAGAACGTGACCGAGCATTTCGCGGGCTCGGGCTTCAAGATTTTCGCAGGGCTCATCGCGAACGATCCCGCCGTCGAGGTCTGGGCGATCCCGGCGAAAACCGGCGGCAACCGCGCCTTCTGCGACCGCATGAATTCATGGGCGCAGGGCGAAGGCCAGAAGGGCCTCGGCTACATCTTCTGGCGCGAAGGCGAAGAGGGTGGCGCGGGCCCGATTGCGAAGAACATCGGCACCGAGCGCACCACCGCGATCCGCGATCAGCTCGGCCTTGGCATCGGCGACGCCGCGTTCTTCATCGCGGGCAAGCCCAAGGATTTCGTGAAGTTCGCCGGCCCCGCGCGCACGAAGGTGGGCGAGGAACTGAACCTCGTCGCGAAGGACCGCTTCGACTTCTGCTGGATCGTCGATTTCCCGATGTTCGAATGGAGCGAGGAGGAGAAGAAGATCGACTTCTCCCACAACCCGTTCTCCATGCCGGACATGGACCCGGAGGAATTCCTCGCGCTCGACAACGGCGACAAGGACAAGATCCTCGGCATGAAGGCGATTCAATACGACATCGTCTGCAACGGCATCGAGCTTTCCTCGGGCGCGATCCGTAACCACCGCCCGGAAGTCATGAAGAAGGCTTTCGCGATCGCGGGCTACGGCGAGGACGTGCTGGAAGCGAAGTTCGGCGGCATGCTGCGCGCGCTTTCCTATGGCGCGCCGCCGCACGGCGGCATCGCGCCGGGCGTCGACCGCATCGTCATGCTTCTGTGCGGCGAGGAAAACCTGCGCGAAGTGGTGCCGTTCCCGATGAACCAGCGCGCCGAAGACCTGCTCATGGGCGCGCCTTCGGAGGTCACGCCGAAGCAGTTGCGCGAGTTGCACATCCGGCTCTCATTGCCGGACAACAAATGACGGAACGCTCCGCGAGCGGCGTGGCGGCGCAGGGATCTGCGTCGCTCGGCACGACCAATCGCTTCGTGCTGAACAGGATCAGGGAGAGCGGCAAGCTGAAGCTGCCGTTTCTCGATCTCGGCGCGGGCTCCGGCTTCTTCACGCGGCTGATCTCGCAGGAGCGCGAGGCGCTCGGATTGAAGCCGGGCGAGGGCATTTCCGCCTGCGATATTTCCGGCAGTACCTTCAAGGCCGATGGCGTCACGCTCAAGGAATGCGACGTCAATCTCGGCCTGCCTTATGAAGATGCGGCTTTCGACACCGTGGTCGCGATCGAGGTATTCGAGCATACCCGCGCGCCTTACGATGTGATCGCGGAAGTCCATCGCGTGCTGAAGCCGGGCGGCTTGCTGGTCTTCTCGGTGCCCAATCCGGGCCATGCGCTCTCGCGCGTGAAATTCCTGTTCAGCGGCCACTACCACATGTTTCCGAGCCCGAGCATCAAGCCGGAAAACGGCGGCCGCATCTGCGGGCACATCGCGCCGCTGCCGTTTCAATACTGGCACTATGGCCTGCGCCGCGCGGGATTTGCGAGCATCGCGCTTTCGCCCGATCGCGCGAAGCGCAGCGCTTCGCTCTTTGCCGCCCTGATCTGGCCGTTCTCGCGCCTTGCGACGGCCGCGCATACCGGCCGCATCGCGCGGCGCGAGCCGGAGCTTGCCGCGGAGACGGATTCGGTCGCGCGCGAAGCGAACTCCTGGACCGCGCTGACCTCGCGCAGCCTCGTCTTTACCGCGCGAAAGCCTTAAGCGGGTTTCTTCGCCGAAACCACCAGCCGCCGCGACAGCATCGAGGCGTCGGAGGCGGCGATCTCCCAGTAGCGCCGCTCTTCGTCGGTTGCCGCCTTGCGCGCTTTTCGCTTCGGATTACTGCGCAGCACGCTCGCGAACATGCGGTCGATCACGCTCGTGCGGTCGTCCCCGAAGCAGGGGTAGAGCTCGACCTGCTCGAAGCCCGCGAGCGTCAGGTGCAGGTACAGATGCGGCCAGCTCCACGGCATGATGTGCATGTGCGAGCCGCGTTTGATCTTGCCCGCGAGCGAGGGGAAGCCGGGAAAAAATCCGCGCGTCAGATACTTCAGTCGCGATGCCATGTGCCAGGTATTCGGCGTGGTGATGACGAGGGTGCCGCCGGGGTTCAGGTGATCGCGCGCGCTCGTTAGAAAGAGGCCGGGGCTTGCGATGTGCTCGAGCCCCTCGCAGCTCACGATCGCGTCATAAAGCCCGAGCGAGGCGGGCCACGCCAGATCGAGGTCGTGGTTCAGGAAATTGCGATAGCCCTCGGGCTTGCTCTCGTAGAGGTCGATCCCGTCGAGCGCGATCGCCGGATCGGGGAGCTGCTGCCGCAGCCAGCCGCCGCCGCTCGGCAGGTCGAGCACGGATCTGGCGCCGCTCCCGCGCAGGATTTCACCGACGATCGGCTCATAGGCTTTCATGATGCTTTTCGGGCTCCGGTCGCGGTCTTGAATACGTCTTCCATGGCGTCGAGCATCGCGTCTTTCGTATGCTTGCGCGCGACGATCAGGCGGCCCGCTTCGCCGAGCTTTTTTGCTAGCTCGCGGTCGCCAAGTAAAGCGGCGATTCCGGCGGCAAGCGCTTCCGGATTTTCCGGTGCCACGATCCAGCCGGTCTCGCCGTGCGTGACGAGTTCCGGGATCGCGCCGACCGGCGTGGTCACGACCGGAAGCCCGCTCGCCATGGCCTGCATCAGCGCCTGCGGGATGCCTTCGTTGCCCGTGGACGGCAGCGCGAAAACATCGAACGCGCGCAGCCACTCCTGCACGTCCTCGCGGCGGCCGGCGAAGGTGATGCGATCCTTCAGGCCGCGCTCCTCCACCTGTTTCAGCAGGTTCGGCTCCTGCGGTCCGTCGCCGACGAGGACCGCATGCGTGCCGTCGAGCCGCCGGTCGAGCAATGCGTCGATCAGGAAGCGATGACCCTTCCAGCTTCGCAATGTCGCGACCATGCCGATCAGGGTTTTATCCGCCGGCAGGCCGAGCTTCGCGCGCGCGGCCGTCTTGTCGCCCGGCTGGTAGCGCGAAAGATCGGTGCCGGTCGGGATCGAGATCACATGCGAGGGATCGAGCTTCAGCACGTCGATCAGGTGGCTCCGGATCGCTTCGCCGGTGGTGACGACGCGCGCCGCGCGCTTTCCATAAAGCCAGCGATTGCGCAGGCCGGGTTTCACCGGAATCGAAACATGCCGCGTGCGGATGAGCTTCGCGTTCGATCTTCCGAACAGGATTCCGAGCGCCGCAATCCAGGTGTCGTTGCGGCTGTGGGTGACCACGACGTCCGGGTCGATCTGCTTGAGCAGCCCGATCATGCTGCGAACCGTTTTCACGTTCACGCGGCCGAACGGCATCTCGAAGGTTTCGATGTTGCGCTTGCGCGCGGCGGGAACGATCTGCGAATGCGGTTGCCCCGCGATCCAGACTTTGTGCCCGCGCTCGATGAAGCCTTCCGCTTCGTCGAGAACCCGGATTTCCTGGCCGCCCCAGCCGGGGGAGGCTTCGGTGTGCAGAATTTTCATGATTGCCGATGGCCCAGCTTTTCATAGAGCGCAAGCATCCGCTCCACCATCCGGTCCATATCGAACCGCGCGGCGATGTCGCGCGCGCGTTCGCGTGTCTGTGCCTGTTCCGAAAGCGCGAGCGCGATGCCGATGGCCTCGCCAAGACCCGCGACGTCATTCGCATCCCGCACCAGCCCCGGATGAAGTTCGCGGGCGATTTCCCGCGCGCCGCAGCCTTCGGAGGTGATGACCGGAAGCCCGGCGGCGAAACCTTCCAGTGTCGCGGAGGGGAAGGGATCGTAGAGCGAGGGCAGGATCATGGCGTCGGCGGCGGCGAGATAGGGCCGCACATTTTCCTGCCGCCCGAGGAACAGCACGCGGTCGCCGACGCCGAGCCGCTTCGCGTGCGCCTGATAGCGGGAGACGCGCTTTTCGCTGCCGATGACGAGCAGCATCGCGCCGCTCCTGCTTTGCGCAAGGGCCTCGATTGCCTGCGCGACGCCCTTGCGCTCGTAACCGGAGCCGACCAGCACCAGCACTTTCTGCGCGTCGCCGATGCCGAGCGTGGCTCTCGTTTCGCGCCTCGCGGCGGCAAGCGCCGGTGGCTCGAACTGCGCGAGATCGATCCCGTTCGGAATAAAATGGATGCGCTCGCGCGGATAGGAAAAATGCTCCACGATTTCGTCAGCGACCATCTGCGAGTTTACAATGACCGCCTTCAGGCGCGGACTTGCGAACATTTCGCGCTCCAGACGCAAAACGTCCCGGTGATAACCGCTGAACTGCTGAAGCAGCCGCTTCAGCGGCCCCATGCTGCGCGCGCGCTGCGCGAGATAGGCGGCATGCACGCCGTCGCCGGCGCGATAGATGTCGCAGCAGGGCATCCGCTCATGGGATTGCACGAGTGCATCGGGTAGCGCCGCGACCCGCGCGCAGGCCGCGTCCGCAAAACGGGAGTCGCGGCTTGACCGCGGCGAGCGCGCCGGATCGCAGCGGAGAAATTCGACGCCCGCATGCGGCTCCCATTCCCGGGCGATGATCGAAATCCCGACGCCCCGCGCCGCCAGCGCCTCGATGGTGCGGTTCAGGATCAGCTCTCCGCCGCCAAAGCGGGAGAATTTCTGGCGCACGAATGCGAGTCGGGGGAGCGGCATGGCGGGCTGGACGGGTGAACGGGGCTGCGGCATATCGTGCTTCTTCGGGAAATGCGAGCCGTCCGCCGCTCGTAAAAACAGGCCGCACCCCAGATAGCCCGAAACGCGCTTTTTCCGCAACGAAACGCTCCGCCAAACCGACATGCCGCGTCTCAGCCTGATCGTGATTACGAAGAACGAGGAGGCCTCGCTGGAGCGCTGCCTGCATTCGGCCGCGGGCATCGCGGACGAGATCGTCGTCGTCGACAGCGGCAGCACCGACCGCACGCTGGAGATCGCGCAAAGCTACGGCGCGAAGATTCTTCAGCCGGACGACTGGCCGGGGTTCGGGCCGCAGAAGCAGCGCGCCCAGGATGCCTCCAGCGGCGAATGGGTGCTCTCGCTAGATGCCGACGAGTGGATGGAAGAAGACCTAATTTGCGAGGTGCGGGCGGTGCTGCGCGACGAGAATGCGGCGGCCGGCTATCGCATACCCCGGCGCAACCGCTTCTGCGGGAATGTCGTTCGCTTTGGCGGCTGGTGGCCGGACTACGTGCTTCGGCTCTATCGCCGCGAGCGCGGCCGCTTCAACGGCAATCTCGTCCATGAAAGCGTGGTCGTGGACGGCGAAGTCCGCGCGCTAAGGAATCCGATCGAGCACAACACGATCGTCAGCGCCGAGGATGCCGAGGGCAAGATCGAGCGCTATTCGGAAATCGCCGCGCAGGAGCTGCGCGCGCGCGGGCGCGGCGGCAGCGCATTCGCGGCGCGCCTGCGTGGCGCCGCCGCGTATCTGCGGAGCTACGTCCTGCAACTCGGGGTTCTCGACGGCGCCACCGGCCACCGCGTCGCGCGCTACCAGGCGCGCTATACTTATAAGAAGTGGGCGAAGGTGGCCGCCGCGGGGACCGGCGCGCCTGATCGTTAACGCAACCTTAATCCGCGACGGTTCTTATGTGGAGAACCGGACGGCCAAGGGCGTATTGCGTGCGCAAATCGAAAACATGGTGGGCGGGTGTTGTGCTGGGCGGCGCGGCCGTCGCCTGCGTGCCGATTCTGCTCGTCGAATTTTCATTGAATGCCTATGTCGAGCGCAGCGCGCGCGTGAAGCTGGAATCGCTTGCGCGCAGCGCATTGGGCCTTGCCGAAACCCGCCTCGAAAGCGCGATGGCGGCGCTGGTCGACCTCTCGCCGGTGGTGGACGGTTGCGATCAGAAGTCGCTCGAGATCATGCGTAAGGTGGCGACCGCTTCGGTGCCGATCAAGGAAATCGCGGTGCTGGATGAGAGCGGCACCACGATGTGCACCAATTTCGGCGATTCCGGCGAGCCGCGCGCGGTCTCCCGCGAATTGCCGCTCGCCGACAGCCGCTTCGAGATCGCGCTGATCCGCTTCCGCGACCGCAATGACCGCGCCTTGCGGCTGCGCCTCGACCGCCGTGCCGCGAAGCCGCTCGGCGCATTGATCCCGGCCGACCTCTTGGTGCCCGATACGCTGGACAGCGATTTTCAGGACGGCCGCAGCCTGCGGCTCGTGCTCGACAATTCCGAAATCGTCGCGGCCCGACCTATCGGCGACGAGGGCCTGAGCATCGACCACGCGCGGACGCTCGGTGTGCATCTGAAATCCGAACGCTTTCCGGTCGCCGTCGTCGTCGAGCGCACCCGCGCCACGCTCGCGGCCGAATACAGCGATCTTACGAGCATCGGCCGGATCGGCTCGACCCTGACCACGATCATGGCCTTTGCGTTCGCTGCGCTCTATTTCCGCCGCAACCGCAACGATCCGCTGGTGCAGTTCCGCGAGGCTATCGAGAACGGCGAGATCGTTCCGTTCTTCCAGCCGACGCTGGACATCAGAACGGGCAAGCTCGTGGGGGCCGAGGTGCTCGCGCGCTGGCGGCGCGCGGACGGCACCATGGTATCGCCCGCGAACTTCATTCCGCTCGCCGAGCGCTCCGGGCTGATCTATCCGATGACGCGCGCGCTCATGAAGCGGGCCTGCGTCGAGGTCGGCGCGGCGCACGTCAACCGGCCGCATATCAACATCGCGTTCAATCTCTATGCCGGGCACTTCGCGAACGATTCCATCATCGACGAGTTGAAGACGATCTTCGCGAATTCGCAGATCAGCCTCTCGCAGATCGTGCTGGAAGTGACCGAGCGCGAGCCGCTGCCGGATCTCGATCTCGCCCGCGACATCATCGGCCGCTTGCAGAAGCTCGGCATCCACGTCGCCATCGACGACGTGGGAACCGGCCACGGCGGCTTGTCGTACCTGATGAAGCTCGGGGTCGACACCATCAAGATCGACAAGATGTTCATCGACGCGATCAGCACCGAGCGCCATTCGCAAACCATCATCGAGACGCTGCTCGAGCTTGCGCGCACCATGAACATGGAAGTCATCGCCGAAGGCGTGGAGAATTTCGACCAGGTCGAATATCTCCGCCGCAAGGGCGTGCATCACGCCCAGGGCTATGTTTTCGCGCCGCCGCTGCCCGCGAGCTCGTATGTCGCGCTGATCGAGACGATGGATGCGGGCAGGGCGCCGCCGGCTGAAGACATCTCAAGCGCCGCCTGAAGTTCTACTTTTACCGCCGCAATACGGGCTATCCGATTCATCCGACTCGCGAATTGGCGATTTCCTGAATCGCCGTGCGAAGCGCCGGAGCCGGCGCGGAAGCCTGCCGGGATAACGGCCTGCGGCGACTCGCAAAACCTGCGGCACAAGGGCAATATGCGCCGTCATTCCGCGAGCACGAGAAAATCCACATGGCCCTCAACGATCCGCTCGATCTTTACTGCGAACGCCTGGATCCAGGGCTCTGGGCGGAGCCGGTCAATGCGGTCAGCAATCTCGCGTTCTTTCTGGCAGCTGCCGGCGCCTACCTGCTCTGGAAGCGCGAGGGGAAGGACGACCGCTTCATTCTGCTGCTGATCGGCCTCGCGGCCCTTGTCGGTATCGGCTCGACGCTGTTTCACACCTTCGCGACGCGCTGGGGCCTGCTCGCGGATTCAATCCCGATCGCGATTTTCGTCGTAACCTTTCTGGTTTTCACGCTGCGCCGCTTTCTCGGACAGAGCGTCGTCGCGACGACGGTGTGGATCGCGATATTCCTTGCCGTCGCCGCAATTCTTCCGCGCCTGCTGCCGCCGGGCTTCCTGAATAATTCCGGCTTCTATTTCCCCGTGCTCGGCGCGCTGCTGATCCTTGGCATTCTTCTGCGCATCAAAGGCGGCGCGATGCGCTGGGTCGGCGGGGCTTATCTATGCGCCGCGGCGTTGTTCGCGCTGTCGCTGAGTTTCCGGATCGTCGATCCGAGCGTCTGCGCGCAGTTTCCGCTGGGCACGCATTTCCTCTGGCACTGCCTTAACGGCGCACTGATCTACCTGATGCTGTGGACCGTGATCAAAGAGAAGTCCGCAGCCGCGTAAAACCGGCAGCCGGAAACAGAAGAGGCGGCTAAGAAGCCGCCTCAGTCTTTACGCCACGCCGGGAGGAGTGGGGAGAAGCGCCCGCAAGGCGAATCGCTTCGATGGTTGATAATAACACTTTTGTGACGGGCGGGCATTGGCCAGGCGCATGAAACAGTGATTTTTATCGACCGATCCCTGATGTCCCGAGCCCCTTGAAATCCCAGCCTTTCCCCATGCGAAACAGAACTACCGACAAGCATCCCGGCGTCGTGCAGAGGCGGGAGCCGTCCTCGGGCGTCTCGCTCTACCTGCCCATCACCATCGTCCTGATTTCCAACCTGATCCCGCTGTTGGGCGTCGTGTTCTGGGGCTGGGACACTTTCGTCCTGCTGATGCTCTACTGGATGGAGACGTTGATCATCGCGTTCTGGACGCTGCTCCGGATTCTGATCGGCGCCGATTTTTCCCGGAGCTTCGTCGGTGAGGTCATCAGCCGGCTCTTCATGTTCGTGTTCTTCCTGATCCACTCGGGCGGCTTCCTGCTGGGCCACCTGATCTTTCTCTGGACCTTCTTCGGCAAGGAGTGGAGCCACGAAATTCAGGTCACCAGCAGCCTGTCGAACCTGCCCATCGAAGCTTTCTGGCAGAAGATGGTCATTGCCAACGGCCTGCTGATTCCGCTCGCGGTTTCCTTCGTCGGCCGCGGCATCGCCTTCCTGATCGACATGTCGAAGCTGTCGCTCTGGAAGCGGCTGGTCGATCAGGATTCTTTCGATGGCAAGCAGGCCGGCGCGCTGGTCGGCGGGCTTTATACCCGCATAATCATCATGCACCTGGTCATTCTCGGCGGCGCCGCGCTCGCGCAGAAATTCGGCGCGCTCGCGCCGCTTCTTCTGCTGATCGCCGCGAAAACGGTGGTCGATCTGTGGCTCTTCATCAAACTCGACCTGAAAGGCCGCGGCACCACATCAATCGATACCGTCAACGTAAAATGACCGGAGCGTGTGGGTGCTCCGGTCATCTCGTTGCGGCTGAGAGGGGGATGTCAGCCGCTGGTAAGCTCGGTTAGCTGAGGCCGCCGAACAGCCAGATAATCAGAATGATCGGCAGCGGAATTCCGATCAGCCACAGGAGAAGACCGCGTCCCATCTCGATACCCTTCGGTTTGCATTGAACTTCGCGCGGATAACGTCTCATCGCGGGAAATGGTTCCATCGCGCGTCCCGGGATATCGCCAATGGTCTTTGAATGCGGGATGGAGGCCTGTGATAGTCTCGGGCAGGGGAGCGCGTCCATGCAGTATGAAACCATCCTTTACGACACCGACGGCCCGGTCGCGACGATCACGCTGAACCGGCCGGATCAACTCAACACCATCGTGCCGCCGATGCCGGACGAACTCGAACACGCGGTACATGCGGCGACCCGCGATCCGCAGATCAAGGTGATCGTCTTGCGCGGGGCGGGCCGCGCCTTCTGCGCCGGATACAATTTCGGCAAAGGCTTCCATCACTGGGACGACTTCATGAACACCGGCGGCAAGTGGGACGCCGGCAAGGACTTTGCCTTCGCGACCACGCCCGCGATGTCGCCGCACCAGAAATTCATGAGCCTGTGGCGCTCCTCGAAGCCGGTCATCGCGCAGGTGCATGGCTGGTGCGTGGGCGGCGGCAGCGATTACGCGCTGTGCTGCGATCTCGTGGTCGCAAGCGAGGACGCGCGCATCGGCACGCCGTATTCGCGCATGTGGGGCGCTTATCTTTCCGGCATGTGGATCTATCGCCTCGGCCTGACCAAGGCGAAGGAATACGCGCTCACCGGCAAGGCGCTTTCGGGCCGCGAAGCGGCCGACATCGGCCTCATCAATCAGGCGGTGCCTTTTGCGAAACTCGAGGAGACGGTCGCGGAGGTTGCGAAGAAGCTCTGCACGATTCCGCTGTCCCAGCTTTCCGCGCAGAAGATGATGGTGAACCAGGCGTATGAAGCGATGGGCCTTGCGACCGTGCAGAATCTCGGGCCGATCCTGGACGGGCTCATGCGCAATACGCCCGAAGCGCTGGAATTCATCGAGACGGCCGAGAAGGAGGGCGTGCGCGAAGTCATCACCCGGCGGGATTCCCCGTTCGGGGATTATTCGGCGGCGCCCAAGGACCAGCAGCCCAATCCGGAGAACGTGATCGTCCCGAAGCGGAAATAGTCAGAATTTCGGGTCGATGACTTCCACTTTCGGCGCGCGCGCCTCGATCACTTCCGCGGCGTCGAGGGCTTTCGCTTCCTCGAAGCGCGCAGTGACGAGTTGCACGCCCATCGGGAGGCCGTCGGCAAGGCCGGTCGAAACCGCGACGCCCGGAAGCCCGAGGATCGGCGTCGAGAGTTGCGGGCTCTGGGCGTCGGCCATTTCCACGAAGGCGTTGCCGCCGCGCAGGTCGACGTCGACCGGAAACGGCTGCTTCCAGCAGGACGGCAGCAGCAGCACCGGATAGCTTTCGAAGAATTCGTTCCACGCGCGCAGATACTTGCTGCGCAGCGCGAGCTCCTTCACGAAAGTCTCGTAGTCGAGTTGCGGCACTTCCTTGGTCGGATAGGCTTTCTTGATCGCGTCGTCGCCGAACTGGTCGATGGCCTGGTTCATGCCGAAGCGGCCTTCGTTCAGGACGAGCCGCAGCCACAGCGTCGTGGCCTCGCGGAAACAGGGCGGGGTTGCGCGCTCGACCACATAACCCGCGTCCTCGAGCCATTGCGCCGACTTCTTTAATGCCTCGGCGACCTGCGGGTCGGCCTTGCAGCCGTCCCATTCGTCGAACAGCGCCACTTTGACCGGGCCGCCATGCGGAGCGTTCACGGGCGCGAGCGGAATCCACAGGGGATCGCGCGTGTCGCGCGCCGACATGGCATCGAGCGCGAGCCGCAGGTCGCGGATCGAGCGCGCGAGCGGCCCCTGCATCGAGGCATATTGCGCGACATGAGGACGCTCGGCCGCCAGCGACGGATTATAGGTCGGCACGCGCCCGAAGCTCGGCCGGATGCCCTGAAGGCCGCAGGCATAGGCGGGGTAGCGGATCGAGCCGCCGATGTCGTTGCCGTGCCCGATCGCGCCCATGCCGCTGATGAGCGAGGCGGAGGCGCCGCCGGACGAGCCGCCCGGCGTCACGTCCTTGTTCCACGGATTGAGCGTGCGGCCGTGCAGCGCGTTATCGGTGAACCAGCGCATCGAGAAGGCCGGCGTATTGGTGCGGCCGATGATGATTGCGCCGGCCTTTTTCAGGTTGGAGACGACCGGATTGTCTTCCTTGCCGATGTTGTCCTTGTAGGCGACGACGCCGTTGGTATTGGCGCGACCCGCGAAATCGACATTGATCTTTACGGTGACCGGCACGCCGTGCAGCGGTCCGAGCGCTTCGCCGTTTCGCGTCTCCCGGTCCGCGGCTTGCGCGGCTTGCAGCGCTTCGTCGGCCATGAGATCGACGATGGCATTGACCTTCGGGTTGACCGCATCGACGCGCGCGAGCGTTGCCCTGGTCAGCTCCAGGCTCGAGATCGCGCCGGTTCGGATCAGCCGCGCCTGTTCGGTCGCGTCCAGCCGCCAAAGATCGCTCATGTCGCTACGTCTCCCTGGGTTATTTCTTGTCCTTGCCCGCCGGCTGGTCGCCCCGGATATTATGCAGGCGGAATGTCTTGGGCCTTTCGAACTGGCCCTGCCAGATGCCGCGCTTGGCGTTTCGCGCTTCCTCTTCCGCCGCCGCATATTTGCCTTCGCCGATATTCGCGGCGTTGATCGCCCAGCCCAGTCGGACCATGGTTTCCGCGATATCCGGCGTGTCGCGCGCCGAACAGGTCGCAATCGTGCGGCCGTAACGGTCTTTCGCCCGCGGCTCGCATTTCACGTCGCCCTTGCGCAAAAGTTTTGAAAGCTGGTTGCGGGCTTCGCCGCCGCAGCGCCACATCGAGCCGTCGCCGGAGAAGCAGTTCTGCTTGATTTCCGGGGCGTCGATGCCGTCGAGGCGGATGGTCGTCTGCTGGATGATGAAAGAGTCGCCGTCCTGCACGGTGATTCCGCGGCCGTCCTTATCGACCCGCACTTCGCGGTCGAGATAGAAATTCCAGACGAAGACGCCGGCAAGAACCAGCGCGATGAAGATCCAGGGTGCGTAGCGCCGCAAAATATTTCTCTCTGTCTTGATGGTTCATGGACGATAGACGGTGAACTTGCGCTCGAGCAGAAGCCGCTGCTCGCTCCAGACCTGGAAGGTCCAGACGCCCTCATACTCCTTCGGCTCCTTGCCGTTCATCCGCCAGCCGATGTGAGACTCGTTGCCGACGACGTCGTCGCCCGGAAGCGTCGAGGTCGCTTGCAGGCCGCCGTCTTTACCCGGAACGCCCTTGCCGGGAAAGTGGACGATATGGATCGTGCGCACCTTGGTGCCCTTCGCGATGCCGCTCAACTGATAGCCGAAGCCGAAGCTGGTGAGCCGGTCGGGCGCGATCGCAATGCGATCGGAATTGGTTGCGGGTCCCTTGTTGCCGGTGCTGAAGTGATGCTTGCCGGTGGGGGAGTTCGGATCGTCGATGCTCTTGACCTCGCCGGAAGTGTAGGGGCCGAACCAGAGCATTTCCGCGCGCAGGCTCTCCTGCCCACTGGCATCCGTAAAGACGACAAGCTGCAACGCCGCCGCGAGACAAAGGCCGAGAATCGGATGCTTCATTTTCGTACTTTTCCCGGAAGGTTGAATGAAGGCATGAAGGGTGCCACCTAGACGGAAACCTAGCCCGAAAGCCGTTTGGCCGTCATGCCTCTTGTCGAAACCGGCGGATATGAAAAGCTCGTTTTCCGCCAGCCGTTGAGCGCGCTCGCGCGGATCATATTTGTCGCGGGCGGGGCGCTCGCGCTCTCCGCGCCGCACGAGCTGCTGGTCCGCCCCGGCGTGCCGCTGTGGCAATGGGGCATGCTGCCGTTCTGGATCATGGGCATCGTCGCCGGGATGATCGGCGCGCTGTTGCTGCTCGCGGGCGTCCTGGGCCTCACCCGCACCGTGACCGTCGATGGCCCCGCGCGCGAGCTGCGCGTGGACGGCAACGGCTCCTTCGGGATCGGCTGGAGCGAGCGATATACGTTCGCGGAGGTGCTCGAACTCGGCATCCTGAAGGACGAGCAGAAGGAGGGACCGCCGCGCTTTATCTTGCAGGCCATCGTCGCCGGCGCGAAGGGTCCGCTGGAAATCGACACTTTCGCGAGCGAGAGCGACGCCATCGCCGCCGAGGGTAAAATTCAGGCGCTGATGCTCGGCGAGGACACGCTGTAGCGCGCGGGGACGCTCGCCATCGGCGGAACGATCGGGCCGCTCGCGGGTTCATGCCGGAGAAAGCGGGATTCTGAATGATGCGAACGAACGAGCTTCAACGCTACTTCGACAAATATATCGACCGTGACGCGATCGGTGAACGTATCGACGGGCTGCAGGATCGCCTCGGCAAGCTGCGCGATCTGCTGCCCTATCGGCATCGCCGCCGCCGGAGTGGCTACACGCTGCCGGCGGCGCTCGTGCTTGGCGGGATTGCGGCCCTGGGCGCGATTGCCATCGGTTCCGTGGTCTTGCGCCGCCAACTCACGAACGGGCACAATCCGCGGCAGCGCCAGGAAAGCTAGTGCCGCGACGGAGCGGGATGCGCAAGGAATCGATTCCCTCACTCGCAGCGTGGTCATGAGCGGAGCGAGGTCATGACAGGGATTATTCACAGGCGGACGGAAGCAACCCGTATGCTGGCGGCGGTCGGCATGTTGCTGATCGTCGCGGCCGCTGTCTTCGTGCCTGCGCCGGCGGAGGCGGGCGTCACGGTACGTGCGGTCGGCGCCGAGAAATACCGTGACGGCAACGCTGCGGACGCCGCCGAATTCCGCAAGCTGTTCGAGCGGCTTTCCCGGCATTATCTGCCGCCGGGCGCCAATCTCCGCATCGACATTCTCGACATCGACCGCGCCGGCGAAGTGGAGCCCTGGCGCATGCGGCTTCACGACGTGCGCATCATGCGCGGGGTGACGCCGCCGAGCATCCGCCTGCGCTACGTGCTCGAAGGCAAGGGCGAGCGGCGCGCGAGCGGCGAGGAAACCGTGACGGACATGAACTACCAGATGAATTCCCTCCAGGCGCGCCACGAGCGGCTCGGTTATGAGAAGGCCATGCTCACCGATTGGTTCATCCGCCGCTTCGGGCAGCGCTGACACACGCGAGCCGCGCGTGTCATCGCAGCGTTATCCCAGCGCCACCTTTGCCACCTTGTCCTGATATTCCTCCTTCGGATCGGCGCCGAAGAGCATCTTCACGCCGGCAAACAGGCTGTTCTCGTTGAGCCAGATTTCGCCGCGCTGCGTTTCGAAGCGCAGGAGCGCGAGCTTGGGGTCGTCCTTGCCTTCGAACCACGCCGCGACGAAGGGATTCCACAATTTCTCGATCATGCCGCGGTCCATGTCGCGCTCAACGGTGCCGTGGATGGTGGCGAAGAGATCGTGACCCTTGGCGGAATAGGCGGCCATCGCGCGCTTTTTCATGTCTTTCACCGCCTTGGCGACCGCGGTGTCGGTGGCGGTGAAAATCCAGATCGGCCCGGTGTGCTCGTGCTCGGTGATCGCGGTCATCGGGCGGAAGTGGCCGTTTTCCGCGCCGTCCACGCCGAGCATGAAGGTGCGGTCCGAATGCAGCGACTTCCAGAACTTTTCGGTCAATTCCTGCGGCGTGGCCATGATGCGCTCCTTGCTGAGTCTGTTGTGAGGCGAACCGCGGAACCCGCGCGTGGTTCCGCAGATTTCGCGCTATAATGAGCCGGGGACAGGGCTCGATGAATCCGGAATTCGTTAGCTGCCGCCGTGAGCTGGGCGAGGAAAAGGTCGCCGCTTTCGAGGCGTTCTGCTTTCATCGCGCGGGGACGGTTGCGCGGCCGTTCACGGCGCTGATGTGTTCGCCCATGTTTGGCGACGAGAAAGCGGTCGCAGCGATCGTGCAGCGCGTCTTCGAAGCCGCAAAGGGCGACTTCGACAGCGAACGGCTTTGCGAAGCGCTGGTGCGGGCGCTCGAAGGGCCGGGCGTGATGCCGGGGCTGGTGGAAGTGCGTGGCGGGAGCAGTGTGCTGTATGTCGAATCCAGGAACATTTATCAGGAGCGCGGCGCGCCGTTCACGCTCGAGAATTTGCTCGCCCCGGTGCATCACGGCTTGTCGGCCGATCCCGAATTCTATTTCGAGAACGTGCGCGGCAGCGGGATGGATGTGCTGCTCGGCGTTTTTCACCTGACGAAGCGCGGCGCCGAATTCTGCATGGCGTGTTTTCCGGAGCGGGTGAAGAAGCTGCTTGCGGCGGAGAAGGCGCGGAATGGGTAGCGCGCGAGCGTCACATTCTCCGTCATTCCGTTCCGTCATCCCGGCCGAGCGCGGGAAAGCGGCCTGAGGAGCAGGTGCCGCCCGCGTCTCGGAGCATAAGATTTTCCGCTGCGGCATGCGTTCTCCCTTTTGCGCGAATAACGTAAACACCTACGCGCTCCGCGCTCGCAACGAGCCGAAGTGTGAGCAGCCTGCGCCCTTCATGAATAAAGAAGGGCGGCGGGGACGCCGGGAGAATTCCGTCTCCCACGGCCGCCTGCACGAGTGAGAAAAAGTGCAGACGAATTTTGTAGTCACCGCGAAGAGCCGGAAATTCAACCAGCGTCCCGCAGCGCGCTTGGCGTTTACGCCATTCGCGCCGACTACACGCGGTGGTGTTCGGCTTTCCTTCGCGCGGCCCCCGGTGGACTGACCGAACTATCCACCGCTGGCGGACCTTCTCGGCAACGCGGGGCGCATTGGCATGCGCCGGACGCGAAGCCGCCAAGGAAGGCCCTGTGACGAGCGGCAGGCTCGCCGGAGCCACGCGACTTCAGCCGCTGCGCGCCCGTCTTGCGTGACGAGACGAAAGCGCAGCCACCGCTCCCGATCCGCACATCGAACACGCCGCGCGACGTGGCCCTTTAAGAGGATCGGGACGCGGCAACTCTACGGGCGAGCGGAAAGGCGGGGATAGATTTATTGAGGGGTGGGGGAAGTGGTTGGGTGCGCTTAGCAATTCGGCTTTGGCGAAAACGTTTATCCTCGTTTCTTCCTCAGCATGAGAAGTCATGTCGTTTTGGGGCGCGCCAGAGACGTAAACCTGGAATCCAGAGCGATATACCGAAGCATCCCTCTTACAAACTTTGTCTATGACCGAAAGGAGGATATGGGCAATCGACACTTACCTTACGCTGGTATCTCCGTGCAGAGACGTTACTTTCGCGCGGCAATTGAAAGAAGAGGCCGCGCATTGGTAGATTTAGCAGCCCAGATTAGTGTTTCAAGACAAGGCCGCGCGCTGTCCGCGGCACCTTGTAAATCTTCTTTGATTTGCTCGAGGTATCAATGCCCATTCATGAACTTACAGCCGATGCACTCGTCCCAGTAAAAACTGTAACGTTCGCGTCTCAGAAAATTCGAGAACGCGAAGATCTTCAGCGCATTTTACGCATCAACGTCCAAGCGATCGCTCCCGACACTATGGTAATCGCCGAGGAGTTTGGTGAATGGGATGGTTCTTGGAGAAGCATCGACCTATTATGCCTTGATAAGAAAGCCAATTTGGTTGTTGTTGAATTGAAGCGTACTGAAGATGGCGGTCATATGGAGCTTCAAGCGATCAGGTATGCCGCAATGATAAGTAGCATGACTTTCGCCGATGCCGTCAGCGCACATGCAAAATTTCTGGAGCAAATAGGCGGGAACTCTGCCGATGCCGAAGCCGCGATATTGAGTTTTCTTGAATGGGATGAGCCAAAAGGTAGCGAATTCGGTCAGGATGTCCGCATCGTTTTAGTTTCTGCGGACTTCAGCAAAGAGATCACTACTTCTGTGCTTTGGCTAAATGAGCGCGACCTCGACATAAGATGTGTAAGGCTAATCCCGCATCAACTTGATGGGCGAATACTTCTCGACATTCAACAAGTTCTTCCGCTTCCCGAAGCGACCGAATATCAAGTGCGCCTGCGAAAAAAAGCAGCGGAGCAGCGCAACCCGACCGGACAAGGAGCTGACTGGACTCGGTATGATCTCATTGCAGACGGCGCGGTCCACGAAAGACTCTACAAACGGCAGCTCTTTCTTGAGGTCGTGAAATCGCTAATTGAGCAAGGCGCGCTCGTATCAGAACTCCTAGAATGTCTTCCGGCTAGAAAGTTCATTGGTGTGGAAGGCAAGGTTTCTGGAGATGAATTTAGGAAAGCCCTCGTAGATATGACAACCACGACGGGGGCAAGTGTCGATGCGCGCCGCTTCTATGTCGATGACGAGGATCTTTTCTTTTCCGAAGGAAAGACGTGGGCGCTAAGCAATCAATGGTCACTGAAATTCATGCCCGACTTGGATAAGGCAATCTCGAAGTATCCTACTTCAGCCATTAGTTACAAAGTTGCAGCGGTCTGAAAATAGAATGGGGCGCTCAGCGCCCCATTCTACTAATCCAGATGTTGAACCGTTTGCGAATACCCCATCGTACTGCCGCACGTATCGCACATCACTCGTGCCGCTCTTACCTCGAGAGCGACACCGCCATCCCATTCAGATCGAGATTGACGATCAGGCCGGTCTGTGCGCCGGAGACCTCGAGGACGACGCCACGCTGGTTCGTGAGGATGGCGGCCTGCGGGCCGCGGATGATCGCGGCGCCCGCGCTACCCGCGCCGAAAACGCCCTCGATGTCCCGGGGGCGGTGAATGTTGCGCACCACGCCGCGCAGGCGGACCGACGAAGCGCCGAAGGTGAAGCCGTAGGAGAGGCCGCCGATCGAGAGCGGATAATTGCGGCCCCGGAAGGTAAGCGTGCCGGTGCCCACCGTGCCGCCGATCACCCAGCCGGCCTTCACGAAGTGGATGCGGACCGTGCCGGTGTCGGCGAGCGCCGAGGCGGAAGCCGCAAGCATTACAACGAGCGCAACGAAAGTGATGCGAAGGGAATGGAGCATCTTAAGTCTCCTGTGATTGACGCCAGGCCGGCGACGTCTTTCCGTAGTCCGGTCGATCATCCGACGGCGTTGCGACGGCTGTCACCCGTTCTACTCGTCCCCGCGAAAACGTGAACCCGGCGCGCGCGGCTAGGTTCCCGGTTACGCGGGAATAAGCGGTTTCAACTCAACTGCACCCCGTCGTGCTGCCGCACGTGTCGCACTTCAGGCATGTGCCGTTCCGCACCATCGTGAAGTTGTGGCATTCGGGGCAGGCGGAGCCTTCATAGCCCTTGGCTTTCGCGGCCGCGCGCTGCGTTGCCTCCAGCGCTTTCGCGCGGTCCGCCTCAGACTCGGCAGCGAGGTCCTGTTTCAGCGCGGTCGCGGTTTTCGCGGCTCCCGCAGGCGCGCCGCCGAGGAACGCGGTCACGACCGCGGCTGCCGGCGCGGTGCGGGCGGCTTCCGTGCCGCGCGCTTCCACGGCCGACACCGCGGAGAGCGCCGGCGTCTTGCCGCGCACGAGGCCGCGCGACACCACCGGCGCGGGCTTGCCTTCGTTCTCGCCCTTGCCGAGCGCGCCGACTTCCATCTCGCTCGGGTCCACGTGGGCGAGGTCGTAGCGGCCCATGTAGGAGATCGCGAGCTCGCGGAACACATAGTCGAGGATCGAGGTCGCCATCTTGATGGTGTCGTTGCCGGTCACCATGCCCGCGGGCTCGAAGCGGGTGAAGGTGAAGGCGTCGACATATTCGTCGAGCGGCACGCCGTATTGCAGGCCGAGCGAGATCGCGATGGCGAAGTTGTTCAGCAGCGAGCGCAGCGTCGCGCCCTCTTTGTGCATGTCGACGAAGATCTCGCCCAGGCGGCCGTCGTCATATTCGCCGGTGCGGAGATAGACCTTGTGGCCGCCGACCACGGCCTTCTGCGTGTAGCCCTTGCGGCGCGAAGGCAGCTTCTCACGCTCGCGGATGCGCTCGACGCGCTCCACGATGCGCTCGACCACCTTCTCCGCAAGCGCGGAGGCGCGGGCCGCGTTCGGCTGCGCGATCAGGGCTTCGACCTGATCTTCCTCTTCGTCCTCGTCCTGAATGAGCGCGGAATTCAAGGGCTGCGAGAGCTTCGAGCCGTCGCGATAGAGCGCATTGGCCTTCAGCGCGAGCTTCCAGGACAGCAGGTAGCTCTCCTTGCAGTCCTCGACCGAGGCGTCGTTCGGCATGTTGATCGTCTTCGAGATCGCGCCAGAGATGAAGGGCTGCGCCGCCGCCATCATGCGGATGTGGCTCTCCACCGAAAGATAGCGCTTGCCGATGCGGCCGCACGGCGTCGCGCAATCGAACACCGGATAGTGCTCGAGCTTCAGGTGCGGGGCGCCCTCGAGCGTCATCGCGCCGCAGACATGGGTGTTCGCGGATTCGATGTCGCGCTTGGCGAAGCCGAGATGCGTGAGCAGGTCGAACGCCGGGTCCGCCATCTGCTCGTCGGTGACGCCGAGTTGCCGCATGATGTCGTCGCCGAGCGTCCAGCGGTTGAACACGAACTTGATGTCGAAGGCGGTGCCGAGCTTGCCTTCGATCGACTTGATGGTGTCGGCGTCGAAGCCTTTGGTGCCGAGCGACGAGTGGTTGATGCCGGGCGCGTTCGAGAGCGTGCCGTGGCCGACTGCATAGGCCTCGATCTCCGCGATCTGCGCT
This sequence comes from uncultured Hyphomicrobiales bacterium, assembly GCA_964575175.1. Taxonomy (GTDB): domain Bacteria; phylum Pseudomonadota; class Alphaproteobacteria; order Rhizobiales; family Xanthobacteraceae. Next base: position 52 of record CAZNPX010000056.1, on the reverse strand, counting down.
TCGGTGTAGCCGAGCGTGCGCAGCGCCTCGGGCACCGCCTGGTTGATGATCT
>CAZNPX010000055.1:0-22584 GCA_964575175.1 uncultured Hyphomicrobiales bacterium | reverse complement strand
CGCCGCAGCCGATATAGCAGACCTTGTCGAAGGGCGCGTCCTCGCGGATTTTTGCGACCGCGATTTCAGGCAGCACCGTGTAGTTCGCGAAGGTCGACGTGCCCATATAATGAAAGAGCTTCTTGCCGCCGATTGAGAAGCGCGAACTGCCGTCCGGCATCAGGCCCTGGCCCTGGGTCGCACGGATGGCGGTGCAGAGATTGGTCTTGCGGGAGAGGCAGGACGGGCATTGGCGGCATTCGGGGGTGTAAAGCGGAATGACGTGATCGCCCTTCTTCACGCTGGTCACGCCGGGGCCGACATCGACCACGATGCCCGCGCCCTCATGGCCGAGGATCGCAGGAAAGATGCCTTCGGGATCCGCGCCGGAAAGGGTGAATTCGTCGGTGTGACAGATGCCGGTCGCCTTGATCTCGACCAGCACTTCACCGACCTTGGGCCCTTCGAGCTGCACCGTCGTGACTTCGAGCGGCTTGCCTTTTTCGACGGCGACTGCGGCGCGGACGTCCATTCTGTCATTCCTCCGGTTTGTCTTGCGTACAAGTCTAGCGGCTCAGGGCAGCGATGCAAAAGCATGCGATCTATCGCGGCGCCGCGAGTTGTTCGGCGGGTAGGCGGGAGCTAGAATCGGCGTCGCCATCAGGATGGTTCCAATGACTATCACGCGCGGATTTACAGGAAAGCAACGCGAGCAGACTGAATCCCGGCGGCTGCCGCCGGGGCAGGCGCTGACCACAGACTTTCCGGTGCTTTCAGCGGGGCCCACACCGCAGGTGAATATCGAGAACTGGTCCTTCACCTTGAAGCACGGGCCGCGGCCCATCGCGAAATGGAGCTGGACCGAATTCAACCGGCTTCCGCAATCGAAGCTCACGCGCGACATTCATTGCGTCACCACCTGGTCGAAATTCGATACGGATTGGCAAGGCGTGACGATCGACGACATTCTCGCGGCGGCCGGGGTCGGCGCGGTGACGCCGTTCATGCTCGCGCACTCCTACGACGGCTATTCCACCAATATTCCCGCTGCCGATCTCCTAGACGGCAAGGCGATGGTGGCAACGCTTTACGACGGCAAGCCGCTTACGCCCGATCATGGCGGGCCCGCGCGCCTGCTCGTGCCGCATCTTTATTTCTGGAAATCGGCGAAGTGGATCAACGCGCTGCAATTCACCGAACGCGACACCGCGGGATTCTGGGAAGAGCGCGGCTATAACATGTATGGCGATCCCTGGCGCGAGCAGCGTTATTCCGGTGATTGAAATAGATTCGTCACCGATACCCCCTGCGATCCGCTGGCAGACCGTCACGATTCAGGAAATCGAGAGGCGCACGCCGACGGTAAAGAGTTTCTTCTTCGCGCCTTCGCGCGCCTTTTCTTTCCTAGCGGGCCAGCACGTCGAAGTGCGCCTGACGGCGCCCAACGGCTATCGTGCGCAGCGCGCCTACTCGATCGCGTCAGCGCCGGAGCAATCCGGCAGCATTGAAATCGTGATCGAGAAACTCGCGACGGGCGAAGTGTCGCCGTTCTTTCATGAGGTGGCGCAGACCGGAGACGAAATCGAGCTGCGGGGACCGATCGGCGGACACTTCATCTGGCAGCATGCGGACGGCGGGCCGATCCTGCTCGCAGGCGCGGGTTCGGGGGTCGCGCCGCTGATGTCCATGATCCGCCATCACGCCAACAGCCGCTCGGATGTGCCGATGCTGCTGCTCCTGTCTGCGCGTTCATGGGAAGACGTGATTTTCCGCGACGAACTGCTCGCGTTGGACGAGAGAAAAGGTGCGTTCCGCCTCGTGCTTGCGATCACGCGCGAAGTGCCGCGGCGGGAGAGCGACTACGGCCGCCGCATCGATGTGGCGATGATCGCAGAAACGCTGAAGCGTCTGCCTTCTCCGGTCAAACGCGCGTTCGTCTGCGGCTCCAATCCGTTCGTCACGGTCGCCAGCGACGCGCTGGTCGGTGCGGGTGTCGAAGCGGGCTCCATCCGGACCGAGCGCTACGGTCAATAAATTTCGCGGCAATTCGTTTACCGACGGTTCATCACGCTAATCCGCGTGCGCATTGACCCCGGCGCAGTTTACGGTTTTTGGCGCTATCCCCGAACGCTTCCTTAAGCGCGTGCGCCTAGCCTGCGCGCAACAAGAAGAACAGGGATGCGCGAAGGGGGTGGTTCTTTCCAGCACGGAAGGACTGGCCGGGCCTTTGCAGCTTCCCGAATGTCACGCAGGAAGCTGTCCTTGGTTGATACACATTTCGACCTGACGCGCGAATTCACGGGTGCCCGTGCTGCAAAGGCAGCAGGCGCAACGGAACTGGTCGATCTGACGGCGGTTCCGATCGCGGCATGGTCGGACCTGTGCGCGCGGGCGATCGAGCCCAACGCGTTCTACACGCCGGAATGGGCGCTGGCGGTCACGCGCCACGTGCCCGGCGATCATGACATCAAAGCCTTGCTTGCCTGGGATGGCCCCGCGCGGAAGAAGCTCATCGGCTTCATGCCGGTTACTTCCACCTGGCGTGCGCTGAAGCTGCCGCTGCCCGTGCTCGTGACATGGCATGGTTACGCGCCGCTCGCGACGCCGCTTCTGGATAAAGATGCGGCCGTCGAAGCGGCCAGCGGTCTGCTGCGCGCGGCCATGGCGTCGGGTGCGCAGGCCTTGCTGTTCTCCGTGCTCACGCAGGATGGCGCCGCCGCTGCGGCATTCCGCAGCGCAGCCGCGATGCTGGGCCACAAGCCCCGCATCCTGCACCGCGAGGAACGGGCGCTGCTCAATGCGGCAGCCGACGCCGAGAAGGAATTGCAGGAGGCGCTCGGCTCGAAGAAGCTGAAGGAGCTGCGCCGGCAGCGTAACCGCCTGTCGGACGATGGCGAGGTGCGTTTCGGCGTATCCGTATCGCCGCAGCAAACCGAAGCCGCGCTCGAAGAATTCATGAAGTTGGAAGCTGCGGGCTGGAAGGGCAGGCGCGGCACTGCGCTCGGCGCGCAGGAAGGTCTCACGCGCTTCATCAGGGAAGCCGCGCGCAAGCTTGTGCCGCAGGGAAAATTCGAGGTCGCGACGCTCACGCGCGGCGCGAATGTGATCGCGGCCGGGCTTGTGGTTCGTCACGGCCAGCGCGCCTATTTCTTCAAGACCGCCTATGATGAGCGGCGGTCGAAGTGCTCGCCGGGCGTGCAGCTTGCGCTGGAGCTGACGAAGCACTTTTGCGCCGATGAAGCGTTGACTTCGGTCGATTCAACGGCGACGGCCGACCATCCGATGATCAATCATTTGTGGAAGGGCAGGCTCGCGCTTGCAGAGACGCTCGTTCCGCTGCACGCGGGTTATTCCGCGCTGCTGTTTGCATCCCTGATTTCCGCGCGGCGTGCCTTGCGCGAAGGCGCGCGCCGGATCGTACATCGCTATCGCGCCTTCAAGGAGAAGTCGGCATGAGCATGGTTCAGCCCGCAGACGCCAAAGCATTCGAACAGTTTCCGGAGTTGCCCTTTCGCATCAGGCACGAACTCGTCGGCAATCCGTTGCTGACGCTGCCGGAGATCGTGAAGCTGGTGCGCGAGCTGCCGCGCGACCAGATCGAGTATAATTCCGGCAAGGCCGAGATTGGGCAGGACCCCAAGAAGGTGCAGGCGGTCGATCTTTCGCCGGAAGAAGTCGTGAAGAGCATCGAGACGGCGGGGGCCTGGATGGTGCTGAAGCGCGTCGACGCGCACCCGGCATATCGCAATATTCTAGAACAGGCGCTGCTTTCGGTCGCGAAAGCCCGGGGGCATAACTCTCTCGACGAAGCGGGCTTCGAGGACATTCAGGGCTTTCTCTTCGTCTCGTCGCCGAACTCGACGACGCCGTTCCATACCGATGCCGAGGACAACTTCTTCGTCCAGATCCACGGCGAGAAGTTCTTCCATATCTACGACAACCGCGATCATTCGATTGCGTCGGTGGAAGAATTGGAGTCGTCGGCCACGAAGCACCGCAATATCAAATACGATCCGAAGTTCGATGCGAAGGGTATCGCGCACCGGCTCTTTCCCGGCGATGGCGTGTTCGTGCCCTATCAGTGGCCGCACTGGGTCCGCACCGCGGGCAGCCATTCGATCTCGCTCGCGATCACCTGGAAGACCAAAGCCGTGCGTCGCCGCAACGATCTCTATGTATTGAACTCCTTCCTGCGCGGCGTGGGTCTGCCGCAGGCCGCGCCCGACGCGCATCCGGCGCTTGACGCCCTGAAGCTCGCGATGGTGCGGACGGTGCAGGCGACGGTATCGCCGCTGCGCAAGAGCGAAGCCATGCGCCGCATGCTGCGCCGCCTCGTGCTCGGAAAGAACGCGAACTACTATTACAACGACAATAAGAAGCAGAAAGACAAGGAAGCCGCCTGATCCTTCCCAAAGCGGCTGCAATGAAGAAGGGCGCAGCAGAAGCTGCGCCCTTTTTGTTTTCGGCTATGTGACCGCGCTTACTTCGGCTGCGGCACGATGCGAATATAAGGCTTCGGCGATTTCCAGCCGGCCGGATACTTTTTCTTCGCGTCCTCGTCGGAGACGGAGCCGGCGATGATCACCTCGTCGCCGTCTTTCCAGTCCACGGGCGTCGCGACCTTGTGTTGTGCGGTGAGCTGGAGCGAATCGAGCACGCGCAGCACTTCGTCGAAGTTGCGGCCGGTGGTCATCGGATAGGCGATCAGGAGCTTGATCTGCTTGTCGGGACCGATGATGTAGACGTTGCGAACGGTCTGGTTGGTGGCGGCCGTGCGGCCTTCCGAAGTATCGCCGGCGTCGCCCGGCAGCATGCCCCAGGCCTTGGAGATCGAGAGATCGGTGTCGCCGATCATCGGGAAGTTGGGCTTGGCGCCCTGCGTCTCTTCGATGTCCTTCGCCCAGTCGGCGTGGCGGTCGACCGGATCCACCGAGAGGCCGATGATCTTGGTGTTGCGCTTGTCGAATTCGGGCTTGAGCTTCGCCATGCGGCCGAGTTCGGTGGTGCAGACCGGGGTGAAGTCCTTGGGATGCGAAAACAGCACCGCCCATTGGTCGCCGATCCAGTCGTGGAATTTGATCTTGCCTTCGGTGGTCTGCGCCTCGAAATCCGGCGCCTTGTCGCCAATGGTAACGGCCATGGCAGTTCTCCTTGCAGGTTCTGAAATCCGGGCCCTCGGGGCGTAAAGCAGAGCGCGCGGGAGGGGTTCCGGTCATATAGGGCTATTCACAGGGGATTGCCAGATATAAGGTAATTGCACGATTTATTGATGTTATTTCTCTCTTCAGCCACGAAGAACCCGCGCAGCGGGAGTCCGTTTTGCGGGCTGTTACTTCAGCCGCAGCGCATTTCAGCTTGCGGCTTCGCGCGCATAGCGCCCCGGCGGTTGGCCGACATGCTTGCTGAAAGCCGTGCTGAAGGTGCTCGCCGAACCGTAGCCCACCCGTTCTGCGACCTCGGCGAGGGAGATCTTTTCGTTGCGGAGGTAGTCCTTGGCGAGCGCCATGCGCCACGCGAGCAGGTATTCCATCGGCGGCAGGCCGACATGGCGCGAGAAGCGATCGAAGAAGCCGGAGCGGGAAAGCGCGGCCTGCTTCGCAAGCTGCTCGACGGTCCACGGATGCGCTGGATCGCGATGCATCTGCCGGATTGCTTCCGCGAGCCGCGCATCGCCCAAACCGCGGAGCAATCCCGCCGGCGCGTCCGCGCTCTGGGTCGAGCGCAGCGCTTCGATCAGCAGGACTTCGACGAGTCGCGCCAGCGCGAGATCGCGCCCGGCCTGCTGGCCGTTCGCCTCTTCGGCGACGAACCGCACCAAAGTCGAGAGCCGCTCCGCGCCGCGCACATGCACGAGTTTCGGGAGCAGGGAGACGAGTAATCCCGCGTCGCCCGACTCGAAGATGAAATAGCCGCCGAGGAGACGCGCGTCCGGAGGCCCTTCCTGCGTGCCGTGGCGCAGTTCTCCTTCGGCAATGGGCGTCGCGTGGGGATCGATGCGCACCGGGGTCGCCGGCGCGAAGCCGGAGAGCGTGAAGCCCGGCGTCGTGGGCAGAAGAACGAAGTCCCCGGCCTCCAGCGAAATCGCATGTTCGCCATCGATGGCGAGACGGCAGCGGCCTTCGATCACGGTGCAGAAGCTCGGATGGCCGAAGTCGGCATAGCGTACGGCCCAGGGCCCCGCGCCGCTGATGCCTTTCGTGAACACGGCGCGCGGCCGGAGGAGCGTGATGACTTCGGATAGCGGATCGGGCATCTCGGACTATTGCCAATGAAAAATGGACTATTGATCGTATATAGTCCGATTTCTGGCGAGTATCACGGGGCCAGTCAACCCCGAACCAAGGAAACTCGCTTATGAAAACCGTACTGATTACCGGCTGCTCGTCCGGCTATGGCCTCGAAACCGCCCGTCACTTCCACGCGCAGGGCTGGAACGTGATCGCCACCATGCGCACCGCGCGCGAAGGCCTCCTGCCGAAGTCGGATCGGCTTCGCATCGTCCCGCTGGATGTTACCAGGCCTGAAAGCATTGCGGCCGCGTTAGACGCGAGCGGCCCGGTCGATGTCCTCGTGAACAACGCTGGCATCGGTCTGGTCGGCGCGCTCGAGGCGACACCGATGGAGAAAGCGCGCGAGATTTTCGAGACGAATACACTCGGCGTGATCGCAATGACGCAGGCGGTGGTGCCGCAGATGCGCTTGCGCAGGTCGGGTGTGATCGTGAACGTCACGTCGAGCGTCACGCTGGCTTCGATGCCGCTCGCGTCGGTCTATACCGGAAGCAAAACCGCGATCGAAGGGTTCACCGGCTCGCTGGCGCACGAGCTTCAGGCCTTCAACGTGCGCGTGAAACTGGTCGAGCCCGGTTATGGTCCGACCACGCGCTTCACGCAGAATTCGAACATCAGCCTCGAGGACGTCGTGCCGGCGCCTTACATGCCGTTCGCCGCGCCCATTCTCGCGGCCTTTGCAAAGCCGGCGATGGTGACGACAGAGGCGGATGTTGCCGAAGTGGTGTTTCGCGCTGCGAATGACGAAAGCGGGCAGTTGCACTTTCCGGCAGGACCGGACGCCGTCGCGCTGGCACAAGCGAAGAAGGCGGCCTGATAACGCGAGAGAGAACTCGCCGCCCGCGGCGCGTGCTGCGGGCGGCGATGCATTTGTAACGGACGATTATTCCAGCGGCGGCAGCGCCTTTTCGATCCGCGCGCGGTCCTTCTCGTACCAAGGCGGCAGCTTCAGCGCGGTGCCGAGCGTTTCTTTCGGCTCGTCCCAAGTGAAGCCGGGCTTGTCGGTCGCGATCTCGAACAGGATGCCGCCGGGCTCGCGGAAATAGACCGAGTGAAAATACATGCGGTCGATCTGTTCCGTGGTGTCGAGGCCGAGCGCGTTGCGGATGCGATCCATGAACGCCAGCTCTTCCGCGTCGTCTTTGGCGCGAAAGGCGACATGGTGGAGGGTGCCCGCACCCTGCGCGCCGCGCGGCTGATCCTTGCCGGTCACGATGTCGATATGGGCGCCGATGTCGGCGCTGCCGAGAAAGCGCTGGCGCTCGCCGTCCTGCTCCCGTTCCTTGCCGCCGTCCGCATAGCCGAAGCCGTCACGCAGTACTTCGGCAGTGCGCGCGCCGCCGCGCGGGCGGAGCGTGATGCCGGCGAAGCCGCGAACGGCATGGTCCGCAGGGACGGGGCCTTCGGCCCACGCCGCTGCATTCGCCGCGGTTGCGGTTTCGACGATCTCGATCTTCATGCCTTCGAGGTCTTGCAGCGAAAGCACTTTGTCGCCGAAGCGCTCGCTTTCGCTGGACGCAATCGCTTCCGCGTCGAGACGCTTCTTCCAGAAGGCGAGCGAGCCTTTCGGCACGGCGTAAGCTACTTCGACTGCTTCGCCCACGCCCTGTCGGCCTCTCGGCATGTTCTCCCAAAGAAAGAAGGTGAGCGCCGAACCGGGCGCGCCGGTCTCGTTGCCGTAATAGAGATGCCAGGCGCTCGGATCGTCGAAATTGACCGTGCGCTTCACGAAGCGAAGGCCGAGCGTCTTCGTATAGAAGCCGAAGTTCTTCTTCGCGTCGCCGGTGATTCCGGTGATGTGATGCAGTCCGGCGCTGTTCGCCATGTTCGTTCTCCTACGCCGATGATTTGCACCCATATGCGCCGGGCTTGCAGCCCCGGTAAGCCGCGCAAGCGGCGATTGCAGGGGTGCATGGCGGCGACGGCGTGGGGGCGGGCTCGTATCTGACGCTGCTTCGAGCGGCGGGTCGCCCGTTAAGCTACTGGAAACCATAACTATCCAAGATCGGCCCCGTGATCGTTGCGTTTCGGGGTCGGCATGGAACAGTTGCGTCAGGTAACGAAGCGGATCGACGCTTCGGATGTGGTTTCGCTTCTCCGCGAGGTTTATCCCCACGGCGTGCGGGGCCGGAACGAGGCCGAGGCGCTGATCGCCTTCGACCGCGAATTTCCGGACCCGGCGCCGGAATGGCGCGGCTTCATGGCGGAAGCGGTCGCCGATCACCTGCTGCGCCGATCCGAACCCTTCGGCGTCGTTACACCCGCGAAAGCGCAATGGCTGATCCAGGCGATCGCACCTTCGGGGCGCATTGCAACGCGCAGCGGCGCGCTGGCTTTGATCCGCACCATCGAGCTTGCAGAGGAGGTGCATAGGTCGCTTGCGGCCTTCGCCATTCGCTCGCTCTGGAACGAGCCCGTCCCCGCGGACGGGCCGGCGCTCGCCGGTGGCGCGCATTATTCGCGGGCGCTGGAGGCGCGCGATGTCGCGCTGCTGCGCGGAATTCTGGAAGTGAGCGCGGGGAAATCCGGCACGCCGGTTTCGGAGGAGGAAGCCGAAGCGCTGTTCGACCTGCATGACGCCGTCGCCGGAGGCAACAACCACATCTCGTTCGATGATCTGTTTTTCAGGGCCATCGTGAACTACCTGATGGGCGCGTCGGGTTGCAAGACGCCGTTACGCAAGACGGCGCTTTCGCGCGAGCCGCAACGACAAGCGGGCCGCGGAATCGCCGCGGAATGCAGCGCATGGCTTTCCTCCCGCATCATGCGTGACGGAAGGCCGACTGCTGCGGAGCGCGCGTTGCTTGGCCTGCTGGATAATCGCTCGGAACCTGATCCATCACTCAGGGGTTCATACGAGCGCGCGGCCTGACGCGCCGTTCGCCGCCGTGATAGAACGGGGCGCAAGGTAGCCCCGGAGCGGCCCCGCGTGGATTTCGATTTCGTACAGGAACTGGATCTTGTCCGCAGGCTCGCGGTGGCGACGCTGGTGGGCCTGCTGGTCGGCATCGAGCGCGGCTGGCGCGAACGCAAGGCGCACGGCGGCACGCGCACCGCGGGCATCCGCACTTTCACGCTGATCGGCTTTCTTGGCGGTATCGTCGGGCTGATTGCGCGCACGCTCGAAGACAAGATTGGCGGCGGTCTTCTTGTTGGAGTTGTCTTTCTTACCTTCGCGGCGCTGTTCGCATGGTACCGGATGCGCGAAAACATCGACGACAAGAGCTTCGGCTTCACCACGGTCGCCGCCGCGATGGTCACCTTCATGCTTGGCGTCTATGCCTTGCTCGGCGATCAGAATATCGCAGCCGCAGCGGGCGTTGCCGTGATGGTGATCCTTGCCGTGCGCGAGCAGCTTCACGGCATACTCGCCAAAGTTACCTGGAACGAGTTGCGCGCGGCGATCATCCTGCTCGCGATGACCTTCCTGGCACTTCCATTCATTCCGGATCGCGGCTTCGGCCCGTATGGCGGCATTAACCCGAGACAGGTGTGGCTGCTCGCGCTCGTGCTCGCGGCGGTGTCGTTCCTCGGCTATGTCGCGGTGAAGGTGATGGGTCGCCGAGAGGGAACGCTGGTTTCGTCCGCAGCGGGCGGTCTCGTTTCATCGACCGCGGTAACGCTTGCGGCGTCACGTGTAGCGGCCGCCGACAAGCCGGGTCTGCGCTTTCATGCTGCGAGTGTTGCGATCGCGACCGCGATGTCGCTCGGGAAAACCCTGATTCTTGTTTACGTGCTTAACCAGGCGGTCGGACTTCTGGTCGCGGCACCGCTTGCCGGCGCGGCCCTCGCAGCGCTGGTGACGGGATTGCTGTTCGTGCTGCGCGGTTCAAAGAAGAGCGCGAAGGAATCCTTCGAGTTGCGCAATCCGTTTTCGCTTCGCGAAACGCTGTTGCTTGCCTTGCTGATCGGTACCGTGACGTTTGCGGTCCAGGCGTTCTCGTCGTGGTTCGGTACGGCGGGTGGTCTGCTGACCGCGCTGATTTCCGGTTCGGTCGACGCCGATGCGGCTGCGGTGTCGCTGGCCCGGCTGGCCGGCGGCTCGCTCGGTCCTGCGGTGGCGGCGCTCGGCATCGTGCTCGCGGTCGCAGCGAACAACATTTTCAAGTTCTCGATCGGGGTGGGGACGGCGGGCCGGAGCTTTGTGCCCTACCTTCTGGCCGCCATCGGCATTCCGGTTGCGGTAATGATCGTCTTGGCGGGCGGGGTGCTGCTCTGGGAGGGCGGCGCGGAGGCGCTTTCCCGGTAAGCCAAGTGACGCCGGCCCGATTGACAAAGGCCATATTGCGCCGCAAACCAAAAGCAGAATTGCGCCAATTCGAGCCGGGCATGTTCAAAAAAATATTGATTGCCAATCGCGGCGAGATCGCTTGCCGCGTTATCAAGACCGCGAAGCGCATGGGCATCGCCACCGTCGCGGTCTATTCCGATGCCGATAAGGATGCGTTGCATGTGGAGATGGCCGATGAGGCGGTCCACATCGGCCCGCCGCCCGCCGCGCAGTCTTACCTGCTCATCGATAAGATCGTCGAGGCCTGCAAGCAGACCGGCGCCGAAGCCGTCCATCCGGGTTACGGGTTTCTTTCGGAGCGTGCGGCTTTTGCCGAAGCATTGAAGCAGGCGGGCATTACTTTTATCGGGCCCAATGTCCGCGCCATCGAGGCGATGGGCGACAAGATCGAATCCAAGAAGGCTGCGGCGGCGGCGAAAGTTTCGACCGTGCCGGGTTTCCTCGGCGTGATCGAAGATGCGAAGCACGCCACGAAGATCGCCGACGAGATCGGTTATCCGGTGATGATCAAGGCTTCCGCCGGCGGCGGCGGCAAGGGCATGCGCATCGCGCACTCGCGCGAGGAAGTCGCGGACGGTTTCGACCGCGCGAAGTCGGAAGCGAAGTCTTCCTTCGGAGACGATCGCGTCTTCATCGAGAAGTTCATCGTCAATCCGCGCCACATCGAGATTCAGGTGCTCGGCGACAAGCACGGCAACGTGATTTACCTTGGCGAGCGCGAATGCTCGATCCAGCGCCGCAACCAGAAGGTCGTCGAGGAAGCGCCGTCGCCGCTGCTCGATGAAGTCACGCGCAAGAAGATGGGCGAGCAGGCGGTCGCGCTCGCGAAAGCCGTCGACTACGACACCGCCGGTACCGTCGAATTCGTCGCGGGGCAGGACCGCTCGTTCTACTTTCTGGAGATGAATACGCGGCTTCAGGTCGAGCATCCGGTGACGGAAATGATCACCGGCATCGATCTCGTAGAGCAGATGATCCGCGTCGCGGCCGGCGAAAAGCTCTCGATCAGGCAGAGCGATGTGAAGCTCAACGGCTGGGCTGTGGAAAGCCGCATCTATGCCGAAGATCCGTATCGCGGTTTCCTGCCGTCGATCGGCAGGCTCACGCGCTATCGCCCGCCCGCGGAAAGCCAGGTGGCCGGAGCAACCGTGCGCAACGACACCGGCGTTTACGAGGGCGGCGAGATTTCGCTCTTTTACGATCCGATGATCGCAAAACTGGTCACGCATGCGCCGACGCGGCTGGAGGCCATCGATGCGCAGGCCAGGGCGCTCGACGAGTTCGTGGTCGACGGCGTCGGCCACAATATTCCGTTCCTTGCCGCGCTAATGCAGCACGAGCGCTGGCGCAAGGGAGCGCTTTCGACCGGCTTTATCGCGGAGGAATATCCGGAAGGCTTCAGGGGCGTGGCGCCGGTCGGTGAAGTTGCGACCGTGATTGCGTCGGTGGCGGCCGCCATCGATCTTGTGACGGGCGAGCGCAAGCGGCGCATCTCGGGGCAGATGATGGGCCGGCTCGTGCAGCGCGACCGACGCCGGGCGGTCTGGCTCAATGCTGCCGAGTATCCGCTCGACGTATTCCGCGCGGAGGACGGCATTCAGGTCAATTTCCTCGCCGACGGGGAGATCACCCATTTCGCGAAGCTGAAATCGGAGTGGAAGCCCGGCATGGGTGTCTGGGCCGGCACGGTCGCTGACGAGACCGTCGCGGTGCAGGTGCGGCCGGTCGCAAACGGCTTCCGCCTTTCCTTCCGCGGCGCGCAGGTGACCGCCTATGTCTATACCGAGGTGGAGGCTGCCGCCGCGAAGCTGATGCCGGTCAAGCAGACCGGGGATTCCGGAAAGGTCGTGCGCTGCCCGATGCCGGGGCTGGTCGTCTCGATCGCGGTGAAGGAAGGCCAGGAAGTGCAGGCGGGCGACCAGCTTGCCATCGTCGAAGCGATGAAGATGGAAAACGTGATCCGTGCCGAGCGCGACGCGACCGTGAAGTCGGTCGCGGTGAAGGCCGGGGACAGCCTCGCAGTGGATGCGGTGATTCTGGAATTCGCGTGACGCGATGAACTACTTCGATCTTCTCTTCTCGCCGAAAGGGACGATCAAGCCGCAGCCTTTCGCAATCATCGTTATTTCGGTCTATCTCATCAATATCGTCGCGGGCTCCGTCATCGAGGGGCAGTTCATCAGGCGCGCCGGCCCCTGGCCGTATTTCGCGCTGCAATCGATGCTGACATGGATCTGGTTCGCCGCACATGCAAAGCGGCTGCGCGATGCGGGGCGGGGCTATGTAGTCGCCGCTGCGACTGCATGCATCTATCTCCTTGGTGCCGCTCTCCTCGGCACTATGCTTGAAGACATGGCTGCATCCACGGTCGAGGGCGAAGAGAACAAGGAGTCGGTGGTTTCCCTGCTCGGAACAATCATCGCGGTCATATTCATCAGTACGCTTTTTACGGGCAACTATTCCCTGGCAGGTTTTTTTCTCTTTCTGATTATCGGCCTGCCGTTGTTGTTTACGATGTTCGTCGTGATCTACTCGATCGTGACCGGAATGAGGGCGAGCCTGACACCAGTGGAGACGCCGGTTTCGTCGGAGCCGCCGTCATTGCCGCCACCGCCACAGCCTTCGCGGTCTCCCTTCGCGTGAACGCCCGGCTTTATTTCGCCTATGGCTCGAACATGGATCGCGCGCACATGGCGCGGCTCTGCCCGCAGGCGGAGCCTTACGGCGTCGCCTCGCTGCGCTCCTATAAATATGTGATTGCGGCGTCGGGTTTCGCGACCGTGATCCCGTGGCCCGGTTCCTTCGTGCATGGCGTGTTGTGGAAAGTCGGCCCCAAGGAAATCGCAGCACTCGACCGCTACGAGGATGTCGCGGCTGGTCTCTATCGCGCGGTGCAACTGCCGATCAAATATGACGGCCGCCTGCTGCGCGCGCTGCTCTATCTTGGGACAGGCGATAAATCCGGAGTGACCCCGCCGGGCTATGTCGAGAAAATCCTCGCCGCGGCGAAGGAGTGGAACCTTCCGGCGGATTACATCGATTATCTGGCGAAGCAGGGGCCGGCGACCGCGCGAAGGATGCGATGAGAAAACTTGTTCACCTCTCGATCAGAGGAAAAGTGCAGGGTGTCGGCTATCGTGCTTTCGTCGAATTGCAGGCGGAACTGCTCGGGCTGGAAGGCTGGGTACGCAACAGGCGCGATGGCTCGGTGGAGATGGTTGCTGCCGGCACCGTGCAGAAGATCGAGACGTTGTTTCAAGCGTGCCATGAAGGTCCGCTCGCTTCAGGGGTGACGGCGGTAGATGTTGGAGAAGCGACGGAAGAAATGCTGGCGATGCGGCCGGCAGGCGAGAAATTCGCAATGCTTCCGACCGCTTAAGCTTGCTTTCCGGGGCCAATCGCCCCCGACGCCGCCGTAAAACATTCGGCATTGGGGAACCGGGTGTTGCTGGAAACGTTGGCTCGCTGAAAGCGAGGCCACCCATGAACAGGAACGTCAATCCGCCACAGAAGCAAAGCCGCCAGCCGGGCAGCGAAAGCGAGATGCGCCCGCTGCCGGATTACGCGCCGAAGACACGCGGTTCCGACCGGCTGAAGAACAAGGTGGTGCTGATCACCGGCGGCGACAGCGGCATCGGCCGCGCGGTGGCGGTGGCCATGGCGCGCGAAGGAGCAAAGATTGCATTCGGCTTTCTCGACGAGAAAAAGGACGCGGCCGAAACGGTGAAGCTGATCGAGGCCGAGAAACGTGAAGCATTCTCCCGCGCCGGCGATATCGGCCAGGAGAAATTCTGCAAGAAGCTCGTCGATGCGACGGTGAAGAAATTCGGCCACATCGACGTGCTCGTGAACAACGCGGCCGAGCAGCACGAGGTGGATGGTCCCGAAGAACTCACCGAAAAGCAGATTGACCGCACATTCCGAACCAACATCTACAGTTTCTTCTTCATGGTGAAGCATGCGCTGCCGCACATGAAGAAGGGGACCTCGATCATCAATACCGCCTCCATTACCGCGTATAAAGGTCACAAGACGCTGCTGGACTATTCCGCGACCAAAGGTGCGATCGTCACGTTCACGCGCTCGCTTTCGGATAATCTTCTGGACAAGGGCATTCGCGTGAACGCGGTGGCGCCGGGGCCGATCTGGACGCCGCTCATTCCCGCGTCTTTCGATGCGAAGAAGGTCGCACACCATGGTGCAAGCGCGCCGATGGAGCGGCCAGGGCAGCCGAACGAGGTCGCGCCGGCTTATGTGTTTCTTGCGAGCGAGGACGCTTCCTACATCACCGGGCAGGTGATCCACGTAAATGGAGGCACGATCGTCAATGGCTAACGGTCCGAAGAATCCTGCCGCTGACCCTTCCGGCGAAACTACGCCGCAGCGGAAGTCGAACGATTCCGGCGGGCGAAAGACCGTCGCTGAGCATCTGATTCATCGCGAGGCGGAGAACGATCCGCGGATCGGCGAGCGCCGTCCGGAATCGGACGCGCGCGAAACCTCGGACGGCTCGCTCCGGAAGGAGCAGGAGCAAAGCTATCGGAATACGGACGAGAACTAAGAGAGCTTACGTGGAAGGCGAAAACACTTCCGCGAACTTCGCGCGCAAGGCTTCGTTCACTTCCTCCGTACCTGCCTGCACGCCGAGATCCGCGAGCGAGGTGACGCCGTAGCGCTGCTCCGAAATTCCGCAGGGCATGATCGCCTGAAAGTGCGACAAATCTGGCGAGACGTTCAGGCTGACGCCGTGGAAGGTGATGCCCTTGCGGACGCGAATGCCGAGAGCCGCGATCTTGTCTTCGTATCCTTCGCCTTTGTCGGGGCGGGCGACCCAGACGCCGATGCGGCCTTCGCGGCGACCTGCCGTGACGCCGAAAGTAGCCAGCGTGCCGATCAGCCATTCTTCGAGGTCGCGAACGAATTTGCGGACGTCGCCGCCGCGCGCTTTCAGGTCGAGCATTACGTACCCCACCCGCTGGCCGGGGCCGTGATAGGTGAAGCGGCCGCCACGTCCGGTTTTGTGGACCGGGAAGCGATCCGGCGCGATCAGTTCGCCCTCGGCGGCACTGGTGCCCGCGGTAATCAGGGGCGGGTGCTCCAGAAGCCAGACGAGCTCCCGCGCTTCGCCTCCGGCAATCGCTTCCACCCGTGCTTCCATCGCCGCAAGCGCAATCGTGTAATCGACCAGCCCCGGCGAAATCTGCCACTCGGACGCGTGCGCCGATCCCGCATGCGGGGCGCTGGCTTCAGTAGGGAGCCGGGCGTGCATTCCTATGTTTGTCCCGAAAGTTAGAGCGCCTGATCCAACTCATATAGCGGCTGGGCTCTTTGCCGACAGGGTTCTGCGGCCGTGAAATAGATCGGTCTCTGCTGCCACCCACCACACGAAGCAGTATAGCGGCCGATTCGGCGGCGAGCCGGCTCCAGAGATGCCGGGTGCCCCGGCGCCGGTAGGCCCGAAAACACCCCTGGGCGGTGGGGAAACCGGCCGGCCGGAGGCCGTCAATCATTCATTAACCATAGATGTGCTGATTTCACGCGGGTTTATGGGGGAAGGCGCCTTGGCCAAAATCGACGACGTTCAGTGCGACATATCGGTGATGCTCGGAGAATCCTCGGTTCCAATCCACCAGCTTCTGCGCATGGGCCGCGGGGCCATCATCGAGCTGACCGCGACCGAGGACGATGAAGTCACGATTCTCGCCAACAATATGCCGGTCGCCAAGGGCACCGTCGTGGTCGAAGGCAGCGCCATCGCGGTTTCCGTCACCCGGTTGCTGCCGCGCCCGGCTACATTGCGCTAATTCGGTTTTCCGGGCTTGAGGCTGCGGGGCCGATTTGTTAAGCCCCTCGCGGCTTGGTTCCCTGCGGTCGTGGCGGAATTGGTAGACGCACTACCTTGAGGTGGTAGCGGGTAACACCGTGGAGGTTCGAGTCCTCTCGACCGCACCAAGTCTTCGAACGTTCAGACGGCCCGCGGCGCGGTCTATCGCGCAAGGCGGGCCGTTTGCGTTAGGAAGAGGCGCTGCCTAGAAGAAATTTCCGCGAGCCCCAAGGAAGGAGATCCGCCAGATGCCCGAGGCCGAAAGCCCGGCCGGCACACGCGACGCCGATCTCCTGTTGCCGCTCCGGGATGACGACAGCGAGATTTCCTCAGAGTTTCTGGAAGCAATTACGCGCGCCATCGAGGCTGCCGACCAGCCCCAGATTCGCGCGCTGGCGGGCGACGTCCACGAAGCCGATCTCGGCGACCTCCTGGAAGCACTACCCGCGGAGCAGCGCGCGCGCCTGGTCGAACTGCTCGGCACCGATTTCGACTTCACGGCGCTTACCGAAGTCGACGACACGGTCCGCGAGGAAATCCTCGAGGAGCTGCCGAACGAGATCGTCGCCGAGGGCGTGCGCGATCTCGATTCCGACGACGCCGTCCGAATCCTCGAAGACCTTCCGGAAGAGGACAAAGCTGAGATTCTCGAGCAACTGCCGGAAGATGAACGGCAGGAGCTGACGCGCGGCCTCGACTACCCCGAAGAGTCCGCCGGGCGCCGCATGCAGACGGATTTCGTCGCGGTGCCGCCGGAATGGACGGTAGGTCGGACCATCGACCACGCGCGCGAAGATGCCGACCTGCCGGACGACTTCTATGCGATCTTCGTGGTGGACGAAGACCAGCGTTTTGTCGGCGCGGTGCCGCTCGATAAATTGCTCCGCTCCCAACGGCCGGTGAAAATCTCCGATATCATGGTGGCCGACTGGCGCGTGGTGCAGGCGACGGCCGACCAGGAAGAGGCAGCGCGCATCTTCGAGCGGTACAATCTCGTTTCGGCGCCCGTCGTTGACGACGACGGCAAGCTCGTCGGCGTGCTCACCTTCGATGACGTCGTCGACGTGATCGAGGAAGAGGCGGCCGAAGACATCAAGGCGCTCGGCGGTGTTGCGCGCGACGAAGAAATTTCCGACTCGGTCTTCTATGCCGCGCGGAGCCGCCTGCCGTGGCTCGTGCTCAATCTGGTCATGGCCTTCGCTTCGGCGGCGATCATCGGCTATTTCTCGACCTCGATCGCGCAGATGGTCGCGCTTGCCGTTCTGATGCCCATCGTCGCGTCGCTCGGCGGCAACGCCGCGACGCAGGCCATGACGGTCACGGTGCGCGCAATCGCAACCCGCGAGCTTACCGAGCGCAACACTTCGCGCATCACGCTCCGCGAGTTCGGCGTCGGATTTCTGAACGGTATTGCGATTGCCGTGCTGCTCGGGACGGCGGCGGGCTTCTGGTTCGAGAGCGTGCATCTGGGCGCGGTGATCGCCGCCGCGCTGATCCTGAGCATGTGCGGGGCGGGGCTCGCGGGCATGCTGATTCCACTTGCCTTACAGCGGGCCGGCTACGATCCCGCGGTCGCATCAGCCGTCTTTGTCACCACGGCTACCGACGTTCTGAGCTTCTTCTCGTTCCTCGGCTTCGCGACCTGGTGGTTCCGTCTCGGATAAGTTCCGCTTTACCGGGGCTTAACCAGTAAGACCGTTTTGCGTTGCCCGCTGACGTCGCATTAATCAGCCCAACCGTAGCGTTTCCCCCGAAAGTGCATGGGAGTCATGGGGAAGCTGCTCGATAAACGCTGGGTCGGCGATCAACTTGTCGCCGTTGTGGGGCTGCTCGTGGCTGGAGCCATGGCGGCGCTGCTCGGTGTCGTCATTCTCGTTGCCGAGCGCGTGGACAATAACGCCGGCGAGCGCGAGCGCGAGCTTATGCAGGCTGCCGTGCTCGGCCTGAAGTCGAAAATCCAGAGCGATCTCGGCAGCTTTTCCGTACCGGATTCAAGTTTCGAACTGCCCCCGCCCGAGCGGGCGCGCTGGATGCACCGGCATTTCGGCTCCCGGCTCTATCAGGCGGGCCGCTACAACGAGTCTCACATTCTCGACCCGATCGATCGATCGATCTATTCCGCGCTCGACGGAATGTTCGCGCCGTATCTGTCGGGCTTCAGCATCGACCCGAAACTTCAGGCGCTGATCGCCACCGTGCGTGCGAACTTCCAGCATGCAAGCGTAATTCAAAGGCTGATGGCAGCGGATGCTGGGGAGAGCGCACCGCCGCCGGCCTCGGTATTTCGCGCGCAGTTCCTGCGCGTCAACGGCCGTCCGGCGATAGCCGCTGCTAGCGCGAATGCGCCCGTCTTCGCGCGCAGCGACAGCAGGGTCTATGCGCCACCGCTCGTAACCGTCGTCAGCTATTTCGATCGCCACGCGATCCGCGATCTGGAGGCGGAGGTTTCCGTCACGGGATTGCGCTTCACGGAAGATTCGAAACACGCGAAGGATGAAATCGGCATTTCCGTCGCGATGGAAGACGGGACTACGCCCTTGCAGCTTTTCTGGCAGGCCAGCCGACCCGGCACTGCAATTCTCGAGAGCATCGCCCCTGCGCTCGGCGTGATTACGCTCTTTTTCGGCTTCGTGACGCTGATCGTGCTTCGCACGATGCGCCGATCGACCCAGGAGCTCGCCATCAGCGAGCGCCGCGCGGTCGAGATGGCCTATCGCGATCCGCTTACCGGCCTCGCAAACCGTCTCCGCCTGGTCGAGACGCTGAAAACACAAATTCCATCGCTCCCGGCGGATCAGAAACTCGCGCTGTTTTTCCTCGATCTCGACGGCTTCAAGGACATCAACGATACGCTCGGGCATCCGGTCGGCGACGAGCTGCTTGCGATGGTGGGCGAACGACTCGAGGGGATTCTCGGTTCGAAGGGCATGACGGTGCGCTTCGGCGGCGACGAATTCGCGGTGCTTGCCCAGATTTCCACCGAAAGCGAGATCGGCAAGATCGCCGACCGCATCATCGATACCGTACGCCAGCCGGTGACCGCGGACGACCATGTTCTGCATGTCGGCGTGACGCTCGGCATCTCGCTCGCGCCCGATCACGGCACAGAGCCGGAAGAGCTGCTCCGCCGCGCGGACATCGCGCTCTATAAAGCGAAGTCGGAGGACCGCGGAGGCTATCGCATTTTCGACCGGACGGACGAAGCCGTTCTACAGAATCGCCGCGCGATCGAACGCGATATCGAACGGGCCATGTGGCACGACGAGTTCTTCACCCTCTACCAGCCGTTGTTCTCGTCGGACGGCGAGCGGATCGAGGGCGTGGAGACGCTGGTGCGTTGGCAGCATCCGGAACGGGGCTTGGTGCCACCCGCCGACTTCATCCATGTCGCGGAAAAGTCCGGCCTGATCGTGAAGCTCGACGAATGGGTGCTGCGCAAGGCTTGCGAGCACGCCAAGCAGTGGCCGGAAATCTCGGTCGCGGTAAATATGTCGCCGTCGAACTTCCGGCATTCCAACCTTGCCGAGCGCGTGAAGCGGGTGGTGGAGGAGACCGGATTCGATCCGCGGCGGCTGGAAATCGAAATCACCGAAGGCATGCTGCTCAATGCCAACGAAGACGTGCTGTTCGATCTGCAGGAATTGCGGGAATTCGGCATTCGCTTCGCCATCGATGACTTCGGCACCGGCTATTCGTCGCTCGGCTATCTCGGAAGCTTTCCGATCGACAAGATCAAGATCGACCAGAGTTTCGTGCAGAATCTGGGCGTGAAGGAAGACGCCGCGGCGATCGTCGAATGCGTTGCGCGGCTCGGCCGTGCGCTGGGACTTGCCGTGACCGCAGAAGGCGTAGAGACGGCGGCGCAGCACCGCTTCGTGCGTGCCGCGGGCTGCCAGCAGATACAAGGCTATCTGCTGTCCAAGCCGGTGCGGCCGGCGGAGATCACCGAGCTTCTCCGCAAGCCGCTGCTCGAGCGTCAGCGCGCCTAAGCTATTCCACGATCAAGGCGGAAGCGGCGGCGCGCAAGCTTGTGTCGCGACGGCCTGCGATCAGGCTTTGCCCGAACACGAAAGCGTAAAACAGAAACGCACGAGCGTCCGCTTCGGCGCTCTTGTTGCCGAGTTTCGAGAACAGCGCCGACACGCGCGCGAGACGCTCGCCGTCGACCATCGCCACCGCATCGGCGGCACGGCTGTCGGAGCGGGCGAGGCCCCGGATCGCAAGTTCGATGGCGAGGCCGTGAGTATTGGGCCCGCGCGCATAGAGATCGATCAGGCGATAGAGCAGGGTGCGGGGGTCGTCGTCATGTTCGGTTTCGCTGCGGATTGCCCGCACACGGCCTTCGGCCCAGCGAACGAACATCGCCGCCAAAAGTGCGTCGCGATCGGAGAAGTGCCAGTAAAAACTGCCTTTGGTTACGCCGAGTGTCGCTGCAATCGGCTCGACGCGCACGCCGTCCCAGCCATGCGTCGCGAGTTCCGCGAATGCGGCGGCAATCCAGGCGCGCTTGTCGAGGCGCGGCAGCTTCTTGGCGCGGGCGGTTTCGGCCATGCCGTTATGTAGCCGATTGACGCTCCCAATACCATACGCTACCGTATGGAAATAGTAAGAACGCCGAAAGAGCGTTCGCAGCGCCGTCACAGCGCGTTCATGAGGAGGAAGTCCGATGTCGGGCGGTATCCCGCGCGACGGTGTTGCGCGCTTTGAGCCGCGCAATCCGGCGTGGGAAAAAAAGTCGCGCGAAATTTTCGAGCGGCAGAGTTTCATGCGCATGATCGGCGCGCGCATTACCGTGCTCGCGCCCGGCATCTGCGATATCGAGTTGCCGTATCGCGCCGACCTTTGCCAGCAGAATGTCTATCTGCATGGCGGGGTCATTACCTCGATCGCCGATACGTCCTGCGGGATTGCTTCCTCAACCTTACTTGCACCGGACGCGGGCGTTCTCTCGGTCGAGTTCAAATACAACATGATGGCGCCGGCGGGCGGAGAGCGGTTCATCGCTCGCGGCCGCGTGGTCCGCCCCGGCCGAACGCTCACGATTGCGGAGAGTGCGGTGTTCGCGGTCAAGGACGACGTCGAAAATGAAATAGGCCGCATGCTCGCCACCATGATGGGAATGGAAGGCAAAAGCGCGATGCAGGGAGCCGCATCGTGAGCGGAGAGACCACCTATTTCGGCACGGTCTATCCGGCCGAGTGCGATCACATGGGGCATCTCAATGTCGCGCAGTATGTCGCGAAGTTCGATGCCGCGAGCTGGAATCTGTTTTTCAATTTTGGTGTTACCCGCGAAGGCATGGACGAGGGCTCCTATGCGATCGCCGCGGTCGAGCAGAAGATCGCCTATAAGCGCGAACTCGTACCGGGTGACGTGGTTGAAGTGCGCAGCCGCGTGCTGGAAGTGAAAGAAAAGGCAATCCGCTTCATCCACGAGATGGTTCACCGGCAGAGCGGGGAGGTCGCCGCCACCTCCGAGTACGTAACGGTCTGTCTCGACCGGGTGCGGCGCAAGGCGAAACCCTATCCCGAGGCGGTGCTCGCGAATGCCCGCCGTCTTGTTTCAGCAGCGATGTGAGTGGCCAATATGATTCCGAACCGTGCGTCAGGTCTTGATTTCGCGCTGGGCGAAACCGCCGATATGCTACGGCAGATGGCGCTTTCTTTCGCACAGAAGGAAATTGCGCCGCGCGCTGCCGAAATAGACGCGACCAACAAGTTTCCGCGCGACCTTTGGCCCCGGCTCGGCGCCCTCGGTCTGCTTGGCCTGACGGTGGAAGAAGAGTTTGGCGGCTCGGGGCTCGGCTATCTCGAGCATTGCGTGGCGATGGAGGAAATCAGTCGCGCCTCGGCTTCGGTCGGTCTTTCCTATGGCGCACATTCCAATCTCTGCGTGAACCAGATCCGCAGAAACGCAAACGACAACCAGAAGAAGAAATATCTTCCGAAGCTCATTTCCGGCGAGCATGTCGGGGCGCTTGCGATGTCGGAGCCGGGTGCGGGTTCGGATGTGGTCAGCATGAAGACGCGCGCCGACAGGAAAGGCGATCGCTACGTTCTGAACGGCAACAAAATGTGGATCACCAACGGGCCGGAGGCGGATACGCTCGTGGTCTATGCGAAGACCGATCCGAATGCCGGCCCGCGCGGGATCACCGCCTTCCTGATCGAGAAGGGGATGAAGGGATTTTCCACCGCGCA
>CAZNPX010000054.1:0-22809 GCA_964575175.1 uncultured Hyphomicrobiales bacterium | reverse complement strand
ATCAAGCTGGAAAACGTGACGCTCGAAATGCTCGGCCGCGCCAAGAAGGTGCTGATCGAGAAGGAAAACACCACGATCGTCGACGGCACCGGCAAGAAGAAGGACATCGAGGCCCGCGTCGCCCAGATCAAGCAGCAGATCGAGGAGACCACCTCGGACTACGACAAGGAAAAGTTGCAGGAGCGGCTCGCAAAGCTCGCGGGCGGCGTTGCCGTGATCCGCGTCGGCGGCGCCACCGAGATCGAGGTGAAGGAGCGCAAGGATCGCGTCGATGACGCGCTCAATGCGACCCGCGCCGCGGTCGAGGAAGGCATCGTGCCGGGCGGCGGCGTCGCGCTCCTGCGCGCCAAGAAGTCGGTCGGCCGCATCAGGAACGAAAACTCGGACGTGCAGGCCGGCATCAACATCGTGCTCAAGGCCCTCGAAGCGCCGCTCCGCCAGATCGCGGAGAACGCCGGCGTCGAAGGCTCGATCGTGGTCGGCAAGATCACGGATCAGAACGATCCGGATTACGGCTTCGATGCGCAGAACGAAAAGTACGGCGACATGTACAAGGCGGGCATCATCGACCCGGCCAAGGTTGTCCGCACCGCCTTGCAGGACGCCGCTTCCATCGCGGGCCTTCTGGTCACGACCGAAGCCATGATCGCGGAGCTGCCGAAGAAGGACGGCCCCGCAATGCCGGCGATGCCCGGCGGCGGAATGGACTTCTAGTCCATTCCGGCCGCCTCGTTTCAAGGATGTCGAAGTCGGCTACAGCCGACTTTGATCGGCGGAATGGACTTCTAGTCCAATCCGGCCGCCTCGTTTCAAGGGTGTCAAAGTCGGCTAAAGCCGACTTTGATCGGCGGAATGGATTTCTGATCGATTCCGGCCGCAAGCCGGCTATCCGAAGAACAAGAAAGGCGCGGAGAATCCGCGCCTTTCGTCTTTCTCGCGCCGCGCGGCCTCGTCAAGCCAGCGCCGCGCCGGCATTTTTCATCGCAGCGTGGAACGCCTCGCTTTCGAGCACGGCGTGTTCCTCCTCGCGGCGGCGCTGCAACAGGTCGCGCGAGCGAAGCACGTCGTCGACGAAGCCCGGGTGGCACATCATGACGCCGCCGTCGGTAAGCTCATGGAGGAAGCGGGGCAGCAGCTCCCCGAATTTTCCGTTGCCCGCATAGTCATAGGCGCCGGAGAACGAGGGGTTGACGCGGATGCCCAGTTTCTTCGCGCGCCGCACGAAATTGAGACTAAGCGCGCCGATCACGCGCGTCTTGTTGTCGGCGGAAAGCAGCATGCGCTTCTGCGCCGGAGCGCATTGCCGCACCCAGGCATGCGGCGCGCGTTTCGCGACCGTTTCGAGAAACGGCTTCTGCACCCCGAACATCAACTGGCAATGCTGGTGGCCGTCGACGAAATCGGGCGGCCGCCCGAAGGCGCGCTCGAACGCATCGAGCTGCGCCTCGATCTCGCGCGCGATCGCTTCGCCGCTTACGCGAAAATACGAGAGCGGCGACAGCAGCGTCATCATGTCGGGCAGCTTGCCGCCGGGCGCCGGTATCGGCAGCGCGGCGAGGGGGGTGAAGCCCCCGGAAAGCGTGAGATGCAATCCGATCTGCAAGGGCGTAGGCGCTGCGGTCGCGTTCAGCGCGCGCGCTTCTTCCTCGAGGCCGGGAAAGAGCGTCATCACCGAGGTCGCGTTGAGGCGGCCCTTCGCGACGAGATCGCGGATCGCTTTGGAGACACCGGGCGCGATATTGTAGTCGTCGGCGCAGACGACGATCCGCTTCACTCGGCGGCCTCGCGCGCCGCGGGCTTGCCCGCCTTGTCGGCTTCGCGCAATTCGCGCTCGGCGATGAAATAGGACGGCCGCCGCTTCAGCTCGGAAAGAATCTTGGCGATGTATTCGCCCATCACGCCGAGCACCAGGAGCTGCACGCCGCCGATCACCATGATGCCGACCATCACCGACGGATAGCCCGGCAGCCGCTTACCCAGCACCAGCGTTTCGAGCAGGATCCAGGTGCCGAACAGGAATGCGGTCGCCGAAAGCATCACGCCGAGCAGGCTCGCGATCCGCAACGGCGCGGCGGAGAAGGCGGTAAGCCCCTCGATGGAAAGGCCGAGCAGCGCGCGCATGTTCCAGCTCGACGCGCCGTGCGCGCGCGCCGCCGGATGATAGGGCACGCGGACCTGCTTGAAGCCGATCCAGCTCGACAGCCCCTTGAAGAAGCGGTTGCGCTCCGGCATCTGGCGCAACGCTTCCGCCGCGCGCGGCGACAGCAGCCGGAAGTCGCCGGCGTCTTCGGGGATCGGAAAGCGCGCGTTGAAGTTCAGCACGCGATAAAAAATTCTTGCGAACAGTTTCCGCGTAGCCGGCTCCTCGTCGCGATCCGCCTTGGCGGTATAGGCGACGTCGCATTGCTCGTCCTGCCAGAGCGCCACGAGTTTTTCCGCGAGCTCCGGCGGATGCTGGCCGTCGCCGTCCATGAACAGGATGGCGTTCAGGCGCGCGTGATCGAGGCCCGCGAGCAGCGCCGCCTCCTTCCCGAAATTGCGCGAGAAGGAGAGCGTCTGCACGTCCGCCGATTCCGCCGCCAGCGAACGCGCGATCGCGTAGCTCTCGTCGCGGCTGCCGTCGTCGACATAGATGATCTCGGTCCTGAGGCCGCGCTGGTCGCGCAGGCGCTCGGCGAGCGACATGAGCTTGCGATGCAGCGCCGCGAGGCCCGCGGCTTCGTTGAAGACCGGGACCACGATCGTGAGCCCGTCCGCCCTTTTGGTGCCTTGGTTCGCGCTCATGGCCTGTCCGGCTTCTCCAGGGAAGCCAGCTTCCCGCTTCCTCCCGCCGCTTCCTAGCGTAAACCCAAAACGCGGTAAAACGCCTGAAGGTTCGAGGCCCGCCATGCTAGGAAACGCCGGTCCCAAGTGATTCCATGCGCGCGCTCTTCAAGCAGATCCTGAGTTTCGGCCTGATCGGTTTCGTCAACGCCGGCGTCGATACCGCCGTCTTTTTCGCGGCCATCCGCTTTCTGTCCGACAACCTGATCGTCGCGAATATCTGCGCCTGGATCGTCGCGGTAAGCTGCTCCTATGCGCTGAACTCGCGCTTCACCTTCAACAAGCCGCTGCGCTTGGCCGACTATCTGTTCTTCGCCGCGACCCAGGTGGGCGGCCTCGTCGCGAACACCACCGCGCTGGTGCTGGCCGCGCCTTATGTGCCGCTGCTGGTCGCGAAGGTGATCGCGATCGGCGCGGGTTTCGTGGTGAATTTCTCGCTCGCGCGCTTCATCGTCTTTCGCGCGCCGAAGTGAAGCCCTCGTTCCGGGGAGACGCGCGCGCTTTCGCCCGCGCTCCTCACCGCGAGGATTTACGCAAGCTTCGCCATCAGCATGTCGTAGAGCGGGTTGTCCTGCGCGAACACATATTCAGGCGCGGAGACGATCACGGTTTCGGCGCCCCGCTCGCGCAGGAAGATCGAAAATTCGTGCAGCGTCGCCGGCGGGCAGAGCAGCGTGAGCATGCCCGACGAAGTGGGCCCGCCGAAAGGCGCCTGCACGCCGAAGCGGCCCTTGGCTTCCGCGAGCATTTCCGCATCCGCGCCTTTAAAGCGCATGCGCACTTCGCGCATGGTGCGTGCGCGCCGCTCGGCGGCGACGCGGTCGAGCAGCAGTTGCGCGGCAAGCCGCGCCTTCACGTTCCAGTCGGCGCCGATGGAGGCGACGAGGTTGGCCTGCGAGCGCAGCATCACGCCGTCGTCCACGACCTTCAGGCCGTTCGCGGCAAGCGTCGCGCCCGTGGTGGTGATGTCGACGATCAGTTCCGCGGTGCCGGCCGCGGGCGCGCCTTCGGTGGCGCCGAGGCTCTCGACGATGCGGTAATCCGCAATGCCGTGGCCCGCGAAGAAGGCGCGCGTCATGTTCACGTATTTGGTGGCGACCCGCATGCGCTGGCCGCGCCTGGCGTGAAACGCGGTGGCGACGTCGTCGAGGTCTTCCATCGTGCGCACGTCGATCCACGCCTGCGGCACCGCGACCACGACATTGGCATAGCCGAAGCGCAGGCCCTCGAGCAGCACGACGCGGTTGTCCGCATCCGGAATGGTTTCGCGCACGAGATCTTCGCCGGTGACGCCGATATGCACCGAGCCCTGCGCGAGCGAGGCTGCGATGTCGCCCGCGGAAAGATAGGCGACCTCGACATCGGGCAGTTCGGGGATGGCGCCGCGATAGTCGCGGCCGCCGCGCCCCTGCACCAGCGAGAGTCCGGCGCGGCCGAAGAACGCCTGCGCATTTTCCATGAGCCGGCCCTTGGAGGGGACGGCGAGAATGAGCCCGCTCATGCCGCGCCTCCGGCCTTGTTCAGTTCCTCGATCCAGGCGGCGAAGCCGACCGCCGCGACCGGCGCGCTGCTGCCGAGCAGCGTCATCAGGTTGTCGTAGCGCCCGCCCGCGACGAGCGGCGCATTCACGCGCTCATAGGGATCGTAAATTTCGAAGACCATGCCCGAATAATAATCGAGCGCGCGGCCGAACGCGGTGGCGAAGCGGATTTTCGCGACATCGACGCCCGCCGCCGCGATGAAGCCGACGCGCTGCTCGAACGCCTCGAGCGCTCCGGCAAGATCGAGCTTCGCGTCGGCCGCGAGCGCGCGCAGTGCGGCGATGGCCTCGTCGGGATCGCCCGCGATCCGCAGGTATTTTTCGAGCACGCCCGCGGCTTCCGGCGCGAGCCCCGAGGTCGCGCCGCGCGAGGACTGCTCCAGAAAGCGCTCGGCGATTTCCTCCGCGGTGCGTCCGCCGACCGCGGAAATCCCGGCGATGGAAAGAATGTCGGTGACGAAAGCGCGCGCGGCCTTCGGGTCGGAGCCCTCGAGCGCCGCGAGCACGCCCGCATGCGCCGCGCGCGGATCGGACTTGTTGCGCAGGCTCGCGAGATCGGCTTCCAGCGTGCCGGTGCGGTTGAAGTCCTTGAGCAGCCGCCGCTGCCAGGCGGGCGGCAGGTCGAGCGCCGAAACCAGCGCGGAGAACAGCCCGACGTCGCCCATGCGGATCGCGGGCGCGTCGATGCCGAAGACCCTGGCGGATTCGAGCGCGAGCGAAAGGCACTCGGCGTCGGCCGCGCTCTTGTCCTCGCGGCCGAGCTGCTCGATGCCGGCCTGCAAATATTCGCTGCCGCCGTTGCCGCGGTCGCGGAAGATCGGGCCGAGATAGCAATAATTGGCGGCGCCGTTGCCCTTCGCGAAATGCGCGCGGCAGACCGGAATCGTGATGTCCGGCCGGAGGCAAAGCTCCTTGCCGGCGGAGTCGGTGAAGATGAAGAGACGGCGGCGCAGCTCCTCGCCGGAGAGCTCGAGGAAAATCTCGGCCGGTTGCAGGATCGCGGGCTCGACGCGCGCATAGCCCGCGCGCTCGTAGAGGTCCACGAGGGCGCTGGCGCGGGTGTTCTTGCCGTTCTGGTTGCCGGTCGTCATGGCGCGGGCTTGTAGCAGGGGAAGGGATGCGGCGCTACGCAAAGTGCGTAGAAGGTTACTCCTGTCATTCCCGGTCGCGCGCGGCGGCCGGGATGACAGTTCAATGAATGCCGTGCCGCTTCAGGACTTCCTGCACCGTCTCCACGAGCTTCTCGCGCGACACCGAGAATTGCGCGGGGCGCGAGGCGCGCCATTCGGCATTGGAGGCGATGGCCTCGGCGGCCTTCTTGCCTTCGATCAGGTCCTTGATCTGCACTTCGCCGCGGGCCAGTTCGTCGCCGCCCTGGATCACGGCGGCCGGCGAATTGCGCCGGTCCGCGTATTTGAGCTGGTTGCCGAAATTCTTCGGGTTGCCGAGATAAAGCTCGGCGCGGATGTTGGCGAGGCGCAGCTCCTTGACCATCGCCTGATAGTCCGCGATGCGGTCCCGGTCGAAGATCGTGACGACGACCGGGCCGAATTCCGGCCTCACGTCGATCTTCTTCAGCGCCTTCAGCGCCGCGAGCAGCCGTGAAACGCCGATGGAGAAGCCGGTCGCCGGCACCGGCTCCGAACGGAAGCGCGCGATCAGGCCATCGTAGCGGCCGCCGCCGCCGACCGAGCCGAAGCGCACCGGATTTCCCTTTTCGTCCTTCGTCTCGAAGGTCAGCTCGGCCTCGTAAACCGGGCCGGTGTAATATTCGAGGCCGCGCACGACGGAAGGATCGACCTTCACCCGGTCTTCGTAGCCGCTCGCCGCCACCAGCTTGCTGATCGTGACAAGCTCCTCGATGCCTTCTTCGCCCGCGGGCGAGAGCTTCACGTTGTCGTTGATGCTCGCGACTGTCTCGCGATTGCCCTTGCCCTTCGCCGACACGAATTTCGCGATCGCATCGATGCCCGCGGCGTCGAGCCCCGCGCCCTTGGTGAAGTCGCCGGATTCGTCCTTGCGGCCCGCGCCGAGCAATTGCCTGACGCCCTCGATGCCGAGGCGGTCGAGCTTGTCGATCGCGCGCAGCACGGTAAGGCGCTGCTCGGGCGCGATGTTCGCGGCATCCATCACGCCGTCGAGCACCTTGCGGTTGTTGACCTTGATGACGTAGTCGCCGCGCGCGATGCCGAGCGCTTCCAGCGTGTCCGCGGCCATCATGCACATCTCGGCATCCGCCGCGACGGTGGCGGAGCCCACCGTATCCGCGTCGAATTGCAGAAATTGCCGGAAGCGGCCCGGGCCGGGCTTTTCATTCCGGAACACGTTGCCGAAACGGTATGAGCGATAGGGCTTCGGCAACTGGTCGAAATTGGCGGCGACATAGCGCGCGAGCGGCGCGGTGAGGTCGTAGCGTAGCGACATCCACTGCTCGTCGTCGTCCTGAAACGAGAACACGCCCTCGTTCGGGCGGTCGGAGTCGGGCAGGAATTTCCCGAGCGCGTCGGTGTATTCGATCGCGGGCGTCTCCACCGCCTCGAAGCCGTAGCGCTCATAAACGCGGCGGATCGCTTCGCCCATCTCGCGCAGCGCGCGCAGTTCTTCCGGGCCCCGGTCTTCGAGACCGCGGGGCAGGCGGGGCTTGATCTTGTTCTTCTTGTCCGAGCTCATTTATCTGTTCGCCAGCCAGACGAAGAGCAGCGCGATTGCCGCGGGCACCGTCTGGATCATGATGATGCGCGAGGAAACGCTGTAGCCGCCATAAAGGCCGGCCGCCATCACGCACAAGAGAAAGAATACCTTGAAGTGGAAGCCGACCGTCGCGTTCGCGGCGATCAGGCCATAGACGAGGCCGGCGGCAAGGAAGCCGTTATAGAGTCCCTGGTTTGCGGCCAGCACCGCCGTTTCCTTCGCCTGCGCCGCCGTCATGTTGAAGGCGCGCAGGCCCGCGGGCTTGGTCCAGAGAAACATTTCCAGCACGAGTATGTAGCCGTGCAGGGCGGCGACCGCGCCGACCAGAATGTTCGCAATCAGTGCCATGGAAGGCCCCCGGAGCGGCGAAATACCGCCATCGGCGCGGTGTTAAAGGAGTGAAGGCAGGGCGGCAAGCTGCCTCATCGGGAGGCGGCGCGAAGCGCCGGGCGGGGCCTCATGGTTCGAGACGCGGGCTTCGCCCGCTCCTCGCCATGAGGCGGATGGTTTGAAAATGCCTCATCCTGAGGAGCGAGCCGAAGGCGCGCGTCTCGAAGGATGGGCCGCAAGCATTACTCCTGCGACCAGCTCTGCATCTTGCGGTAGATCGTGGAGGGCGCGATTTCGAGCGCCGCCGCCGCCTTCTGCGCGTTGCCGTCGAAGGCCTTGAGCGCCTGCTCGATGATGCGCTGTTCCTGCATCCAGTAGGGATCGATCGACGGGCTCGCCATGCGCGGCAGCGGGCCGGTGTCGCGCGCCGCTTCGTGGGAGGCTCCCGTGGGCAGGTCGAGCATCGCGCCGGTAACGAGATCGCCGTCATGCAGGACCACCACGCGGCGGATCACGTTCTGCAACTGGCGCACGTTTCCGGGCCAGCGATAGGCCGTGAGTGCGGCTTCGGCGTCGGCGTCGAAGCCCGCGAACGCGCGGCCTTCTTCCTCGGCGAAGCGCGCGAGGAAGGTGCGCGCGAGCAGCAGGATGTCGCCGCCGCGCTGCCGCAGCGCGGGCAGGTGCATCGGCAATACATGCAGCCGGTAATAGAGGTCCTCGCGGAAGCGGCCGATGGCGATCTCTTCCCTGGGATCGCGGTTGGTCGCGCAGACGAAGCGGACGTCGACCTTCATTTCCCTGGTGCCGCCGACGCGGCGGAAACTGCCGGTCTGGATGAAGCGAAGGAGCTTCGATTGCAGCGCGAAATCCATCTCGCAGATTTCGTCGAGGAACAGCGTGCCGCCGTTCGCAAGCTCCGCCGCGCCCGCGCGGTCCTCGTGCGCGGAGGTGAAGGCGCCCTTCACGTGGCCGAAGATTTCGCTTTCCATCAGCTCCTTCGGGATCGCGCCGCAGTTGAGCGCGATGAAGGGGCCCGAGTGATTGCGCGAGCGGATATGCAGCGCTTCCGCGCAGACTTCCTTGCCGGTGCCGCTTTCGCCGGTGACGAAGACCGGCGCTTTCGAGGAAGCGACGCGCTCGATCTGCGCGTACACTTCTTTCATCGCGCCGGAAGTGCCGATGAAGCCTTCGAAGGATTCCTCGGTTTCGTGAGCCGGAACTTCCGCCATCGCCATGCGCGCCGATTCGTATTCGCGGATGCGCGCGAGCATGCGGCGCGCGAATTCCTTGGGCTGGAACGGCTTCAGCACGAAATCGTTGACGCCGGAGCGGATCGCCTCGACGGCGGCGGTGACGGAACCCGTGGAAGAGGTCGCGATGATGGGCCCGTGGATGCCGGCTTCGCGAAGCGCGGCTACCATTTCCATGTTCGCGGAAAGCGCGCGCCGGTCGAAGCAGACCACGGCAGAACAGAAGGAAGCCTTCCGCGCTGCGGCAATGCCGTCCTCGGCGCGCTCGGTTTCGGTGATTTCGAGCGGCAGCGGCGAAATGCCCGCAAGCGCTTTTGCGAGCAGGCGGCGCGCGGCCGGATCGTGATCGATGACGAGAATGCGGGCGGCGAGAGACGCAACGCTTACGCTATTGGGCTCTTGCGAGCCGTCTTTCCTTACCATTACCGGGCGACCCCTCGACGCGGACTGGTTGCGGGCGCCGGTAGTCGAAGCGCCCTATTTCAAGGGCCTCACCCTGCCAAAACAGGGTAAACAAACCCTTTGTTTTCCGGCGCGGGGCCTCATCCTTCGGGCGCGAAAGCGCCGCGTCTCAAACCACGAGGGCGATCTGCTAGAGTGCCCGTTCAAGGAGCAGGATCATGGCCTACGCATACGACGTCGACAGCAAGCACGCGCCCAACGACCTCGAAGCCTTCTGGATTCCCTTCACCGCGAACCGCGCCTTCAAGCAGCGTCCGCGGCTGGTGACCGGCGCGAAGGACATGCACTACACCGCCGCCAACGGCCACAAGGTGCTGGATGCCGCGGCCGGCCTGTGGTGCATCAATCCGGGTCATAACCGCGCGCCCATCGTCGAGGCGATCCGCCGGCAGGCGGGCGAAATGGATTTCGCGCCGTCCTTCCAGTTTTCGCATCCGCAGGCGTTCACGCTGGCCACGCGCATCGCCGAACTCGCGCCCGGCGATCTCGATCACGTCTTCTTCTGCAACTCCGGCTCCGAAGCGGTGGACACCGCGCTCAAAATCGCGCTCGCCTATCATAATGTGACCGGCAACGCCGGGCGCACGCGCCTGATCGGCCGCGAGCGCGGCTATCACGGCGTCGGCTTCGGCGGCATTTCCGTGGGCGGCATGGTCGCGAACCGCAAGCAGTTCGGCACCGCGCTTGCGGGCGTCGATCATCTGCCTGCGACCTACAACCGCGAGAAGCAGGCTTTCTCCAAGGGCGAACCGGAATGGGGCGCGGAGCTTGCCGACGAGCTCGAGCGGCTGGTCGCGCTGCACGATGCCTCCACCATCGCCGCCGTCATCGTCGAGCCGATGGCGGGTTCGACCGGCGTGCTGCCCGCGCCGAAGGGCTATCTCAAGCGGCTGCGCGAGATCTGCGACAAGCACGGCATCCTGCTGATCTTCGACGAGGTGATTACCGGCTATGGCCGTCTCGGCCACGCCTTCGCGGCCGAGCGCTACGGCGTGGTGCCGGACCTCATGACCTTTGCCAAGGGAATTACCGCGGGCGCGGTGCCCATGGGCGGCGTGGTCGCGCGCAAGGGAATCTACGACGCCTTCATGAAGGGCCCGGAGCATGTGATCGAGCTCTTTCACGGCTACACCTATTCCGCGCATCCGCTTGCGGTGGCGGCGGCGCTGGCCACGCTCGATCTCTACAAGGAAGAAGACCTCTTCAATCGCGCGAGGAAGCTCGAGCCGCTGTGGTACGACACCGCGATGTCGCTGAAGGGTCTGCCCGGCGTGCTCGACATTCGCTGCGTCGGCCTCACCTGCGGCATCGACCTCGCGCCGCGAAAGGACCTGCCCGGCAAGCGCGGCTACGAGTCGCTGGAATACGCCTTCCACGAAGCCGGCATGATGATCCGCATCGCCGGCGACACGCTGGCCGTCTCGCCGCCTCTGATCGTCTCGGAAGCGCAGATTGCCGAGATTTTCGAGAAGCTCGGGAAGGTCATCAAGGCGATTCAGTAAACCTTGTCATTCCGGACGCGGCGAAGCCGCGATCCGGAATCCAAAGCCAAACACAAAGTATCGGTTTGTTGCACTGGATTCCGGGTTCGCTCGCTATTGCTCGCGCCCCGGAATGACAGCATCTGTCCTTGGCACACGTTTTTTCCGCGGCCGAAGGTCAACCATGACCTTGATGGTCGCGGCGATGACGAGCGCACAAAGTGCTGCCTTCGACATCGTCTCCATGGTGCCCTCGATCAGCATTCCGTGGACGACGCTGCCGCCGACGATGACCGCCGCGAGCGACATGTGCGTGATGCGCCATGTTCGCAGTCCGAGCCGGCGGCGGAATAGAGCGAGCGCTGCCACGGCGAAGATCGCCCACATCGCCACCACGCCGAACGGCGAGAACAATGTCGGCGATCGAAACAGAAGTGCGTCCAGCATGTCCGGCGGGCTGGTGATCCAAAGCCCCGCAACGTGGACGATGATCGCCACGACGAGGGCGCCGCCGATCCACAGATGCGCGCGCCGCGCGCGATAGGCCGATAGCCCCGGCAGGTATCCGGTGATCAATAAGGGCTGAACGAGCAGGAGACCCAGCGCGATGATGCCGGCAAAGCAGGCCGCGATATAGATCGCATCGCGCCATTCAAGAAACGGGCTTGTCGCCGCGAGCGCGATCGGCACGCCGATGGCGGCTGCAAGGACGGCCCAGATCAATACGGTACGGGCCGCCCGCATTTCTTCGTTCACTACCGGGGTCAGGCTGGTTGCAGGACGAAGTGCGCTTCCAGGCTGGTATCCTTCGCGCTGCGCATGATCGGACGCAGAAACACGGTTTTGAATTCGCCGCTGTCATAGGCCAGGTGCCCGTGCGGCTGGCCGAAGATGGGAATGATCTGCGGCATCTCGAGGCGGAACGCGCCGTTCTTGTCGGTGAGCGTCGCACCGTGACTGCGCGCGTCTTCCTCGCGGCCTTCGACCGTGTGCGCCCAGATCTGGATGCGCTGTCCGGACAACGGCGCCCCGTCGCCGGCGCGGCGCACGGTGCCCGACATCACGAAGCCGCCCTTGCCGATGCGCGCAACGATCGGCGCGCCCTTGTGGGCGTGGTAATTGTTGGCTCCACCCGCCATCGACACGGTCGGCGCCAAACCTTGCGCACTGGCCGGCAGCAACAGCCCGGAGGCGCCCAGCGCCAAAACGGAGCCGCCACCGGCGAGCAGTTTGCGGCGATTCAGGATCAAGGTGGTCATATCGTGCCTCCTTGCGGTCATGGCCGTCTGCCTGTCCTTCGGGAACGGCAGCAATCTATGATGTGGCAAATGTAACGCGATTGCGGCCAATTTCCAGTTGAGCTTCCTTGGGTCGCCCCCTTCGCTTATGATTCGCAATGGAGATTCGGGGGCATCTCCCCGGATCGGCAGGAGTGGCGGGCTCCTGGCAGCACATGTTCGGCAAAGGCTTTTTCTTCATTGCGTTCTGCATGACGCTGATCGCGGCGTCTGCGGGTGCGATATTGCATTACGCCGCCGGCATCACGGCGGTGGAAGCCGCGTTCTGCGCGCTCGCGCTCCTGTTCGGCCTGATGACGGTGGAATCCGTCTCGGCCCGCGCCCGCGACCGCCTGGAAATGAAGGAGCGCATCGAGGCGCTCGGCCGCGCCTGCGCGGAAATCGCGCGCCAGGTCGGCGACCTTCATATCCGGATCGACGCGGTTGAAAGAGCGCCGCAGCAGGATCTGCAATCGCACACCGAGCCGCTCGCGCGCGAGATCGGCGATCTCGCCGGTCTCCTCGAGGATCTCGCGCAGACGGTGAGCGAGCACGACAGTCTGCTCGCGCAGAAACAGATTTTCGGCGCTCCCCCGGCCCCGGCAATGACGCCCGCCGGAAGCGCCGCGCCTGCGATGCAGTCTCCCGCGCAGTCGCCGGCCCCGGCCAATCCGCTTGGCGCGTTGAAGGACGGCGAAATCGCCGCCCTCATCCGCGACGCGCTCGAGCACGAGCGGATCGACGTTCACCTCCAGCCCATCGTGACGCTGCCGCAGCGCAAGGTTCGCTTCTACGAAGCGGTGTCGCGGCTGCGGCTGCCCGAAGGCAAGCTGATCGAGGCGAAGCATTTCATCGACGCGGCGCGCAGAACCGGCGCCGTGCTCGCGCTCGACGAAAACCTCGTGCAGTCGTCGTTGCAGGTGGTGCGGCGCCTCGCGACCCGCTCGCGCGAAACCGGCATCTTCTTCAATCTCGCGCCGGAGACGCTTTCGGATCGCGCCACCATGAGCGTGATCATGAATGCGCTCGATGCCAGCAAGGCGATCGCGCCTTCGCTGCTGATCGAGATCGCGCAGAGCGATTTCCGCTCGCCGAACGCGGTCTATCGCGACAGCCTGCACCGGTTGCAGGAGCGCGGCTTCCGCTTCGCGATCGATCATGTTTCCGACCTGCACATCGACCCGCAGGCCATGGCCGAGCGCGGCGTGCGCTACCTGAAGGTTTCGGCCGCCTTGCTCCTGGGCCGGGTGCCGCAGACCGGCGCGCAGGTGCACCCCGCCGATCTGGTCGACCTGCTCGGCCGCTACGGCGTCGATCTGATCGCGGAGAAGATCGAGAACGAGGCGACGGTGGTCGATCTGCTCGACTACGATCTCGGCTTCGGGCAGGGGACGCTGTTCGCGCCGCCGCGCCCGATCCGCTCGGAGATTCTCAAAAGCGAGGTCGCGGAGTTTCCCGCCGCCGAAGCCAGGCCCGCCGAGGCCGCGCCCCGGCAGAACGACCTTTCCAAGCTCGTCGCCCGCACGGTCCGCCGCGCCTGAGCCGCGCGACATTTTGCGAAAGCGGGGGCCCATTTCGCGGGGTCATCTGCCGCGCCCGCGGCGTCTTGCGCGCCACGGCTATTCGTGCGACTCCCGCGCGCCTTGAAAAACAATCCGCCAGATATCTCGCCCGCCCTGCCGCCCGTGATCGGCGGCTTCGGCGCGCTCGCGCCGCGCTACAAGCTCCTGCTCAGCGATGTCTGGGGCGTCGTCCATAACGGCGAGGCCGCTTATGAGGCCGCCTGTAGCGCGCTGAAACGCGCCCGCGACAGCGGCACCACCGTCATCATGATTTCGAATGCGCCGCGTCCGGGCGTGGTGGTGTCCAAGCAGATCGCGCGCTGGGGCGTGCCCGCCGACTGCTACGACCTGATCGTGGCCTCCGGCGACGTGGCGCGCACCGAAATGGAGGCGCGGCCGGGAGCGAAGATTTTCCATCTCGGCCCCGAGCGCGACCTGCCGAACTACGACGGCCTGCCCAACCGCATGACCGGCGAGGACGAATGCGATCTCGTCGTCGTCACCGGCCCCTTCAACGACGAAGTGGAAGGCCCCGACGACTATCGCGAAATGTTCGCGCGGCTGAAGCAGCGTGACGTGCTGATGCTTTGCGCGAACCCCGATCTGGTGGTCGAGCGCGGCGACAAGCTGATCTGGTGCGCGGGCGCGCTGGCGCAGGTCTATGAGGAACTCGGCGGCAAGGTGATCTATGCCGGCAAGCCCCATGGCCCGATCTACGATCTCGCCTTCCGCAAGGCCGCGGAACTGCGCGGCGCGCCGGTGGCAAAGAATGAAGTGCTCGCGATCGGCGACGGCGCGCGCACCGATCTCAAGGGCGCGGCGTTGCAGGGCATCGACTGCCTGTTCATCACCGGCGGCATTCACGCCGAGGATTTTTCGGAAGAAAAGAATCGCGCGGGCGAGATTTTCGCCGAACAGGCCGCCTGGCCCCTCGGCATGATGCACCGGCTGCGCTGGTAGTTACTGGCCCCGGATCGTGGCGAGCAGCCGGTCGATCATCGGCTGGGTATTGCCGTCGTCCGCGATGGAAGGGCCGTGGAGCAGCAGCTTCTCGCGCCGCGACGCGGCCTCGGCTTCCTGCTCGGTCGCGTGTCCCGGCAGGTCTTCGACGCCGGTATAATTTGCAAAGCGGGCGACGCGCGCCTCGATATGCTCGAGCGTTTTCACGACCCGCGAAATGCGCTGCCCCGTGAGATCCTGGAACGCGCAGGTCTCGAACAGCGCCATCATTTCCTTGTCGACGAACGCCTTGTAGGCGTCGGGATCGCTGGCGTCCGCGGAAAGCACGTTTTCCGCGATTGCCATGATCTCGTTGGTGGCGCCTTCGGTGGAGGACACCACCGCAGCGAGTTCCTGGCCGGCGGCCGGAATCTTCTGCATGTGCATTTCGTTCGCCTGGAGCACGGCGATCTCGCGCCGGAGCGTGGTGATGTAGTCGGCGATCTTGCGGAGTTCGCTCTCCAGATCGATGTTGTCCGGAATGCTCATGGGTACTGCAACTGCTTGATTGCGCGAGGCTCAGGCGATGGTGAAGACGGAATCGATCTTGTTCTTCAGCGTCGCGGCGTTGAACGGCTTGACGATGTAGTTGTTCACGCCCGCCTTTTTCGCGGCGACCACGTTCTCGGTCTTCGATTCCGCGGTGACCATGATGAAGGGCGTTTTCGCCAGATCCGGGTCCGAGCGCACTTCGCGAAGCAGCTCGTAGCCGGTCATCGGCTCCATGTTCCAGTCGGAGATCACGAGCCCGTATTTCTTCTCTTTTAGCTTGCCGAGGGCTTCCTTGCCGTCTGCGGCCTCGTCCACATCCTCGAAGCCGAGCTGCTTCAGAAGGTTACGAATGATCCGGATCATCGTTTTGTAATCGTCGACGACAAGGATCGGCATAGCGCTGTCGGCGGCCATCATTTCGCTCCGCGAGTATCCATTTCAGGCCCCGTTCTGGGGCCCGTTTTGCCGTTCCGGGGTAGCAAAGCGGGCTTGCCATCGGGTTAATTCCCTTTTTCCCCTCCATGGGTTATTGCATTGCGGGAGCAATTGTGCCCTGCCGAAAACCGGCCCGGCGCAACGATCTGGGGAGATCGGGGGATGACAAAATGCTGGATATGACGGTTTTCAAGCCGCTCTATTTCGAGGACATCGCCGTCGGGATGCGCGAAAGCCTGATGCGGACGGTGATGGACGAGGACGTGGTCGGCTTCGCCGAACTGACCGGCGACCACAACCCGGTCCACCTTTCCGACCTTTATGCCGAGAAGACCGTCTTCGGGCAGCGCATCGCCCACGGCCTTTATACGGCGAGCCTGATCTCCGCGATCCTCGGCACCAAGCTGCCGGGCCCCGGCGCGGTCTATATTTCGCAGACGCTCGAATTCCACGGGCCGGTGAAGATCGGCGACGTGGTGACGATCAATGTCGAGGTCGTGGAACTGATCGAGAAGGGCCGCCGCGTCGTGCTCTATTGCGAGGCCATGGTGGACGGCCAGCGCGTGCTGGACGGGCAGGCGACCGTTTCGGTTCCCAGAAGGCCGGTCGCGCCGAAGGCCTGAGCGGCGCTCGGGCGCAAGCAAAGGCGGCTTGCTTGACTCGTTTCCACCGGGACGGGTTTAACCGGCGCGCCCAGGAAACGAGTTTTCTCTTAAGTCCATCTCATGAGTGATCGGATCGCGAAGCGCACGGGCTGGTGGATCGCCGCCGGCGTGATCGCAGGACTGGCCCTGCCGCTCGCGCTCGGCGAGGCGTTCACGCGCCTGCGGCCGCCTTCCAACATCGAGACTTTTCTCGGCGACGACGCCAGCCTGACCGGAAACTACCGCGCCGATCCGGTCTTGCGCGTGGCCTATCCGTTTCCCGATCGCTACCAGCCCTCCGAAGCGCCGAAGCTCGCCGGGATTCCGAAAACGTCGCCGAAGCCGACCTGGACCTTCTTCGGCGTTTCCTTCGCCTGGGGCCTCTCCGACATGGCGCGCGACACGATGCCCTCGCATCGCATCCTGTTCTTTCGCGAAGTCGGCGACCGGCTGAACATGCGCGTGCAGCAGGCGCGCATGATTCTGGATTATGGCATCAAGACCGACCGCCTGATCTTCGTGCTGATTCCGATCGAGGTCGCCCGCTACACCGAAACCCCGCTGTCCTATTTCAACATCAACAAGAACGGCGCGCTGACCTATTCGGTGCGCATGCCGTCGCCGCCGTTCGACTGGCTCGTGCAGAACAGCCGCCTTGCGCTGGTCGGCTGGGTCCGCGCGCGGCGGCACAATGCGCTGCCGAACTTCCGGCTCTCGACCATCACCGAGAACGTGCCCGAGATTGTCGCGCGCGACTTTCGCGTGATGTTCGGCGAACTCGGCAGGCTCCAGCGCGAGAAGGGCGTGCCGGTCACCGTCGTCATGCTGCCCGACCGCCGCCAGGTGCTTTACGACGCCTCCAGCTACACGCTGCAAAAGACCATGGCGTCGCTCGCGAAGGAAGCCGGCATCGACCTTTACGATCCCGTGGAAACGCTACGCGCCCAGCCCGACCGCTGGGCCCTGTTCGTGCCCGACTGGCATTACACCCCGCTCGGCTACGGGCTCGTGGTCAAGGGACTGAACGAGCATTTCGCGAAGCAGGAAAAGCGCGGCCCGGCCGCGAGCGAGCCCGCGCGATGAGTTTCGTCGACAAGGAATTCATCTACTTCCTGCTCGCCTTCGCGCTGATCTGGCACTTCACGCGCGGCCGCTACGAATTGAAGATCGCGGCCATGCTCGCGATGAGCCTCGTGTTCTATGGCTTTCATCGCTGGTGGCTGGTGCTGCTGATCGGCGCCTATTGCATCGCCGACTGGGCGGCGGCGCTCGCCATCGAGCGGTGGCGGCGGCCGAAACTCGCGCTGATCGCGGGCATCACCTTCAATCTCGGCGTGCTGGCGGTATGGAAATACACGCCGCTTGCGATCACCACGATCAACGGGCTCACCGGCTGGCGCATTCCGGGCACCGAAGCCATCGGCGACGGCTGGTTCATTCCGATGGGAATCTCGTTCTACGGGTTTTCCGGCATCGCCTACATGGTCGATGTCTATCGCGGCCTCGTGAAAGCCGAGCCCAATCTCATCCGCTTCAGCCTGTTCACGACCTTCTTCCCGCATCTGGTCGCGGGGCCGATCCTGCGCGCGCGGGAATTTCTGACCCATCTGCGTCCCGGCGAATTGCCCGAGCGGCCCGAAGCGCCGCTCGAAGGCACCTTCCTGATCGCGCGCGGCTTCTTCAAGAAGCTTGTGCTCGCGGATTCGATCGCGATTGCGATCGATCCCTTCTTCGCCAATGTCTCGGGCGCCGAAACCGCGGGCGTGTGGTCGCTGCCTTATGTCTATCTCTATGCGCTCCAGATCTATTTCGATTTTTCCGGCTACACCGACATCGCGCGCGGCCTCGGCCTGTGGTTCGGCTTCCGCTGGCCCGACAATTTCAACTGGCCCTACCTCGCGAGTTCGGTTCAGGATTTCTGGCGCCGCTGGCACATGACGCTGTCGCGCTTCCTGCGCGACTATCTCTACATCCCGCTCGGCGGCAGCAGGCACGGCCTCGCGCGCACGCTCGCCGCGCTCATGGTGACGATGCTGCTCGGCGGCCTGTGGCACGGCGCAAGCTGGTCCTTCATGATATGGGGCGGGCTGCACGGCCTGTTTCTGTGCATCAATTATCTTTGGGCGAAAACTTCGCTTCATGCGCGGCTCGCGAAGCTGAACGGCGTCTCCGCGCAGGTATGGACCGCGATCAGCATCGTGCTGACCTTCCATGCGGTCTGCTTCGCGTGGATTTTCTTCCGCCTGACCTCGCTTGCCGACATCGGCAATTGCATCCGCAAGCTCTATGCCTTCGATGCCGGCAGGTTGTTCGTCGGCGGATCGGCCGACCTGCCGCTGTGGGCGCTGCTCGCGGGTTACGCCGTCGCCACCGCACTCGCGGTCGCGATCTCGCGCATGACGCCGCTTCCCGAAGCCGTCGCGCGGGTCGAGGCGCGCCCCTTCGTGCGCGGGGCGGTGTGGGGCATTTCGTTCGGCCTGCTGGTGCTGACGGCGGCTTTGCAGCAGGTCGGGCAGGCGCCGCCCTTCATCTATTTCCAGTTCTAGGCACCCCGGCGGTGCGGCCGGGCCAACGCACTTTTCTTTTTGCCGGGGAAGCCCCCGGCCGGCGGTGCGAAAGGTGGGTCTTTTCAATTGGGTCTTTTTTGCCTTGCCGGAGGCCGGTTGACCCCTTTTGCGGCTTTAGATATTGGATCCATGATCCAAATAACGAAAAGTTCTCTAGGGGGAGAATGACCATGGCCAAGGCAAATCCGTTCATCCGCGCGGCGCGGGCCGGTTTCGGCGCGCTGCTTCTGTCCGCGACAGCACTCATCGGTTCGGCCCCGGCCAGTGCCGACGCCAGCTATCCCAACCGCACCATCCGCCTCGTGGTGCCGTTCTCGGCCGGCGGCGCGACCGACGTGCTTGCCCGCGTCATCGCCGAGCATCTGAAGAATGCGTGGGGCCAGACCGTCGTCGTCGAGAACCGCACCGGCTCCGGCGGCAACGCCGGCGCGGCCTCGGTCGCCAAGGCCGATCCGGATGGCTACACCATCCTGATGAGCGCGATCGGCCCCAACGCCGTGAACGCCAGCCTTTACTCCAGCATGCCCTACGACACCGCGAAGGACTTCGCGCCGATCACGCAGGTCGCGACGCTTCCGATGCTGCTCGTGGTCCACAAGTCCATCAACGTGAACAACGTGCAGGAACTGATCGCGCGCGCGAAGAGCGGCAAGGACAAGCTCAACATCGGCACTGCCGGCGTCGGCGCCTCGCAGCATCTCGCCGCACTCCTGTTCGAGAACATGACCGGCGTGAAGTTCGAGAACGTCGGCTACAAGGGCGCCTCCGCCATGGTGCCGGACCTGCTTGCGGGCGCGGTGCATCTCACCTTCGGCGATATCGTCTCGCTCTCGCCGCATCTGAAGAACGAGCAGCTCAAGCTGCTCGCGGTGACGACGGCGCAGCGTTCGCCGACCTTCCCCGACGTACCGACCATCGCCGAGCTCGGCGTGCCGGGTTATGACGCGGCCGCCTGGTACGGCCTGTTCGCGCCCGCGGGCACGCCGCCCGCGATCGTCGATAAGATCCAGAAGGAAGTCGCGAACTACCTGAAGACGCCCGCCGCGCTCGAGCGGATGAAATCGCTCGGCGCCGAAGCGGTCGGCTCCGATCCCGAAGCCTTCCGCAAGTTCGTGCTCGGCGAAATGGAGCGCTGGGCCAAGGTCGTGCGTGCGGCAGGATTGAAGCTCGACTGACATGCGCGCTGAAAAGTACGACGTTCTGGTGGTCGGCGCCGGCAGTGCCGGCGTCGCCGCCGCGGTGGCATCGGCCCGCAATGGCGCGCGCACGCTGCTGATCGATTCCGGGCCGACCATCGGCGGTGAACTGCTTTCGGGCATGACCATCGACGGCGCCATCAATGCACGCGGCGAGCGCATCATCGGCGGGGTGATCGACGATTTCGTCAACGAATGCCGCGCGCTCGGCGGCTATGCGCGCGAGCTGAACGACTGGCGCCTGATCCGCTACATCGCCTGCGATCCCGAATTCATGAAGATGGCGGTGGCGCGCGTGGTGTACGGCTCCGGCGCCGAGGTCCGGCTCAATACCTTCGCCGACGATGTCGCCCGCAGCGGCGACCGCATCGAAGGCGTCGTCGTCCGCGACAAGCAGGGCCGCTCGCTGATTACGGCGGACGTCTATATCGATTGCTCGGGCGACGCCGATCTCTGCGCGCTTGCCGGCGGCGAGATGCTGCCGATGGACAAGGACACCAAGCCGCAGCCGGTCTCGATGATGTTCCGCATGGCCGGCGTCGAAACCGGACCGCTGCTCGATTTCGTCCGCGAGCATCCGGAATATTTCGCGGTCGGAGAAAGCGACGCCATTCGCGGCGGCCGCACCGATCGCGAGCTGGCCGAGGAAATCTGGAAGCAGGGCGAGCCCTGCGTGTTTCTGAAGGGCGACGCCGACTTCCTGGGCGGCGCCATCGCGCGCGGCGAGATGTTTCCGACCGCGCTCATCATGATTCAGCCGACCTCCGCCGCGCGGCGCGAGGTCTGCGTGAATGCGACGCGCGTCACGCTCGACGATCCGCTGGTGTCGCGCGCCTATGGCCGCGCCTTCGGCGCGCTGATCGATCAGGTGCAGCAGTGCTCGTCGTTTCTCGCGAAGCGCGTGCCCGGTTTCGAGAATGCAGCACTTTCCGGCGTCGCGCCGCGCATCGGCGTGCGCGAAACCCGCCGCGTGCGGGGCGACGAGATCCTGAACGGCGACGATGTATTCGCTGGCCGCAAGCGCGAGGACGGCGTTGCCAAGGGCTGCCACCATATCGACATCCATCAGGAAGGCACCGGGCAGATCCGCATTCCGGTGGCCGATGGCGGCTCCTACGACATTCCGTTCGCGAGCCTCATTCCGGTGGGGCTGTCGAACGTCATGGTCGCGGGCCGCTGCTTCTCCGCGGACCGGCGCGCGCAGGGCTCCGCCCGCGTGATGGGCGGCTGCCTCGCGATGGGACAGGCCGTCGGCACCGCGGCATCCATGGCCTCCGATACCAACGGGCCTTCGGACGTGCGTGCGGTCGGCGTGCCGCGCCTGCGCACGCGGCTGAAGGAGCAGGGCGCAATCCTCGACGGAACGCACTGAGTAAAGTTCAGGCGCTCCCGACTTCGAGCTTGGAGCGAACCGCTTTCTGCGTAAGGCCGTTGTGTTCGTCGATCAGGGCGGCGAGCTGTCCGCCGTCTCGTGAACGGATCGCCTCGACCATGCGCGCGTGGTCCTGGTTCGAGCGCAGCATGCGGCCTGCCTGCGCGAGCGAGGTGCGCTGGTAGCGCTCGGAGAGGTCGAACAGGCTCTCGATGGTGCGGACCAGGTGATGGTTCGCGCAGGGCGCGTACATCGAGAGATGGAATATCCGGTTCGCCTCCATGTAGGCGTCGAGGTCGCCGGCGGCCGCGGAGCGGCGCATGTCCTGCTCGAGCTTTTCCGCGTGCGCCAGCATGTCGACGCCGAAACGCGGGAACGCCTGCTCGAGCGCCATGGATTCGAGCCTGCTGCGCACCGCGTAGAGGTCGCTCATGTCCTTGTCGGAAATTTCCGCGACCACGGCGCTGCGATGCGGGCTGAGGGTGACGAAGCCGCGTTCGGCGAGCCGTTCGATTGCCTGGCGCACCGGATGCCTGCTCACGTCGAGCTTGCGCGCGAGTTCGATCTGATCGAGCCGCGAGCCCGGTGGCAATGCGCCGCTCAGGATGAGTTGACGGATTTCCGCGGTGGCATAATCCGCCGTGCTCTTGAACCGGACTGGACGCATGCGTGGATTCTGGCTCCCCGCGACAGGGTTCAATGGCCGCGCGCAAAAAAGCAAGCCCTTCCTCGAAAACTTGACGGCGGCGGCTTACGACGGCAGTTTGCAGGTCGATTTTCAAGCAGATCCCAATCGATCATGATCGTTCCTACCCAAAATCCGGCCACCTTCGCGGTGGTGCGAAACGGCGATCCTTTGCCCCCCGGGCTTGCGGACAGCTATATCGCGATCGGAAATTTCGACGGCGTGCATCGCGGCCATCAGGCGGTCATCGAAGCCGCGCGCGTGCAGGCGCTCATGATCCCGCATAACGCGCCGACGCTCGCGCTGACCTTCGAGCCGCATCCGCGCACCTTCTTCAAGCCCGAGGCGCCGGTATTCCGCCTGACGCCGGAGCGGGCGAAACTGCGCCTGCTTGCGGCGCATCGTCTCGACGGCGCGGTGGTGCTCGATTTCAACCGCGAGCTGGCGTCGCTCACCGCGGAGGAATTCGTTTCCAAGATTCTCGTGGGCTGGCTCCACATCGCAGGCGTCGCGGC
Source organism: uncultured Hyphomicrobiales bacterium (assembly GCA_964575175.1). Classification (GTDB taxonomy): domain Bacteria; phylum Pseudomonadota; class Alphaproteobacteria; order Rhizobiales; family Xanthobacteraceae. The sequence goes on along the minus strand of CAZNPX010000054.1, from coordinate 488 downwards.
CGGCCACGATTTCCATTTCGGCAGGCAGCGCCAGGGCACGCCGGAATTTCTGGCCGACGCCGGCAGGCGGCACGGCTTCGAGGTCGAGATCGTCGCGCCCCTGAACGACGGCGGCATGCCGGTCTCGTCGGGCAAGATCCGCGAAGCGCTGATCGCGGGCGACATCGCGCGCGCGAACGAATTGCTCGGGCACGCCTGGTTCATCTCCGGCGAAGTCGTCCACGGCGAGAAGCGCGGGCGGGAGCTCGGCTTCCCGACCGCCAACCTGCGGCTCGATCCGTCCTGCCAGCTCAGGCACGCGATCTATGCGGTCCGGGCGCATGTGGGCGGCAGGCGCTACGACGCGGTGGCGAGCTACGGCCGCCGCCCGCAGTTCGACAACGGCGCGCCGCTGCTGGAGGTGTTCCTGTTCGACTTCTCCGGCGACCTCTACGGGCAGGAAATGACCGTCGAGTTCGCGGGCTTCATCCGGGACGAGGCGAAATTCG
>CAZNPX010000053.1:0-23940 GCA_964575175.1 uncultured Hyphomicrobiales bacterium | reverse complement strand
ACTTCGGCACCGTCTCGTCCACGAGCCGCCAGGCAACCGCTTTCTGTCCGCGGATGCCCTCTTCGGTGGAGCAGAAGAAATCCGCGAAATCGCGCCGCACCTTGCGCTTGTCGGTGACGCGGGTGATGCCGCCGGTGCCGGGAAGCACGGCGAGCAACGGCGTTTCGGGCAGCGACACCGCCGAACGGCGGTCGTCGATCAGCATGATGTGGTCGGCGGTAAGCGCGAGCTCATAGCCGCCGCCCGCGGCGGTGCCGTTGACGGCGCACAGATAATGCTGCTTCGAATTTTCGCTGGCGTCCTCGATCGAAAGCCGCGTCTCATTCGTGAACTTGCAGAAGTTCACCTTGTGGCCGTGCGTCGCCTTGCCGAGCATGCGGATGTTCGCGCCCGAGCAGAACACGTTGTCCTTGCCGGACTTGATGACGACCGCGCGCACTTCCGGATGCTCGAAGCGCAGCCGCTGGATCGCGTCGTTGAGCTCGATGTCGACCGAAAGGTCGTAGGAATTGAGTTTCAGCTCGTAGTCGGCCGACAGCCCGCCCGCCGGGTCCACGTCCATGATGAGGGAAGCGACCTCGCCGTCGAATTCGAGTTTCCAGTGCCGGTAGCGGCTCGGCTCGGTCTGGCAGTCGATCGTTTTCATGGGCGCTTCCCTGTCGCTGGGGTGGGCGTATGCATTATTGTGCATCGTTCTAATAGAGCAATTCTAAGGGCGCAAGCGCCGGATGCACTAAAATTCAGGAGCCGGATTCGCCCCTGAATCCCAATGCCTTAGGCGCTTCGTTCGGCGTCTTCCTCGCGCAGCTTGAAGCGCTGGATCTTGCCGGTTGCGGTTTTCGGCAGATCGGCGCGGACATCGATCCAGCGCGGATATTTCCAGGCCCCGGCTTTGTCCTTCACATGCGCTTTCAGGCTTTCGAACAATTGGTCGCTCGAAGCGAAGCCCTGCTTCAGCACGATATAGGCCTTGGGCTTGAGCAGGCCGTCGCTGTCCTCGTGGCCGATCACCGCCGCTTCCAGCACCGCCTCATGGGAAACCAGCGCGGCTTCGACCTCGAAGGGCGACACCCAGATGCCGCTGACCTTGAACATGTCGTCGGTGCGGCCGCAGCAGCGCAGGAAGCCGTCGGCGTCGCGTACATACTTATCGCCGGTATAGGTCCATTCGCCCACGAAGGTGCGGCGGCTTTTCTCGCGCTGATTCCAGTAGCCTTCGGCGGCGGACGCCCCGCGAATAATGAGTTCGCCGATCTCGTCGACGCCGCATTCCCTGCCGTCTTCGGCGACGATCTTGGCGTCGTATCCCGGCACCGGCTTGCCGGAAGTGCCGTAGCGCAACTCGCCGGGGCGATTGCTGAGGAAAATATGCAGCATCTCGGTCGAGCCGATGCCGTCGAGAATGTCGAAGCCGACCTGTTTCTTCCAGCTTTCGCCCACATGCGGCGGCAGCGCTTCGCCGGCGGAAATGCAGAGCTTGAGCTTTGCCGAACCCGCGCCCCGGGTCGCGCGGGGATCCGCAAGCAGTGCCGCATAGAGCGTCGGCACACCGAAAAAGATCGAGGGTTGCTCGCTCTTGATGAGGTCGAATACCGAATCCGGCGTCGGCCGCCCCGAGAGCAACACCGTGCTCGCGCCAACCGCCATCGGGAAGGTCATCGCATTGCCGAGGCCATAGGCGAAAAAGAGCTTTGCCGCGGAATAGATCACGTCGTCTTCGCGCATGCCGAGCACTTGCTCCGCATACGTGCGCGCGGTGTACATCAGCGACGAGTGAACGTGCTTGGTGCCCTTCGGCGCGCCGGTCGAACCCGACGAGTAAAGCCAGAATGCGATCTCGTCGGAGAGCGTCGGCGCGGTGAAGAGGTCCGGCTTTCCCTTCGCGACGATTTCATCGAAGGAATAGGCCGGAATCCCGCCGGTGGAAATAATCTGCTTGTTGCCGATGACGACGACCGCCTTTAGCCAGGACAGCTTTGAAAGCGCGGGCTCCACGGTCTTTGCGAGCGCTTCGGAGACGAGCAGCACGGCCGCGCGGCTGTCCTCGATCATGTAGGCATATTGCTCGGTCGAGAGCAGCGTGTTCAGCGGGATCGGTGCGACCCCGCCGCGGATCGCGCCCCAGAACGCGACGGGAAATTCGATGGTGTCGAGGGCGAGCATGACCATGCGGCTCTCATGGCCGAAGCCGAGGACCGCGAGCCCGCTCGCGAAGCGGCAGCTTTCCGTTTGCAACTGTCCGTAGGTGAGCGTGTGATTGCCTTCCTTGAACGCGACCTTGTCGCCGCGTCCGGCGTCCACATTCGCATCCACGAAATCGCTGACCGCGTTATACGGACGGCGCTCCGTAATGGCCGCAAGATTGACCATCCTCCCGCTCCCTCGTTTGGCCCGCCGCAAAAGCGGGCTCATCGCGGCGGGCTCGTTTTTTCGGCTCGCCTTCGATGAATAATAATTCCAAGATGCGCGAAAGCCGTGTTTCCTCCGGCAATCGCTGTTCCAATCCTAGGGCAGCATGAATTATACTGCAATCCGGGACTGGAAATCCGATGGCCAAGCACCGCCACGAGAACGCGAAGAAAGACACCAACGGCGACGCCTTTCTGGCGCAGCTTGGCGAGCGCGTGCGCACGATCCGCAGCCGCCGCGGCATGTCGCGCAAGGTGCTTGCGAGACAGTCCAAGGTTTCCGAGCGCTATCTCGCGCAGCTCGAACTCGGCAAGGGCAATTGCTCGATCGTGCTCTTGCGCCGGATCGCGAAGGCCATGAGCGTGCCGGTCGCCGAGCTCGTGGATGATCGCCCCGAGCGCGAGGTCGAGCATCTTCTGCTCGAGCAGTTTCTGGATCGCCTGTCGCCGGTGGAGCGTTCGGAAGCGCGCGACGTGCTGCTCACGCATTTCGGCGGGCCATCGAGCGAGGATCGCCGTGGCCGCGTCGCGCTGATCGGCCTGCGCGGCGGCGGCAAGTCGACGCTCGGCAAGCTGCTCGCCGATAAGCTCGAGGTGCCCTTCATCGAACTCGACCGCGAGATCGAGAAGCAGAGCGGCATGGCACTTTCCGAGATTTTCGAAATGTTCGGCCAGCAGACCTTCCGCCGCTTCGAGCGCGAGGCGTTGGAAAAGGCGCTCGCGGATCATCCGCGCTTCGTGCTTGCGACCGGCGGTAGCCTCGTCACCGAGCCCGCGACCTACGAGCTGCTGCTGACTTCCTGCCTCACGGTGTGGGTCCGCACGGGTCCGGACCAGCACATGAACCGTGTGATCGAGCAGGGCGATCTTCGCCCCATGGCCGAGAACGCGAAGGCCATGGACGATCTCGTTTCCATCCTGAAAAGCCGCGAGCCGCTTTACGCCAAGGCCGATCGCGTCATCGACACCGAAGGCAAGAAGCCCGAGCAGAGCCTGCGCGAGCTGACCTCGATGATCGATTTCCCGAAGCCTGCGACCGAGCGGCGGATCGCGTAGAAAATTCTTTGTCATTCCGGACGCGCGTTAGCGCGATCCGGAATCCAGGGGCGACAAATGCAGGTGGCACTGGATTCCGGGTTCGCTCGTTTCACTCGCGCCCCGGAATGACAGATTGGAAAGTGATTAAACCCCCAGATGCCGGTGGATCAGGGACTCGTCGGCGCGCAGCGCCGCCGAAGTGCCGTCGAACACGATCTCGCCCTTGGCCATGATGGTGTTGCGATCCGCAAGTTCCAGCAGGTCGTTCAGGTTCTTGTCGACGATGATCGCCGCAATCCCGGATTCGGTGATCTGCTTCACCGTCGACCAGATTTCATCGCGCAGTTTCGGCGCCAGCCCCTCGGTGGCTTCGTCGAGCAGGACGATGGACGGGCTCGTCATCAGCGCGCGACCGATGGAAAGCATCTGCTGCTCGCCGCCGGAAAGCTCGTTGCCCCAATGGTGCCGGCGCTCGTGAAGCCGCGGAAACAGCGCATAGACGCGATCGAGCGGCCATGGCCGTTCGCCCTTGCCGTTGGCGCGGGCGGCGAAAGTCAGATTTTCGGCAACCGTCAGATTCGGAAAGATGCCGCGTCCTTCCGGCACGATGGCAAGGCCCGAACGCGCGCGCGCGGAAGCGCGCGACGGCGTTACGTCGCGACCGTTCAGTTGAATGCTGCCGGAGGAGGGGCGCACGAGCCCCGCGAGCGTCCGCAACAGCGTGGTCTTGCCCATGCCGTTGCGGCCGAGAAGGCTCACGGTTTCGCCCGGCGCGACCCGGAACGAGACGCTGCGCAGGATATGGCTGCGGCCGTAATGGGTATTGATGTTCTCGGCGAGGATCGCGGGCGTGCTCACGGCTTCGCCTCCTGTCCCCATTCGCCGAGATAGGCCTCGCGCACGGCGGCGCTGTTGCGGATTTCTTCCGGCGTGCCGTGGGCGAGCAATTTGCCTTCGACCAGCACGGTCAGCGTATCGGCGGCCGCGAAGATCGCATCCATGTCGTGCTCGATCAGCACGATCGTATGGTCGGCGGCGAGCCCGCGCAGCAGCGCCGTCACGCGGCCGGTTTCCTCGGGCCCCATGCCCGCAAGCGGCTCGTCGAGCAGTAGCAGCTTCGCGCCCGAGGCGATCAGCATGGCGATTTCGAGCTGCCGCTGCTCGCCGTGGCTCAGGTTGGAGGCTTTAATGTCCGCGCGCTCCGGCGCGATGCCGGCTGCCCGCAAGGCGTTTTCGATCGCCTCGTCTTCTTCGTCCCGCCGCCACTTGTTGCTGAAGCGGAACGGGCTCGGAAACTGGGCCTGCGCCGCGAGCGCGCAGTTCTCGCGCGCCGTGAATGGTAGAATGACGTTGGTGCGCTGGTAGGAGCGGCCGAGGCCGCGCCGCGCGACATTGTGCGGCTTCTGTCCGCCGATCTCGTCGCTGTCGAGCCGGATGTTTCCGGTGGTGGGCCTGAGCGCGCCGGACAGCACATTGATGAAGGTGGTCTTGCCCGCGCCGTTGGGCCCGATGATGCCGTGCACTTTGTTCGGCGGAAATTTCACGCTCACGCCGTTGACGGCCACGAGCCCGCCGAAGGCGCGCGAAAGATTCTCGACTTCGAGTTGCATCGCCTTCGCGCTTTCCCGCGGCTCGAAGGAAGGCTTGATCTCGCGCGGCTTCGCGCGCCGGGCTTCACCCCCGAACTTCCCGATGAAGCCGGCGATGCCCTTCGGCGCCGCGAGCACCGCCGCAATCAGGAAAAACCCGAGCGCCATCGACCAGCTGTTCGCGACGATGCCGCCGAGCCATTTGGCCGTGGCGGTATTCGTAAAGAGCGAGAAGAATGCCGAGAGCTCGGTCGAGCTCTTGAGCGTTTCTTCGACCATCGAGTAGAGAATTGCGCCGAGCACCGGGCCGTAAAGCGTTCCCGCGCCGCCGAGCACCACCATCATGATCGCGAGCCCGGACTCGCGCCAGCCCAGCAGCTCCGGCGCCACGTAGCCGTCGATCGACGCGAACAGCACGCCCGCGAAGCCCGCCATTGCGCCGGCGATCACATAGCTCGCGAGTTTATAGGCATAGGTATTGAAGCCGAGCGCGCTCATGCGCGCCTCGTTGTGGTGAATGCCCTGCAACACGCGGCCGAAGGGTGTGCGCACGAGCCACAAAAGAAAGAGATAGGAAAGCACCAGCGCCGCCAGCGAGAAATAAAAGAAGGCGGTGCGGTTGGAGAGGTTCAGCAGTTGCTGCGAGCCGAGCGAGAAGATGGGGCGCACGTTGATGTAGGCGCCGTCGGTGCCGCCCGCGATCTTGGTATCGAAGAACAGCGAGAAGCCCATCTGCCCGAAGGCGAGCGTAACCATGATGAAGTAGAAGCCGCGCGTGAGCACCGCGACCGAGCCGACGAGCAGCGCGACTCCGGCCGCGAGCAGCATGGCAAAGGGGATCGCGAGAAAGCCGTTCGCGGCGGAAGATGCCGGCGAGATGAAATAGAGCGAATAGGCGCCTAGCCCGAAATAAAGCGCGTGACCGAAGCTCACGAGGCCGGTGACCCCGATCAGGAGATCGAGGCTGATCACGAAGATGCCGGTGATCATGATGCGGGTCGCGAGCTTCAGCGCAAACGGCCCGCCGAAAAACGGCAGCGCCACCGCGTAAGCGAGCAAGGCGAGCAGGACGACAATGGCGAGAGGGCGTGGAAGCGCGAGCATGTCAGGTCGCCCGCCCGAACAGGCCGCCGGGCCGCGCGATCAGCACCGCCGCCATCAGCGCATAGACGATGCTCGAGGAGAACGCGGGAAAATAGACCTTGCCGAGCGCATCGGCGATGCCGATGAGGATCGCGCCGACGAAGGCGCCCTTGATCGAGCCGATTCCGCCGATCACGACGACGACGAAGGAGATGATGAGCACCGGCTCGCCGATGCCGGGATAGACGCTCTCCAACGGCGCCGCGACGATGCCCGCGGTCGCCGCGAGCGCGGTTCCGGCCGCGAACACGAAGCGAAACAGCAGCCGTGAATCGATGCCCAGCGCTTCCACCATTTCGCGATTGGATTCGCCGGCGCGGATGACGCGGCCGATCCGCGTCTTCTGGATCACGAACATCATCGCGAGCGCCAGGCCCACGCAGAATGCGGCAACGGCAACGCGATAATAAGGGTAGGTCAGCACATCGGAAATTTTGAAGCCGCCCTGTAGATAGCCCGGCACCGGAACGCTGTGCGGATAGCTGCCCCACAGGAGCTTCTGCGCTTCGTTGAAGATCAGGATCAGCGCGAACGTCAGCAGCACCTGTTGCAGGTGGTCGCGATCGTAGAGATGGCGGATGAAGAGCCATTCGATGGCGATGCCGAACACGAAAGCGAGCGGCACGCCGATGATGAGCGCGAGAAATATGTCGCCGGTGAAAGCCGTGAGCGTCAGCGCGCCATAGGCGCCGAGCATGTAGAACGAGCCGTGCGAGAGATTGATCACGCCCATGATGCCGAAGACGAGCGTGAGCCCGGAAGCCGCGAGAAAAATCAGCAGTCCGTACTGCACGCCGTTCAGCAGCTGAATTAACGCGAGATCCATCTTCGGCGTCCCCCGGCGCCCTCAGCGCATGATCCTGGAAAGCGGATGCCGGCTTTCGAAAGAAACCATGCGCAAACAAGCTAGCAGAAGCGGCAAGCGGGGGCTTTCGCCCCCGCTCACGCTAGGTTGGTCCGGACCGTTCAGGCGAGGCTGCAGCCGGTCGTCGGATCGGAAACGTCGGTGGCGGCGACCTTCAGGAAGACGTTTTCGCCGTTCTTCAGCTCGCGCAGATAGAAGTTGTGGATCGGGTTCTGCGAAGCGGAGAGGCGGAACGGCCCGCGCGGCGAATTGAACTTCGCGGCGCGCATGGCCTTGAACATATCGTCCTGTTTCTTGACGTCGCCGCCCGCGGCCTTGAGGCCGATGTCGAGCAGATGCGTCGTGTCCCAACCCTGCACGGCATAGACGTCCGGAAACATCTTGAAGGCCGCGTTGTAGTCGGCGCGGAATTTCTTGTTCTCCGCGTTATCGAGCGATTCGACGTAGTGGGACGCGGTTTTCACGCCGTCGCCCGCCGCGCCGACCTTGCTCTCGACGCCGTCGGTGAGGAAGCCGGGTCCCCAGAGCTGGATGGAATTCTTGAGGCCCGCCGCGGCGAAGTCCTGCATGAATTTCAGTGCGCCGCCGCCGGCATAGAACGAATAGACCGCCTGCGGCTTGAGCGAGGCGATTTCGGCGAGGCCCGCCTGGAATTCGACGTTCGGGAACGGCAGCCGGATCTCCTTGATGATCTTGCCGCCGCCGGCGAGGAAGCCTTCCTTGAAGCCGTCGACCGATTCTTCGCCGGCCGCGTAGCCCCAGGTGTAGGTGACCGCGGTCTTGATGCCCGCGTCGATCATCGCCTTACCTGCGGCGACGCCGGGCTGGCTGTTGCCGAAGGAAGTGCGGAAGATGTTCTTCGCGCATTGCGCGCGCGTGAGCACATTCGCGCCTGCGTTCGGGATCAGCGTCGGAATGCCGGCTTCGCGCGCGATCTTCGCCATCGCCATCGCCACGCCGGAGTGGACCGTGCCGATCAGCACATCGACCTTCTCGCCCTGCACGAGCTTCGAGGTCAGCTCGGTCGCTTTCGGCGGCGCCGATTCGTCGTCGACCTTTATCCATTCGATGGTGCGGCCGGCGAGCTTGCCGCCCTGCTGCTTCACGTAGAGGTCCATCGCGTTGGTGATCGCGGTGCCGAGCGCTGCGAACGTGCCGCTATAGGGCAGGAGCAGGCCGACCCGCAGCGGCGCGCCCTGCGAGATTGCCGGGCGGGCGAAGGGAAAGGCGGCGGCAGCGGCGCCGACGCCTGCCATCTTCAAGGCGTCGCGGCGCGAAAATCGTGATTTATTGTGCATGTACTTCCTCCCTGTCTGGCAATCGCCGCGAGTTTGGCGTCCCGGCGTTCAGTCGCGAGCGCCAACCTGCCGTCTCGTTTCTTCGATCCCAGCTCCGTCAAGTATGAAGGCGCGTGGCGATGGCGGCAAGCATGTTTCTGGAGCCATTCGAAAAAAGCCCGATCAGGCGCTGCGGAATAATCGCGCGCCGCTCGCGTTGCGCTGCAATATTGCAGTCGATTGCGGTCAATGTATTATAATTCATAACAACGCCGGTCGCGCTTGCCATGGGCTGCACGATTGTAATGCGTTATAATGATCGACAATTGCCTCGCTCGCGGGGCAAACTGGCGACAAGAACCAAGAAGAGAAGTTCAGGGGAGGATCAGTATGGTTTCGAAGACTCGCATTACGCGCCGCACGTTTACGGCGGGCATGGGTGCCACCGGCATCATCGCCGGTACGGCTCCGTTCAACATCATTTCGGCGCAGGGTGCGCCCCTGAAGGTCGGCGTGTTGTTGCCGCGTTCGGGCGCTCAGGCCGGCATCGGCCAGGATTGTCAGCGCGGCGTCGATGTCACCGCCGGCCTGCTCAAGGACCTGAAGCTGCCGGCGTTGCAGATTATGAACGCCGACACCGAAACCAACGTCGAAGTCGCCCGTGCCCGTGCCGAGCGCCTCATCAACGAAGGCGCGCAGCTCCTGATCGGCGCTTTCGACTCCGGCCAATCCACGGCCATTGCGCAGGTCGCCGAGCAGAAGGGCGTCCCCTACGTCATCAACATCGCCGCTGCGCCGCCGATCACCGAGCAGGGCTACAAGTTCGTATTCCGCAACTTCCCGGTCGCGGGCCGCATTCTCGCGGACGCCTTCGAGAACCAGCTCGAAATCTTCAAGGCGACCGGCAACGCGCCGAAGACCGCCGTCTTCATGCATGTGAACGACACGTTCGGCACCTCGATGCAGAAGGGCATTGCGGCGGTCAGCGCGAAATTCGCCGATCTTCCCTACAAGATCGTCGAAACCATCGCCTATGACGGCACCGCGCGCGACCTATCGGTCGAGGTCGCGAAGGCAAAGGCCACCAACGCCGAAGCCCTCGTCATGGTGAGCCGCCTCAACGACGCCATCCTGATCACGCGCGAGCTGGTGAAGCAGCGCTGGTCGCCGAAGGCCGTGCTTTCGATGGGCCCGGGCTGGTACGAAGACCAGTATCTCAAGACCCTCGGCAAGCTCGGCGACGGCCCGATGAGCTTCGTGCCCTGGTACGATCCGAACAAGAAGCTCTCCAAGGCGCTGGAAGCGGCGCTCGGCAAAGCGCATCCGGGCGTGAACCTGAACACCAATCACGTTTACACCTTCGAAGCGCTGCTCGTCGCCGCCGACGCCTACAAGCGTGCCGGCTCCGCCGACCCCAAGGCGCTCGCCGACGCGATCCGTGCGACCAACATCACGGATAACGTCTCGCCTGGTCCGGGCATCAAGTTCGACGAAAAGGGCCAGAACTCGGCGCTGAAGAATTCGGCGATCCAGAATCGCGGCGGCAAGCTTGTCACGATCGCGCCGAAGGCGGCATCGAACGCCGCGCCCGAACACCCGATGAAGCCTTACGACAAGCGCTAAGCCGCGCTCGTCTGGAAACTGCTCCGGCCGCTGCATGGCGGCCGGAGCAATGCTGCACAGGGCATTTCCGTGACCACCGAAGTCGTTCTGAAAATCGCAATCAGCGGTCTGCTGACGGGCCTGGTTTACGGCCTGATGGCGCTCGGCCTGTCGGTGATCTTCGGCGTCGTGCGCGTCGTCAATTTCGCCCATGGCGAGATGATGACGATCGCGATGTATCTGGCGGTCGTGCTGTTCACCGCGCTCGGCCTCGATCCGCTGCTGATGCTGGTGCCGATTTCGGCGGTGCTGTTCGCGCTCGGCTATCTGATGCAGCGCGCGATCATCAACCCCTTCATCAATCGTCCCGAGCACAGCCAGTTCATGCTCCTGGTCGCGGTCGCGCTGATCATGGTCAACGCGCTCCTGCTGATCTTCGGCCCGGATTCCCAGGGCATCACCACGAGCTATTCCTTCGACAGCTTCGATATCGGCGGCATCATCATTGATGCAGGCAAGGTCTATGCGGCGTTCGCGGCGCTGGTCGTCGCCGCGGCCCTCTTTGCCTTCTTCCGCCTGACGCTGACCGGCAAGGCGATCCGCGCCTGCGCCGACAATTACAGCGGCGCGCTCGTGGTCGGCCTCAACGTGAAGCAGCTCTACTCGCTCACCTTCGGCATCGGCGCGGCCTGCGTCGGCGCGGCCGGCACGATGCTGATGATCGTCACCGACGTCACGCCTGCGATCGGCCCCGCCTATACGCTGCTCGCCTTCGTGATCGTGATTACCGGCGGCCTCGGCTCGATGACCGGGGCGATCGTCGGCGGCGTGCTGATCGGCCTTACCGAAGCGCTCGGCGGCTTCTTCTTCACGCCCTCCGCGAAAACCATGTTCTCGTTCGCCATCCTCGTGCTCGTTCTTCTCTTCCGCCCGCAGGGCATCATGGGGCGGAAAACGGCATGAAACTTCTGTTCGAAGACGTTTCCCGCAGCGTGATCGTTCTGCTCCTGCTTTTCCTTGCGGCGCTCGCCGTCGCGCCGCTGGTTCTGAACGACTATCTGATCGTCGTTCTGGTCACGATTCTCTACTTCGCGTATGCCGGCCAGTGCTGGAACATCATGATGGGCTTCGCGGGCCAGCTTTCGCTCGGTCACGCGCTCTATATCGGTCTCGGCGCCTACGTAACGGCCGCGCTTTACGTGAAGTTCGGCGTGAGCCCCTGGATCGGAATCTTTCCGGCCCTTGCGATCGCCGGCGTGGCCGGTGCGGTGATCGGCTTTCTCGCCTTCCGCTTCGGCGTGTCGGGCGTTTATTTCGCCATTCTCACGATTGCCTTCGCCGAGTTCGCGCGCATCGGCTTCGACCATTTCAGCTGGGTCGGCGGCTCCGCCGGCTATTTCCTGCCGGTCGCCAATTACACGCAGAACGATTTCTTCAACCTGCGCGGCAGCCAGCGCATGTTCTACTACATCCTGCTCGCGATGACGGTGCTTGCCTTCATTCTCTGTCACCTGCTGCTCAGGAGCCGCGCTGGCTATTACTGGCTTGCGATCCGCGAAAGCCCCGAGGCGGCCGAGGCGCTCGGCATCAATATCTTCCGCTACAAGATGTATGCGGTGGTGCTGTCGGCGGCGCTCACCTCGCTCGGCGGCGTGATCTTCGCCTTCTTCTACAACAACCTTTTCCCCGAGCAGGTCTTTCACATCTCCCGCTCGATCGAGCTCATTCTCGGCCCGATCATCGGCGGCATCGGCACGCTGTTCGGCCCGATCATCGGCGCGTTTCTGCTGACCGGCCTCGCGGAAAGCCTGCGCGAAGTCATGCTGCGGCTTGGCGTCGATCTGCCGGGCGTGAAGCAGGTCTTCTACGGCATCTGCCTTCTGTGCGTCGTCATGTTCCTGCCCGAAGGCGTGTGGCCGCCGTTGAAGAAGAAACTCGGTCTCGACCGCGATGCCGGCAAGAAGGGGAGCTGAACGTGGCGCTCCTCGAAGTCACCGGCATCTCGAAAAGCTTCAGCGGCCTCAAGGCCGTCCAGAACGTCAGCTTCGACGTCCCCGAAGGAAAAATCGTCGGCCTCATCGGGCCGAACGGCGCGGGCAAGACCACCTGCTTCAATCTGATTGCAGGCGTCTATAAGCCCGATACCGGCTCGGTCACGATGAACGGCGTGCGCGTCGACGGCAGGCGGCCCGACGAAGTCTGCCGCGCCGGCATCGGCCGCACGTTCCAGATCGTGAAGCCGTTCGCGGGCCTGAGCGTGCTCGACAATGTCGTCGTCGGCGCGCTGAATGCGGTTTCGTCGGTTGCCGAGGCGCGCGACAAGGCCGACGAGGTCCTCGAGATTCTCGGTCTTGCGCCGAAGCGGTTGCAGGCGGCCTCCACGCTGACGCTGCCCGACCGCAAGCGGCTTGAAGTCGCCCGCGCGCTCGCGACCCGGCCGAAACTGCTTCTGCTCGACGAGGTGATGGCGGGTCTCCGTCCCACCGAAATCGATCAGATGGTGCGCGTGCTTCTGGACCTCAACAAGCGCGGGCTCACCATTCTTTTGATCGAGCATGTCATGCGCGCGGTGATGGCGCTTTCCGGAAACGTGATCGTGCTTCACCACGGCGAGCTGATTTCGCGCGGCACGCCGGACGAGATCGCGAAAGATCCCAAGGTGCTCGAGTGCTATCTGGGGGAGGAGGCGCTGTGATCCTCCAGGTGGAGAACCTCGATCTCTATTACGGCGACGCGCAGGCGCTCGACGGCGTTTCGCTCGAGGTTGGCAACGGCGAGATGGTCGCCATCGTCGGCGCCAACGGCGCGGGCAAGTCGAGCCTGATCCGCACGATTGCCGGGATCGAGCGTCCGCGCGGCGGAAAAATCCGCTTCAAGGGCGAGGACATCACCGGAAAGCCGAGCTACGTCGTCTGCAATCTCGGCATCGGCCAGGTTGCGGAAGGGCGCCAGATTTTCCCCTCGCTCACGGTCGAGGAAAACCTCGAAATGGGCGCGCTCCTGCAGCGCGCGCGCGCAAAACTGCAAAGCGAAATCGAGCGCGTCTATTCGCTGTTTCCGCGTCTTGCCGAGCGCAAGGAGCAGCTCGCCGGAACCATGTCCGGCGGCGAGCAGCAGATGCTTGCGATCGGCCGCTGCCTCATGGGGCAGCCCGAACTGATCATGTTCGACGAGCCTTCGCTCGGCCTCGCGCCTGCGCTGGTGCAGGAGCTGTTCCAGACCATCCGCAAGCTGCGCGAAAGTGGCCTCACCGTGCTTCTGGTCGAGCAGAACGTCGCGATGTCACTGAAGCTCGCGGATCGCGGCTACGTCATCGAGAACGGCCGCATCGTGCTTTCGGGCACCGGCGAAAAGCTCCTGCACGATGACGCCGTGCGGCAGGCCTATCTCGGTATCGCGCACTGAGCGCCGCATATTGCGCCGCGCCGCGAGTTGCACATTAAACATATGTGCCGCGGCCTGTTCATGGAACTTATGAACGCCGCTCGCGGTTGATAGCTCAACGAGAGGGCTGTCTTATGTCGTTACGCAGCATCCGCCGCGATCTTCTTACAAAACCCGTTCATCGCTGGGCCAGGCGCGCGTTGCCGAGAATGTCGGAAACGGAGCGTGCCGCGATCGAAGCGGGCGATGTCTGGTGGGACGCCGAACTCTTTTCCGGCAACCCCGATTGGAAAAACCTGATGGACGCGCCGCCGGCGAAGCTTTCGGCGGAAGAAGAGGCGTTTCTCAGGGGCCCGGTGCAGGAACTCTGCGGCATGCTCGACGAGTGGAAAATCTCGTGGGAGCAGGGCGACCTTGCGCCGGAAGTCTGGCGCTTCATGCGCGAGAAGAAGTTCTTCGGCATGATTATTCCGAAGAAATACGGCGGGCTCGGCTTTTCCGCCTATGCCCATTCCGAAGTGATCCGCACGCTGTCCTCGCGTTCGAACACCGGCGCGGTCACGGTGATGGTGCCGAATTCGCTCGGCCCCGGCGAATTGCTCATGCAGTTCGGCACCGACGAACAGCGCGAGCATTGGCTGCCGCGGCTCGCGCGCGGCGAGGAAATTCCCTGCTTTGGCCTGACCAGCGCCGAGGCGGGCTCGGATGCCGCGGCCATGACCGACACCGGCGTCGTGTGCCGCGGAAATTTCAAGGGGAAAGAGACGCTCGGCATCCGCCTCAACTGGAAGAAGCGCTACATTACGCTTTGCCCGGTCGCGACCGTGCTGGGTCTTGCCTTCAAGCTCTACGATCCCGACGGCCTACTCGGCGACAAGGAAGACATCGGCATCACGGTTGCGCTGATTCCAACCGATCTGCCGGGCGTCACCACCGGCCGCCGCCATCTGCCCGCGTTCCAGTTTTTCCAGAACGGGCCGACCGAGGGCAAGGACGTCTTCATTCCGCTCGACTACATGATCGGCGGCCGGCAGCAGGCCGGGCATGGCTGGCGCATGCTGATGGCGGCACTCGCCGCGGGCCGCGGCATTTCGCTGCCGTCGCTCTCTGCCGCCGGCGCCGCCATGGCCGCGCGCACCACCGGCGCCTATGCGCGCCTGCGCGTGCAGTTCGGCCTTCCGGTCGGGAAATTCGAAGGCGTGCAGCAGATGCTCGGGCGCATCGCCGCCACCGCCTATCTGCTCGACGCCGCGCGCCGCTTCACCTGCGCCGCGCTCGATCAGGGCCGCAAGCTCGCGGTGAGCTCCGCGATCCTGAAATATCACGCGACCGATCGCATGCGGACGGCGATCATCGACGCGATGGATGTGCATGGCGGCAAGGCGATCATGGACGGCCCGCTGAATTATCTCGGCAACGCCTACCGCGCCGCGCCCATCGGCATCACCGTGGAGGGCGCGAATGCGCTGACGCGCAATCTCATTATTTTCGGGCAGGGTTCGATCCGCTGCCATCCGCATCTCCTGTCAGAGATGGAAGCGTTGCAGCTCGAAGATCACGCGAAGTCGGTCGACGAGTTCGATCGGGCGTTCTGGAAACACGTGGGCCACACCTGCAAGACGCTGTTCCGCGCCACATGGCGAAGCTGGACCGGCGGCATTTTTGCGCCGGCTCCGGAGGCGGGCGAGGTTGCCGGTCATTATCGCCAGCTATCGCGCTATGCCGCGGCCTTTGCGCTGACATCCGACATGGCGTTGCTGGTCATGGGCGGCGCCTTGAAGCGGAAGGAGAATATCTCCGCGCGGCTCGGCGATATTCTCTCCGAACTTTATCTGCTGTCCGCGGCCCTGAAGCGCTGGGAGGAAGAGGGGCGGCAGACGGCCGATCTGCCCCTCGTCGAATGGTGCATGGCCGACGGGACCGCGCGCATCAATCGCGCCTTCGACGGCATCTTCGCGAATTTTCCGAACCGCTTCGTGGCCCTGTTGCTGCGGCTGATGCTGCCGCTGGGCGCGCGCCGCGAACCGGCGGACGCGCTTACCCAGCGCTGCGCCGAGCTGCTGATGTCTCCATCCGCCGCGCGCGACCGGCTCACCGCCGATCTGTATCTGGGGCGTGAAGGTGACGGTGTGTGGCTCGTGGAAGATGCGCTCGGGAAAGCGATTGCCGCCGAAAGCATCCTTCGCCGGATCAAGGAGCAGGATACGGATTTGAAAACCGCGCGGGATACCGGGATTGTCAGCGACGAGGAAGCCCAATGCGTGGCCGAGGCGCAGGAGGCAATCGCCAGGGTCGTTGCGGTCGATGATTTCGATGCGAGCGAGCTTTCCGGCATGTCGAAAGCGCAGCCGCAGCGGGAATATGCGTCACGCCGCGCGGCGAGCTAGCGCGCAAGGCTTTCCACTTCTCATATCTTGAAGCGCCGGGTCTTAGCGCTTCGCCTTGTTCGCTTCCTCCGGGAGATGAAGTAGGCTGCGGCCGTGTGGGTCGCGGGCCCGTGGCCGCCGTACCGTCACGCGGAAGAGCGAATGAGCTGGGAAAAAGAACTCGAAGAACTGCGCCGCCGCGAGGCCCTCGCGAAACAGATGGGCGGCGCGGAGAAGGTGAAGCGGCACCGCGACGCCGGAAAGCTCACCGTCCGCGAGCGCATCGAGCGCCTGCTCGACAAGGACAGCTTTCACGAAGTCGGCGCCATTGCCGGCAAGGGAAAATATGACGCCGATGGCGAGCTGATCGATTTTCAGCCGGCGAATTTCGTGCTCGGCCGCGGCAGGATCGATGCCCGCCCCGTCGTCGTCGGCGGCGACGATTTCACCGTGCGCGGCGGTGCGGGCGATGCCGCGATCATGCAGAAGCAGGTTTGTGCCGAACAGATGGCGCACGAGCTGCGTCTGCCCATCGTGCGCCTCGTGGACGGCACCGGCGGCGGCGGTTCGGTCAAGACCATCGAAGTGCTCGGCTATACTTATCTCGCGCACAATCCCGGCTGGGATTGGGTCGTGAAGAATCTCGGCACCGTGCCGGTGGTCGCCCTGGGTCTTGGTTCGGTCGCGGGCCTCGGTGCTGCGCGCCTCGTGTCGAGCCACTATTCGGTGATGGTCAAGGGCATCTCGCAGATGTTCATCGCCGGCCCGCCGGTGGTGGCGCGCACCGGCATCACCATGACCAAGGAAGAACTGGGCGGCGCGGAGATTCACGCCCGTGCGGGCGCGATCGACGATATTGTCGCGAGCGAGGACGAGGCGTTTGCGCGCACGCGGCAGTTTCTTTCCTATCTGCCGCCGTCCGTAGACGAGCTTGCCGAGCGCCTGCCGCCAACCGACGACCCGAACCGACGCGAGGAAATGCTGCTCGCGGCCGTGCCCCGCGAGCGCCGCAAGGTCTATGACATGCGGAAAGTGCTGAACGCGGTTGTCGATCGCGGTTCGCTTTTCGAAATGTCGCGCAAATACGGAGGGCCGGTCATCACTGCGCTGGCGCGGCTCGACGGCTGGCCGGTCGCGGTGCTTGCGAGCGACCCCTTCTTCTATGGCGGCGCCTGGACCGCGGACGCCGCGCGCAAGGCCGAGCGCTTCATCGATCTTGCCAATACGTTCCATCTGCCGGTCGTGAATTTCGTCGACGTTCCGGGATTCATCATCGGGCCCGACGCCGAAAAGGCCGGCACGATTCGCCATGGCGCGAAGGCGCTCGCCGCCATGTATCAAAGCGAAGTGCCGCAATGCTCGATCATGGTGCGCAAGAGCTTCGGCGTCGCCGGTGCGGGCCATATGAACCACACGCGGCTGCATTATCGCTATGCTTGGCCTTCGGGCGATTGGGGCTCGCTCCCCATCGAGGGCGGCATCGAAGCGGCCTATCGCGCGGAGCTGGAAGCCGCTTCCGATCCCAAGGCGCTGCTCGGCGAAATCGAGGAACGTCTCAACCGCTTCCGCTCGCCCTTCCGCACTGCCGAGACCTTCATGGCCGAGGAAATCATCGACCCCCGCGATACGCGGCCGCTTTTGTGCGAGTTCGCCAATCTCGCCGCGAAGCTCAGGAAGCCCGGCCCGCGCGCGGCACCGATGCGGCCTTGAGCTGCGGCCGCATCAGCGGAAGAACAGGAAGGTCGTGACGATAAAGAGCGGCACGAGAATGCAGCCCGACCACAGCATATAGCCGAAGAAACTCGGCATCTTCACGCCGCCGTTCCGCGCGATCGCATAGACCATAAAGTTCGGCGCGTTGCCGATATAGGTATTCGCACCCATGAACACCGCGCCCGCCGAGATCGCGGTGAGGGTGAGGGCGCCCGTGGTCATCAATTGCTTGGGATCGCCGCCCGCAAGCTCGAAGAACACGAGATAGGTCGGCGCGTTGTCGAGGAAAGAGGAAAGCGTGCCCGTAAGCCAGAAATAGGCGACGTTGTTGGCGCTGCCGTCCGGATTGGTGACGAGCGCCACGAGCGGCGCGAAGGCGCCGTTGCGGCCCGCCTGCAACATCGCAAGCACCGGAATGATGGTGACGAAGATGCCTGCGAAAAGCTTGGCGACTTCCTTGATCGGCCCCCAGGAGAAGCCGTTGGCTTCGTGGCTCGACTTGGGCGTAAGCCACAGCGAGACGAGGGTGACCACGATCATCACGGCATCGCGCAGAAGATTCTGGATGGCGATTTCGGTGCCGAGAAGCGTGAACGTGCCGAGCTTGAGGCGGGCACTGAACAGAATCGCCGCGATAATCACGCCGATCAGAATGAAGTTGATGCCGCCTTTGATGGCGAGCTTTCGATCCGGCGTCGGGTCCTTTGGTAGATGGCCTTCGCGCTTGTAGATGATCGAATCGAGAATGAAGAAGCCGACCAGAAGCGCGATTGCGCAGAACGCAGTTTCCGGGAACAGGTGCGTCGTCGTCCAGAAGAAATCGACCCCGCGCAGGAATCCCAGAAACAGCGGCGGATCGCCGAGCGGGGAGAGCGAACCGCCGATATTGGAAACGAGGAAGATAAAGAACACGAAGACATGCACGTTGTGCTTGCGGTCGTCGTTCGCCCGCATCACCGGGCGGATCAGCACCATGGACGCCCCGGTCGTCCCGATGAAGCTCGCAAGCACGGTGCCGATGGCGAGCAGCGCCGTGTTCGTCGCGGGCGAGCCGTGCAGGTTGCCGGAGATCACGATCCCGCTCGCGACCGTGAACAGCGCGAGCAGCAGCAGAATAAAGGGAATATATTCGAGGAAAGCGGTGTGCGAGAGCGCATGAACTGCCCCGCCCGTGCCGATCGACAGCGCGAGCGGAATTACTACGAGCGCCGCCCAGAAAGCCGAAACCTTGCCGAAGTGATGCTCCCAGAAGTGCGGCGCGAGCAGCGGAAACAGCGCGATCGAAAGCAGGATGCCCGCGAAGGGAAGCGCCCAGGCGAGCCCGAGCGTCGCGCCATTGATTTCGGCAGCAGTGGCCTGCGAGGTGCTTGCGGCGAGGAGGGTAAAACCGAGCGCAGCCGCAAGCACCTTGTGAAGCGAAACGTGCATTCCAATCCCTCCCCCGAAGGCGCCTTGATTTGCACGAAGACTAGCCGCCGCCGCGTAGCGCCACAACCGCCTTGCGGCACGCGCCGCCCAGGCAAGTGGACAAGCGCTCTGAAACTTGTTGAATCGTGCAAGCGGAGGAACGAAAGATGAAATCGCCATTCGACATTGCGGGCAAGGTTGCGCTGGTCACGGGCTCCAGCCGCGGCATCGGACGTTCGATTGCCGAAACCATGGCCGGGCTCGGCGCGAAAGTCGTGGTCTCGTCGCGCAAGGCCGACGCCTGCGAAGAGGTCGCGAAGGCGATCAGGGTCGATGGCGGGGAAGCGACCGTCATCCCCTGCAACATCTCACGCAAGAACGAGGTCGAAGCGCTCGTCAAGGGCGCCAAAGACAAATATGGCCGCATCGACATTCTCGTCTGCAACGCCGCGGTGAACCCGGCCTTCGGCCCCATGAGCGAAATTACCGACGACGCCTTCGACAAGATCATGGGCTCGAACGTCAAGAGCAATGTCTGGCTCTGCAATCTCGTGATTCCGGACATGGCGAAGCAGGGCGGCGGCTCGATCACCATCATTTCCTCGATCGGCGGCCTGCGCGCGTCGCCGATGATCGGCACCTACGGGATTTCCAAGGCCGCTGACTTCGCGCTCGCGCGCAACTATGCGCAGGAATGGGGCCACAAGAACATCCGCGTGAACTGCATCGCGCCCGGCCTGATCAAGACGGATTTCGCCCGCGCGCTTTGGGAGAACGAGCAGCTCGCGAAGGAGCGCAACGCGAAAACGCCGCTCCGCCGCATCGGCGAACCGCACGAGATCGGCGGCGTCGCCGCGTTCCTCGCGTCACCGGCCGCGAGCTACATCACCGGCGAAGTGATCGTGGTCGATGGCGGCGTCACCATCGCGCCATAGCCGAAACGACCGCGAACAATAAAAAAAGCCCGGCGCTTTGCGCCGGGCTTTTCCTTTTACGGATACGCCGATCAGAGCGCGTTGCCGCTGCTCGCCGTGTATTTTCTCAGCTCCATCTTGGCGATGGTTTCGCGATGCACCTCGTCCGGGCCGTCGGCGAGCCGCAGCGTGCGGTTGCCGGCCCAGGCTTTGGCGAGATGGAAGTCCGGCGAAACCCCGGCGCCGCCATGCATCTGGATCGCGCGGTCGATGACCTTCTGCGTCATGTTCGGCGCGACGACCTTGATCATCGCGATTTCCGCGCGCGCTTCCTTGTTGCCGAGCTCGTCCATCTTGTGCGCGGCATAAAGCGTGAGCAGCCGCGCCTGGTCGATGTCCATGCGCGATTCCGCAATCCAGTGGCGGTTCACGCTGTGCTCGGCGATCTTCTTGCCGAAGGCCGAACGCGAAACCGCGCGCTGGCACATTGCTTCCAGCGCGCGCTCGGCGGCGCCGATCGCGCGCATGCAGTGATGGATGCGGCCGGGTCCGAGGCGGCCTTGCGCGATTTCGAAACCGCGGCCTTCGCCCAGCAGGATGTTGGAGGCCGGCACGCGCACATTCACGAAGTCGACTTCGGCGTGGCCGTGCGGCGCGTCGTCATAACCGAAGACATTGAGGTGGCGCAGCACCTTCACGCCCGGCGTATCCATCGGCACCAGGATCATCGACTGGCGCTTGTGCAGCTCCGCCTTGGGGTCGGTCTGGCCCATGAAGATCGCGATCTTGCAGCGATGGTCGTTCGCGCCCGACGTCCACCATTTGCGGCCGTTGATGACGTAGTGGTCGCCGTCGCGCTTGATTTCGGACTGGATGTTGGTTGCGTCCGAGGAGGCGACCGCGGGCTCGGTCATCGCAAAGCAGGAGCGGATCTTCGCGTCCAGAAGCGGCTCGAGCCACTCCTTGTGATGCTCCTTGGTGCCGTAGCGCAGGATGGTTTCCATGTTGCCGGTGTCGGGCGCCGAGCAGTTGAATGCTTCCGGCCCGATCGGCGACCGGCCCATGATCTCGCAGATCTGGCCGTATTCGTAGTTAGTCATGCCGTCCTTGTGCTCGGACTTGGGCAGGAAGAGATTCCACAGCCCCTGCGCGCGGGCCTTGGTTTTCAGTTCTTCCATGACCGGCGGACTTTTCCAGCGGTCGCCCTGTTCGTTAAGCTGGCGCGCATAGACCGGCTCGGCCGGATAGACATGCTCGTCCATGAAGGCGGCGACTTTTTTCTTGTATTCGGCCGCGCGCGGCGACAGCGGAATAAACATCTTTCTCTCCCTTACGCGGCGGTCTCGAAGCCGCCCATATGTCCGAATTGTTCGAGGTGATAGTCGGCATCGCCGAACTGGATGTCGATCGCGGTCGCCCGTTTGAACCAGTGGCCGACCTTCAGTTCCATCGTCATGCCGATGCCGCCGTGGAGCTGGATCGCCTGCTCGCCCACGAGCTGCGCCGAGCGGCCGATCTGCGTCTTCGCCGCCGCCATGGTCTTGCGGCGGGCGACGGCATCCTGCTCGTTGACCATCATGGTCGCCAGCATCGCCATGCTCTTCGCCTGTTCGGATGCGATCAGCATTTCCACGTTGCGGTGCTGCAAGACCTGGAAGGAGCCGATGTTGACGCCGAACTGCTTGCGCGTGCGCAGGTAATCCGTGGTCGCTTCGGTGAGTGCCGCGAGCACGCCGACCGCTTCGCCGCAGAGCGCCGCGATGCCGTCGTCGACGACCTGCTCGATCAGCGGCATAGCGGCGCCGGGCTTGCCGATCACGCCGCCGGCATCGACCTTCACGCCGGAGAGCTGGATTTCGGCCGCGCTCAGGCCGTCGACCGTGCGATAGCCGCGGCGCGACACGCCGTCCGCCTTTGCGTCCACGATAAAGAGTCCGAGGCCGTCCTTGTCGCGGGAGTTACCAGACACGCGCGCGGTGACGATGATGAAGTCGGCCTGATCGCCGTTCAGCACCACGCTCTTCGTGCCGTCGAGCACGAAGCCGTCGCCCGAAGGCTTTGCCGTCGTCTTGACGTCGAAGAGATCGTAGCGCGACTGCCGCTCGGTATGCGCGAAGGCGCCGGTAAGATTCCCGGCCGCGATCTCCGGCAGATACTTGTTCTTCTGCTCCTGCGTGCCGAAACGGCGGAGGAAGCCGCCCGCCAGCACCACGGTCGGAAGATAGGGCTCGAGCACCAGCGCATTGCCGATCGCGCCCATGACGATCATGATCTCGACCGGGCCGCCGTCGATGCCGCCATGTTCCTCGGCAAAAGGCAGGCCGAGGATGCCGAGTTCGGCAAACTGCTTCCAGACCTGGCGGCTCCAGCCGTCCGCGCTCTCGAGAATCTTCTTGCGCTGCTCGAAGCCGTATTTGTCGCCGAGCAGCCCTTCGATGCTGTCTTTGAGCAACTGCTGCTCTTCGGAAAACTCGAAATCCATACGCTGTATCTTTCTTGTCTCGCCCCGGCCTTACAGGCCGAGGATCGCTTTCGCGATGATGTTTTTCTGAATTTCGTTCGACCCGCCGTAGATCGAAACCTTGCGATAGTTGAAATAGATCGGCGCGAGCGGGCCTGCGTAATCCGGGCCGTCGGGTATTTCGTTGGAGCCCGGCGCATCCTCGTCCGCGAACGGCAGCGCGAAGGGGCCGACGACTTCCATCAGGAGGTCGGTGATCTGCTGCTGGATTTCCGAGCCCTTGATCTTGAGAATCGAGGAGGCCGGGTCCGGCTTGTTGTCGCGGCGCTTGCCCTCGGCGGCGACCACGCGCATCTGCGTCATCTCCAGCGCCTTGAGCTCGATCTCGATCTGGGAAATCTTCGCGCGGAAGCGCGGGTCTTCCATCATCGGCTTGCCGCCGGAGACTTCGAGTGCGGCAAGCTCCTTCAAGCGGCGGATGCGCTCCTTGGAGATGCCGACGCGGGCGATGCCGGTGCGCTCGTTGCCGAGCAGGAATTTCGCGTAATCCCAGCCGCGGTTTTCCTGGCCGACGAGATTTTCGTAAGGCACCTTCACGTTGTCGAAGAAGACCTCGTTCACTTCCTTGCCTCCGTCGATCAGCTGAATCGGCCGCACCGTGATGCCCGGCGTCTTCATGTCGACGAGGATGAAGGAAATGCCTTCCTGCTTCTTCGCCTTCGGGTCGGTACGCGCGAGCACGAAGATCCAGTCGGCATATTGCGCGAGCGTGGTCCAGGTCTTCTGGCCGTTGATGATCCAGAAATCGCCCTCGCGCACCGCCTTGGTGGAGAGGCCGGCGAGATCGGAGCCCGCGCCGGGTTCTGAGAAGCCCTGGCACCACCAGTCGTCGATATTGGCGATGCGCGGGAGAAAGCGCTTCTTCTGCTCTTCCGAGCCGAAAGCGGCGATCACCGGGCCGACCATGCTCACGCCGAAGGCCAGCGGATCGGGTGCCGGCGCGCGCTGCATTTCCTCGAGGAAGATGTATTTCTGCACCGCCGTCCATCCGGTGCCGCCGTATTCCTTCGGCCAGTTCGGAACCGCCCAGCCTTTCTTGTTCAGGATGCGCTGCCAGTTGACGATGTCGGCCTTCTCCAGCTTGCGGCCTTCGATCAGCTTCCGGCGCGTTTCCGCGGGCACGTTCTTCTTGAAGAAGTCGCGCACTTCGTCGCGGAACGCGATTTCTTCCTTGGTAAAATTCAGGTCCATGACAGCGCTCCCTTTTTTGCGCCTTAGTGGATTTCGAACAGGCCCGCGGCACCCATGCCGCCGCCGACGCACATGGTGACGACGCCGTATTTCGCCTTGCGGCGCGCGCCTTCGATCAGCACATGGCCCGTGAGCCGCGCGCCGGTCATGCCGTAAGGATGGCCGACCGCGATCGAGCCGCCATTGACGTTGAGCTTTTCCGGATCGATGCCGAGCTTGTCGCGGCAATAGATCACCTGCACCGCGAAGGCCTCATTCAGTTCCCAGAGATCGATGTCGTCGATCTTCAGGCCGTGGCGCTGCAGCAGCCGCGGGATCGCGAACACCGGCCCGATGCCCATTTCGTCGGGCTCGCAGCCCGCCGCGACGAAGCCGCGGAAGATGCCGAGGGGCTTCAAGCCTTTCTTCGCCGCCATTTCAGAACTCATGATGACGGTGGCACTTGCCCCATCCGACAACTGACTGGCATTGCCGGCGGTAACCGAGCCGCGCACGTGGAACACCGGTTTCAGCCGGGCGAGT
>CAZNPX010000052.1:0-24087 GCA_964575175.1 uncultured Hyphomicrobiales bacterium | reverse complement strand
AACCACCGACACTGCGATTTTCAGTCGCATGCTCTACCAACTGAGCTACCTGGGCGTCTCGCGGCGAAAGCATGAAACCCTGCCGAAAGCCGCGCGGTTATAATGTCTTGGCTCCCGGCTTGTCCAGCAGCCAGAAAGCCCCGGAAAATCGCTACTTCTCTTCGTCGTTCGGGGGCCGGGGCGCGGCGTTTTCCGCGGTTTCGGCACCGTCCTCGTCCGAATCCTCGGTCACGGGAATCGCGTAGGAGCCGGAGAGCCAGCGGTGCAGATCTATATCCGCGCAGCGCTTGGAACAAAAAGGTCGAAACCTCTCCGATGCGATCCGACTACAGATCGGGCAGGTCCCGTTCGCGCCGAGCTTTCTCGCGCGGCCGTTTCCGTTCTCAGGCATATTTCAGCGTCACTCCACCATCGACGACGAGTTCGATTCCGGTGATGTAGCGGCTTTCGTCGCTCGCGAGAAACACGGCGGCATTCGCCACATCCCAGGCGTCGCCCATCCTTCCCATCGGCACCTGGGCCGCGCGCGCGGCCCACATCTTCTCGACGTCGCCCTTGCCATAGGCGGCCTTGAGCTGCGGCGAATGCTCGACCATCGGCGTTTTCATCAGGCCCGGCAGGATCGCGTTCACGCGAATGTTCCGCTTCGCATATTGCGCGGCGGTCGCGCGCGTCAAATGATTGAGCGCGGCCTTGGTCGCGTAATAGGTCGGATAGTCGACGCCGGTATAGCGGATGCCCGCGATCGACGAGATGTTGACGATCGAGCCGCCGCCCTGCTTCTCCATCAGCGGGATCACGTGCTTCATCGCGAGCATCGCGCCTTTCAGGTTGATCGCAAAGACGCGGTCCCAGTCGGCTTCCGAAATCTCGACCACCCCGCCGACTTCGGCGATGCCGACGTTGTAGTCGAGAATGTCGATCGTGCCGAAGAATTCCGCGACCGCATTGACCATCCTGGCGATGTCTTCGGCGTTGGCGACGTCGGCCCCGATCGCGACGGCGTCGCCGCCCTCTTTCTGAATCAGCGCGACCGTTTCCTCCGCGGCATCCAGCCGGTGATCCGCGCAGGCGACCTTCGCGCCCTCGCGCGCGAATGCGACCGCCGTTGCCTTGCCGTTGCCCCAGCCGGGACCGGACGAGCCCGCGCCGACCACCAGCGCGGTCTTGCCTTTCAGACGGTCAGCCATCCTGTTTTCCCCCGGTGTCGCGCTCGCGCAGCTCCGTTTTCAGAATCTTTCCGTAATTGTTCTTCGGCAGCGCATCGACGAAGACATAATGCTTCGGGCGCTTGAAGCGCGCGATGCTGGCGAGGCAAAGCCCGTCGAGTTCGTCCTCCGCCGCGTCGCCCACGACATAGGCGACGACGACCTCGCCCCATTCGGCGTCGGGGCGGCCGATCACGGACACCTCGCGCACCCTGTCGTGCCTGAGCAGAATTTCCTCGACCTCGCGCGGATAGATATTGCTGCCGCCGGAGATGATCAGGTCCTTCGAGCGGTCCTTGAGCGTGAGATAGCCGTCCTCGTCGAAGGAGCCGACATCGCCGGTATGCAGCCAGCCGTTGGCGAGCGTCTTCACGGTCGCTTCCTCATTCTTCCAGTAACCGGCCATGACGATGTCGCCGCGGCAGAGAATCTCGCCGATCTCGCCCGCGGGCAGCGGCTCGTCGTCCGCATCGCCTACGCGCACTTCGAGACAGGAATACGGCGTGCCGGCCGAGCCGATGCGCGCGAGCCAGCGCGGATGCGCGCTGTCGGCGACTTCCTGTTTCGAGAGTTTCGTGATCGTCATCGGGCTTTCGCCCTGGCCGTAGATCTGCGCGAGCCGCGGCCCGAAGCGGTCGAGCGCCCGGCGCACGTCCTCGACATACATCGGCGCACCGCCCCAGACGAAGGTGCGGATGTTGCCCACATTGCAATCGGCGGGGCTGTCGACCAGGCGCTTTATCATGGTGGGAGCCGCGAACATCGACAGCCGCGGCCATCGATCGATGAGCGCGAAAATTTCGTCGGGGTCGAAGCCGCCGCTCTCCGGCACGACATTGACGCCGCCCTTGGCGATGTGCGGCAGGATATACATGCCGGAGCCGTGGCTCATGGGCGCGGCATGCAGGATCGGATCGCCCGCATCGGTCTGGTCCACTTCGCTCACATAAGCATGGGACGCCCAGTTGAGATTCCGATGCGTCAGCATCGCGCCCTTGGGGCGGCCGGTGGTGCCGGAGGTGTAGAACAGCCAGGCCAGCGCATCGCCGGAAACTTCGGCGACCGGCACCGGGTCGGCCTGCAACAGCCGCTCGTACTCCGCGCCCTTGATCCGGATCAGCCGCTCCAGCGACGCCGGCGCGTGCGCCGCGACCGCCGCCTCCATGTCCTCGGACACGAAACAGACCCGCGCCCCGGAATGCTCGAGAATATAGCCGAGCTCCGCGCCGTGCAGCTTCGCGTTCGCCGGCAGGCCCGACAATCCGGCATGCATGATGCCGAGCATGATCGCGACATAATCGGGCTGGTTCTTCGAAATGATCGCGACGCGGTCGCCGCGCAGGAGCCCGAGCGCGAGCAGTCCGCCCGCGAGCTTCGCCGCGCGCAAGGAGAGCGCGCGATAATCGTAAACCGTCTTCGCGCCGAAACCGATGGCTGGCGCTTGCGGAATTGCGCGCCCAGCTCTTGCCAGCCAATGCGCGAGATTCATTCTAGTGGCCCGATTCCAGCATTCGCATTCCGTTTTGGCGGCCTGTCAAATCCACTGCACTAGTCCGCCCGCACCCAGTTCACCTGCACCGGATAGCCCTCCCCCGCGAGCATGGTCGCGGTCTCGAACAGCGGCATGCCGACGACATTCGGATAGGAGCCGACGAGCTTGACGACGAAACTTCCGGCAAGGCCCTGAATCGCGTAGCCGCCGGCCTTGCCGCGCCACTCGCCGGAAGCGAGATAGGAGTCGATGTCCTGCGAGGAAAGCCGCTTGAAACGCACGCGCGATTCCACCAGCCGCGTCTTGATCGAATTTTGCGGCGTGACCATGCAGACGCCCGAATAGACCCGGTGCGTGCGGCCCGAAAGCAGCCGCAGGCAGCCCGCGGCCTCTTCCATCAGGTCGGGCTTCGGCAGAATGCGGCGGCCCACCGCGACCACCGTATCGGCGCCGAGGATGAAGGCGCCGCGCAGGTCTTCGCTGGCGCGGACGCGCTCGATCACTTTTTCCGCTTTCTCGCGGGCGAGCCTCACCGCGAGCGTGCGGGGCAACTCGCCGCGCTCCGGCGTCTCGTCGACCTCGGCCGGCATCAGGGCGTCCGGCTCGAGCCCGATCTGTCCCAAAAGCGCGAGGCGGCGCGGCGAACCCGAAGCAAGCACAAGTTTGGGGCGTCCGATCATGCGGCGGATTCTTCCTGCTTGAATGAGAGCATAACCGGGCGGAGCACTATCGGAAAAGCCGCCGGAAAGGAACGGCGCCCCGGCTCAGTTCCTGGGATCGAAGCGCTGCCTGATCTTGGCGACCAGTTCATCGCGCACACTCCGGTAGGCCTCGAGCTTCTGCTGGCGGCTGCCTTCGACGATGGTCGGATCGTTGGTCGGCCAGTATTCGACCTCGATCGGCAGCTTGCGCGTGAGCTCCAGCGCGCGGTGGTGCGCCTGGGGCGAAAGGCTGATGGCGAGGTCGAAATTCAGCCCCTCGTCCTCGTCGCGCTCCTCGACCGTGGCCGGCCGGTGCTTCGAAAGATCGATGCCGATTTCGTCCATCACCGCGGTCACGAAGGGGTCCAGCTCCCCCTTCCGCACGCCCGCGGAAGCGACATAGATCGACTTTCCGAAATAATGCCGGGTGATGGCCGCGGCCATGGGCGAGCGGATCGAATTCTGCCCGCACAGAAAAAGCACCGCCTGCGGGCGCTTCGTGGCGGGCTTTTCGTCCATCGAGACGTCAGCCCTTCCAGTGCAACGCGCAGATCAGCGTGAACAGACGCCGCGCGGTATCGAAATCGACGCTGATCTTGTCCTTCAGGCGCTCGGTGAGGATGCGCGAGCCCTCGTCATGCAGGCCGCGGCGGCCCATATCGATGGCCTCGATCTTCTGCGGCGTCTCGGTCTTGATCGCGGCGTAATAGGAATCGCAGATCATGAAATAGTCGCGCACCACCTTGCGCAGCGGCGAGAGCGACAGCAGGTGCGTGATGACTTCCTCGCCGCTCTCGCGCGCAATCGCGAGCACGAGCCGTTGCTCGGAAAGCGAAATGCGCAGCGCATAGGGCCCGCGATCGTCGCCGACCGGCTCAAAGTGATTGCTCTCGATCAGGTCGTAGATCGCAATCGCGCGCTCATGCTCGACATCGGGATTGGAGCGGCCGATGGATTGCTCGTCGAGCTTGACCGAGACGAGCCGCTTCCTGGGATCGGCGTTTTCGGTCATGCGCCCGAGGCCCGTTCAATTCCGGTTGAGACGAATGGAAATCGAGCGCGCGTGCGCCTGCAAGCCCTCCGCCTCGCCCAGCACCATCGCCGCGTCGCCCAGCGCGCGAAGCTGGTCGGCCTCGAGCTTCAGGATCGAGCTGCGCTTCATGAAGTCCAGCACGCCGAGGCCCGAGGCATAGCGCGCGGCGCGCGCGGTCGGCAGCACGTGGTTCGAGCCGCCGACATAATCGCCGATCGCCTCGGGCGTGTATTGGCCGAGGAAGAACGCGCCGGCGTTGCGGATCTTCGCCATCAGCCCTTCGCCGTCGGCGACGAGAAGCTCCAGATGCTCGGCGGCGATGCGATCCGCGAGCGCGGGCGCCTCGGAAAGATCTTTCAGGAGAATGACGGCGCCGAAATTCTTCCAGCTCTCGCCCGCGATCTTTTCGCGCGGCAGGGTCTTGAGCTGGGCTGTGACCGCCTGCATTACGCGCTCGGCCAGCTCCCGGCTGTCAGTCATCAGGATCGATTGCGCGGCCTCGTCGTGCTCGGCCTGCGCGAGCAGGTCGGCCGCGATCCAGTCGGGGTTGGCGTTGCCGTCGGCGATCACCAGCACTTCCGAAGGCCCGGCGACCATGTCGATGCCGACGCGGCCGAACACGAGGCGCTTGGCCGCCGCGACATAGGCATTGCCCGGACCCACGATCTTCGCGACCGGGGCGATCGACTTCGTGCCGTAGGCCAGCGCGGCGATAGCCTGCGCGCCGCCGACGCGATAGATTTCCGAAACGCCCGCGAGTTTCGCCGCCACCAGCACCAGCGGATTGATCGCGCCGTCGGGCGCGGGCACGCACATCGCGATGCGCGGCACGCCCGCGACCACCGCGGGGATCGCGTTCATCAGGACGGAAGACGGATAGGCCGCCTTGCCGCCCGGCACGTAAATGCCGACGCTCTCCAGCGCGCTCCAGCGATAGCCGAGTTCGACACCCAGCGGATCGACATAGCGCTGGTCCTGCGGCACCTGCCTGCGGTGATGGGCCTCGATGCGGTTCTTCGCGAATTCAAGCGCGGCGAGCGTCTTCCGGTCGGCGCCAGCGAACGCGGCGTCGATTTCAGCGGCCGCAATGCGAATCGTTTCGGGCTTCAGCTCGACGCGATCGAACTTCCTGCTGTATTCGATCAGGGCGTCGTCGCCGCGCGTTTCCACGCCGCGCAGGATTTCGCGGGCGCTCGCATCGACATCCTCCGATGCCTCGCGCTTGCTGCCCAGGAAGGTTTCGAATCGCGCCGCAAAATCGGGAGCGCTGGTATCCAGTGTGATCGGCATTCGCGCTTCCGTCAGTCGTGTTGCGGGCGCTTCTTCGCCGCCCATTCAGGCCCAAGATCGCGCATCGCCATCTCGATGCATTCGACATCGAGCTGGATTGCGGCGTCACCGGAAAAATAGAGCGTGATCGTGCCGGAGGGCGCGCTCTGTTCGGCGAACTCCACGGCAAGGAGATTCACGACCGCGTTCGTGTCTTTCAGGTCGAGATTGCGGATGCGCGCATTCAGCACGCGCTCGAAATGCAGTCCGGCGCGGCGGCGCAGCGCCTTCTCCTGCTCGCTCGCAGCAATCCAGTCGAAGCGGTTCACCACCATGGCGAAGCGCTTCTCCGCCGGCAGATAGGCCATCTCGCCGACCCGGGCCACGGCATCCTGCAAATGCGCGGAGATGATCGCGAGATCCTCGCGCTCCATCGCAACCAGCTTCAATAAGGCGTTGTCCGTCGGCATCGCGCTTTCGCTCCGTCGTCCCGCGAGATAGCGGCGGGAGGACGCTTTCGCCAGTGTGGCGGTTCGCAGGTCCGCAACATTATTCCGGCACATTCATTCGCGGACTTGCGAACCAAAACCACACTAGAATCTTTATTTTCGAGTGTCCTGTTGAATCCGAAATTCGCGATGAGCGCGCTGCAAAACGAGGCGAACTTCGGATTCGGGACACTCTTACAAGACTATACCCCGATTAACCCGATACGCGCTCGATCGAAGCGCCGCAGCGGGCGAGCTTCTGCTCCAGCCGCTCGAAGCCGCGGTCGAGGTGATAGACGCGATGGACCGTGGTTTCGCCCTCGGCCGCTAGCCCGCCGATCACGAGCGAAACCGAAGCGCGCAGGTCGGTCGCCATGACCGGCGCGCCCTTGAGCCGCTCCACGCCCTCGACCGTCGCGGTTTCGCCGTCCAGCGTGATCCGGGCGCCGAGGCGGGCCAGCTCCTGCACGTGCATGAAGCGGTTCTCGAAGATGGTTTCGCGGATATGCGAGGTGCCGCGGGCGCGGCTCATGAGCGCCATGAACTGCGCCTGGAGATCGGTCGGGAAACCGGGAAAGGGCGCGGTGCTCACGTCCACCGGCTGAATGCCGCCGCCGTTGCGGGACACGCGCAGGCCCTCGTTCGTCATCGTGATTTTCGTGCCGGTGGCGCGCAGCACGTCGAGCGCCGCGGAAAGCAGTTCCTCGCGCGCGCCGGCGAGCATCACATCGCCGCCGGTCATGGCGACCGCCATGGCGTAGGTGCCGGTTTCGATGCGATCGGGCAGCACCGCATGGCGCGCGCCGCCGAGCCTTTCGCGGCCCTGAATGCAGATCGTCGGCGTGCCCGCGCCCTCGATCTGCGCGCCCATCGCGATCAGGCAATCGGCGACATCCTTGATCTCCGGCTCGCAGGCGGCGTTTTCGATGAGGGTTTCGCCGCGGGCAAGCGCCGCCGTCAGCAGCGCGGTATGGGTCGCGCCGACCGAAACCTTCGGAAACGAAATCTTCGCGCCGCGCAGGCCGCCCTTGGCCTTGGCGATCACATAGCCTTCCTCGATCTCGATTTCGCCGCCGAGCGCGCGGAGCGCATCGAGGTGGAAATCCACCGGCCGCGTCCCGATCGCGCAGCCGCCGGGCAGCGATACCTTCGCCTCGCCCATGCGCGCCAGCAGCGGCCCGATGACCCAGAAGCTCGCGCGCATCTTGGAAACCAGATGATAGGGCGCGGTGGTATCGACGATGTTCTTCGCGGAAAGTTCCAGGGTCTGGCCGGCATTCTCCTCGTCGCCGATCCGCTTGCCGGAGACGAGAATGTCGACGCCATGATTGCCGAGGATGTACTGGAGCAGGGCCACGTCGGCGAGCCGCGGCACATTGTCGAGGATCAGCTTTTCCCCGGTCAGCAGGCTCGCGATCATCAGGGGGAGCGCCGCATTCTTGGCGCCCGAAATGGGGATCGTGCCGTTCAGGGCGCGGCCGCCGTGGATCCGGATGCGGTCCAACTTCTACTCCTTCGGCAGCGCCGATTTGTCTTGATGGGCTTTTCCTAGCCGACGGGAGTCGGCGAAACAATGGCGGCCCCCGCCGGGCGGCTAGCCGCGTTTTGGGCCGGTCTCCGGCTCCCCGGCCCCCGGCTGCTCCCCTTCGGGCTTTTCGGCCCGGGCACGGGCCTGGGCCTTGCGCCGCTTGAGGTTTTCCCGAAGGGCGGCCGCGAGCCGGGCCGCCTTCCGGGCCTCTGCGGGGGTTAGCTTCCTGTTCATAAGAGCCGGGTATCGCGAGCCGTGGGCCCTTTCAAGCTTTGCTTGCGGGGGCCGGACCCCTATGGCAAACCCTGCCCGCGCGGCGCTTCGGGCCCGCGCCATGCCGGTTCGCTGCGGTAGCTCAGTGGTAGAGCACTCCCTTGGTAAGGGAGAGGTCGAGAGTTCAATCCTCTCTCGCAGCACCATTTTCATGAACGGCGGCCGCGCTCAGCGCTTGTTCTCTTTCTCCTCGCCGCAAGCCGCACTCTCCTGCACGGACGGCGGCAGCGCCGCGGCAGCGGCATCCGTCCGCACCAGCGCCCGCGCCACGAAGGGCAACATCAGAGCGATCAGGATAAAGCGCACGAGGTGATGCGCGCCGACGAACGCCGGGTCGAGCCCGATCATGAAGGCGAGAATGGTCATGGCCTCGAGCCCGCCGGGCGCAAACGCCACGATGGTCTTGGCGATGTCCTCGCCCGCGAGCCAGGCCGCGAGCAGCGCAAAGACCACGCAGACGATCATCGCGACCACGAACGCGCCGATCGAATCCGCGAGCAGCCTGCGAATCATCGCTGGCGTGGTCCCGGCAAAACGCGCGCCGGTGAAGGCGCCAAGCACGACGAAGGAGAGCAGCAGAAAAACCGGCGGGATGTTGCCGTGGACATAGCCCGCGCCGTGCAGCACGCCGTTCACGACCATCGGCGCAATCACGAGCCCGCCGGGCACGCCGAGCCGCTCGGCGATCAGCGCCGAGGCGATGCCGGTGCCGGCCATGATCAGCATGTCCTGCAACGACGCACCGGCCACCGCGACGCCCGCCGGCACCGCACCCGTATTGCTGGAAAGGCCCGCCGCAAGCAGCATCGCAGGCAGGGCTGCGATCAGCAGGAACACGCGCACGGTCTGCACGAAGGCGACCATGCGTACATCCACCTTCGCGTCGGCCGCCATTGCCAGCACCGCCGAAAGCGCGCCGGGCGCGCTGGCAAAAAGCGTCTCGCGATACTTCCACTTCGAGGCCAGGCGCAGATAGAGCATCACCGCGCCCATCGTCACGGGTAGCGAAAGCGCGAGCAGCGCCAGCGTGATCGGCCAGGTGCGAATGCCCGCCACGGTTTCCGGCGTCACCGCGGCGCCGAGCGAGATGCCGAGCACGACGAAAACAATCCGGCGCAGCAGATCGGGCACGTAAACCGGCAAGCCCAGAAGCGCGAGCGCGGAAACCGCGACCAGCGAACCCGCGAGCCACGCCGCAGGCAGGTCGAAAAATGCGAACGCCGCACCACCCATCGCTGCCGCGGCGAGCGTCAGCAACATGAGCGGCACCGGCGGCAGGGCGCGTAGAGAGGTTTTAAGGGACATTACACATGAAAGCCGGAGACACCTCCGAGTGGTCGTACAGAAGCCCCTGCGGCGTCAATAGGAAGCCGCGCGCGGCCTCACCACGGTGACCGAACAGGCGGCTTCCGCCGCGACTCTCGCGGAAACGCTGCCGAGCAGCTTTTTCATCAGCGAATTATCCCGGGCACCGATCAGGATGTGATCGGAGAAACAATCACGACGTGCAAAATAAATTCAGAACCCAGAAACGGACGACGTCTCAGCGCAATCCCGCGTTGATCTTTTCCAGCGCTTCCGAGCCGGGACAAAGGTCGGCATCGGAGAGCGAGTTCAGCGGACGCGAGGTCACGCCAAGGCGGTCGTGAAGATCGGCGGAATCCGGCTCGACATACAGGAGCCCGGTGACGATCTCGCCTTTGGCGTTGTGGCGCTGGATGAAATTCATCACCGAAGCGCGGTCGGTGGGGTCGTGGTCTTCGGCAAGCTTGCGTAGCCGCAGCACCGAGCCATCGTGCTGGGTCACGTTGATCGTGGTGCCGGGATCGTGGTCGACGGTGATTTCCTTCCGGCCTTCGATGAATTCGAGCGCGTTCACCGCCTCGTTGTGCTCGCGCACGTAATCGAAGCTCTTGGTGGAGCCGGGGTGATTGTTGAAGGCGACGCACGGCGAGATCACGTCGAGGAAGGCCGCGCCCTTGTGCGCGATCGCGGCCTTGATCAGCTCGACCAGCTGCTTCTTGTCGCCCGAGAACGAGCGGCCGACGAAGCTCGCACCCGCGATCAGTGCGAGCGAGACGAGATCCATCGGGGAGTCGGGATTGCCCGCGCCCTTCTTCGACTTCGAGCCCTTGTCGGCGGTGGCGGAGAACTGGCCTTTCGTCAGGCCGTACACGCCGTTGTTCTCGACGATATAGACCATGTTCACGCCGCGGCGGATGCAATGCGCGAACTGGCCGAGGCCGATGGAGGCGCTATCGCCGTCGCCGGAAATACCCATGTAAACCAGATCGCGGTTCGCGAGATTGGCGCCGGTCAGCACCGAGGGCATGCGGCCGTGCACGGAATTGAAGCCGTGGCTCTGGCCGAGAAAATAGGTCGGCGTCTTCGACGAGCAGCCGATGCCGGAGAGCTTCGCGAGGCGGTGCGGCGGCAGGTCGATTTCGAAACAGGCCTGGATGATCGCGGCCGAGATCGAATCGTGCCCGCAGCCGGCACAGAGCGTCGAGACGGAGCCTTCGTAATCGCGCCGGGTGAAGCCGAGCGCGTTCGCCGGCAGTTTCGGATGATGGAGCTTCGGTTTCGTGATGTAGGTCACGACACGGTTTCCTTCAGCGGCGGCTTGTTCATGCCGTGTTTCAGCGAAATGTCGTTCACGATGAAGCGCGCGGTCACAGGATTGCCGTCGTAGTGCAGGACGGAAACGAGCTTGGCGGGATCGACCTTGCCGGTATCCAAGAGCAGCGTTTTGAGCTGCGCGTCGCGGTTCTGCTCCACGACGTAGATGCGGTCATGGTTCCGGATGAAATCGATCACGGTTTCGTTGAAGGGATAGGCGCGGATGCGCAGGCGATCGAGCAGAATGTTCTTCTCGTTCAGGGTCAGAATCGCCTCGTCCATCGCGGCGGTGGTGGAGCCGAAATAGATCACGCCATACCGCGTCGCTTTCGGCGCGTCGGTTTTGATCGGCGGCGGCACCAGGGATTTCGCGGTCTCGAATTTCTTGAGTAACCGCTCCATGTTGTCGACATAGGCCGCGCCTTCCTCGGTGTAGCGCGCGTAGCGGTCGCGCGAGGTGCCGCGCGTGAAATAAGCGCCCTTGTCCGGATGCGTGCCGGGATAGGTGCGGAACGGAATGCCGTCGCCGTCCACATCAAGATAGCGGCCGAAATCCCTGCCCGCCTCCAGGTCCTCGAAGGTCATGACCTTGCCGCGATCCATTTTCTTCGTGTCGTCCCAGGCGAGCGGGTCGACCAGCCATTCGTTCATGCCGATGTCGAGATCGGTCATGACGAAAATCGGCGTCTGCAACCGATCGGCAAGATCGAGGGCCACGGCCGACATCTCGAACGCCTCGCGCGGATCCGCGGGAAACAGCAGAACGTGCCGCGTGTCGCCGTGCGACGCGAAGGCCGCCGAGAGCAGATCGGATTGCTGGGTGCGGGTCGGCATGCCGGTCGAGGGGCCGCCACGCTGCACGTCGATCAGCACCGCCGGGATTTCCGCGAAGTAAGCGAGCCCGATGAATTCCTGCATCAGCGAAATGCCGGGGCCGGAGGTCGCGGTGAAGGCGCGCGCGCCGTTCCAGCCCGCGCCGATGACGACGCCGATCGCAGCAAGTTCGTCCTCGGCCTGCACGATCGCGTAATTGTTGCCGTCCTCGCCCACGCGCAGCTTGCGGCAGTAATTGCCGAAGGCCTCCGCCACCGACGTCGACGGCGTGATCGGATACCAGGCGGCGACGCTGGCGCCGCCGTAAATGCAGCCGAGCGCCGCGGCGGCGTTGCCCTCGATCAGGATGCGGTCGCCGACCGCATCGGCGCGCTTCACCTTGAGCCCGATCGCGCCTTGCAGATGCTTGAGCGCATAATCGCGGCCGATGTGAAGCGCCTCGATATTCGGTGCGATCAGCTTGTCCTTGCCTTTGTAGAGTTCCTTGATCAGCGCCTCGCTGGCGTCGGTGTCGATGCCGAGCAGACTTCCGAGCGCGCCGACATACATGATGTTCTTGAACAACTGGCGCTGGCGCGGATCGGAATAGTGCCGGTTGCAGATTTCCGTGAGCGGCATGCCGACCACGGTGATGTCGTCGCGGAATTTCGACGACGGCAGCGGCTTCGAGGAATCATAGAAGAGATAACCGCCCGCATCGATCCCGGCGACATCCTTGTCCCAGGTCTGCGGGTTCATCGCCACCATGAGATCGTAGCCGCCACGGCGGCCCAGATGCCCCGCCCCCGAAACGCGAACCTCGTACCAGGTGGGGAGCCCCTGAATGTTGGACGGAAAAATATTGCGCGAGCCCACCGGAATGCCCATGCGGATCATGGAGCGGGCGAAAATGCGGTTCGCGCTCGCGGAGCCGGAGCCGTTCACATTCGCGAAGCGGAGCACGAAGTCGTTGATCTTTTCTACGCGCGAGAGCATCTCGCCTCCGTCGCGTGCGTGATTTCGAGGAGGAATTTCTGCATGTCCCAGGCGCCGGTGGGGCAGCGCTCGGCGCACAACCCGCAATGCAGGCAGACATCCTCGTCCTTGACGAGAACCCGCGTCGTCTTCAACGGCTGAGAGACGTAAAGATCCTGCGTGAGGTTATCGGCCGGCGCATTCAGGATCAGCCGCAGATCGGGCTCGGGCGCGTTCGGCGTGAAGGTGATGCAATCGACCGGGCAGATGTCGGCGCAGGCATCGCATTCGATGCAGAGCTTTGCCTCGAACACCGTCTGCACGTCGCAATTCAGGCAGCGCTGGGTTTCGGCATAGCCGAGCTTGGGATCGAAGCCGAGTTCGACTTCGGCCCTGATGCTTTTCAGCGCGGTCTTCTGGTCGCGCATCGGCACCTTGTGCCGGAGCGCGTTGGAGATGTCGTTGTCGTAGCTCCACTCATGAATGCCCATCTTCTGGCTCATGAGGTGCGTCATCGGCGGCGGCCGCTTCGCGACGTCCTCGCCGGTGCAGAACTTGTCGATGGAGACCGCCGCGTCGTGGCCGTGCGCCACCGCCCAGATGATGTTCTTCGGGCCGAAGGCGGCATCGCCGCCGAAGAAGATTTTCGGATTGGTGGACTGGAAGGTGATTTCGTTCACCTTCGGCATGTTCCATTTGTCGAATTCGATGCCGCAGTCGCGCTCGATCCAGGGAAATGCGTTCTCCTGCCCGACCGCGATCAGCACGTCGTCGCATTCGAAATGCTGGTCCGGCTCGCCGGAAGGCACGAGTTGACGGCGGCCCTTCTCGTCCTTGCTCGCCACCACCTTCTCGAAGGTGACGCCGGTTAGCCTGCCGTCCTTGTGCGTGAATTCCTTCGGCACCAGAAAGTTGAAGATCGGGATGCCTTCATGCATCGCGTCTTCCTTCTCCCAGGGCGACGCCTTCATCTCCTCGAAGCCCGAACGCACGATGACCTTGACGTCCTCGCCGCCGAGACGGCGCGAGGTGCGGCAGCAATCCATCGCGGTGTTGCCGCCGCCGAGCACGATCACGCGCCGGCCGATCTTCTCGACGTGCCCGAAGGAGACGTTGGAGAGCCAGTCGATGCCGATATGGATGTTCTTCGCCGCTTCCGTGCGGCCGGGAATGTCGAGATCGCGGCCGCGCGGCGCGCCCGAGCCGACGAAGACCGCGTCGAAGTTTTCCGAAAGCAGTTGCTTCATGCTCTCGATGCGCGTGCCGAAGCGCGTTTCGACGAAACCGCGGTCGAGAATGTAGCCAACCTCTTCGTCGATCACTTCTTCGGGCAGGCGAAAACGCGGGATCTGCGAGCGGATCATGCCGCCGCCGCGTCGGTCCGCATCGAACAGCACGAGTTCGTAGCCGAGCGGCGCCAGATCGCGCACCACCGTGAGCGAAGCGGGCCCCGCGCCGATGAGCGCCACGCGCTTGCCGTTCTTCTTCGCGGGCTTTTCCGGGAGCAGCGCGCCGATGTCATCTTTATTGTCGGCGGCCACCCGCTTCAGGCGGCAGATCGCGACCGGCTCGGCCTCGACGCGGCCGCGGCGGCAGGCCGGCTCGCAGGGACGATCGCAGGTGCGGCCCAGGATTCCCGGAAACACATTCGATTTCCAGTTCACCATATAGGCGTCGGTGTACCGGCCGGCGGCGATCAGGCGGATATATTCGGGAACGGGCGTGTGCGCGGGACAGGCCCACTGGCAATCGACGACTTTATGGAAATAGGCAGGATTCGATATGTCGGTCGGCGGCATTCCGGCGCGAACGCCAGCATGCCCGACTGCGTCTGCCTTCCTATCTGGAGCGGATTTGTGCTCCAGCGTCTCCGTGCCCGCGCTCATTCGCGGAACTCCTCGTGCTTTCGGCTACGCGACAAAGAACACGCATCCCGCTCCGGCGATTTGCCGTGGCAGGTGCAGGCTGTCCTTTGACTTCACTTGAATTCAACAAGGCGATTCGAGCCCGATTTTCTTTTTCTATCCGGTCATTCGGATTGCAGCATAATCGTTCCCACGATTTTTCCCACCTTGTAATTCGTATTATTCGCAATCGCGTGGAATTGCTGCGACGCAACAACAGGCGCGGCAACGGACGCAAGCAAGATGCGCTTCAGCGCTTGAGCCAATCCGCAATGCGGTTGACCACGATCTCGACGCTCTCGGGGCTGCGCGCAAAGCACAGCCGCAGGAAAGGTTCGGCGCCGGGCCCGAAGGCGGTGCCGGGCGCAAGGCCCACGCCGGCCTCGTCGATCAGTTTCATCGCCAGCGCGCGGGAGTCCCGTTCGCCTTCGACCTTGAAGAAGGCGTAGAAGGCGCCGTCGGGCGGCGCGAGCCGGAGGCGATTGCTCTTGCCGAGTACGTCCATCGTGATCTCGCGGCCGCGGCGGGAGCGCTCGATCATGTGCCGGACGAAGGGCTCGCCCTTGTCGAGCGCGGCGATGCCTGCGCGCTGCATGAAAACCGCGACCCCGGAGGTCGAATACTGGATGAGGTTTTCGATGACCTGCCCGAGCGAGGGATGCGCCTCGATCCAGCCGATGCGCCAGCCGGTCATGGCCCAGTTCTTGGAGAAGGTGTTGACGAAGACGATCCTGTCTTCTTCGTCCATCACGTCACGGAACGACGGCGAGCGCTCGCCGCCCTTCCAGTAGAAGCGGGCATAGATTTCGTCGGCGACGATCCAGAGTCCGTGCTTGCGCGCAAGCGCGAGCACGTTCCTGAGGTCGTCAGGTGTCGCCACCCATCCGGAAGGATTGGAAGGCGTGTTCAGGAAAATCACCCGCGTGCGCGGCGTGATCAGGCGCTCGATTTTCGACAGGTCGAGCGAGAAGCCGTCGTCGCCGAAATCCATCTCGACGAAGACGGGCCGGGCGCCGATCACCTGCGCGGCGGCGGCGGCGTTCGGCCAGGTCGGCGAAGGAATGAGCACTTCCTCGCCCGCGCCCAAGGTCATCGCAAACGCGATCTGGATCGCCTGCATGCCGGAACCGCAGACGAAATAGCGCTCGGGGACGGCGGGCACGCCGTAGAGACGCTGATGATAGAGCGCGAGCTGCTCGCGCAGTTCGGGGATGCCGCGCTGCCAGGTGTAGAACGTCTCGCCGCTTTTCAGCGAGCGCGTTGCGGCGTCCGAGATGAAATCGGGCGTGGGCAGATCGCCCTCGCCGGCCCAGAGCGCAATCGTGCCCTCGCGCCGGCGGCCGTAATTCATTACTTCGACGATCCCGCTCTCCGGCAGGCTTTTCGCGGAAGCGCTCAAGGCGGCGAAGAGTTTTCCGTCCGTGGTCATGCCATCGCCCTTGAAACAGACGCGCGCCGGGAAGGATTATCCTTCTCCGGCGCGCAGGCAAGTCGAAGCGATTGCGCGGATCAGCGCTTCACGAGCGCGTCGCGGATTTCAGTGAGCAGTTCCACTTCCTTCGTGGGCGGCGCGACCGGCTCGGGCTTCGCGGCCTCTTTCGCCTTGAGGCGATTGATCGCCTTCACCACGATGAACAGGATCGCCGCGATGATCGCGAAGTTGATGACGATGGTCAGGAAGCTGCCATAGGCAAGCACCGCACCCTGCTTCTTCGCCTCGACAAGCGAGGGTGCCGTCACCTGGCTCGAAAGCGCCAGAAAATAGTTCGAGAAATCGAGACCGCCCGCGACGGCGCCGACGATCGGCATGAAGATGTCGCCGACCACGGATTCCACGATCTTGCCGAAGGCCGCGCCGATGATGACCGCGACCGCGAGATCGACGACGTTTCCTTTCAGCGCGAATTTCTTAAACTCTTCCCACATCGTACTCTCCTTCATGAAGGCCGCGCGACCGCACGATCGCGAAGCATTTCGTTGGCAAATCCGGCGACCCGCGCGCGAATAGTCTCGACTCGCAGCCTGGCCGAATTTTCCGCCAGGCCACGGAATATCGCAAGCACGCACGCCGCTCCCTTGCAGAAACCGCGAGCCCCCGACCCGCAGCACGGCCGCCTCCGCCATGACCGCCCGGTCCCGGCCCTATTGGACAAGGTAATCGGGCTATGGTCCCATTCTGGGTTGGATTGTTGCTGCTTTCGCGGCCGGACAGGCGGAAGGCGCAAGAGGCGAAGCGGGCAAACGAGGCGCCATGCTGCAAGGTTGGGTCGTCGTCTTCATTGCGCTCGCCTATATCGGCTTTCTGTTTGCCGTCGCGAGCTATGGGGACCGCGGACGCCCGCAATGGGCGATACGGGTGGCGCGGCCGCTGATCTATCCGCTGTCGCTCGCGGTCTATTGCACGTCCTGGACCTTCTTCGGCTCGGTCGGCCTTTCGTCGCGGCAGGGGCTCGACTTCCTCACGATCTATCTCGGCCCGGTCCTGATGATCGCGCTGTTCTACCCGCTGATCCTCAAGATCATCCGGCTCGCGAAATCGCAGAACATCACCTCGATCGCGGACTTCATCGCCGCGCGCTACGGCAAGAATCAGGTCGTGGCCGCGATCGTGACGCTTGTCGCGGTGATCGGCGCGGTGCCCTATATCGCGCTCCAGCTCAAGGCGGTGTCGGCGTCGCTGCTGACGATGCTCGGGCAGACCCAGCCCAGCGCCGGGCACGACCTGCCCTTCATCGGCGACCTCGCGATTCTGGTCACGCTGACGATGGCGCTCTTTGCGGTGCTGTTCGGCACGCGCCACATCGACGCCACCGAGCACCAGGAAGGCCTGATGCTCGCCATCGCCACCGAGTCGCTGATCAAGCTGCTCGCGTTCCTGATCGTCGGCGCCTATATCACGTTCTATCTCTTCGGCGGGCCGGGCGACCTGATCACGCGGGCCAATCTCCAGACCGACGTTCTGCCGATCTTCACGAAACTGCCGGACGTCACGACCTGGATCACGATGACGACGCTGTCGTTCCTGTGCATCGTGATGCTGCCGCGGCAATTTCACGTCATGGTGGTCGAGAACAAGAACACGGACGAGATGAAACGGGCGGTGTGGCTGTTTCCGCTCTATCTCGTGCTGATCAACCTCTTCGTGGTGCCGATCGCGATCGCCGGCATGACCGTATTCCCGAAAGGGTCGGTCGACTCCGACATGTTCCTGCTCGCGCTGCCGCTGAATGCCGGCGACGGCTGGATGGCGATGATCGCGTTCATCGGCGGACTTTCCGCCGCGACCGCCATGGTGATCGTCGAAAGCGTCGCGGTCGCGATCATGGTGTCGAACGATCTCGTGGTTCCGCTTCTGCTGCGGCTGCGCGGGCGCAACGCCGCCCGCGATTCGCTCGCGGACATGGGCGCCGTGCTTCTGCTCGCGCGCAGAATTTCGATCTTCGGCGTGCTCTGTCTCGCCTATATTTACTATCGCCTTGCCGGCGACGCGCAGCTCGCGCAGATCGGCCTGTTGTCCTTTGCCGCGATCTCGCAATTCGGCCCGGCGTTTTTCGGCGGGCTGTTGTGGCGGCGCGCGACCGCCGCGGGCGCCATTGCCGGCATCAGCGGGGGCGTCGCGGTCTGGGGCTTCACGCTAT
The DNA here is from genome assembly GCA_964575175.1 of uncultured Hyphomicrobiales bacterium. GTDB lineage: Bacteria > Pseudomonadota > Alphaproteobacteria > Rhizobiales > Xanthobacteraceae. Next base: position 6,146 of record CAZNPX010000052.1, on the reverse strand, counting down.
TGCTGCCGAGCTTCATCGATTCGGGATATATCGACCGCAGTATCCTGGATACCGGCCTGCTCGGTTATGGATTCCTGCGCCCGCAGGCGCTGTTCGGCCTCACCGGCTGGGCGCCTCTCACCCACGGCGTGTTCTGGAGCCTCTTCGCCAATATCATTCTGTTCGTAGCCGTATCCAAGCTGACGCGGCCCGCGCCCATCGAAAAGCTGCAAGCCAACGTATTCGTGCCGTCCAACTTCACGCCGATGGCGTCGAGCTACGTGCTGTGGCGCTCGCGCGTCACGGTCGAGGAGTTGCAGTCGACCATCGCCCGCTATCTGGGCGAGGAACGCACGCGCCGCTCGCTCGAAAGTTTCGCCGCGACCCGCGGCCTGATACTCGAGCCGAAACGCGAAGCCGACATCCACATGCTGCGCCACGCGGAGCATGTGCTGGCTTCCGCGATCGGCGCCGCCTCGTCGCGGCTGGTGCTGTCGCTGCTGCTGCGAAAGCGCACCGTCTCGACCAAGGCCGCGCTGAAGCTGCTCGACGACGCCAGCGAGGCCATCCAGTACAATCGCGAAATTCTGCAAACCGCGCTCGATCACGTGCGCCAGGGCATCGCGGTGTTCGACAAGCACATGCAGCTCGTCACCTGGAACCGCTATTTCGGCGAGATGCTCGAACTGCCGCCGGATCTCGTTCGGGTCGGCGCGAGGCTCGATGAAATTCTCTATCGCCTCGCCGAGCGCGGCGACTTCGGCCCCGGCACCATCGCCACCCTCCTCGAAGATCGCCTGGAGCGCTACGCGCGGAGGACCGAGACCTTCCACGAGCGGATGCACCATCGCAGCGTCGTGATCGAAGTGCGCTCGAACCCGATGCCCGACGGCGGCATCGTCGCGACCTATACCGACATCACGCCCTCGGTCGAAGCAGCCGAGGCGCTGGAGCGGCGGGTGCAGGAGCGCACCGAGGAACTCACGCGCCTGAACAAGGAACTCGCGCGCGCCAAATCCGAGGCGGACGAAGCGAACATCTCAAAGACCCGGTTCCTCGCGGCGGCAAGCCACGACATTCTTCAGCCGCTCAATGCCGCGCGGCTCTATGCAACCAGCCTGTCCGAGCGCGGGCTGCGTTCCGAGGAGGCGAAGCTCGCCAGCAACGTGGACGCCTCGCTGGAGGCGGTCGAAGAAATTCTCGGCGCGCTGCTCGACATTTCGCGGCTCGACACCGGCGCGATGCAGCCGGAATTCTCCAACATCCGGATCGGCGACCTGTTCGGCCAGCTCCAGCTCGAATTCGCGCCGCTCGCCGCCGAAAAGGGGCTGACATTCAAGTTCATGCCCTGCACGCTGAATGTCCGCTCGGACCGGCGGCTGCTGCGGCGGCTTTTGCAGAACCTGATTTCGAACGCGATCAAGTATACGCCACGGGGCCGCGTATTGATCGGCTGCCGCCGCCTCGGCGGAAGAATTCGCGTGGAGGTTCACGACACCGGACTGGGAATCGCCGCATCGGAGCATGGCCTGATTTTTCGCGAGTTCCAGCGGCTCGATCAGGGCGCTCGCGCGGCGCGCGGGCTGGGCCTCGGGCTTTCCATCGTCGAGCGCATCAGCCGCGTGCTCGGAATCACGATTTCGCTGCGCTCCCAAGTCCGGAAGGGGTCGGTCTTTGCCGTGGAGATGCCGATCGTGGCGGTCGCGGTCGCGGCCGAGGTGCCGGTTTCGGCGGCCTCGGCGCCCGCGGCGCCGCTCAACGGCATTGCCGTGCTTTGCGTGGACAACGATCAGCAAATCCTGGACGGCATGAAAGTGATGCTATCGGGCTGGGGCTGCCATGTGATTGCGGCGTCGAACGTGGAGAGCGGGCTCGCGCAATGCCGCAACAACGGCGAGCCGCCGGACGTGCTGCTGGTCGACTATCATCTCGACCACGGCAATGGCGTCGATGCCGTCGCCAAGCTGCGCGCGGCGTTCGGTGCGGACCTGCCCGCGTCGCTGATCACCGCCGACCGCACGCCCGCGGTGCGCGACGAAGCGCGCGAGCGGAACATCCATGTGCTGAACAAGCCGCTGCGGCCGGCGGCGCTGCGCGCGTTCCTCGCGCAGTGGCGCGCGCGGCGCCCGGCTGCCGAATAGGCTAGCGCGTCAGTTGAAGGATTTCGGCCACTGCCCCGCCTCGATCTTCGAGGCGGCGATGACGGCCTGGGTGCGGCTTTCAACGCCGAGCTTTTGCAGGATCGCGGAGACATGCGCCTTCACGGTGGCTTCCGAGACGGCAAGACGGAAGGCGATCTGCTTGTTGAGCAATCCCGCCGACAGCATCATCAGCACGCGCACCTGCTGCGGCGTCAGCGTCGCGAACCGGGCCACCAGATCGCGCATTTCCTTGTCGTCGGTCGACGTGAGATCGACGTCGGGCGGCGTCCAGACGCCGCCATCCAGCACCTTGATGATCGCGTTGCGCATCAGGTCGATGCTGAGGGTCTTGGGCACGAAGCCGGAAGCGCCGAATTCCATGCAGCGGCGAATCACTTCCGGCTCGTCGTTCGCGGAAACGACGACGACCGGCACGCCGGGAAACTGCGCGCGCAGATAAAGCAAACCCGAAAAGCCGCGGACGCCGGGCATGCTCAGGTCGAGCAGCATGAGGTCCATGTCGCCCTCGCGCTCGAGCAGGCTTTGCAGTTCGTCGAAGCTGCCGGCCTCGAATATCTTGGTGGCGCTGAACTGCTGGCCGACCGCTTCCTTGAGCGCGCCGCGAAACAGCGGGTGATCGTCCGCGATCGTGAAACGGTAGGACGCGGCGGAATCCACCTTGGATATGCCCGGCTCCACGGAGGGTACTTGCTGTGTCATCGGCTGAATACTCTTGCTCGGTATAGGCGTGAGCCAAGTACAGAATGCCTGAAATCTTCGCCGCTCCGCAGCTTCTTTTGTTTTTATTACGTGGCTTGCGGCGCGCCCGTGGAAGACCTTTTACATTCTAATTGTTGTCTTTTCCAATTATTGCATTGCAGCAAAAGTTGCCCGCTTCCGGAGAAGGAAAAGCAGAAGAGGAAAGAGGAATATGTGCCGCTACGGCTGATTTAAGCGCTCGTACCTTCCCGGCGCTTCGAGCGGGCGTGGGTCCTCGGGCCGGGACCAAAATCAAGCCGGGCATCCACAGCTCGGTAGCGGGCGCGCTTTCTCTACCGGCCATTCTGAATGGTTGCGCGATTCGGTTTGCCGGTCAGGTCTTGCCCGGCGTATCGCCCTCGCCCCATTCCCGCTTCAGGTTTTCGACCACGCCACGGAAGCGCTTCATCATCTTTTCGAAGAAGCCCATCACCTGCTCGATTTCCTGATCGCTCGGCGTGCGAAAACGGTTGGCGGGATCGTTGGTCTGTTTCTCGAGGGCGGCGACACGGTCGGCGAGGCGCTTGATCTCCGCTTCCAGCGCGGCGCGGTCGTCGGCCGCGGTTTCGCAGGTCCAGCCGCCTTCGCGCGCCCGGCAGAAGGAAACCTGCCCGCTCTGGCTGTCGAGCCTGAGCACGCCGCCGTCGACGGGAGTGAAGCGGTAGCGATCGCCGGGTTGAGGCGCGGTGGTTGCGCTCGGCGTCTGCGCGGCGGCCGCGCCCGCGAGCACGGCGGCGAACGCAAAGCCCGCAATCAATTTTCCAAAACCGGTCACGGCCGTTCTCCTTGCAAAGAGAGAAGCCAGAAATAGAAACGCTCCCCGCACCTGCAAGTGCGGGGAGCGTGATTTTGTTCCAGCTTTGCGTTTATTACGCGGCGGCCTTCTCGTTCTTCTTCGGCGCGAAGCGGCCGTAGAAGGTTTCGCCTTTCGCGGCCATTTCCTTGAGCAGCGCGTTCGGCGCAAAGCGCGGGCCCTGCTTGCCGGCGAGCTTCTCGCAGAGCGCCACGAAGTTCTTCACGCCCATGAAGTCGATGTAGGAGAGCGTGCCGCCGGTGAACGGCGCAAAGCCGAAACCGAGGATCGAGCCGACATCGCCTTCGCGCACGTCCGTAATCACGCCCTCTTCGACGCAGCGCGCGGTCTCCAGCGCCTGAATCACGAGGAAGCGCTGCTTCAGTTCTTCGACATTATAAGTTTCGGCCGGGCGCGGCTCGCCGACGATTTCGTAGATGCCCTGCCAGATTTTCTTCGGGCCCTTCTCCGGATAATCGTAGAAGCCCTTGCCGTTCTTGCGGCCGTAACGCCCGCGCTTCTCGACCATTTCCTCGAGCAGCGCTTCCTGGCGTTCGTCGATGGCGGCATTGCCGAGATCGGCCTTGGTGGCTTTCAGAATCTTCCACGCCAGGTCGACGGCGACTTCGTCGTTCAGCGACAGCGGGCCGACCGGCATGCCGGCCATGCGGCCGACATTCTCGACCATGGCCGCGGGCACGCCCTCGGTCAGCATCATGTGGCCTTCGCGGATGTAAGTGCCGACCACGCGCGAGGTGTAGAAGCCGCGGCTGTCTTCCACCACGATCGGCGTCTTCCTGATCGCGCGCACGTAATCGAGCGCGACCGCGACCGCCTTGTCGCCGGTTTCCTTGCCCTTGATGATTTCGACCAGCATCATCTTCTCGACCGGCGAGAAGAAGTGAATGCCGACGAAACGCTGCCTGTCCTTCGACATCTCGGCCAACGAAGTGATCGGCAGCGTCGAGGTGTTGGAGCCAAAGATCGCGTCCTTGCCAATGACGGCATCGACCTTTGCGATCACTTCCGCCTTGACCTTGCGGTCCTCGAACACGGCCTCGACCACGAGGTCGACATCCTTGATGTCGTTGTAGTCGGCGGTCGCCTTCACACGGGCGAGCAGCTTCTCTTTATCCGCGGCGGTGGCGCGGCCCTTCTTGATGCGGCCATCGATGACGCTCTCGACATGAGCCTTGCCCTTGTCGGCCGACGCCTGATCGCGATCCACCAGCACAACTTCGATGCCGGCGTCCGCGGTGACATAGGCGATGCCCGCACCCATGAAGCCGGCGCCGAGTACGGCGACCTTCTTGATGTTGCTCGCCGGCACGCCCTCGGGGCGGCGCGCGCCCTTGTTCAGCTCCTGCATCGAGATGAAGAGCGAGCGGATCATCGCCGCTGCTTCCTTCGACTTCAGGATATGCGCGAACCAGCGCGACTCGACTTTCAACGCGAGGTCCATCGGCAGTTGCAGGCCGTCATAGACGCACTGGAGGATCGCCTTGGCCGCCGGATAGTTGTCGTACGTCTCGCGGCGATAGATCGCGTTCGCTGGCGGGAACACCATCATGCCGCCCTTCGAGAACACCGGACCGCCGGGGAGCTTGAAGCCATCGACATCCCAGGGCTGCACGCCCTTGCCGCCCGCCTTGATCCAGGCTTTCGCGGTTTCGACCAGCTTGTCCTGCGGGACGATCTGGTCGACGAGTTTCATCGACTTCGCCTTGTCGGCCTTCAGCGCTTCGCCCTTGAAGAGCATCTGCAACGCATCCTGCGTCGGCACGATGCGCGGCACGCGCTGGGTGCCGCCCGCGCCCGGGAACAGGCCGACCTTCACTTCCGGAAGGCCGAGGCGCAGCTTCGGATTGTCGCTGACCACGCGATGATGGCAGGCGAGCGCCAGTTCGAACGCGCCGCCCATGGCGGTGCCGTTCACGGCCGCGACCCACGGCTTGCCGGAGGTTTCCAGCTTGCGATAGGTGCGCGACATCGCGCTCGACTGCTCGAGCAGCATCTTGTTCGCGGCTTCCTCGCCCTTCTCTTTCAGCAGATTCTTGAACTGATCGCCCATGGTCTCGAGCATGGTGAGATCGGCGCCGCCAGAGAAAGTGTCTTTCCCCGAAGTGACGACGACGCCCTTGATCTTCGCGTCGGCCGAAACCTCGTCGACGATCTTCGAGAGCTCGGTCATCACGTCGGCCGAGAACACGTTCATCGAACGGTCCGGCATGTTCCAGGTCACGAGCGCGATGCCGTCGCCATCCACGTCCACCGTGAAATTCTTGTACGCCATAATTTCCTCCCGTCGCTTTCCGTTATCCGCGGAACAGCACGATCAAACGCGTTCGATGATGGTTGCGGTGCCCATGCCGGCGCCGATGCAGAGCGTGACCAGCGCGGTCGACTTGCCGGTGCGCTCCAGCTCGTCGAGCACGGTGCCGGCATGGGCACCGCAACCATCATCGAACGCGTTT
>CAZNPX010000051.1:0-24394 GCA_964575175.1 uncultured Hyphomicrobiales bacterium | reverse complement strand
GGAAATCGCGCCAGGCAAGCTTCTTGTGGGCGGGGTTCCTGAGCAGATAGGCCGGATGCAGCGTCGGCATCGCGGGAATCTCGTCACCCGAGGCCAAACGATAGGCCGACCAGTTCCCGCGCATCCGCATGATGCCGGTCTGGGTTCCCAGCAGCAGCTTCGTCGACGGGTTGCCCAGCGTCACGATCACCTTCGGCGCGGCAAGCTCGATCTGCCGCTCGATGAACGGGCGGCAGATTTCGGTTTCGAGCGGCGAGGGGTCGCGGTTTCCCGGCGGCCGCCATGGAATCACATTGGCGATGTAGGCGCCCGTTGCCCGCTCGATGCCGATCGCCGCGAGGATGCGGTCCAGCAACTGGCCGGACCGGCCGACGAAAGGCAGCCCGGAGCGGTCCTCCTCGCTGCCCGGCGCCTCGCCCACCAGCATCAGCGGCGCCAGCGGATTGCCGTCCGAAAAGACCGTGCTCTTGGCGGTGAATTTCAGGTTGCAGCCGTCGAACGCCGCAACGGCCTCGCGCAGTTCGTCGAGCGTGCGCGCCTCGCGCGCCAGCGCGCGGGCGCGTTGGGCCTGCTCGCCGTCCGGCACCGCCGCGGATTGAGCCGCGGGACGCGCTGGCTGCGCCGGCGCGCGATGCGGCTCCCCGGCAGGCGCCGCCACGCTCCTTGCGACTCCGCTGGGGGCAGGAGGCTGGCTTGCCGCGCGCGCCGCCGCTTCCGCGAGCCGGTCGACCGGCTCTTCGGCAAGCGGCTCGTCATGGCCGGCTTCGGCGTAGAAGCGCAGCAGTTCCTCGATTGCGGCTGAAGGCGGTTGCGGCATGGCGGCACCATCGGCCCGGCGCCCGTGGATTTCAAGGGCAGGCGGTTTCACGAGTAGGGCGCGCGCGGATCCTGCTTGAGATAGAAGGTCCACCTCGGCGTGAAGTCGGTGATGTACATCTCGAACAGCCCGCTCTTCCCGGGGTCGATCGCACCCTTGGTGAAAAGCACCCGATCGTAGGGCTCGAAGTCGCGGTTGTACTGCTCGAACCGGTTGGAGGCGAGATGGTCGTCGTCGTCCTGCCGCTGGTTGAACGAAAGCCCGTCCCCATAGGTGGAGGGCACGCCGGGCTGCTCCTGCAGCTCGAACTCGAACTCTATCCACGGCAGCCCGCTGCCGTTGATCGCGACGACGCGCAGGTGCAGCATTCCCGTGGCCACGTCCGCGCTCGGCCTGCCGAGCGGCCAGATCGGCCCTGTCGCGCGAATGGTCAGCGTCACCGGGCTGGCGCTGTCGAATTCCTGAGCGATCTCCACTGGGTCCTCCAGCGTTCCCGTTCCGGAAACCGAGACGATGCGGAAGCCGCCCATCTCGTCGGAATATGAGTAGGGGCCGGCGTGCCAGCGGCCGTCGTCGCCCGGTCCGGCGGCGGGCAGGCCCTGGCCCATCAGAAGAGGCGAAAGCAGCAGCGCCAGCGCGCCGGCGCCGTTGCGATGGCCCTTGTTGCGGGCGCGTCGCTCGGTCATCTGCGCGGCATCATGGCAGCTTCGCACCACCCCGCAGATCAACTTCGAGTGACGCCGGAAATATTGACGTTTACGTAAAAGTAATATATAGGAAAGAGTGGCTTCTGCGGGGCTGCCGCGACGGAACAGCGCGGCGCGGTTGACGGCGAAACCGGTTTCGCAAGCCGCTTCTATCGTCTAAGCACGCCGCGTAGGGCAAGCCAGCCGGAAGCGGACCGGCCAGCGGAGGACACTGATGAGCGAAGTCGAACGCGAGAGCATGGAATTCGACGTGGTGATCGTTGGCGCCGGACCCGCCGGTCTCGCCGCGGCGATCAGGCTCAAGCAGGTCGCTCCGGATCTCTCGGTGGTGGTGCTCGAAAAGGGCGGGGAGGTCGGTGCGCACATCCTTTCCGGCGCCGTGGTCGACCCGGTCGGCATCGACCGCCTGCTGCCGGGCTGGCGCGAGGAGGACGACCATCCCTTCCGCACCGAGGTCAGGGACGACCAGTTCCTCGTGCTCGGGCCTGCCGGCTCCATCCGCATTCCCAATTTCATCATGCCGCCGCTGATGAACAATCACGGCAACTACATCGTCTCGCTCGGCAATGTCTGCCGCTGGCTGGCCGCCCGCGCCGAAGCCCTCGGCGTCGAAGTCTATCCGACCTTCGCCGCCGCCGAAGTGCTGTTCGACGAAAACGGCGCGGTGAAGGGCGTCGCAACCGGCGACAAGGGCATCGGCCGCGACGGCAAGCCGACCTCGCATTACGAGCGCGGCATCGAGCTGCACGGCAAATACACGCTGTTCGCTGAAGGCGCGCGGGGCTCGCTGTCGAAGCAGTTGATCGCGAAATTCGGATTGTCGAAAAATTCCGAGCCGCAGAAATTCGGCATCGGCCTGAAGGAACTCTGGAAGGTCGCGCCCGAGAAGCACAAGCCGGGCCTGGTGCAGCATTCCTTCGGCTGGCCGCTCGACAACCAGACCGGCGGCGGCTCGTTCCTCTATCACATGGAAGACGAGCAGGTGATGGTCGGCTTCGTCGTCCATCTCAATTACAAGAACCCGTACATCGCGCCGTTCGAGGAATTTCAGCGCTTCAAGACGCATCCCTCCGTGCGCGGCACCTTCGAGGGCGGCAAGCGTCTTTCCTATGGCGCGCGCGCGATCACCGAAGGCGGCTTCCAGTCGGTGCCGAAGCTGGTGTTTCCGGGCGGCGCGCTGGTCGGCTGCGCCGCGGGCTTCGTCAATGTCCCGCGCATCAAGGGCTCGCACAACGCCGTGCTCACCGGCATCATGGCGGCGGAGGAAATCGCGAAGGCGCTCGCCGCCGGCCGCGCCCGCGACGAGCTTGCCGGATATGAAGACGGCTGGCGCGCGTCCGCGGTCGGCGCGGACCTGAAGAAGGTCCGCAACGTCAAGCCGCTGTGGTCGAAGTTCGGCCTCTATATCGGCATGATGCTCGGCGGCTTCGACATGTGGACGAACCAGCTTTTCGGCGTGTCGCTGTTCGGCACGCTCGGCCACGGCAAGACCGACGCGCAGTCGCTGGACCCCGCCGCGCAGCACACCAAGATCGATTACCCGAAGCCGGACGGGGTCATCACCTTCGACAAGCTCGGCTCCGTATTCATTTCGAACACCAACCACGAAGAGAACCAGCCGATCCATCTGAAGGTCGCCGACATGGCGCTCCAGAAAAAATCCGAGCACGATGTCTATGCCGGCCCGAGCGCGCGCTATTGCCCCGCGGGCGTCTATGAATGGATCGAGGAGGCGGACGGCCCGCGCTTCCAGATCAACGCGCAGAACTGCGTCCACTGCAAAACCTGCGACATCAAGGACCCGAACCAGAACATCAACTGGGTCACGCCCGAAGGCGGCGGCGGGCCGAACTATCCGAATATGTGATTCTGTTATTCCGGCACGAGGCGCCGGGAGATTATATTCTTGTCATTCCGGGGCGCGAACGAAGTTCGCGAACCCGGAATTCAGTGCGCCGGGGTAAGGCATGCGCGCGTTGCCCCTGGATTCCGGATCGCGGCTTCGCCGCGTCCGGAATGACAAGGAGTGTCATGGCCGGGCCTTGTCCCGGCCATCTCGTTTTATAGGGTAATGCACATCTTATCTGTCATTCCGGGGCGCGAACGAAGTTCGCGAACCCGGAATCCAGTGCGACAGGGTAAAGCATGCGCGCGTTGCTCCTGGATTCCGGATCGCGGCTTCGCCGCGTCCCGAAATGACAACGGGTTTGCTCACCCGAACAGATAATCCTCCGGCTTCATCGCATGCCGGATGCCTTCGACGATCAGCCAGCCGAGCACGACGCCGAGAAAATCGGGCGCGAGATCGGCGATCCGCGCGTAATGTCCGGCGACGGTGGTCTGCGCGAATTCCCAGCTCAAGCCCACGAGCATCGTGAGCGTCGCCGCGAGCCACCAGCGCTTCCACCGATAGGCGAGCACGCCGAGCACCATGAGCAGCGCGCAGCCCGCGATGTGCAGCGGCTTGTAAAGCGACCATTCGATCGCGGCCCAGCTAAGGTCCCAGTCGAAATCATAGGGCTTGCGGCCATAGGGCGCGTGATAGGCGATCAGGACGGATGCGAAGGCGAGCATCCAGAACGGCAGCTTGCGGATCAGTTCGAGGTCGAGCGCCTGTTTCCAGAGCGCATGGAGGCCGTGCAGGCTTTGTTTCTTCGGCTTGGTGTTCATGCGGCGAAAATAGTTTGAAAGCTGCAAAAAAGAAAACCCGGCATTCGCGCCGGGCAGGATTTCTTCGTCGGGTGGAAGCCGTTAGCGCTTCTTGTTCGCTAGCGCTTCTTGTTCGCTTCCCTGACCCAGTAGAGCAGGCCGCAGGTGATCGCTTCATCCGTGGTCAGCTCTTTCTTGTATTTGTTGCCCTTGTCGACGGCGGCAATCATGATCGAAAGCACGCAGCCGGCGAGGCCGTAAACGCCTGCGGCGGACGAGCCGCCGGCCGCCGGCACCGGCACCAGCGGGGCCTGCTGCGCCGTGACGCCGAGCGGAGCCAAGGCGATCGCCGCGGCAACCGCTGCGGCGGTGAGTTTGGTTTTCAACATGCACGTCTCCCTGAAGTTCTTTTGTGCATGCCGGGAGTACGCGATTGCCGCTGCGTAAACCGCCGGGCGAATTCTTTATCATCTGGTAACCCTAAGCGGCCGCGTGTTAATCATAGGGACCCGCGCGCTTGCTGGTGGCCGCACCGGAACGACACAGAGGACGCCCGATGAATACTTCGCCCGCGCTTTCGCCCGCCGCCTCCGCTTCGCTGAAAAAATGGCACGACATGATCGCGCGCCTCGACCTGTCGGACCTCGAGCAGATCGTGGCCGAAGACGCCGTGTTCCGTTCGCCGGTGGCGAACACGCCTTATCCCGGCAGGAAAGTCGTCTGCATCGTGCTGCGCGGCGCGACGAAGCTGTTTCAGGATTTCGTCTATCACCGCGAATTTGCGGCCGGCGAAAACGACGTCTGTCTCGAGTTTTCCGCGCGCGTGGGAGACAAGGAGTTGAAGGGCGTCGATCTCGTGAAGTTCGGTCCCGACGGCAAGATCGTCGCATTCGAAGTGATGGTCCGCCCGCTCACCGGCGTCATGGCGCTCGGCGAGGGGATGAAGGCGTCGGTCGGCCCCGCGATCAAGGCCGCGCTCGAGGAGCGTGCCGGCGCCTGAAAACGGCGCTTACTCCTGCCGCTCCTTGGCAGCTTCGCGTCGGCCCTGCTCGAAGCCTCCCCGGAAGTCCGCCATCAGGCGGCCGAAAATGCCTTGCTTGGTCGTCGTGCCGCCGAGAATCGCGAGATTGCCTTCGATTTCCTTCCACGTCGCCGGGTCGGCTTCCTTGGTGAATACCGATTGCGAGGAGCGAAAGGCAGAGATCGAGGCCACGCGATTGCTTTCCCGCGCTTCCGGCGAAGGCGAATGATCCATCATGCGCGCGCGCGTGTGGGCGAGCTTGCGTTGCATGCTGCCCCACTCGATCGCTTCGTCTTCCGCATCGACGTAACCGAGCGCCGTTTCCAGGGATTCGGCCGCGAGGCCCAGCAGCTTGTACGTCTCTTCCTCGCCCGATGCGTTCTCGGCGAGCGCGTTCAGGCATTCGTGCAGCTCGTCGTGCGCATTGACCCAGCCCGCCGTGAACACCGGCGGTTTGAACAGGTCGGCGACCTCGATGAAAACATTCGCCGCCTGCTGGAAGCGGTCGCGCTGGCTCTCGTCCCCGGTCAATATCGCCGCTTCCTTCAGCGCGAGCCCGCGGTTGAAATAGAACATGCCCCACGCCATCGTATGCGTGTCGCGGTCGAGCGGCCCGAGCGCCTCGCGATAGTCTTCGGCTGCCAGCAGGAAATCGTTCAGCCGCTCGGGATCCGTGCGCATTCTTGCGTGCGTCAGGCGCAGGCTGCCCATCGCTGATTTCGTCGAAGAATAAACCCATTGCTCCTCGACTGGATCGACGCTGTCGAGCACCAATTGCGCGGTGGCAATCCCCCGGGCGATTTCGGCGCGGCCCTCTTCGCCGCCGAGCTTGTGGGCAAGCCGTTCATGAACGATGCACTTGGAATTCTGCACTTCCCGCCATTGCTTCGTAAGGTCATGCTCCGCGCAGACCGCCAGCACGCGATCCGACCATGCAAGGGATTCCCGAAGGGAAGGAACGGAAGCCGCGCCCTCGTTCCGCTCGCCGATGTAGCGCAGGATCGAGATTCTCTCCTGGCCGGCGTCGATCCATTCCAGCGGGGTGTCGGTCTGCGAATAGTGATCCAGCAGGACATCGTTGATTTCGCATGCCTGTTGCAGCAGCGCGTTGCCGCGCTTTCCGGGCGTCACCGAGCCGTCGCGCCGGTACACTTTCATCAGGTATTGCTGGGCATCGACCCAGTCGTCTTTCCGGTCCGCTGCCAGGAAGAGTTCGGCGGCTTTGGTGAGCAGATCCTTTGCCTGCGCGAGGGCTTCGCCGCCGTGACGCAACGTATGCACGTAGAGCGCATCGGCGGCGTTGTAGTAGTGGCAGGCGACCGCGTAGGAGTCGTGCGGCTCGACGATCTTCGCCGCTTCCACCATCAGCGAAGCGGCTTCGAGCAAGGACGACCGGGCCATGGCGAGGTTCGCCTCTTCGCCGATCAGCTCGGAGAGATTGAAGTCGTGTTCGCGCCGGTTGTCGGCGACCGCCTGCGCATATTGCAGCCGCGCCTTGCGAACGAATTCCTGCGCCTCGGCAAGATTGATGAGCGAGTCGTTCGCGAGCGCCTTCTCGGCCATTTCGAGCGCGGGCCCGATCTGCGGGAAGTCCGCGGCCAGCGCCCGAAGGCGCGCGAGTTCCTCGCGCGAGGTGTGGAGGCTTTGCCTCGCCGATGCGATGGCCTCGTCGAGATCTTCCTCCGCGATGCCTTTTCCGGAGATTTCCGCAAGGATCGCGATGAGTTCGTAGCGCGTGGCGTCGAGCTCGGTTTCGAGCTCCTTGATCTTGACGTTCAGGTCCGACGTGCTGCCGATCCCGAGCCGCTCGGCGATCTAAGCGAGCAGGACGGTCTGCTGGGCCTGCTCGGCGATCTGCCGCTCCTGCCGCTCCAGCACCGCGTCCATCTTCCCCGAAAGTTCGGGAAGAAGTTTCAGGTAGTGCTCCGTGCCGGCCTGCCAGATTTGCAGCGCGTCGCCGGCAAGTGCGGCATTCAATTTCGCATCGACGTTGCGCACCGCGGCCAGCGTGGATTCGGCGACATCGGTGACCGTCTTCATCATCGAGACGTGAAAGGCGGTCTGCGCCTCCGGGTACTTGTCCTTGCTTTTGATCAGCTCGGCGAAGGACACGAAAACCAGCTCGCCGAAATCGACCGCGCGATTCCCGGCGCGGACGCCGTCCGTCGCGACGCGGCCGAATACCGGCGGGATCTCCTTCTCGTCCCATCCGGTCAGCTCCGCGAGCACGGAAACGAACCCTTGGGTCACGCTGGCCTGATGGGCGAGGCCGGGGTCGGAGGTGATGTATTCCGGCGTGCCCGCGAGCACGGCCTGCACGTGCCGGTCGATGGGCGAGGTTTCCGGCGCCCGCGTGCGGTCGAACGCCTTCAGGCGTTCCGCGAGCAGAACCTCGCGCAGGAGCGCCGAGAACCGCTTGGCCTCTTTTCCGGCCGCTTCCGCGGGAATCGCCGCCACCGGCTCGAGCACGCGCAGCGCCGCCTCGATCCAGGAGAGCCGCACCGCCCTGACCAGATCGTGGTTCGTCGAGATGCGGCGAAACGGGTTGACGTCCTGGAGGCGGGCAATCGCCTCCTTCCGCAGGTGCGGAGGAATGAGCCCGAGCGCGCTCCTGGAAATGCCGCCAAGCATCAGATCGACGAGTTTGCCGGCGACTTCCATTTCGAATTCCTGGGGGAGAGGGCGCTGAGAACGGTTGGAGCGATTGCACCAATAATTGGCAGGACCCGCAAGTATTTTCCACCCTTCGTGGCGAATGTGCGATCAGGTTCGCCGCGCGGCGCGAAGGGGATAGTTATTGGCGCGCGCCGGATATTTGCTAACGTCCTCGGCGCCCGTCTTCAGAAATTCCAGCAGATGAACAAATCCGTTCCGGACCTCAGCCTTGTCGTGAAGGAGATCGCCGCCGACATGGCCGAGCGGTCGGAGCGCGGCAAGGTCGCTGCCTATATTCCGGAGCTTGCCAAGGTCGACCCGAAGAAGTTCGGCATCGTCGTGGTCGGCAACGACGGCGAGGTGACGGCGGCCGGCGACAGCGAGATGCCGTTCTCGATCCAGAGCATCTCCAAGGTTTTCACGCTCACGCTCGCGCTCGGCAGGATCGGCGACCGGCTATGGCAGCGGGTCGGGCGCGAGCCTTCCGGCAGCGCCTTCAACTCCATCGTGCAGCTCGAATACGAACGCGGCAAGCCGCGCAACCCCTTCATCAATGCGGGCGCGATTGCCGTCACCGATGTGATCGTTTCCGGCCACCAGCCGCGGGAATCGCTCGGCGACATCCTGCGTTTCATGCAGTTCGTCGCCGACGACAACACCATCAAGATCGACGACGAAGTGGCGGCATCCGAACAGCGCAGCGGCTTCCGCAACGCCGCGCTCGCCAACTACATGAAATCCTTCGGCGTGCTGGAAAACCCGGTGCATTTCACGCTCGGCGTCTATTTCCATCATTGCGCCATCGCGATGTCGTGCCGGCAGCTTGCCATGGCCGGGCGCTTTCTCGCGAACAACGGCGTGAACCCCGCGACCGGCATGAACGTGGTCACGCCCGAGCGCGCGAAGCGCATCAACTCCATCATGATGATGTGCGGCCACTATGACGGCTCCGGCGAGTTTGCCTATCGCGTCGGCCTGCCGGGCAAGAGCGGGGTCGGCGGCGGCATCCTCGCGATTGCGCCGGGCAAGGCGTCGATCGCGGTGTGGTCGCCGGGGCTCGATGAGAACGGAAATTCCTATCTGGGCAGGGTGGCGCTCGAACAGTTGACCCGCCGCATGGGCTGGTCGGTGTTCGGGGTTTAGTCGTGTCTGATTTGTCATTCCGGACGCGCCGCAGGCGCGATCCGGAATCCAGAGGCCCATACGAAGACCTTGTTTTGTCGCTCTGGATTCCGGGTTCGATGCTTCGCATCGCCCCGGAATGACAAGATTAGTGTTGCCGCGCCTTCTGCTCTTCTTTCATGGCCTCGTCGTGATACCAGGCGTCGCCGATCGAAACGGTCGGAAACGCCTTTTCCGTCTGCGTGCCGGCGAAGCGGCCGCGGGCGGGAAACTGGTAAATCTTCGCCGATGCGCTTGCGCCGGGTGTGCGGTCGTTTTGTGCAGACATCTTTGAATTTCCTCGAATGCGAGTCGTAGAGAACAAGCCGGTCGAGGGAGATTCAGTTCCCTTTGCTCGTTTTTGTCCACCTTTGCCCGACAAAAAAGCAGCGTTTGCATAACATTTGCTCAAAAAAGCGGCTGCTTTGGTGGCTGGCATTTTCGCCGCTCGGTAAGAATCTCACGCTGACATTCGTGCCGTTTTCATGAGCGTGCCTTTTCCGGGGCAGTGAAAATTGCTCCCGGAGCCTCTCGGAAGACGGTTCGGCTGTGCCCTGGACAGTCACCAAACCGCTGAGAGATCCCTATGACCAAGTATCGTCTCGAGTATATCTGGCTCGACGGCTACACGCCGGTGCCGAACCTGCGCGGCAAAACCCAGATCAAGGAATTTGCGAGCTTTCCGAAGCTCGAAGAACTGCCGCTGTGGGGCTTCGACGGCTCCTCGACGTTGCAGGCCGAAGGCCATTCGTCGGATTGCGTCTTGAAGCCGGTTGCAATTTTCCCCGACGCCGCGCGCAAGAACGGCGCGCTCGTCATGTGCGAAGTCATGATGCCGGACGGCGTCACCCCGCATGCCTCCAACAAGCGCGCGACCATCCTCGACGATCCCGACGCATGGTTCGGCTTCGAACAGGAATACTTCTTCTATAAGGACGGCCGTCCGCTCGGCTTCCCGGCGGAAGGCTATCCGGCGCCGCAGGGTCCCTATTACACCGGCGTCGGCTACAAGAACGTCGGCTCGGTCGCGCGCGAGATCGTCGAGGAGCATCTCGACCTTTGCCTCGCCGCCGGCATCAACCACGAAGGCATCAACGCGGAAGTCGCGAAGGGCCAGTGGGAATTCCAGATCTTCGGCAAAGGCTCGCGTACCGCCGCGGACCAGATGTGGATCGCCCGCTACCTGATGATGCGCCTCACCGAGAAATACGGCATCGACATCGAGTGGCACTGCAAGCCCTTGGGCGACACCGACTGGAACGGCTCGGGCATGCACTCCAACTTCTCGACGAAATACATGCGCGAAGTCGGCGGCAAGGAATATTTCGAGGCGCTGATGGCGCAGTTCGAAAAGAACCTCGACGACCATATCGCCGTCTATGGCCCGGACAACGACAAGCGCCTCACCGGCAAGCACGAGACTGCGCCCTGGAACAAGTTCTCCTATGGCGTGGCCGACCGCGGCGCCTCGATCCGCGTGCCGCACAGTTTCGCGAACAACGGCTACAAGGGCTATCTCGAAGACCGCCGCCCGAATTCGCAGGGCGATCCGTACCAGATCGCGTCGCAGATTCTGAAGACGATCTCGGAAGTGCCGACCGGCGCGCGGAAGGCGGCATAAGAGAAGCGAGCCGGAAGCCCGCGTTTTCCTCCCTGCGGGCTTCCGGAATTTTCTCCGATTATTGAATTGCGTTGCCGCGTGAGCGGCAATCAATCGGCGTCGGTTTCCAGGGCCAATAGGGACGATGTCGTGGGGGAGGTTCGCGGTAGTTCCTCCCCCAATTTTCCCGCGTTTTCATCCTCATGGCACATCCTTCGAGACGGCTGCTGCGCAGCCTCCTCAGGATGAGGTGTTGGTTACAATAGCTTGTCATTCCGGGGCAGCGCGAAGCGCTGAACCCGGAATCCGGGGCTCCGAACCAAGACCATGCCGATTTGCGCCGGACACCGGGCCGCACGCGAACTCGCGACGCCGAATGACGGGCGAAGCGGGGAAAGAGGTTCTCGCGCCCCTGCATTTTGCTTTTTCCTCCAAGGGCTTTCGCGATGACGCAAAAAATCTATCCCCGTTTCTCGCGGCAGGCATAAATTCTCCGCGCCGTTTCCATTCGAGGGCGCGTTCATGAGGCGTCGTGCGATGCGGGAAACGGCCGGCGTCTCCGCTCGCGTTTCGCAGATGTGAGCCGGGACGGCACGGGGCACCGCCCGGCGAGACTAGGCTCGCCTGCCGGGAGCACGGCTGACGGAGCGACGTTTCCTTCGGGAGCGTCCACGAAAAGCGCGGCCCGTAGCCGGAAAAAGCCGAAGCGGAGTGCTGCGGGGCGATGCGCGCTCTCGGGCGCCTGGGGCTTGCCCCATGCGCGCAAAAAAGAGAGCGCGAGAACTGAATGCGTGGCGCTTCGCAGCGCTCCGCTCCCTCGCTCGAAATGCGGCGAGGGCGATGGTTCGGGACGCGAAACCCGCGGCGGGTTTACCCGCTTCGCGAGAAAACGCGCGTCCGGACGATGAATGCTGTCCGCTGTTTGGAAATTGAATCGGCAACATCATGATGCCGGCGCTAGAACTCGACGTCGAGCTCTTCCATTTCGCTCGGCTCTTTCTTCGCGGCCTCGATCCATTCCTGCATGAAGGGCGTCGCCAGTATCGCCTTGCAGTAGGCCGCGGAAACATCGTCGAGCTGCACGTTATAGGTCGCAAACCGCGAGCAGACCGGCGCATACATCGCGTCCGCGAGCGTGAGCGACTTTCCGAACAGGAAAGGCCCGCCGTATTTCGCGATACAGTCGCGCCAGATTTCGGTGATGCGGCCGATATCCGCCTGCGCGCCGGCCCAGACCTTGAAGCCCGGATAATGCGCCTTGATGTTCATCGGCAGCGCCGAGCGCAGATTCGAAAATCCCGAATGCATCTCGCCGGAAATCGCGCGGCAATGCGCGCGCGCCGCGGGATCGTCCGGCAGCAATCCCGCGCCGGGCTTCATCTCGTGCAGGTATTCTCCGATCGCGAGCGTGTCCCAGACCTTCACCGCGCCGTTCTGAAGCGATGGCACGAGAAAGGACGGCGACAGCAGCAGCAGCTCGGCGCGCGCATCCGGGTCGTCGGCGGAAACCGGGTGCTCCTCGAAGGCGACGCCCGCGATCTTGCACAGCAGCCAGCCGCGCAACGACCATGAGCCGTAGTTTTTGCTCGCAATCGTCAGCGTCAGCCCGCCCATGGCTCCTCGCTTTCGCGGAGCGGAACTCGCATCCGTCCACAGCGTTAGACTGAAGTTCACTATCGCACCGCAGCGCAGAATCCGCTAGCCTGTTGCGGCGCCACAAGTGGCTGGGCAACGGGGCTAATGAGTGCATGATTTATTCGGCCTATCAGGCGCAGTCTGATGTAACGGCGCCTTGGCGCTCATTCGCTGAGCAGACGCTTGCCAATGTTCGCGGCATCGTCACCGGCCTGAACGGCTATGCCGGGCACACGCCGTTCGGCGCGATTGCCGCCGGCCTCGAGATGATGACGCGCGCGAAACTCACCCATGCGCGGCCTGCTTTCGGCATCTCCTCCGTGATGGTCGGCAACCGCGAAGTCGCCGTCACCGAGCAGCCGGCGATGCAGACGCCGTTCGGCACACTCCTGCATTTCAGGAAAGACATTGAAACCGCGCAGCCGCGCGTGCTCGTCGTGGCGCCGCTCTCCGGTCACTTCGCGACGCTGCTGCGCGAGACCGTGAAGACGCTCCTGTCGGAGCACGACGTTTACATCACCGACTGGCACAACGCGCGCGATATTCCGCCGGAGGCCGGCCGCTTCGGCTTCGACGAATATATCGATCACATGATCCGCTTCATCGAGGCGATCGGCCCCGGCGCGCATGTGGTCGCGGTTTGCCAGCCTTGCGTCGCGGCGCTGGTAGCGGTCTCGGTCATGGCGAAGAACGGCATGAGGGCGCAGCCGAAAAGCCTGACCTTGATGGCCGGTCCCATCGACTGCCGCGTGAACCCGACCAAGGTGAACGAGCTTGCCACCGGAAAGCCGATCGAATGGTTCGAAAAGAACCTGATCTCGGTGGTGCCGCCGCAGCACAAGGGCGCGGGCCGCCATGTCTATCCCGGCTTCGTGCAGCTTTCGGCCTTCATGTCCATGAACATGGATCGCCACATGAAGGCGCATATGGAGATGTATCAGAATCTCGCGCGCGGAGAATTCGCGAAGGCGAAGGCGGCCAAGGATTTCTATGATGAATATTTCGCGGTCCTCGATCTCACCGCGGAGTTCTACCTGGAAACCGTGCAGTGGGTATTTCAGGAATACCGGCTGCCGAAAGGCGAGCTGAAATTCCAGGGCGAGCGGGTCGAGCCGGGCGCGATCCGCAAGACTTCGCTGCTCACCGTCGAAGGCGAACTCGACGACATCTGCGCGATCGGCCAGACGCTCGCGGCGCAGGATCTGTGCACCGGCATCCGGCCGCATCGCAAGCGGCATCACATGCAGGCCGGCGTCGGCCATTACGGCGTCTTTTCCGGCAAACGCTGGAACGGCCAGATTTATCCGATTGTCCGCAACACGATCCTCGCTGCAGAATAACGCGGGAGGAATCGCTCCATGCGCTCCATCGCGATCTTTGCGCTGACCGCGCTTGCGGAAATCGCCGGCTGCTTTGCCTTCTGGGCCTGGCTCCGGCTCGGCAAATCGGTGCTGTGGCTGATCCCCGGCACGCTCTCGCTGATCGCCTTCGCGTGGCTGCTGACCTATATCGAGAGCGACGCTGCGGGCCGGACCTATGCCGCGTATGGCGGCGTTTACATCATGGCTTCGCTGCTCTGGCTCTGGGCGGTGGAAGGCGCCCGGCCCGACCGCTGGGATGCGCTCGGGGCGGCGATATGCCTGCTCGGGGCCGCGATCATTCTGTTCGGCCCGCGCCCGGTTCCCGCCTGACGCCGGAAATCTTCTGCCTGTTCGAATCGCGACTCAGCTAAATTGCCGCTTATGGCGGCAACCCATCCCGATAAGGACGCGCTCGCGCGCGTGCGGCGTGAGCAGCGCATGCAGGGCCGGCCCTCGGCCTTCTCCGGCCTGCGCATCGTGCTTTCGGCGGCCGCGATCACGGTCGCGATCCTGCTTGCCGCTTTCGGCGCAATCGGAATGCTGCTGCTCGCGCGCGTGCCGCAGGAGCCGATCGCAAGGCAGCCGGATCCCGTGGCGCCTTCCGTGATGCAAACGGAATTGCCGCCGGAACAAGCGCCGGCGCCCGAACTGGTCGCGAACGAGCCGCTGATCCTGCCCGCCCCCGAGCCGGTTCCATTTCCAAGCCAGGATCAGTTGGAGAAGGAAGCGGCCGCCTTGCCGCCGCCGGTCGTCGAGGAAGAACCGGAAACCACGGCGGCGATTCCGGATGCCGTCGCCGAGCCCCCGGAAGAAATCGAAGAGCAGGCGCCGCAAGTCCAGCCGAAGAACAGGCTGCGCCGCAAGGTGCAGCAGCAAAAGCAACAGCAGCAGCGCGTGGTGCGTCGTCCGGTGCAGCGAAAGAGCGAGCCGCGATCGGACAACCCGCTGCTTCAGCTCTTCGGCATCCGCCAGTATCGATAATCTCTCCCAGTGTGCGGTTCCGTGCGGAACGAAGCCGCGCTCACCGTGTTGCCGCCTCACGGAGGGCGTCAATGGGAGAAACATAACATGCGCCTCGCAATCGTCGGAACCGTGCTCGCTTTCGCTATCACCGCCGCCTCCGCCCAGACCGCGCCGCAACTCGTCGGCGATAAAGCCTTCTGCTTGAAGGGCACCGAAAAGGTGGATTGCAGCTTCGACACCATGGCGGCGTGTCAGAAGGGCATGAAGGACAAGGCTCAGGACAGCACCTCGGGCGGCTCCTGCGTCAGCCGCTCGGAAGCACGCTAAGCGTTCGAGAACGCGGGAGCTGAGAAATCAGCTCCCGCTTTTTCTTCTAGAAGCGCGTCGTAAAGGCGACGAGCCAGTCCGGCATGAAATCCAGAAGCCATGCTTCCATGATTTTGTCGAATCCGGTCAGCATCAAGGTGCCGACCAGAAGAAATGCGGTCCCGGCGATTTTCTTCGCATAGGGCGCGATCCGCGCGATGCCGCCGCTGCGACTTGCCAGCGAGCGCGCACCCATCGCCACCAGAAAAAGCACCAGCGCCGCCCCCAGCGCGAACGCCGTCATGCGCGCGGCCGCTGTGAGATAGCCGCCCGCTTCCGCGGCAAGCGACAGCGCCGCGCCGACCGAGGGCCCCGAGCAGGGCGCCCAGATCGCTCCCAGCAAAATGCCCACCAGGAATTGCCCCGCGATCCCGTAATTGCTCGCGCGCGCCGCGAGATTGGCTCCCGCCGCGCCGACAGGCGCGACCATGTTCGAGAAACGCCGCTCCAGCGCCGGGATGAGGAGTACGGCCGCGAACACCACCAGCAGGACCGCCACCGCGTTGCGCAGCGTGGTCTCGCCGATTCCGAACAGCGCGCCCGTCGCATTCACTAGGATTCCGAGAGTCGCGAAGCCCGCCACCAGCCCGAGCACGAGTGCCGCGGCGCCAAGCCTGCCATTGGCAAAGGCCGCGGCGACCACGATGGGCAGCAGCGGCAGGATGCAGGGATTGATGACGGTCAGCGTACCGGCAAGGAAGGCGAGGACGAGCGCTGTCATGGCCTCACCGCCGGGCTGCCGATTCCGCTGCCGCCGGAGAAAACGCGGATCATGCCGAAATGGCGCGCGCGAGCGTCTGCTCGATGCGGGCCGGGTCGGGGTCGTAGGAAAGACGTGCGATCTCCTTGCCGCCCCTGAATATTAAAATTGTCGATTGCCGGATGACTTTATGGTCGCTGAGAAAATTCTTCTCGCGGTCGAAGTTCACGCGCACGGCGTGCACGTTCTTGTAGGCGGCCCCCGCGAGGACGCGATCCATCACCGGAATCTGCGCCTTGCAGACCGCGCACCAGTCCGCGTGCACATGCACCACCAGCGGATTGCCCGAGGCGAGCAGCTTTACGAAACTTTCGGCCCGGTACTCGGAGAATTTCCTGGCAAAGGCGCTGGACAGCGGCACTGGCGCCAAGACAGCGGCCAGAGCCAAGGCGGCAAAGCTTCTGCGGTTCATGGGTCCTGTCATGCGCCTTCGATCAATGGCTAATCGTGCGTTACTGGATACCGTCCCGGCTCGCGGCAGGCAGCCCCGATTTTCGCTGGCCCTGATCACAAACCCGCGAGGCGCAACGCGCCGCGTCGTTAACGGAGGGTTGCCCGAACGCAGCAATTTGCGCTGCAAGCGTAACGGGATACTTGCAGCTTTACGCTAGAACGGACTCCGAAAGCGGATGAAAAATCCGCAGGGAACAGGGGCCGAACTTGCTCGCCAGACTGCGCGGAAGGATTTGGGCATTCGAGGACCGGTTGACGGTCCGCGAGCAGATCACGCTCGCGACCGCGCTGCTTTGCCTGTTCGTATCCTTCGCGATTGCATTCGGCGCAGCCTATGTCGGCCGTCAGGAGGCGACGCGCCTTATCAGCCGCGAAATGATCCAGATTTCGGACACGGTTTCCGACCGCATGGATCGCTATTTCTACAGCGTCTTTCACCGCGTGCGTTCCTACACGAATTTCGATGTCATCCGCGCCGCGGTTTCGACCGACCCGAAAAAGCTGAGGCCCGCGCTCGATCGCCTCAACGGGAGCTTCGCGGACTTCACCTGGCTTGCCTTCGTCAACAAGGAAGGCACGGTCGTGGTGGCGTCGGAAGGGCTGCGCGAGAATGAAGTCGTCACCGAAGAGGGCTGGTTTCTGCGCGGCCTGCAAGGCCCGGCGATCGAGGATGCGCCCGATCTGGATGCGATCGAGGCCGCGATTCGTCTCGGCAGCGACATTCCCATTCCTTTCGTGAAGTTCTCGTTCCCGGTTTTCAATTACGACAACGAGCTTGCCGGCGTGCTCGTCGCCGCGATCCACTGGCGCGAAATCGAGGAGATCCGCAGCGCGATGGAGCGCAACGGCGATCAGATCGTCGTGGTCACCCGCGCAGGCGAAATCATGTTCGGCTCCAAGGACCTGCGCACGCGCTATCGCTCGTCGCAGATCGCGGAGCTGCGCGATGTCGGGCATGGCGTCTTCGTCGACGGCACCGGCCCGATGGAAGTGCTCTCGGGTTACGCGGCGATGAATGGCCATCGCGATTTCCCCGGCATGGGCTGGGGCGTGATCGCGCGCCGGAATTCGGAAGTCGCGTTGGCCCCGACCCGGCAGATGTTCTGGACCATCGTCAGCGTCGGCACCATGGTCGCGATTCTCGGCATCCTGCTGTCGGGCGTGATCGCAAACCGCGTGTCGCGACCGATCGATCAGTTGACCAAGGCCGCCGACCGCATCGGCCGCGAGAACGGCGCGCTGACTTTGCCGCGGCTGCGCGGCTCGTCGGAGGTCATTCATCTCTCGACTTCGTTGCGCTCGCTGCTGCTGCGCATCGGCTTCGTGGAGCGGCTGACGCAGCAGGCGGAAGCCAAAGCGGCGGAAGAGGCCAAGAAGTTCGCAAGCGACATCGCGAGCCTGCGCAAGCTCGCCGAGACCGACCCGCTCACCAATCTTCTCAACCGCCGCGCCTTCATGGAGGCGGCATCGGACGCGATGCGTTATTACCAGCGCTATAATCGCTCCATCGCCACGCTGATCGTGGATATCGACCACTTCAAGCGCGTCAACGACGATCACGGCCATGCGGCAGGCGACGCCGTGATCCGTCGGATCGGCGAGCTGATCGCCCAGACCCTGCGGGAAACCGACAAGGTCGCCCGCTTCGGCGGCGAGGAATTCGTGGTCTTGCTCCGCGAGGTCAGCGAGCAGGAAGCGCACGATCTCGCCGAGCGCATCCGCCTCGTCATTGCCGAAAGCCGCATTCCGTTCGACGACCGGGAGCTCGCCGTGACGGTATCGATCGGCTGCGCCGCCATCACCGATTACGACCGCGATGTCGAAGAATTGATCGAGCGCGCCGACCGGGCGCTCTACTCGGCAAAAGCCGCTGGCCGCAATTGTATCCGGCTGGCGCCCGCGTCTCAGGGCAAGAATATCCGCGCCGCCTGAGCGGCCGAACCCTCGCACTTTTGCTCGAATCTGCGCTAGGCTCCGCCCCAGGCAATCCGTCGGAGGGAAATCCGCATGTCTACCGGCTTAATGGTCACGCTCGGCATTGTCGGCGTGCTCGTTCTCTATGTCATCTTTGTCTACAACGGCCTCGTCGCGCTCCGGCAGCGCGCCAATCAGGCCTATGCCGACATCGACGTGCAGCTGAAGCTGCGGCACGACCTCATCCCCAACCTGGTCGAGACCGTCAAAGGCTACGCGGCGCATGAGCGCGGCACCCTCGAGGCGGTGATTCAGGCGCGCAACCAGGCGCTCGCCGCCAAGGGCCCGGCCCAGGCCGCGCAGGCGGAAAACATGCTGACCAAGGCGCTCGGCGGCCTGTTCGCTCTGGCCGAGGCCTACCCGGATCTGAAGGCCAACACCAACTTCCAGCAGTTGCAGACCGAGCTTTCCGACATCGAAAACAAGCTCGCGGCTGCCCGCCGCTTCTTCAACAACGCGGTTCAGGAATACAACACCGCGATCGAGCAGTTGCCTGCGGCCCTCTTCGCGGGCGCGCTCGGCTTCCGCCATCGCGAGTTCTTCGATGTGGGCGACGCGCGTCCGCAACTCGAAACCACGCCGAACGTAAAGTTCTGAACAGGGTAACGAAGGGATTGCGGCCCGGCTGATTGCGCCGGGCCGCGCTGCCTCACCGGGGATTGCGAGCAATGGCCGCCTACGGGCTTTACACGCACATCCGCTCCAATCGCGTCCGCTCGGTCCTATTGATCGGCGGCCTGTTTTTTCTCGTCTATCTATTGACCTTCGCGGGCGCGCTGATCTTCCGCGCCTTCACGATGGATAACGCGCCGCTGGACTACATTCTGGCTTATGCGTGGAGCGACCTGCGCTACGCCGTGCCCTTTGCCACCGTGGGCACGCTGGTCTGGCTGGTGATTTCCTATCGCTTCCATCAGGCCATGATCGACCGGCATACCGGCGCGCACGGCGTCACGCGCCTCGAGGAGCCGAAGCTCTATAACCTGCTCGAAAATCTTTGCATCTCGCGCGGCATTCCGATGCCGAAGCTCAAGATCACCGAGGACATGGCGCTCAACGCCTATGCGACCGGGCTGAACCAGAAGCAATATACGATTGCGGTGACGCGCGGGCTTCTGGAGCGGCTCGACGATGCGGAGATCGAGGCCGTGCTCGCGCACGAGCTCACGCATATCCGCAATGGCGACGTGCGGCTGCTGGTCATCGCGGTGGTCATGGCCGGCATCATCTCGCTGGTCGGCGAACTGACGTTCCGCACGCTGTTTCGTTCGCGGGCGAGCGGCAGCACGGGGGGATGGCGCTCAAGCTCGTCCTCGGGCAACCGCAAGGGCGGCGGGGGCGCGATCATCGCCATTCTGATCGCGCTGGCGATCATCGCGCTCGCCTGGATTCTTTCGATCGTGATCCGCTTCTCGCTTTCGCGCTCCCGCGAATATCTCGCCGATGCCGGTGCGGTGGAGCTGACCAAGAACCCCGATGCCATGATCATGGCGCTTCGCAAGATCGAGAACCGCGGCGAGTTGCGCAACGCGCCGTCCGCGGTGATGGAAATGTGCTTCGACAATCCGCATTCGGGCTTCGCGGATCTGTTTTCGACGCATCCCGCCATCGACAAGCGCGTGGAAGCGCTGGTTCGCACCGCAGGCGGCCGCGATCCGGGTCCGGTGATGCTGCCCGAGCCCGACAGCGCCGAAAGCGCGCGATTCGAGGAGCGTGCCGCCGCACCGGAAACGACTTCGTCCGGACCCTGGGATCGGCCGCAGCCGTCACCCGCGCCGCAGGTAGGCATCGCCTCCGGCACGGCCAAGCCCAATCCCTGGCGCAGCTAGCGCCCGCGCGGCTTTCAGGCGCCGTAACACCACGACGATCTCTTCCCGCGAGCCGGCGACGGCGCCGCGCGCAATCGCGCGCCGCCGTTCGAAAGCGGTGATGTCGTAATGCGGGTGGGCCGTCTTCGGCGGGCCTTGATAGATCAGCCGGGAGATGCCGAGCGCGGCGGCGAAGCGATGCAGCTCGTATTCGTCGTCGGCCACGAGATGCGCCCAGCGCATTCCCTGCCAGTTCCAGATCGGGTCGTCGACGTAGACCGCCATCGCTCAATTTTAGTGCGAAGCGCCGGAACAAAAAGCGTCCGCGGCGGGTTTCCGTGCCAAGCCGTTACGGGAGCTGGCCGCGTTGGCTGCCGGCTTCGGAGAGGGTCGCTTCCATGCGCCGTATCAACTTGCTTCCCGAGATGCTGGTCGATTTTTCGTTGATCGCGGGCCTGGCCGCGACCGGCATGCTGCTCGTATTCGGGCTGATCTACGTGACCACGGCGCTCGGCCGCGTCGATCCGTTCCTGCTCTGAGCGGTCACTGTCCCGCGGTAACGGTCGGCTCCGCCACTTCCCATTCCGGCGGGAAGTAGAACGTATGCGCGCCGATCCGCGCCATCCTCCGCATCTTCCGCGCCCAGTACGGCGAGACGTAATAGGCGTGATAATGCGTCGCCTTGCCGACATCCTGTAAGTAATTCTTCCCGTCGAGCGCGTCATTCGAGAGGCGCTCCGCAAGCGTCCATGCGCTCTTATCGTAAACGATGTCGGGGATGCCGTCGCAGGCGAAGGTGAACTGGCAGGCGAGGTGGCGGTGCTTGTTCTGGTACACGACGCCGCAGATGTCGTTCGGGTAATAGCCCGAGAATGCGCGGTTGATCACGACCTGCGCGACCGCGATCTGGCCTCTTTCGGGTTCCGAGCGCGCTTCGAAATAGATCGCTTCGGAAAGGCATTTCAGGGCCTTCGCCCGCGTTGTCGCATTCAGGCCGAGCCGCTCCGCCGGCGTCAGCTTGCGGGTCGCGTGGAGCGGCGCATCCGGCGAATTGTCCGGCACCACCGCAGGCGCGACGTACTGGCGATGCTTGAAGGCGTCGGGAGGCGAGGAACTGGCATCGGCGTCGAACAGCAGGCTGCCGATCTGGAAGACCGCGGTGGGATCGTTCGGCGCGATGCTGCCTGCATGCGCGAGGCTGCCGGGCCGGTCGGCGCGCGGCTCGTTGTCGAAGCCGAACAGCGCCGTCGCGTCGGGCGTCTCGGGCTCGAGTTCCAGCGACAGCGCAATATCGTAACGCAGCAGGCTGACCGGCGCCTGTGGCGCCGGCAGCCGGTCGGCCTTGTTCTTTCGCTCGACCGCGGCGGCAATCGAAGCTTTGGCGTCGATCGCAAGCTGGGCAGGCGGGATCGAGCCGGTGATCTCGGGGGTGGCGCGGGGCGCAATGGGCGCTGCGGGCAGCGCGAAAAAACTGTTCGTCGGTAGCGAAAGCGTCGCGGTCTTGAGCGAGGAAAGCGCGCCCTGCATCAGGTGCGCGCGGGCGCGCTCGGCAATGCCGGCTTCCTTTGCGATCAGCGTACCGAGATCCTGATAGGCGGCCTGGGTCGTGCCCAGGAGAAACAGCGCAGGCGCAAGCGCAAAACGCAAATGAGAAGGCCGCTTTCGCGGCACCCGCCGGCTACGCATGACACCCTACGCAACGCTTACTAGAACAAGCCGGATTTATCGCGTGAACAGGGTTACTTCGCGGTTAATGGATTGAGCCGCTTTCGAAGCACCGCGGCGAGCGCCGCCTCGCACGAAAAGGGGCCGGCCGCGCTTACGTTGATGTCGCGCGACGCCGCGAGCCCTTCGCTTCCAAAGCGCGCCTTGATCGCTTCCGCGACCCATGCGGCTTCCTGCGCTTTCTGTTTCTTCGCGCCGCGGCCGTCCTCGCGCAAGAACGCGATGTGCTTTGCAATCGCCTCGTCGAGTTGATCGAGGCCTTCGCCGGTGGACGCCGAAATCGTCACGACCGGCGCGGACCATTCCCCGCGTTCCGACAATCCCAGTGCGCCCTGCACATCCGCCCGCGCGCGCCGCGCCGCCGCGCCGAGATCGCCCTTGGTGACGGCAACGACGTCGGGCAATTCCATCACGCCGGCCTTCATGAATTGCAGGCTGTCGCCGGCGCCCGGCTGGATGCAGAGCAGGACCGTATCGGAAATGCCGGCGATATCGGATTCGGACTGGCCGACGCCCACCGTTTCCACGATCACGCGGTCGTAGAGCGCGCGCATCAGCACCGCGGCGGCAATCGTCTCGTTCGAGATTCCGCCGAGCCGATCGCGCGCGGCCATGGAGCGCACGAATACGCCTTTGTCGTCGGGGTTCGTGGTCATGCGTGCGCGATCGCCGAGAAGCGCGCCGCCGGTTGCCTTGGAAGAGGGGTCGACCGCGATCACCGCAATGGTTTCGTTTGCGGCGCGCGCACGCGCGATCAGTGCGTTGATGAGGGTCGACTTGCCGACGCCCGGCGTGCCGGTGAGGCCGAGCACATGGCCCTTGGGGTTGGCGCAGGCTTCGTCCAGCAATGCGGCGAGTGCGGGCGAATTCGCTTCCGTCTCGATCGCGGCCAAAGCGCGGGCTAGGGCGGGCTTGCCGCCGTCGCGAAGCGCTTGCAGCGAGGGAACGCTCACGGGCTATTTTGCTGTGAGCGTTGTCGCCGTAGCCGCCGAAGCGACAATACCCAGCACGAGGCCCGCGAGCCGCACTTCCAGCGAAACCGGGCGCTTGAGCCGGCCGGTGAGCATCAGCCCGAGTTCGAGCGCTGCCATTGCGATCAGCACCGTGAAGTAGGACATATAGGGGAATACGGCGAGTTGCGGCCGCGTCGCGAACAATGCGCCGGCAGCGGCGCCCACCAACACCATTACCACGATGAAAACGAAATTGAGATTCATCTTCCCCCCTTATGCCTCGCTTACCAGCTCCTTGCCGAGCGCGGCCTGGGCCGCGGCCAGCCGCGCGATCGGCACGCGGAACGGCGAGCACGAAACATAGTCTAGTCCGGCTTCGTGGCAGAAGGCGACCGATGCCGGGTCGCCGCCGTGCTCGCCGCAGATGCCGAGCTTGATGTCCGGACGCGATCTGCGTCCCCGCTCGACGCCGATCTTCACGAGTTCGCCGACCCCGCCGCGGTCGATCGAAATGAAGGGGTCGATGGGGAGAATGCCTTTTCCCAGATAGGTGTTCAGGAAGATCGCCGCGTCGTCGCGCGAAATGCCGAAGGTGGTCTGCGTGAGGTCGTTGGTCCCGAAGGAGAAGAATTCGGCGGTCTGCGCGATCTCTTCCGCGCGCAGGCAGGCGCGCGGCAATTCGATCATGGTGCCGACCTGATATTCGATCCTGGTTCCGGTTTCGGCCTGCACGGCTTCGGCCATGGCGTCGATGCGAGCCTTGACGATGTCGAACTCGGCTTTGGTGGTGATCAGCGGCACCATCACTTCCGGCACCACGGGCGCGCCGGTGGTTTTTCCCGCGTGCACGGCGGCCTCGAAAATCGCCCGCGCCTGCATCTCCGCGATTTCCGGAAATGCGATCGCGAGACGGCAGCCGCGGAAGCCCAGCATCGGATTGAACTCGGAAAGCTCGGCCTTGCGGTTTGCTAACTTCTTCACATCGGTGCCGAGCGCGGCCGCGACTTCCTGCATGTCCTTGTCCGTATGCGGCAGGAACTCGTGCAGCGGCGGGTCGAGCAGGCGGATCGTGACCGGAAGCCCCTTCATCGTCTCGAACAGCGCGATGAAG
Organism: uncultured Hyphomicrobiales bacterium; assembly: GCA_964575175.1. Classification (GTDB taxonomy): domain Bacteria; phylum Pseudomonadota; class Alphaproteobacteria; order Rhizobiales; family Xanthobacteraceae. The sequence goes on along the minus strand of CAZNPX010000051.1, from coordinate 675 downwards.
TCCGAGCGCTGCGCGGGCAGGAGCTTGTCGAGCGCCTTGCGGCGGGTCTTCTCGTCATCGGCCAGGATCATTTCGCGCACGGCGAGAATGCGGTCTTCGTCGAAGAACATATGCTCGGTGCGGCAGAGGCCGATGCCTTCGGCGCCGAAATTGCGCGCGGCCTTGGCATCGGCGGGCGTGTCCGCGTTCGCGCGCACGCCGAGGCGGCGCACCTTGTCGGCCCAGCCCATCAGGGTTGCGAATTCTCCGGTCAGTTCGGGCTCGATCATCGGCACGCGGCCCGCGAGTACCTGACCCTGCGCGCCGTCGATGGTGATGATGTCGCCCGCCTTCAGCGTCACCGGGCCGACGCTCATGGTCTTCGCGGCATAATCGATGCGGATCGAGCCCGCGCCCGACACGCAGGGCTTGCCCATGCCGCGCGCGACCACGGCGGCATGCGAGGTGCGGCCGCCGCGCGCGGTGACGATGCCGGTCGCGGCGTGCATTCCGTGAATGTCCTCGGGGCTCGTCTCGATACGCACGAGAATGACGTCGTGGCCCTGCGCTTTCAGCGCCTCGGCTTCATCCGCAGAGAAAACGACTTCCCCCGCCGCCGCACCCGGCGATGCCGGCAGGCCCGTCGCGACCACATGCTTTTCCGCATCCGGCGCGATGGTCGGATGCAGGAGCTGG
>CAZNPX010000050.1:0-25160 GCA_964575175.1 uncultured Hyphomicrobiales bacterium | reverse complement strand
AGCCGGTGGAGCCGTCGCTGAGCCGAAGGCGCAGCACGACATATTCGCGGCTGCCCGCGCCCGTCAGCCCGGCCCAGCTATGCGGCCGGCGCAAAGGCAGGCTTACAATGAAGGTATCCGCAGTTGCAACGGTAAGCTTGCTCACGATTACCCTACTTCGATCAGCTCGTCGTTCTTCGAGAGATTTCCGGTGATCGCGTCGAAGCCGTCACGCGTGACGATGTACATGTCCTCGACATGAAAACCCATCTCGCCCGGGATCATGTAAAGCGGCTCCATCGTGAACGTGATGTTCGGCGCCAGCACGATGTCGCGGGTGTCGGTGATGTAGGGCTCCTCGTGAATGGTCTGGCCGATGCCATGACCGAGGAACTTGATCGTCGGCTCGATGCCGCTTTCGCGGCAGGCGGAGACATAGGTCTGATAGAGCAGCGCGACCGGCGTTCCCGGCTTCAGGATGGTTTTGCAGATTTCCCGGGCCCGGATGAGCTTCGACCAGATCGTCCGCTGCCGCTCGGTCGGCTTTCCCGCGACCGCGGTGCGGGTAACGTTCGAGCGGTAGTTGTTGAGCTCGCCCAGCACCTCGATCCGGATGATATCGCCGGCCTCGATCTTCTTGTGCGTGGTGCCGCAATTCGTGATCGAGCCGTTCACCCCAGAGCCGACGCGATACTTGAAATTGGTCGAGCCTCCCGCGATCATCTGATCGACCAGCATGCGCGAGACATCGACTTCCGTCATGCCGACGCGGATCTCGCGCATGGTGTCGTGCATGACCTTTTCGGTGAGCACGCCGATTTCCCGCAGCGTCCGCACTTCTTCGTCGGTCTTGATCATGCGGGCAAGGAAATAGATGTCCTTGCACTCCTCGAACCTGGCTTTCGGCAAGCGCTTGGACAGCACCAGAAAGTCGCGCGCCGGCATGAAGTCGAGTTCGATCGCAATCTTCCCGGATGCGACGCCCGCCTCGATCAGGGTATCTGCAAGCACATCCGCAGGCTCGTCGCGGAACTGGTCGTAGGCGCGAACATCCTGGAACCGGGAGCGCGCAATCGCCTGCTTCTCTTCCACGCTCACCACGATCTGCGTCGCGAAGTGATCGCCCGCGATGATCGTGATGGTGCGCCGGAAACGGTTGGTGAGATGACTCGGGACCAGGAAGCCCGCGGTATAGGTGACGTTATCCTGCGAGAACGCCACCAGCGCGTCGTAACCCGCTTCCTTCATGCGGGAGCGAAGCAGTCGAATGACTTCATGCTCCGCATCCGGCGTCACTACATCCTTCTTCACAGAAGCCAACACCGAGTCTTCCAATCCCGCTGTTCTTGGCATTATCGCCATTCCTTCCTTGTGCAGAGCGCGCGTGTCGCTCTGCCGTCCATATTTGCTCGAACCGACTTCGTTACCAAAGGCATGATCCAGTTATGCCAAGGCTGCCAGAAAATTTGGTCGCAAACTTACATGCCCGGCCAAATGCTCTTGCTGTATTGATGCTTTGCGGCAGCAGAAAATGCTTCCCTGAAATTGGATGCGCGATACGCAGCACGTTGCATTTCCCGGCAAGCTGCCAGCAAGGATTTCCGCCAGACTTTCAAAATTGCACATGTCGAATTATGCAGCCGCGGTATTCGTCGTATTGCGATCCCAGAACACAAGTCTGGTATGCAGAAACTGCACGATACGCGTACCGACGACGCCGATGAAAATCAGGCTGATAAGTCCCGCGAACATCTGCGCGGTGTTGAAGTTTGCCAGCGATGCCTGGATCAGCCAGCCGATGCCCTCGGATGAGGCGACGAACTCGCCGACCACCGCCCCGATCAGGCTGAGCACCACGGAAATCTGCAGGCCGGCGAAGATATGGCCGGCCGCCGCGAACAGCTTCACGCGGAAGAAGGTGTACCAGTTCGGCGCCGAGAACGCGCGCATCATGTTGATCAGCGCCGGGTTCGTCTGCCGGATGCCGACGACCGTATTCACGAACAGCGGGAAGAAGCAGATGAGCGCGACCATCACCACCTTGGAGGCGAAGCCGTAACCGAACCACACCGTAAGCAGCGGCGCGAGCGCAACCTTCGGCATCGACTGCAAGCCGATGATGTACGGATAGACGAATTTCTCGAAAGTCCGGGATTCGGCGAGGATTGCGCCGATAATGATCGCACAGCCGCAACCGATCACGTAGCCGGTTACGGTCGAGCGCAGGGTGAAAAGAAAATGCGGCCAGAACTCGCCGTCGATATAGCCGGCCTTCAGGCTGTAGAGCACCGCCAGCGGGCGCGGGAGAATGTAGTCGGGCACCTTCAGCACATCGATCGAAAGCTGCCAGACCGTAAGCAGCAATGCGAGCGTGATGAGCGGGTAAAGTACCGAAGAAATCCGGTCAAACATTCTGGACCTCAGTGCTCGAACATCTTTCTGATTTCACCACACAACGCTGCATACTCCCCCGACGACATGGTTTGCAGCGTGCGCGGGCGCGGCAGGTCGATCTTCACTTCCTTCACAAATCGGCCGGGCGACGGCGACATGATGAGAATGCGGCTCGACAGGAATACCGCTTCGGGAATGCTGTGGGTGATGAACAGCACGCTCTTTCCGCTGGCCAGCCAGATGTCCTGCAACTCTAGCGCCATGCGCTCGCGCGTCATGGCGTCGAGCGCCGCAAACGGCTCGTCCATCAGCAGCAGATTTGGATCGTGAATGAGCGCGCGCGCAATTCCCACGCGCTGCTGCATTCCGCCCGAAAGCTCGTTCGGATAATACTTCGAGAACTTCGTCAGGCCGACGAGATCGATAAGTTCGTGCGCGCGTTTGGTGTAATCGCGATCATTCTTCCGAAGCGCCTTGATCGGAATGAGAATGTTGTCGATCACGTTCAGCCAGGGCAGCAGCGTCGCTTGCTGGAAGACGACGCCGATATCCCGCCGCGGACCGGCGACGGCTTCGCCGAATACCGAAACATTGCCTCCGGAGGCACTCAGCAGGCCGGCTACCACGCCCAAGAGCGTCGACTTACCGCAACCCGACGGGCCGAGTATGGAAACGAACTCGCCCGGCTGCATCTTCATGCTGACATCGTCGACCGCGGTATGTTTCCCGCGGCTCGACTGATACGTCACCGAGACGTTGTCGACCGAAAGCGCCGGCTTCTGCGCTCCGCCGGCGGCCGCCACCGATGACGGCGGCGCCGCATGCACGGCAGACTGAGTTTCCTCATTCGAAACAGCCAACTTCAGATTCCCAGCTGCCGTGCCATGACTTCCCATTGATCCGCCTGCCCGCTCTTACTTCAGGCCTTGCGCCAGCTTGCGCAGCGCCGCTTCGTCGAAGCGGATGTATTCGGCTGCGAACTGGTTCGTATAGAGCGTGGAGACGTCGATGGAATCGGTTTTGAGCTCGCCGCCCTTGTGCAGCGCAGCCACGAAATCCTTCCAGGACTGCTCGCTGTAAACGCCGAAGTTGCGCTTGGCGCCCTTCGGGAAGGCAAGGTAGCTCGACATGCGCGAGGCCAGAATATGCCGGCCATTCGCGAGCGCCTGCTCGTCGGAAACGCCTTGCGGGCGAAGATTCGGATTGTGCTTATAGAAATTGCGAACGCAGAAATCCGGATTGGCCTCGCAGACGATAATGCCCTTCGTGAACGCCCTGCCGAAGCCGATCACGATCTGCGGCTTGTCCTTGATCGTGTCGATGTGCGCGGCAAAGCCGTTGGAGAAGAGATCGAGATACTTCCGGTCCTGCGGAATCTTGCGAAGCTTCGTGCCGGTCGTCTCGAAGGCGGCGATGTTGGTGTCGAAGGTGTTGTAAACGTCAACATCCTTGTTCTGGGTCGCCCGGAATGCCGGCGCGCCGACGCCGATGGCGAGGAACGAGTAGTCCTTCGTCATCGCAAGGCCGAGCTCGGCGAGCATCGCGCGGGTAATCGGAACGTTGGCGTTGGCCAGAGCGCCGACGCCGATCTTCTTGCCCTGCATATCCTTCAGCGTCTTGATCGGGCTGTCCTCAAGCACCAGAAACTGCCAGATCGATTCGCGCGCGGCGTTGTAGAAAAACTGCACCGGAATGGCGTCGCGGCCGGGCTGCCTCGACAGGATGAGCGGATCCGGGCCGGGAAAGCCGATCGTGACGCTCTTGTTCGCGACCTGCGGAATCAGAACGGAAGCGCCCTGAAAATTCTTGAACTCGAGCTCGAGATTTTCTTCCTTGAAGAAACCGAGCTCGATCGCCGCGAACACCGGACCGAAGGTAAGGCTCGTTGCGGTCGCCTGCCCTACGACGATCTTCTCAGTGGAATTCGCGGCGACATTTCCTGCCACGAGAGGAAGAAGCGCCGCCAAACCCACGCGCGCCAAACGCTGAAAAAAATATTTTGCCATGCCGAGTCCTGCTCCCTGCGCTAGATCAACGCAAAAAGCGTAACACGCGACCGGAAATTAGAATTCCGAATGCTGCGCGGCTCTAGAAATTTTATGCTGCCGCTGTCGAAGCGACCAACATCTTATGCGATGGCGAAAACGCCAAAGCCGCACAATTCATGTTCAAGCCGCGGAAAATCTGCCCGGCTTATGTGCACCGCAACAATCCCGGAAAGCAAAGTCTTTCTCTTTCCCTGCATTGGGAGAGAGCGGCAGCAATTGCCCTGCACAAAAACTTGCCGGCATCTCTACAGCATCATGCCCGGACCAAACGATCCGGGCATGATGGCAGTTCTTCAGTTCGCACACAGCGCTAGAAGCGTTTATTTCAGCTCTCTCGCCCTTTTTTGCAGCGCCGCCACGTCGAAATCGTTGAAGTCTTTGACGAAGCGATTGGAGTAGATCGGCGTCAGGTCGATTTCCTTTGTCGAGAGCTCTCCGCCCGCGAACAGGATGTCGACGTAATCCCGCCAGACCTTATCGGGATAGTGACCGAACTCACGCTTCATGCCTTCCGGAAAGTAGGTGTAGCTCTTCATGCGCGATTGCAGGATATGCAATCCGGCTTTCAGCGCTTCTTCCTCCCCGATGGTTTTCGGCTTCAGCGTCGGATTCGCCTTCCAGAAATTCGTGACGCAGAATTTCGGATTGGCTTCACAGACGATGATGCCCTTCGTGAGCGCCCGGCCGAAGCCGGCTACGAGTTTCGGCTTGTCGCGAAGCGTGTCCTGGTGCGCGACGAACCCGTTCGAGAAGAGGTCCTGATACTTCCTCGGAATCTCGAGAGTCCTCAGCTTCGTGCCGGTGGTCTCGAACGTGGCGATATTGGAATCGAACGTGTTGTAGGCATCGGCATCCCCGTTCGTTATCGCGCGGAATGCCGGCGCTCCGACGCCGATCGGCAGGAACGAATAGTCCTTGCCTTGCTCGAGGCCGATGTCGTTCAGCATCGCCCGTGTCAGGGGCACATTTGCATTGGCGGTCGCGCCGATGCCGATCTTCTTGCCTTTCAGATCGGCGAGCTTCTTGATCGGGCTGCTGTCCAGAACGACCGTTTCCCAGATCGAGCTGCGCGCGCCGTTGTAGAAGAACACGAGCGGAATCGCATCCTTACCGGGCTGGCGCGACAGGATTACCGTTTCGACGGCGGTAAAGCCGAACGTAACCTGCTTGTTCGCGATTTGCGGCTGCAACACCGAGCCGCCCTTGAAATTGAGATGCTCGAGCTCGATGCCCTCTTCCGCGAAGAAGCCCAGTTCCTGCGCCGCGAACACGGGCGCAAAAGTAAGGCTGGTGCTGGTGACCTGGCCGAGACGCACTTTTTCCAATGCCTTCTGGGCCGAGGCAGGACTGACCGCGAAAACGACCGACACGAGCGCCGAAAGTGCCGCGGGAAACATGGAATGACGAAGAGAACTAAACTTTTTCATTGATTACCCCCGAATGTGAATACCGTAGGCAAACTCTGTTGATCCGACTTTCCGAAACCGATGCCGCTACCGGGCCTCTTCGCGGCAACCTCAATCGAGATCCTGCACGCCGGCCGGCCGGCGCGGATCGAGCCCGAAGAGTTTTGCTGCATTGAGGCCGAGAATGTTTCGCTTCGCCTGCTCGGACAGGAACGGAAGATCGTAGATCGTTCCCGGCGTATCGAAATCGAAATGCGGCCAGTCCGACGCATAGAGAAGCTGCGTCTCCGCGTTGATCATTTCCAGCGTCAACTGGAGCGCCTTCATATTGCTGCGCTCCATCGGCTGCGTGGTGTACCAGCAGTTCTCGCGCATATAGTCGCTCGGCATTCGCTTGAGCAGCGGCGCCTCCGACTGTCGCATCAGATATTGATCGTCGAGCCGCTGCATCAGCGCGGGAATCCAGGCGAGCCCGCTCTCGATCCAGACGCTCTTCAGCTTGGGGAATTTTTCCGGAATGCCGTTGAGGATCCAGTTGGTCATATGGACCATGTTGCACCAGACGAATCCCAGCGCGTGCATGCCGAGAAACGTCGGGACCGTGGCGAGCGACGGATCCTGCCAGTGATATGCCGCGTGAAAGGCGACCGGCTTTCCGGTTTCCTCGATCATGCGGTAGAGCCGCATATAGTCGTTCGAATGGACCGGCTTGTGGCGAACGCTCGTGATGCAGAATCCGATCACGCCCTTCTTGTCCGCGTATTCCTCGACGATCCTGCACGCGGCTTCGGGCGTGTTGAACGGCAGATAAACCAGCGTAACGATTCCGGGATCGGCCGAAAGGAGCTTCTCGACCATCCACCGGTTGTAGGCCCGAGCCAGCGTGACCTCCATGTCCGCCTGCGGATGAAGGCCAAGATGCAGCATGTTGGCCGGAAACACGACCATGTAGTCGACGGCCAGCCCGTCCATCGCGCGCCGCGTGAGCACCACGTCGCGGTGAACCTTGCTGTTCTGAACGGTTTCCCGCCGGTCGGCCTGATGCGTAATACGGCCGCCTACATCCTGATAGCGCAGGCCGAAGTCGCCGTTCAGTCCATACGCGGTGCCGCCGTGGCGCTCGTTATGATAAAGTTGCGCCTGATGGCGCAGCACCGGATCCTCGATGTATTCGACGATCTCCTTCCACGAAACGGTTTCGACATGGTGCGCGTCCATATCGCAGATGAGCCAGTCGCTATAGCCCTTCCGGATCGCTTCCTGCTTCGCGCGCGCTAGCAGATGCCGCGTATCGGTGTAGGTACTGACTTCCTGAACCGGAAGTTCTTCCGGCAACGCGAACTTCCGCTCGGCGATATTCATTTCACCCACTCACGTTGATCTTCGAGTTCGACCGCCGTTTCCGGCAGGTCGTAATAATCTTCAGGCCGCCGGCGCGCCCAGAGCGCGAACTCCGTGGGCCCCAAGCGAAGCGAGCGCAGCAGTTCCGTGGCCGCGGTCAAGGCTTCGGTCGGCGTGACGATCTCGTCGTATCGGCCCGCAAGCGGGCGGAAGGTTCTTTCGTCGCCGCACTTCTGGGCATAGAGCTTCACCGCCGCGGTGAAGAGCATCACGACCGCGCGGTCGGAAATCCGATCCACCTCGCCCTTCGAGATGCTTTCGGCGGCCCGGCGCCAAATCAGCTCGGCCGACCGCTCCACCGCCGCATAAGGATCGTTCTCGAGATCCGTTTCGTTTGCGCTAGACATCGACGACCACCTGTCCGTCTTCAACGAAGACTTTCACGGGCCGGAGCGTCCAGCGCTGCGCGCCGGTGCTGCGGCCGGTTTTGATATCGAATTCCGTGCCGTGCCATGGGCAGACGATATTCATCTTTTCGGTATTGAAACGCCGGCCGTGGCTGCAACGGCTCTCGTCGACCACTTCCTCGACGAGGTGAAACATCCGCCCCTGGCAAACCGGGCCGCCCTGATGCGGACAGCGATTGTGCCAGGCGTAGAACTCTCCTTGCAGATGAAAGATTCCGATCTCGACGCCTTCGACCGAAATGACTTTCTTGCCGGCTTCGATCAGTTCGTTCGCAGCGCAAATCTTGGTGACAGCCATTCCTGGCAACTCCGCGGAGAAACTTGAGCGGCCGCCCGCTCTTTCGAATTCAAACAATGCTAAGCTTGTGCTTCACTATCAAGAATGCGATTCTCATATAGTGAGACTGATGCAGACTAGTTATTGTGCAGCGCGGCACTGACTTTTTCAGCAAGTTGCGCAACGGAACATCAACGAAAGAACGCGCAATGCCGAAGACGGTGAAGCGGATCAACGGTTTGAGAAAAAAGAAAAAGCAAACATCCGCCCGGCAGAAACCGAAACGCGCGCCTTCCAATGCCGCGGAAAACGCTAAGGCGGGCGCCGCCGGCCGCGTCCTGCAAGTGTTGTCGCTGTTTGCAACCGGCCCCGCGCAGGCGACGGTTGAGGAAATCGCCGCCGCCATCAACGCACCGCGCAGCTCGACCTATCGCTACGTCAAACTCTTGAAGCAGGCGGGATTCCTGGTGGAGAGCGGTTCCGGCCAGCTCGAAGTCGCACCTCTTGCAATCGGTCTCGTGCGCAACTCGCGCCTTGCCGGGAGGCTGATCGCCATTGCGCGGCCGGTGATGCAAAGGCTCACGCATGGATCGAGGGAACTGACGCTGCTGGTGAAGCGCTCGGGATATTTCGGGGTCTGCGTTGAGCGATGCGAGTCCCGCATGCCCATTCGCTATACCTTCGAGCTCGGCGCCACGTTTCCGCTGCATCAGCCCGGAGCGCTGCGGCGCTCGTTGCTTGCCTATGCGCCGGCGGAAGAACAGGACGTAATTCTGGATCAGGGAATGCGTCTCGATCCGCAGTTCAAGCCGCAGAAGAACCTCTTGAAGCGGGAACTGGAGACGATCCGCCAGCGCGGCTATGCGGAGAGCCAGGCCGAGATAACGCCGGACTTATGGGGCGTTTCCGTACCGATTTTGCGCGGCGAGTCGGCCGACACCGCCCTCGTTCTGCTCGCTCCGGCCTATCGCATGTCTTCGGTCGACAAATCCCGCCTGCGAAGCGCGGTGCGCGGCGCGGCAAAGGAGATTTCGGATCAACTGGAAGAATCTTGATCCGTGCCGTAGCGGCCCTCGCGCAGCGATCAGATATAAGAAGTCGCTCTGCGCTAGGTCGCGGAAGCGAAAAACATCTGCGGCGTGATCGTCTCGCCGCGCAGCCATGCGGCGCCACGGCGATACAGCGCCTCAACCTCCGCGCCCTTCAGGCCCGGCATGTCGCGCTTCACCCTGTAGCCGATCTCCTCCTGAATATAGAGCAGATGCCGACAGCCTTCGGGCAAAGCGAGCAGCCGCGCCCGGTCGAGCGCGGGAGCCGTGGTGGAATCCACCGGATCGATACGATCCTTCTCGTAGATCGGCTGGCGCACTACGATGCCCCATTTGCCGTTCCGCTTCTCCAGAAAGTCGTAGAAGCGGCCGGTACAGACCACGTCGCAGGGCACGTCATGCACCGTGGCGCGCTGCGAGATGGTCATCTTGGTCTGCGAGATCGCGCGATCGCCCGCGAGATCGGTCGAGATGCCGCCGAGGAAATGCAGGATGCTGACGCCTTTGGCCCAGCCCTCCTGCGAGACGCGGATGAACTCGGAGGCCGGCCCCTGAAACCATGTCGCCATCATCCAGCCGTCGTCATGCCAGACCGTGCGGAAGCGGTCCCAATCGCCGGCATCGCGCCAGACCGCCCAGTTCTGGAGCAACTCCGCGATCGCCAGACGATCCATCTGCTCGGCATTCATTTCGCTTCTCCTCGCGCCATCGCCTTGCGGAAGGCGGCGCTCTCGTACCGCGGCTGTGGCCACCGGCAATATCGCCTGCCGATACGCTTTGGCACGCGCATGAACCGGATCGGCCGGCAGGTCCTCATGATTTGCGACCAAAGGTCATTATACGGTAGCGTTGGCGACGATTGATACTTGCTGTCTTTCAGGCATTTCTAATGTTCTCCCTACCCCATTGTTTTGTGATTTCGACCCAGGATGACAAAGGTACCAGACGACATTCAGCGGCAAGCCAACTGAACGCCCTCGCCGCCGATTTCACGTTCATTCCCGGCTACACTCCCGACGACCCCGAAGTCGACCGCAGCTACAGCGACGCCCTCAACCACGCCTCGATGAAGCGGCCCTTGAGCCGCGGCGAGATCGCCGCCTACCTGTCGCACCGGCGGGCGCTGGCCGCGTTTCTGGCCACCGATGCCGAGTTTGCAATCATTCTGGAAGACGACTTCGGTACGCCCGATCGCGACCGCTTTTCCGAGCAGATTTCCCGGCTCGTGCAGGCGCCGGTGCAGTGGGACATCATAAAACTATTCGATTACAGACGGCGCAAGAACCCGCGCGCGCGCTTCGACCTCGGCACGATCGAACTCGTCGAATACATGTCGCCCACGGCCGGCATGGTCGCCTATCTCGTCCGCCGCTCGGGCGCGCGGAAACTGACGGAGCGCCGGTTTGTATTTCGCCCCATCGACGAAGACATAAAGTTCTACTGGGAAATCGATCTCTATGCGTTCTCGGTGATTCCGAACCTCGTGTCCGAGATCAGCGACAGGCTTGGGGGTAGCCAGATCGAACCTGAACGGGCGCTCCTGCGATCCAAGCGTTCGCTGCGGCGATCGCTACGCGGGACGCGCATTGAATTCCAGAGAATATGGATGCATCGCTGGAACCGCCGGCGCTACGGGCTCAAGGCCGCGATGCGCAACTACGAATACGGCTCGGTCTGATAGCGCCGCTTCGGGCCTCAGCGCACCGAACCGATAATTCCCTCGATAACTTCGTCCCAACTTGCCGGATGATACTCGGATGCAATCTCCTTCTCATGCGCCGCGAGAAGCTGCGGCGCGAGCAGCAGTTGCGTTATTGTTTCACGCCAGCACTCCGGATCGCCCGGCGAAAGATGCAGGCACAGGCCCCGGCCCGCCTCCGGCATCGCCGAAGTGTCGGACGCGATGCACAGCTTCCCGAAGCTCAGGCTTTCGCCGACCGGAAGCCCCCACCCCTCATAGAACGACGGAAACAAAGTGAAGAGACAGTGCCGGTAGAGCCAGGCAAGCTCGCCGTCAGTGATGTCGTTGCGAACAATCACGCGCCCCGCCAGCTTCGGGTCCTGCGACAGCCGTTCGCGCACGACCGCGGAGTACTCGCCCCAGGCGCCCGCCATAACCAGCTTGACGCCGGCCAGCGCCGGGTCATCGGCCAGGCTGGACCAGATTTCACACAGCATGATTTGATTCTTGCGTTGTGAAATGCTGCCGACCGTCAGGACAAAATTACCGTCCGCCATTCCGGCAGGACGCTGCGGCTTCGTGCTCTGCGGAGAAATTCCCGGCGGCAGCGGCACCACGATCGTCGCCGGACGCGGCAGCCCCGCGGCGGCGAGAGCGGCGCGCAGGTCGCGCTCCGTCATCTGCGAATTGCACAGAACCAGATCCGCGCCTGAAAGCAGCACCAGCCCGTTGCGAAATCTCAACTCCGCGTCGCGATCTTCAAAATAATTCGGAAACTGCAACGGAATGGTGTCGTGACACATCAACACCTTGCGAACCTGCGCCTTGCCGAACAGCGAGCCCATCGCCTCGTCGTAAGCCGCGTTCCACCAGGCGCCGACGGAAACATAAACGTCGTTCCGCGACCACGTTATGAGATTTGACGGCGGGAACAAATGCCGCCGCCAGCCGCGCTCGATCGCCTTTCCCAGACGCCGAAGCGATGTCTGCTTCCGCGCCGGCTGATAAGGCGCGGTTCTGACGCGCGGCTGCTGCAATGTTTCGCGGATTTCCTGCGCGGGAACATACTGGAACGCGTTGTTTCTGGAGCGATACCGGCAGAAAGCGGCATCGATATCCATCCTGCGCAACAGCGCGTCCGCCACGTTTTCCTCGACCCGCGGGATGCCGGAAACGATCAGTCCGCGCAGATTCAGCGTCAGGCTGACATCGAGAATGAGTCGGGGTGGAACGCGCGCCATTTTGGTACGGAAAAGCGCCCGCGATTACCCCGCACCGGCCGGCGCGGATGCGTTGACGGTGCTCATCCAGAAATGCCGCGCATAGATCACATCGGCAACGCGCTCGGTCGCCTCGCGATAATGCCGGGGCAGAAACATTACTGACGGCAGGATTGTAGTCTGGCCCGGCGGCTGCGATTGAATCACGCGCGTGAACAATTTCGGGCCGGTCGATTTCCAGGGCGCCACCTTCTTCATCCATGGCAGCCACCGCCTGCGGATACGAAGCGGGTCCTTGAGCAGGCTGATCTGCGCGATCATCTCGGCAAAAGCCGGGTGATTGCGGACGGCGCCGATAAAGCCGTTCGCGATAAGACCGGGAGCGTGCTCCTCGCTTTCCCAGACGGCGAACAGCGGCGTCGCAAGCAGCCGGTCGTCGAGCGGACGCAAGGAAATCGAGTCGCAATCGGCATAGACCCCGCCGTGCCGGTAAAGAATCTCGTATCGCATCACGTCGGCAACGCCTTCCCACCTCTTCGCGGCCGCCAACAGCCGCAATTGCTCGCGGCAAACCCATGACCCCGCTTCGAGATCCGCGTTGCCCCAGAGGCGAAAATCCCAATCGGGATGGTTGGCCCGCCAGGTGGCGATCCACTCGTCAGGGCGGGCCTTGTCGTCCCCAACCCAGATCATATGGAGCTTCTTCGGAATCTCCGGCGACATCGCCGCGAGATTTTTCTCAGCTTTCCCGGTTTCAACAATCATTCGCATGATCTCAATGCGCGTTAATGAACAAAGCTCGTGGCGCTCGACACTCGCGATTACGGCCCGCGGCCGAAAGCCGAGAGCCAACTCGTATGTTTCCTGACGACATAGGCGGCGACGTAGAAAATCGCAGCGAAGGCAAGCACGGTCAGATGCAGGTTACTCGCATCCAGAACCGCCTGCGCCGTTCTCCCTTGCAGCAAAACCCCTTCGATCATTCTCAGCGCGAAGAACACCGCAGCGATAAGCAGAACGCCATGATATTCGCGCAATAGTGCGGTCCGCCCCGAAAACGAGAGCGCGGGCGCGCGCCACAGGTCAAGGCGCGGTATCGCCGTCGGCGTTTTCGCGGCCCATTTCCTGAATTCCTCGCCAAACACGGATTCGAGGAAGGCCTCTTCGGCGAGAATGATCCTCTCGTAATAGAGGACATAGGCGAGAACCCCGAAAACCACGAATGCCGCACTCTTCAGCACAAGACAGAAGCCGAGAAAAACAATGAAGTTCGCCACGTAAAGCGGATGCCTCACCACCGAATACATTCCGCTCGTGTTCAGGACATCCGCATGATGTTCGCGCGTATTCCGCCCCGACGTAAGCGACGGAACATATCCCACCGTCGCCACGCGAAGCGCCAAGCCGGAGAATGAAAGGGCCAGGCAGAATACGTCCCAGTATTCTCTGGCCGTAACACTGAACTTTGCCGCGAACGAAGAGCCTTCCAGAAAGATCAGCGCCGCCACCGGGAAAACCGCGAACGGAAGATAGGATCGCCAACGGAAAATCGTGTTTCCCTGACTTATCATTGTGTCGATCAGTTTCATCGAGAACTCATCGGCTTACGTCAGCTTGCGCCCGGTTGCGGCTTCACGAAGCAGAACAGATTTGAAATGAAAACGTAAGGAGCGCCGACACTGTTGTCTTCCCGCACCTCGACCGGCTGAAAGCCGCAGGAGGCGGCAATGCGAAACACATCGGGCTGGGGAATGACGTGCATCTCCATCTGCCCCGACGACTTCGCATCAAGGTATTTCGCGACATTGAAGACGTAATCGGCCCGGTAAGTCGGCACCTGGAAGATCGCGACGCCACCCGGCCTGACTTTCGAGAATGCGGTCTCGAGGATCGCCGCAATCACCGGCGGCGGATTGTGTTGCAGGACCAGACGACTGAACCACAGATCGCATTCCGGCGCCGGACTCAGATCGTTTTCTGCGACCGCATGAAAGGAGACGTTGTGAAGACCGGCTTCGGCGATATGCGCTCTGGCGAGATCCAGATGCGATGCCGATACATCGCACGCGAAAACAGCCCGGCATTCCTTCGCCAGATGCGCCGTGACCCGCCCGACGCCGCAGCCGTATTCGGTGACGTCCGCCGTCTTCAGCTCGAAGGCAGGCGCGCAACGCGCGAGAACCGACTGGATGATCTTCAGATCGTCGGCGCCGGTTTGATGAAACTCGCTCGCATTTTGATCGATGGAATCCGGCAGAAATTTTGAATCCGTGAGCACGGACCAGTGAGGCCGCTCCTGCCCCAGATTTTTCCACGTATCGGCCACGCGCTTCAGCAACTGGCCGAGTTCGGGCTCGGAGCACGCGACGTCGACAGCGTGCGGCGGAAGCGTAACCGGAAGGTACAGCGAGAGGTCGCGAACATTCGCCTTCTGCCGCCCCGTGAAGCTCTGGCGAAATTCTTCGCTGTTCAGGAAAGCATCGCGAAGCTGATGGAGGTTGCGTGCCGAGGCATGGCATTTCACCACCGCTTCGGACTCCGGGTATCTCCCCAGAATCAGCCGATAGGCAGCAACAACATCCTCTGTGCTAACTGGCATGGCACCCCCTGACGCACCATTTCGGCGGCGCGTCTGGACCAGGCATCTACGCCGCTTCGCCCAGCAGGCCGATCGCTCCGGTACAGGTTATAAGCCGGGGCGCAAGCGGCAGCCAGACCGCGGCCGGCGCAATCGACAGGTAGAATGGCGTCGAAACGCAAAAAAGCCGGCTACTTCACCCCGCGCTGGTAACATGACGTGCACCGCACCCGAGCGCGCAGGCGGGCGTGAACCGGCGGACGGGGCCGCGGGTCAGAGCCCGATTTGCAGGAAGTTTCCGATTGCCGGCAGCGTGAGCAGCGCCGTGCATGCGAGCCAGATCCAGAGCGACGCGATCGTCGAATTGTCCTTGGCGCCGATGAAGCGCTCGTAGATCGCGGCCGGGATGCCGCCGAGAATGACGGTCGCGGTCGATAGCATCAGCGAGGCGAAATAGGCGATCGCGGCGGTCGAACCGAACAGCGGCTCCGCCATCAGGTAAACGGAAATCTGGAAGACGAAAAAGAACGCCGGGTTGAAGATGCCGTTGATCATGCTGAAGAAGGCGATGCCGATGTAATAAAAATTGCGCTCGTTCATGACGCAGGCGTCCCGATCAGGCCGAGCGAGAAGAACAGCAGCAGCAGCAGCACGCGCAGCCAGAACATCCATACGAACCCGAACAGCCACATCACCACCGGCGCGGTGGCTTTCGGCGTCACCGGAGCGATCAGCTTCAGGACGGGATCCGTGATCGAACAGAACGCGCGCCAGATATAGTTCTTCGAGCCGGGCTCGACGAACATCCCAAGCAGGGCGCGGCCGAGCATCGTGTACATCACCACCGCCAGAACGAAGTTCGGCAGGTTGAAATACCAGAAGCCCCAGAAAGATTGCTGCATGTGGTGCTCTCGCGAGGAGGCGATGATGTAGCGCAAAGCCCGTTCGAGGTCTTGCAAAAAAGAACGGGGCTCGGAAAACCGAGCCCCGTCCCGTTGGATGCCTTCTTGAAGAGGCTTAGTCCTTTTCCTGCAGAACCGTGCGACCGCGCGGCTTGCGGATTTCGTCGACGAAGGCTTGCATTTCCTTCGACGGCTCCTTGCCCATCAAGCTCACGACGTAGATCAGCGCGAAGCCGACCGGCATGCCGATCAGACCCGCGGCGATGTTCGTGAGCCCGAACCAGCCGACCTTGCTGGCCATGGGATGGCTTGCAGCGACGAAGCTGTCCATCGCGTTCGGCGCCGCCATGGCCTTGGCCAGATCGACCAGCGGAGCGCCGGCCGCACTGCTCAAGGACGACATGCCGAGATACGCCACACCGAAGCCGGGGAAGTAGCGCGTCACCACGAGGTAGAGGATCGCGATGCCGAAGCCACCGATGATGCCTGCGACGGCACCGGCAGAGGTTGCACGCTTCCACCAGACCCCCATCACGAGTGCCGGGAAGTTACCGGCCATCGCAAGAGAGAACGCCCATCCGACCATCGCGAGAATGTCGGCCGGTCGTGTCGCTGCGGTAGCCGCCGCAGCAACTGCGACGATCACGAGCAGGGCACGAGCAACTGACAGTCGCTTCACCGTCGGCGCATTCGGATCGATCATCTTGTAATAGATGTCGTGAGAAAGCGCGTTGGCGATGGCGAGCAGCAGGCCATCCGCGGTCGAAAGCGCGGCGGCAAGACCGCCGGCGGCGACCAGGCCCGAGATCACATACGGCAGACCCGCGATTTCCGGGGTCGACAGCACGATCACGTCGGTGTTGATGACGAAGTCCTGAAGTCGGACCACACTCGTTCCAGCAGCCTTACATGCGTCGACCACCGCCTGCAGAGTGGCGGCATTCTGGCCGCAAATCTTGATCAGGCCGAGTTCGCCCCATGTAAACATCCAGGGCCGGATTTCGGTCACGTCGCGCCCGATGATGTTGGTGTACACCTCGAGCTTCGAGAACGCCGCATAGGCCGGCGCCGAGAAGTACAGCAGGAAGATGAAGAACAGCGACCAGGCCACCGACTGACGGGCTTCACGCACCGAAGGGGTGGTGAAGTAACGCATCAGAATGTGCGGCAGCGAGGCAGTGCCCACCATCATGCAGAGGATGATCGCAAAGAAGTTGACTGACGTGTAGTTGAGCCACGGCGAGATATGCGGCTTGAGATTGGCCGCAGTCGCGAGGCCGTCCTTCAGCATCTGTGCTTCGCGGGCGGTGATTTCCGCGATCGCCTGTCCGTAGGTCAGTTGCGGAAGCGGAATGCCGTACTTCTGCGTGGACAGGATGACGATCGGGGTCAGGTAGGCCACGATCAGCACGATGTACTGGGCGATCTGCGTCCAGGTCACCGCGCGCATGCCGCCCAGCATCGAGCAGAGCAGGATGCCTGCAAGGCCCACGAACACCGCGACCTCGAACTGCATGCCGAGGAAGCGCGAGGCGATGATGCCGGTGCCGAAGATCTGCGCCGTCACGTAAGTGAAGGAGCAGCACACCAGCACGATCACCGCGAGGAAGCGGGCGAAGTTGCCGCCGAAGCGGAACGACATGAAGTCGGGAACCGTGTAGGCGCCGAACTTGCGCAGATACGGACCCACCAGCACCGCCACCAGCACGTAACCGCCGGTCCAGCCGAGCACCCAGGCAAGGCCGTCATAGCCGAGCAGGAACAGCGTACCGGCCATGCCGACGAAGGACGCCGCCGACATCCAGTCGGCGCCGGTCGCCATGCCGTTGTAGAGCGCCGGAACGCGACGGCCGGCTACGTAATACTCGGAAACCTGCGCGGTTCGCGAAAGAATACCGATGACTGCGTACACGGCGATCGTGAAGAACACGAACAGATAGCCGAGCGCCTTGTTCGGTACGCCGATCTGCTCGAGGAGCGCGAGGAATACCACGAAGGCAAGGAAGCCGCCCGCATAGTAACCGTAAATCTTGCCTAGATTCTTGATGAAGTCGTCTTCGCCAGACGTTGGAGTGGCCATTTTCTATTCCCCCTCAATCGTCTTCGGCCACGCCGAACTCGCGGTCGATCCGGTCTTGCTGTTTTGCGAACAGGAAGAGCTGGACGACGAACGCGATCAGCGAACCTTGTGCGGCCATGTAGAAGCCGAGCGGGAATCCCGCGATGACAATCTTGTTCAGCGCAGGCGCGAACAAGTGAATGACGTAGCCAAAAAAGAACCAGATCCCGAGATGGATCCACATTAAGTTAGTCGTCTTGCGCCAATGAGCCAGGTCATTGGCAGACGTGTCTTTGGTTGTCTGTGACATGCGTCAGTCGCCCTCCCAGTTGAATGATCGGACGCGCATGCGTCCGGAATGCTTGTGCGGGGAGAGCCGGTCGACCCGGTGATCTGCGGCAACCCCCATTTCGCCGCGTCTGTCACGCAATCTTTACGCTGCGCTTACAGAACGATATTGAATAGTTAGCATTGGCCGATGGGGGTGTCTTATAAGACTTTCGGCCAAATCTGCGATTTTACCCCTCTGAATTTGCTAGACTTTTAGCCGGGCAATTTTGTTCGCAGATGCGAGATCGATAGCCGCGATGCATCGAGCGTCGTTGCGCTGGAGTGAGGGAATGGGCCTTTTCGACTTTTTGCAGCGCGACAAATCCAAGATGCGCGCGCCGCAGGAGCTGGCGGATTACATCGACGAACAGGCGGCCTTCCTCGTCCAGAAAGGCATCTACGATTACTCGCGCGCGCGCTCCGGCCATTACTCGAAGATCATGCTGGCCGATAAGGGCTTCCAGTCTGCGCTCAACCGCTCGCGCTGGCGCGCGTTCCCGCTCGGCCTCGCCATGGTCGGCGAGACGGTCGAGGCCGCTCTCGCTCCCCATGCCGGCGGCAACCGCCGCGCCGCGCTTGATCCGCTGATCGCGCTGTTGCTGTCGGTGTATGACCGTTACCCGCGGCCGGCCGAACTTACCGAAGAGGAATGGAGCGCCGGGCGCGCGGATCTCGCGCTGCATCTCGAGCAGCTTTCCATGCACCCGCCGAAGCGGATTATCGATATTCCGGTGCCGTTCGCGGAGCGCTATTTCGCGATGATGCCATTCGACAAGCCGTTTCTCACGCCCGATGCACCGACGGCGCGCGGCTTCATGCAGTTGCACCTGATCACGGTGCACGAGCAGCTATGCGAACGGCTGGACGCAGCCGACATGATACGGCAACTGCAAGGCGCGTGAACCGGGCGCAGATGCGCCGCTTCCACGATCACCCTTCGTTGAAAAGAAGCGACCGGGTCAATTCGTTGAGCTTCTGGACGGATTGCAGCGCGGTCTGTAGCCGCAAGCGCTCGCTGCGCGAAAGACCCTTGATCGCAACCCGATAGCTCGGGGGTTTTCCCGCTTTGATGTCTTCGATCTGCTGCGCCAGAACGAAATGCACGAATATCGCGTAAGCCTCGAGCAGCGATTCGAGATCGCTTTCGCCACCAATCCTGAGCGACAGGATGCCCCTGATCCGGCGCGGCGTTGCCCGCTCCAGCACATGATGACAGACCGAAAGCGCCCGCGCCGCGGTTACAATGCCGAATAGCCCGGTCATCTTCAAATCGATCCGGCCCTGCTCGGTCTTGATGGCGCCGAAGAAATTCAGGCCCGGCATGACCTCGCCTGTGGCTTCCGCCAGCAGCTTTGCGAAATCCGCTTTCCCCTTCGCGGCGTCGAAAACATCGCGCCATATCGTTTCCGACAGCGCTGTATCGCCGTAAACGCCGCGAAGATCGAACACAATGTCGACCGCCAGCAGGTCCGCGGGACTGGACCGGGTCACCCAATGCGCGATGCGCTGCCGCCAGGTTGCGATGGAACCGCGCCACTGCGGGTTCTTCGCCATGATGCCGCCCTTGCAATAAGGCACGCCAACTTCGTTCAGGGTATCCGCAACGTGTTCGCCCAGCTTCGCGAACCATGCATCTTCGCTGCCGTCGGGATCGCCCCGTTCAAAAATGAGCGCGTTGTCCTGGTCCATCGCAAGAAGGCTCTCGCCGCGGCCGCCCGAACCCAGAACCGCCAACGCATATCGACAAGGCGGCGCTCCCAGCCCGTCCTCCTGCATGCGCGCTTCCGCAATCACTGCGGCCTGCCGGGTCAGCGCCCCCAATTCGCGCGATACGATTGCCGCAACCTCCGGCGCGGTAACGCCCTCGTCGAGCAACGAGGCCGCGACAGCCGACAGCTTCGCCCAGGCGCGCCCCAATTCATAGACGTTCGCCGCCTGGTCGATCTCGTCACCGAGCGAGATCGCTTCTCCTGCGCGCAGCCGCAGCAGGTCCCGCGCCGACAACGCACCGGCAAGATTTCCCGCATTGTCGGTGACGCCGAGATGTCGGATCTTGAGCCGGCTCATTCGCCCGATCGCACGATAGACGAACGCGTCGGCCGGAATCGTTGCGAGCGGCTTGCTCGCGACCTGCGTGGCCTTCAGCTTGAGCGCGCCTTCGCCATGCGTATCGATCGCCCGCAGGATATCGCGCTCCGTTACGATGCCGGCGTCGGAAGCCCGCACCGTTTCCGTGCCGCTTCCGGCAGGCAGGACGAACAGCGATGAAATGCGATCGCGCATCAGCCGGGCAAGCGCTTCGCCAAGCGTATCTTCCCCCGAAATCGTCAGCGGCGGCGCGCTCATGACATCGGAGACACGATGCCGGTAAGGGTAACTATCGAATCGGCCGGACTTCGCGTCGCCGGGAATTTCCGGACCACCGTTGTCCGGCGTTACCCAGCCTGCCCGATGCTGCTGATCCATCGCCTCGGTCAGCGCCCCGCATGCCTGCCGGGCCTCCGCAAGCGTCCGGATTCCGCGATCGCGAAGATTGGGGATCAATGCGCGGAAAATTCGCGCCGTGGTCGTGGCATCTCCGACCGCCGAATGCCGCCCCGACACTTCGACGCCGAGCCAGATCGCAACCTGCTCAAGCGAATAGCCGGCCAGATTCGGCTCGACCAGCTGCGCGAGAAGCTGCGTATCGAGGACGAGCGGCGGCTTCCATGCGATTCCGGCCCGCTCGCATTCACTCTTAATGACGGCGAGATCGAAGCCGATGGAATGGCCGATCTGCACCGCGTCACCGGCAAAAGACTGAAACTGCGGCCAGACTTCAGGAAAGGCGGAAGCCCCCTCGAGCGTTGCCGCATCGATACCGTGCAACCGCGACGCTTCTGGGGGTATTTCCTCTCCGGGGTTCACCAGCAATCGGAAGCCGGCGCTATCGATGCGTCCCCGGGAAATGCGAACCGCACCGATCTCGACAATCCTCGCTTTACGCGGGTCGAGTCCGGTCGTCTCGGTATCGACCACGACCGCCTCGAGCGCGATCAACGGCGTGGCATGAATCGCTACGGCCATCTTGCTGCGCGGATTTGAGTCACCCTTGCTCGTGACCGGGTTCCACTGACCCCGGTTCGTCACTCAACCACGCGACACGCAAATGCTGCAAGCCGCTTCCGCGTCATGGCGCGGAAGCGCCTGAACGCACGCGCACAGACGCAGCACCGGAAAACAGCATCAGGATCGCTGGCTGTCGAGCGACCGGATCGTGTGTTCGTTGGGGCAGTAGCGCCGCCAATCCGGTTCATCCGGGGCATTTTCTAGATCGTGCTCGCAGACATCCTTGCTCGCGCAAACCGAACACACCCGGCGCAGGTCCTTCCATACCGAAGGCCATTCCGCCTGAACGACGACAGGACTGATGCCCTCCTGCTCCAGACGCCGCGGCAAGAGCACCGGATTTCCCGGGCCCGACCGATCGAGGCGATAGAGATCGTCCGCGGCAACGCCCACATCCCGCGCAATCTCTTCGACCTGGCCAATAGCCATCCCTTCCAGATCCGAGCGTTCGAAAACCCGGCCGATACGGCCCAGAAATTCTTTGATTCCGTTGATCATGGGATCAATCCTCCAAAGAGACCACGAAACTGCATGCTCGCGAGGCCGGCGCATTGAAGAAGATCAAATTTCATCGGCTAGCGGCCGGAAAGGCGTGCCGCTATCGGGGTAAGGGCTTTCCCTTACCCGCCGCTCTCGGCGTAACGCCATGACCTGCACATGGCCGGCCACTGCCCCACCCCTCTGCGCGAGAGGAATGGCGGATCACGTAACTCGCGCTCACGCAGCAGTCGCGGCGTGCTCCAGCGCGCGCCGCAGGCATGCGCCCGCGGGATCGTCGGTGCGCGAAATCAAGCCAAGCAGCGTAAGCCATTCCTCGTCCGAAGCCTGCGAGGTGTAGCGCTGCACGGCAGCGCTCGCATAT
Organism: uncultured Hyphomicrobiales bacterium; assembly: GCA_964575175.1. Classification (GTDB taxonomy): domain Bacteria; phylum Pseudomonadota; class Alphaproteobacteria; order Rhizobiales; family Xanthobacteraceae. Next base: position 3,459 of record CAZNPX010000050.1, on the reverse strand, counting down.
TCGCCGAGCGTTTCGCCTTCCGCGCGGGCAAGCTCCCGCAGGCGCGCGACCAGAGCGATATCGCCGAGCCCGAGCAGATACTCGGTTGCGACCGCGTCGTCGGAGAACTTTCTTAGAATGTCGCCCAGTAACACGAAATCTATCCTAGTTGACCCGATGCACTTCCGCGCCGGCAAGCTCGATTCCCTCGATATTCGCTCGCGAAACCAGAAGCGCGATGTATTGCGCCGTGGCGCGGCGCTGCACCGCATCGCTCAGATAGGCTGCGATACGCTCCTTCATCGCATCGAAGGGGATCTGCTTTCCTTCGATCTTCCGTTCGAGCCGGATAATGTGAAAGCCGTAGCGGCTCTCGACGGGACCACCGATCGAGCCGGGCGCGAGCGAGAGCAGCGCCTCCTCGAATTCCGGCGTCGTTTGACCCGCCGTAAGCTGGCCCAGATTTCCGTGCTGCTCGGCGGACGGACAGTCCGAATGCAGTGCCGCGAGCATGTCGAATTGCTCGGGAAACCGGCCAAGTTCGGCGGCAACCTTGAGCGCCTTCGCCTTTGCTTCCTCGAAGGCGCGTGCGTTCCGCTTGTCCGCAGCAATCAGAATGTGCGCGGCTTCGTAGATCGTTTCCGAGCGAAAGCGCGTGCGATTATTCTCATAGTAGCGCAGGCACGCGGCCTCGTCCGGTTCGGGGGTTATGACCTGCCGCTCCAGCAGGCCGCGGATCAGCGCCTCTTCTTCGGTCTCGGTACGGCCATCTTCGCTGAGCGGATCGGCATCGAGCTCGATACGCCTCGCTTCGGCGAGAAGCAGGTGACGGATGACGAGCGCCCGCGCCGCTTCCTTCCAGGCGTCGATCGGTTTCTGCGCCGGAAAGTTCTGCGCCTCGCGGGAGATATCGCTGCGCGGCAACTCAACGCCGTTCACCCGGATCGGCTTCGGTTTGGGAAGTTCTGTCGTATGCAATGAGCAGGACATCGGCCTTCTCCGTTACCCCGGACGCTTCGCGTGCGTGGTGTAGGTCTTGGGCGCCGAAGCCCGGCCGGCGAATGACTTGTTCCGCGTGCGCACGACCTGATAGCCGCGCCGCCCGAGATACCAGACCGGCGCACTCCAGATATGGACGAGGCGCGTGAACGGAAAAACGAGGAACAGCGTCATGCCGAGCAGCAGGTGCAGCTTGAAGATCAGATGCACCTCGCCGACCTGCGCCGCGGCTCCCGGCTGCAAGGTGAGAATACCCTGCGCCCAGGTCATGAATTTCACCATTTCATGACCATCGAGATGGCCGAGCGACACCGGAATCGTGGACAGCCCGAGAATGAGCTGTGCGTAGAGAAGCAGCAGGATCGCAATGTCGCCGAAAGAGGACGTCTTGCGGATACGCGAATCGAACAGCCGCCGGTGCACCAGCATCGTGAGGCCGATGAAGCACATGATACCCGCGACGCCGCCCACCACGATCGCCATCCATTGCTTGAAGGAGTGCGAGATGCCGAGCGCATCGAAAATCCAGATCGGCGTCAGCAGGCCGACGAAGTGGCCCATGAAAATCACGAGAATGCCGACGTGAAAGAGATTGGAGCCCCAGCTCAATTGCCGGCGGCGCAATAGCTGGCTCGATCCGCTGCGCCACGTATATTGCTCGCGGTCGAAACGCAGCCAGCTTCCGATCAGGAAGACCGTCAGGCAGAGATAGGGATACCAGCCGAACAACACGTAGTTGATCGTGTCACGCATTCTGGCCTCCTGCGGAATACTGGATGACGGGCTTGTTGCTCTGCACTTTCACGCCCGGCGCGGGACGGCGCCCCGCGCGCACCTTGGCGAAGATTTCGTCCTTGCAGGAAGAGGCGGCGTCCGGCCCGAACTGAACGGCCTCGTCCTCCCACGCGGCATCGAGCGCTTCGAGATCGTCCGCATCGGGATCGGGCTGGGCCAGCATCTCGCGGACCGCTTCGCGCTCCGGAAGCTCGCTCGAGAGCGACACCAGCGCCTGAAACACGCCCTGATAAGGGGAGCACCGCTTCGCCAGACGCTCGCCGAGCGCGGTGATGATGTTGATCGGCTGGCCGAGCAGGTCGGACGCCTCGCTCGGCGGCAGCGTCGAAAGAAACTCGAGAAACAAGGGAATGAAATCGGGCAATTCCGCCGTGCCCATTTCAAGACCGTGATCGGCGTAATGGTTCTGAAGATCGACCATCGCCTGACCGCGATCACGGCTTTCGCCATGGATATGCTCGAAAATGTGCAGCGAGAGCGAGCGCGTCCGGTCGAACAGATCGGTGTAGCGCTCCTGGAGATCGTAGAGATCGTCGTTCGCCAGACTTTTCGTGAGCTTCTGCAACTCATCGCGGGCGCCGCGAGGAATATTGCCGCAGGCATCCAGAATCCGCTCGATCTCAGGCATTGCCTCCTGCAACTCGCGCGAAGGATAGGTAAGCAGCGCCGAAATCGCTTTCAGGATGTTCATCACGCAACCTCCATCGGAGTCTTGGCGCGTTTCTTTGCACCGAACAGGTCGATCTCGTTCGATCCGGTCGAACAGCCGTTGCCGAAAGTGAAGCCGCAGGCGCCGCGCAGGTCATAGGCGTCCTCGTCGATCTCGCGGTGCGCGGTCGGGATCACGAAGCGGTCTTCGTAATTGGCGATCGCCATGATCTGGTACATCTCCTCGATCGCGAGACCGCTCAGCCCCACCCGCTTCGCGATGTTCTCGTCGATCACGCCGTCGACGGTTTTCGAGCGCATATAGGCGCGCATCGCGAGCATGCGTTCGAGCCCGAGCGCCACCGGCTCTTCCTTGCCGGCGGTAAGCAGGTTCGCGAGATACTTCAGCGGAATGCGGAGCGAACGCACGTCCGGCATCTCGCCGTCGTGGCCGATCTTGCCGGCGGCAGCGGCCGACTGGATCGGCGAGAGCGGCGGCACGTACCAGACCATCGGCAGCGTGCGGTATTCCGGATGCAGCGGGAACGCGACCTTCCACTCCATCGCCATCTTCCAGATCGGCGAGCGGCGCGCGCCTTCCAGCCAGGACTCGGGAACGCCATCGCGGCGGGCGGCCGCGATCACTTCCGGGTCGTTGGGGTCGAGGAAGACCTTGAGCTGCGCTTCATAGAGGTCCTGCTCGTCGGGAACGCTCGCGGCCTCCTCGATGCGGTCGGCGTCATAGAGAATGACACCGAGATAGCGGATGCGGCCGACGCAGGTTTCGGAACACACGGTCGGCTGCCCGGCCTCGATGCGGGGGAAGCAGAAGATGCACTTCTCCGATTTCCCGCTGGACCAGTTGTAGTAGATTTTCTTGTAAGGACAGCCGGACACGCACATGCGCCAGCCGCGGCATTTGTCCTGATCGATCAGAACGATGCCGTCCTCCTCGCGCTTGTAGATCGCGCCCGACGGGCAGGACGCGACGCAGGTCGGATTGAGGCAATGCTCGCACAACCGCGGCAGATACATCAT
>CAZNPX010000049.1:0-25950 GCA_964575175.1 uncultured Hyphomicrobiales bacterium | reverse complement strand
GAGCATGCGACTGAAAATCGCAGTGTCGGTGGTTCGATTCCGCCCCTGGGCACCATTCATTTTTCAAGCTCCTGATTTTGCACGCCGTTTCGCTCTCGCGCCCGCACCGGGTGCAAGGTGCGGGAGGTTTTTGTTTTCGGGTTGTTCTGGCAGCAGCAGCGCAGCGGCATCACGCGCGAGCCGTGACCCCTCCGGGGGACGCCGCAGCGTCTTGACGCCGGTGTCGATGCCCGCGACCGTAAGCCGGGCAGGGAAATATCGACTTGATAAAGATTATAAAGATTGCACTCGCCGCGGTGGCGGCATTTCTACTTGCGGTGGCCTTTGACGTGCTTTCCGACGATGCGGGAGTGATGCTTCGCGGATGCAGGTTTGAGGCCGAGCGGCGAAATCCGGATCTCCCAACGTCGCACGTGAAGCGCAATCACGAGATCGTTGTTTGCATGCGCTCGGCAGGCTTCGAAATCGATGAGAAAAACGCGAGCTGCAAGTTGCGCCCAGCCGAACATGACGTAACGCCGACAATCGCTGGATGCTATCGGCCGACAGGGTGGTTCGCGGGTGTGGCGCATGACGTGATCAGTTGGTTTAAATAAAGCCGCCGTGACGGGTTAGGCAAAGGTGTTGTCGTAACGACCACACCTTGTTTTCGCGGTCGGCTCCGCGAAGCGGTCGCCGTCGAGAAAGCTGAACAGTTTTGCTCTCCAGCGGAATGGCGCCCGCGGCGCGTCGAGCACCGGGGCGCCATTTCTGTTGTCGCTAGGAAAGCAGCCGCAGCGTCTTTGCCGCCTCGACCATGTTGACGAGCGCGGGTTTCACTTCGTCCCATTTGCGGGTCTTCAAGCCGCAGTCTGGATTGACCCAGAGCTGCTGATCCGAAATCCGCCGCTTTGCGTGCTTGAGCAGGTCGGCCATCTCGTCCGGTGATGGAACGCGCGGCGAGTGGATGTCATAGACGCCGGGCCCGATCTCGTTCGGGTATTTGTAGGACTTGAAGGCGTCGAGAAGCTCCATCTTCGAACGCGAAGTCTCGATGGAGATCACGTCGGCATCCATCGCCCCGATCGCGTCGATGATGTCGTTGAACTCCGAGTAGCACATATGCGTGTGGATCTGCGTGGCGTCGGAGACGCCCGATGCGCAGAGCCGGAAGCTCTCCACCGCCCAGTCGAGATAGTGCTCCCAGTCCGCACGCCGCAGCGGGAGCCCTTCGCGGAGCGCGGCTTCGTCGATCTGGATCATCTTCGCGCCCGCCCTTTCGAGATCCGCCACCTCGTCGCGGATGGCGAGCGCAATCTGGCGGCAGGCCTGGCTGCGCGGGATGTCGTCGCGGACGAAGGACCAGTTCAGGATCGTCACTGGCCCGGTGAGCATTCCCTTCATCGGCTTTTTCGTGAGCGACTGCGAATATTGCCACCACGCAACGGTCATCGGTTCGGGGCGCGATACGTCTCCGAACAGGATCGGCGGACGCACGCAGCGCGAGCCGTAGGATTGCACCCAGGCATGTTTCGTGAAGGCGAAGCCCGAAAGCTGCTCACCGAAATACTGCACCATGTCGTTGCGCTCGAACTCGCCATGCACGAGTACGTCGAGGCCGATCTCCTCCTGCCAGCGGATCGCGCGCGCGGTTTCCTCCTTGATGAACTTCTCGTAGTCGGCGTCCGAGATCGCTCCCTTGGCGTGCGCGGCCCGCGCCTTGCGCACCTCGGGCGTTTGCGGGAAGGAGCCGATGGTCGTGGTCGGAAACGCGGGAAGGCCGAACTGCTTGCGCTGGGCTTCCGCGCGGATGCCGAAGGCGCTCTTGCGCTTCGCCATGTCGGGCGTGATGGCGGCCATGCGTGCCGCGACGCCGGCGTCGTGGACTTTCGGCGACGCCTTCCGGGAAGCGATCGCCTGCGCGGATGCTTCAAGCTCCGCTTTCACGCTCGCGCGGCCGGCGCTCAGCGCTTTCGCGAGCGTCGCAAGCTCGGCCATCTTTTGCACCGAGAAGGCGAGCCAGTTTTTCAGGTCGCCATCCAGCGCCTGCTCCAGCGCAAGATCGATGGGCACATGGAGCAGCGAGCAGGAAGGCGCGATCTGGATGTGATCCGTGCCGCGCTTCGCGACGACGGGCTCCAGGCGGTCGAGCAGCTTGTTCAGGTCGCTGCGCCAGATGTTCCTGCCGTCGATGACTCCGAGCGACAGCACGAGTCCTTGCGGGGCCTTCGCGAGCACGGCTTCAAGCTGGTCCGGCGCACGCACGAGGTCCACGTGCAGCCCCGCGTTCGGCAGCGACAGGGCAACGTCGAGGTTGTCGCCGAGGCTGCCGAAATAGGTGGTCAGCATGATCTTGAGATGCGGCAGCGCGAACGCAAAGGCCGCATAGACTTTCTGCAACGCGATCCGGGTTTCGTCGTCCAGATCGAGCACGAGGCAGGGCTCGTCGATCTGCACCCATTCCGCGCCGTTGGCGGCCAGCCGGCGCAGGACGTCGATGTAGATCGTCGTCAGGCCGTCGAGCAGCGAAAGCGGATTGAAGTTCGGGTCTTTGCTTTTCCCGATCTTCAGGAAGGTGACGGGCCCAAGCAGGACAGGGCGCGTCGCATAGCCGAGCGCTTTCGCCTCGCGATATTCTTCGACCGCTTTCAGCGATGAAAGCTTGAAGGTCTGTCCCTTGTGAAATTCCGGGACCATGTAGTGGTAGTTGGTGTCGAACCACTTGGTCATTTCCTGCGCCGGAACGCCGTGGCCGTGATGGGCGTGCCCGCAGCTTGCGTGTTCGCTTTCGCCTTGCGACCCGCGCGCCATGGCGAAATAGGTTTGCAGCGTGGCATAGCCTTCCTGCTTTCCGTAGATTTCCGGAATTGCGCCGACCATCAGGCTCGTATCGAGCACATGGTCGTAGAGCGAGAAATCGTTCGCCGGAATTTCAGTAATGCCGAGCGCCTTCTGCCGCGCCCAGTTTGCGACCCGCAAAGCGGAGGCGGTTTCGAGCAGCGCCTTCTCATCGGTCTTGCCCGACCAGAAGCTTTCCAGAGCGTGTTTCAGTTCGCGGCGCGGGCCGATACGCGGCGTGCCGAGCGTTGCGACAGGAATCGTAGAAGCAGACATGGCTTGAACCCCATTGGTTTGGGGGCAAAGGCCGTGGAGATGCGGGAATGGAATCCGGGTGGTTCGATCACCGGCGGATTGCAAGCGCACCACCGGGACACCCCGCCCGAGGACGATCATCGTGTCGGGGCAGGTCTCCTGACTCGCGGGTCGCGGCTTCGGTCCTGTCTTCCCGAAGCATTCGCGCTTCAGTGACTTTGCGTGGACTTCGGCTCGCCGCTTACAGTTGCGGGGGCAGTGCTGGCCTTGTCCGAAGACGCACCAGCTTCCCTCTTAGCTCCGGGTGAAAGTCTCCCGGAGAACCTCGACCCGGAAACCTTGGGCCAATGCCCACCGCGGGTCAAGAGAGATATAAAGAAATCTTTATGCGTTTTGCCGATCGGGGATCGAGTCGGAAGTCCATTTCCGCACAGTCCGAACTCCGCAGGCTCGTCGCACCGGTTGACACTGATATGACTTTGACCACTAAATCTTGTGGTCACGGTCTCTCGAATCGCAAGATCGAGAGCTAAGAGGGAAGCCGGTGAGCCTTCAGGGCAAGGCCGGCGCTGTCCCCGCAACTGTAAGCGGCGAGCTTATCGTCATTCAGAGTCACTGAGGCTTCGCTGCCTTGGGAAGACCAGACGAAAGCACCGACCCGCGAGCCAGGAGACCTGCCGCGACACCAGAAACGTACTCGGGCGGGGTGTCCCGGTGGTGCGCTTGGGCAGCTTGCGGGCGGCGTATGCCGTCTTCTTCTCCTTCATGCGACCGCCAGTGCTCCGGCCCCAACAAAAGGGCTCGACGCTGATGTCGCTTTCTCTCGAAACCGCACACACCGCTTCGATCATGCCGGCGTCGCAAGGTGCCGCCCGCAGGAATGCGGAGCCGGGTTATCAGGTGATCCGGCGCAACGGCTCGGTGTCGCCGTTCGATCTCACCAAGATCGAGGTCGCGGTCACCAAGGCTTTTCTCGCGGTGGAGGGGTCCACCGCCGCGGCTTCCCGCCGGGTGCACGATCAGGTCGCGCAGGTCTCGCAACAGGTATGGCAGGCGCTGACGCGGCGCAGCGGCGAGGGCCGCACCTTTCATATCGAAGACATTCAGGATCAGGTCGAACTGGCGCTGATGCGCGGCGAGCACCACAAGGTTGCCCGCGCTTATGTGCTGTACCGCGAAGCGCGCGCGCGTGCCCGTAAGGAAGAAGCGGCCGCGACGGCGGAGGCGGAAACATCGCCGAAGCTGAACGTAAAGGGTAGCGACGGCGTCCTGCGCCCGTTGAATGATGCGCGGCTGACCGCGCTCGTTTCCGAGGCGGTGGAAGGTCTAGAAGGCACTTCGGCGGAGCCGGTGCTCGCGGAGACGCGGCGAAATCTCTACGACGGAATTTCTCAGGAAGAACTGGCGCTCGCCTCCATCATGGCGGCCAGAACGCTCGTCGAGCAGGAGCCGAACTATGCCTTCGTTTCCGCGCGGTTGCTGCTCGATCTTCTGCGCCGGGAAGCGCTGACCTTCATCAACGAGCGCGAAACCCAGGCCACCCACGCCGAAATCGCCCAAGGCTATGCGCCCTATTTCGAAGCCTACGTGAAGCGCGGCGTCGAGCTCGATCTGCTCGACAAGGAGCTGCTGCAATTCGACGTCAAGAAGCTGGCGGCGGCATTGAAGCCCGAGCGCGATCTGCTGTTTCAGTTTCTGGGGTTGCAGACCCTCTATGACCGCTACTTCCTGCATTCCGGCGGCGTTCGCTTCGAGCTCCCGCAGGCATTCTTCATGCGCGTCGCCATGGGTCTCGCGATCCGGGAAATCCGCCGCGAGGAAAAGGCGATCGAGTTCTACGACCTGATCTCGTCGTTCGATTTCATGTGCTCGACGCCGACGCTGTTCAACGCCGGCACCCCGCGCGCCCAGCTCTCGAGCTGCTTCCTGACCACCGTCCCCGACGACCTCGACGGCATCTTCAAGTCGATCAAGGACAACGCGCTGCTCGCGAAATACTCCGGCGGCCTCGGCAACGACTGGACCCGCGTGCGCGGCCTCGGCGCCCACATCAAGGGCACCAACGGCGAGTCGCAGGGGGTCGTGCCGTTTCTGAAGGTCGCCAACGATACTGCGATTGCGGTCAATCAGGGCGGAAAGCGCAAGGGCGCGGTCTGCGCCTATCTGGAAACCTGGCACATCGACATCGAGGAATTTCTCGATCTCCGGAAGAACACCGGCGACGACCGCCGCCGCACCCACGACATGAACACGGCCAACTGGGTGCCCGACCTGTTCATGCAGCGCGTGGAGGAAGACGGACAGTGGACGCTGTTCTCGCCCGACGAGGCGCCGGACCTGCATGACCTGACCGGCAGCAAGTTCGCCGCGCGCTATGCCTATTACGAAGAAAAGGCCAAGCGCGGCGACATGCGCGTGAGCAAGCAGGTGCGCGCACAGGACCTGTGGCGCCGCATGCTGACCATGCTGTTCGAAACCGGGCATCCCTGGATCACCTTCAAGGACCCCTGCAATCTCCGCTCGCCGCAGCAGCACATCGGCGTCATCCACTCGTCGAACCTCTGCACGGAAATCACGCTCAACACCTCCGACCGCGAGGTCGCGGTTTGCAATCTCGGCTCCGTGAACCTTGCCAATCACGTCCGCAACGGCGCGCTCGATCTGAACCGGCTCGAGCGGACGGTGACGACCGCGATGCGCATGCTCGACAACGTGATCGACGTGAATTTCTACACGATCCCGGAAGCGCGCAATTCCAACATGCAGCACCGCCCCGTGGGCCTCGGCCTGATGGGTTTCCAGGACGCGCTCAACCTGATGCGCGTTCCTTATGCCTCGCAGGCCGCGGTGGATTTCGCCGACGAAAGCATGGAGGCGATTTCCTATTATGCAATCTCGGCATCGGCCGATCTGGCGGCGGAACGCGGGCGCTATCCGAGCTTCGAGGGCTCGCTCTGGTCGCAAGGCATTCTGCCCATCGACTCCATCGGGCTGCTGGACGAGTCGAGAGGCGTCGCGATCGCGATAGACCGCGGGCAGCGCTTCGAATGGGAAGCGTTGCGCGCGCGAGTCAAAAAAACCGGCATGCGCAATTCCAACACCATGGCCATCGCGCCGACGGCCACGATCTCCAACATCTGCGGCGTCGCGCAGTCGATCGAGCCCGCCTATCAGAACCTCTACGTGAAATCGAACATGTCCGGGGACTTCACCGTCGTGAACGAGCATCTCGTGCGCGACCTGAAGGCGCGGGGCCTTTGGGACGAGGTGATGGTTTCGGACCTCAAATATTTCGACGGCTCCGTCGGCAACATCGACCGCGTGCCGGATGATCTGAAAGCAATCTATGCCACCGCCTTCGAGATCGATTCGTCATGGCTGATCGAGGCGGCCGCCCGCCGCCAGAAGTGGATCGATCAGGCCCAGAGCCTCAACATCTATATCGCCAACCCGAGCGGCAAGAAGCTCGATCAGCTCTATCGCCTCGCATGGAATCGCGGATTGAAGACGACTTATTACCTGCGCTCGCGCAGCGCCACGCATGTCGAAAAATCGACGCTGAAGGGCACCGACGGAAAGCTGAATGCCGTGTCCGTCGCGGTGGCGGCCGCGCCGACGGCGGAGTTCATCGAAGTGGCGAAAGCCTGCTCCGTCAACGATCCCGATTGCGAAGCGTGCCAGTAACGCGAAAGAAGAAAAGGAACGAAACCATGCTCGACTGGTCCGATACCGCGCCGAAGAACGAAAAGCTCAATCCTATTCATGCGCTGAAGCAGGATGCCGCTCCCGCGGGAGACGCCACCGGCCTCGGCGAGATCGAGCGCGGCGGTGCGCGCGTTTCCGTCGATGACAAGGCGATGATCAATTGCCGCGCCGACGTGAACCAGCTGCTGCCGCTGAAATATAAGTGGGCCTGGGAAAAATATCTCGCGGGCTGCAACAATCACTGGATGCCGACCGAAGTGTCGATGCAGGCCGACATCGCGCTATGGAAGTCGCGCGACGGGCTGACGGACGACGAGCGCCGCGCGATCAAGCGAAACCTCGGCTTCTTCGCGGCGTCGGAATCGCTGGTCGCGAACAACATCGTGCTTGCGATCTACCGGCATCTCACCAATCCGGAGTGCCGCCAGTATCTCCTGCGGCAGGCCTTCGAGGAGGCGGTGCACACCCACACGTTCCAATACATCGTGGAAAGCCTCGGTCTCGACGAGGGCGAGCTTTTCAATATGTACCGCGAGGTGCCGTCGATCACCGACAAGGCGGCGTGGGCGCTGAAGCACACCAGGAATCTCGACGACGCGACCTTCAAGACCGGGACGCTGGAGGGCGATCAGGACTTCCTGCGCGATCTCATCGCCTTCTACGTCGTCTTCGAAGGCATGTGGTTCTACACCGGCTTCGCGCAAATCCTGTCGCTGGGCCGCCGCAACAAGATGGTCGGCATCGCCGAGCAGTATCAATACATCCTGCGCGACGAATCCATCCATCTGAACTTCGGCATCGACGTGATCAACCAGATCAAGATCGAGAATCCGCAGCTCTGGACCCGGGCGTTTCAGGAGGAAGTGCGGACCATGCTGCGCGAGGCAGCCAAGCTCGAGGCTTCTTATGGGCGGGATACGATGCCGCGCGGTTTTCTCGGCCTGAATGCGCAGCTTTGCGAGCAATACATGCATTTCATTGCCAACCGCCGCTGCGCCCAGTTGGGGTTGCCCGCCGTGTTTCCGGAAACGGAAAACCCGTTTCCCTGGATGTCGGAGGCGATGGATTTGAAGAAGGAGAAGAATTTCTTCGAAACGCGCGTCATCGAATACCAGAATGGCGGGGCGCTGAGCTGGGAGTAGCGGACCGCGCTTCGGCCCCAAGAGGGCGGGTCGCGCGCCGGAAGCCGTGGCGGCGTTGTCAGGGCTGATTCTTTGGCGCAAGCTCGCGCGTAAGGCGTTAGCCCGTCGCCACCCTGGTATTCATCGAAGGATCTGAAAATGTCGCAAGTAACCGTCGAGGATTTCGCGAAAGTCGATGTGCGTGTCGGCACCATTGTCGAGGCTTCGCCGTTCCCCGAGGCGCACAAGCCCTCGATCAAGCTGGTGATCGATTTCGGCGGCGAGATCGGGAAGAAGCTTTCTTCCGCGCAGATCACGAAGAACTACACGCCGGAGAAAATCGTCGGCAAGCAGGTCGCCGCCGTCGTGAATTTCCCGCCGCGCCAGATCGGGCCGCTGAAATCCGAAGTGCTTGTGCTCTGCTTTCCCGGCACCGACGGCGCAACGCTGGTGGTGCCGGATCTGAAAGTGCCGGACGGCGGCAAGATGTATTGATCGGACTCTTTCCAGCCGCGAGAAAAAAATCAGACTGGATAAATATGACAGCATCGCTGGCGCGTCGCGCCAGCGATTGCGTTGCAACAAGCAAACCAATCTGCCGCAGCGCAGAACGCTTGACCTTACCAGCCGGCAAACTAGTCTCATGATCGAGCGATAACTCGACCCTGTGCCCTGTCAGGGCTTTCGCTGCCATGTGCAGCTGGCGTTTCGAACACATCGCTTTTCAACGAGCAGCCGAAATCAGCCTCCAGCTGGCGCCAGAGGCGTATCTGTAGTCGTTCATTCGCCGCCCAACGATGTTGAGCGTGCGTGTGGGAGTGCGCGTGTTCGCCGAGGCCATGACGTTACCGATTCGAGCTGACGACGAATGGGATGCCGGCGATCTTGGCTGCGGCGTGTTGGTGCTTGAGTTGCGCAAGAAGCTTCGCGCGCAGCCCGGCGCGGTTTTCAAAGTCATCGCGCTGGATCTCGGCGCACCCGAAGACTTGCCCGCGTGGTGCCGGATCACGGGAAACGAACTGCTTCATCACGATCCGGAAACGAAGAGCTACTGGATCAAATCGAGGTTGGACTGGAAGCGATAACGCTGACGCAGCCGCCAAAGGGAGAAGAAAATGGCCGAAAATAAATTCGTTGTGAATCTCAGCTATGCGAAGAACGACACCGACAAGGCGACCGTGGGCTTTGTCGTTGCGAATGCCGCCGTTGCCTCGGGCAAGAACGCGATCGTGTTTCTGTCGATCGAGGGCGTGCATCTTTCGCAGAACGGCTACGCCGATTCGATCCATGAAGAAGGCTTCGCGCCGCTCAAGGAACTGATGACGAGCTTCGCCGAGGCAGGCGGGGAAATCTACGTCTGCTCCCCCTGCTTCAAGAAGCGCAAGCTCGACGAGAACAATCTCATAAAGGGCGCGAAGGTCGTCGGCGGCGCCAAGCTCGTCGAGTTCATGGGCGAATCGGCGCCGAGCGTCAGCTACTGATGATTCCCTATCGCCGGCTTGCGGCTTTCTTTGCTTTCGCAGCGCTCGCTTACGTCGCCTTGAGCTACTTCACTTTCAAGGTGCCGGCGACGCTCGCGGAAGCCGAGCTCTGCGGTTTCACCGAAGACGACTTCAATACGGCAGGGCAGATCGCCTATCCGCCCGTTCATGCCTGGTGGGTGAGCTTCGTCCGCCAGCAGGAATGGTGGAGCACGATCTCGATCGGCCTTGCTTTCGCGTTCATCGCCTTCTCGCTTCAGGCGACGCGCAAGGTCGGCGGTGCCGCAACGGGTGCCGCGATGGGTGGCGGCGTGCTTGCCGTCTCGGCGATCTGCGTGAGTTGCCTGGCGCCGGTGCTTTCCGTCGTCGGGCTCGGGCTGGCGGGCACGCTGCTCGCGGGCGTGCCGAAGTGGCTGATCACATTGAATACGCTGATGCTGACCGGGTGGGGCGTTCTTTATCTCTCCCGGAAGCTTTCGACATGCGAACTGCCGCGCAACGTCGCGGCGAAGACCGCTTAGGGAGGATACCAATGAAAAATTTCAGGATCGCTGCTGCGGCATCCGCAGTGCTGCTGGCGGGCGCCGTTTCCGGCGCCGCCGCGAACGACTATTCGAAGATTCTGCAACAGGCGAACCCCAACACGCCGCTCGCGCATCCGATTGCGACCAACGACATTCCGCCGCCGCCGTTCTCGCTGATCGCGGATCGCCCGGTGAACCCCGCTTACGTGCCCGGCCTGCCGGGCATGCTGCAGAACGTGCCGGTAACCGACGACTTCGGCCGCAAGCCGCCGAAGTTCGATGCGGTCTTTATCCGCAAGAGCCGCGTCGAGAACGGTGAAGTCATCATTCCCCCCGGCGGGCTCGTCTATCACGAGGACACCTGGGGCGGTCAGGTCGCGCTTCGCGGCGAGCAGATTCCGGTGCTCGGCAGGCTCGCGACCTATGTCGATTACGACATGACGATCGTGGTGAAGGAAAACGTCACCATCCCCGCGGGCGGCAGCGTCGTCATCGGCGGTCAGGTGTACCAGTATTATGCGACCGTCGTTCACAACAACACCGCGAACCATACGCTGCATGTGAAGACGATTGCCGGCACCGATTGGGAATGGGCCTTCGGCTCGCCGGTGCTGTCGGGCACCCAGGCCGACTGGTGGGGCGGCATGAAGTTCGCGCAGCTCTACAACCAGGGCAAGGCGAAGGAAGTCACGCGCCAGCAGATGGTGTTCGAATGGCTCTCTGGCGTCCGCATGGACCGTATCGTGGTCGCCGACGAGAAGGTGTTCGCGGGTCTTGCCGCGGCGAACGACCAGTGGAAGGCGGGCGAGCGCACGGTTCGCGTGGCCGCGGTCAATGCCGAGGCTGGAACCGTCGACATCGAAGTGATCGAGAACGGCAAGGTCGTGCTCGCGAAGACCATCGGTCCCGTGAAGAAGGAACTGCTCATCGAAGACACGAATGCCCGCAAGCAGCTCGTGTTCGAGCATGGCGACATCATCGGCTTCCTGTCGCCGTGGCCGGAAGCCTTCAAGGACGGCAAGGCCAACCTGAAAGTTTACGCAAAGGCGATGAGCATGCGCTACGGCGAAACCTTCGCCGGAGACAACCGCTTCAACGTGTATCCCGTCGGCTGCCCGACCGGACACAACTTCGGATACATGCTCGTCAACAAGGAAGAAATCCGCCTCAAGGCCGGCACGTCCTACAGCGGCCCGCAGGGCTACTTCAAGGTCGTGGTCGACAAGACCGACGGCGACAAGGTGCTCGCGTGGCACATCGAGGACAACAAGGGCAATCGCTCGGTCAACCTTGGCGGCGCGAACATCACCAATGTCGATCTCGTGCTCGGCCAGGGCCGCGTGGCGGGCCAGGCGATCCTCAAGGACGTCGGCCGCGCGCTTCTGAACCGCACCTATCAGCAGGCTGCGGCCAATACCAATGCCGGTGCCGCTCCGGCGCCGGTCGCGTCTTCGGCGCTGTCGCCCGCCGTTCTTGCGGGCTTCGGCATCCTCGCGCTCGGACTTGCCGCGGTTGGTTATGAGGTCGGACGCCGCCGGCGTTCGTAACGGGAAACAGAAAAAGAATTCTGGAGAAGGGGAAAACCAATGATCATTATGCCTCGCCGCAAATTCCTTGTGGCTTCGGCGGGTCTGGCTGCAAGCACGCTGTTTACGCCGGCGATTGCGCAGTCCAGCAAGAAGCTGCGTTTCGGGGTAGGGCCGCTGCTGCCCAATCCCGACGACACCAAGAAAGCCTATACGCCGCTCTTCGCGCATCTCGCGAAGGAACTCGGCGTCGATTTCGAGCTCTTCGCGACGACCGACTGGGCGGGCATGGCCGTTGCCATGGGCTCCGGCCAGCTCGATGTCGCGTGGATGGGCCCGTGGGGCTACGTCATCGCCAACGCGCAGACGAACTGTCAGGCGGTTGCGACCGTGAAGTACGACGACAAGCCGATCTACTACGCGATCATCATCGCGCGTCCCGACCTGCAGGTGTCCAAGTTTCCGGACGACACCAAGGGCCGCTCGATCTCGTTCGCCGACGTCGGCTCGACGTCGGGCTGGCTGGTGCCGAGCTACTACGCCAAGGAAGTCTGGAAGATCGATCCGAAAACCTATTGGAAATACAGCGAAGGCGCGACCCACGCGGCGAACGAGATTTCCGTCAGCGCGGGACAGGTCGACATGGCGACCGACTTTGATCGCAACCGGAACGCGATGATTGCGGCGGGGCGCATCAAGGAAGAGTCCAACAAGATCGTCTGGACTTCCGATCCGCTCCCGAACGACGCCATCGCGCTCCCGGCCAATGCGCCGAAGGAGCGTTCCGAGCAGGTGCAGAAGATCCTGACCGCGATCACCACCGAGCAGGCGAAGACGCTGCTGCCGACGCGCTACACCGGCTTCGTCGCGGCGACGCATGCTTCCTATGATCCGATCGAGAAGGCGGGAATTGCCGTCGGCAAGATCAAGGCTCGTAGCTGATAATCAGAAAGACGCGGGCCGGGCGCTAGCGCCCGGCTCGCCGGATTCCCATGACAGACAGATTGACGCTCTCGCCTTCGGAGCGAATGTTGAACGACATCGATGCGATGCAGCGCGGCTTCTCGGCCATGCGCATGCGCTTCTGGCTCGTATGCGTGATCGTGTTCGGCTTCTACGCCATCTCCTGGCAACTGGCCGCGATCGATCTGGAGCGTCTCGTCTCCGGCCTGCCCAAGCTCTGGTACTGGCTCTCGCAGGCATGGCCGCCGAAATACGACGAAATTCCCCTGTTTCTGTACCGCACCGCTGAAACCGTCGCGATGGCGGCGATCGGCACGACGCTGGCATGTCTGCTCGCGATCCCGATGGCGGTGCTGGCGAGCCGCAACATCACGCCGTTTCCGGCGCTCTACTATCCGGCACGCTGGTTCCTCAATGCGCTGCGCGGCATCGACTCCTTCGTCTTCGCGCTGCTCTTCGTGGCGGCGGTCGGCCTCGGCCCCTTCGCCGGCGTGCTCGGCATTGCGCTTCACACCTGGGGCAGCGCCGCGAAACTTTTCGCCGACCACATCGAGAATGCCAATCTCGGCCCCGTCGAGGCGGTCGGCACCACCGGCGCCAGCCATTCGACCAAGATCATGTATGCGCTTGTGCCGGACGTGCTGCCGGTCATGCTGTCGACGGCGCTGTTCTGGTGGGAGTTCAATGTCCGCGCCTCCACGGTGCTCGGCGTCGTGGGCGCGGGCGGCATCGGCCAGGAACTGAAGAACAGCATGGACCTGCTCGACTTCGCGCGCCTGTTCACGATCATCGGCATTATCCTCATCGTCGTCACGGCGCTCGACCAGCTATCGAGCTGGCTGCGGAAGCGCCTGGTATGACCGTGCAGCCGAAGCCATCGGAAGTGCGCGAAGCCAAGCCCGGGCGTGTGCGGCTCGCCGCCGAGGCGCTGACCAAGAGCTATGCCGGCGCTGCCGCCATCGACGGCGTGAGCTTCTCCGTGCGCGAGCAGGAATTCGTCGCCGTGCTCGGGCCGAGCGGTGCGGGAAAAACCACGCTGTTTCGCTGCATCACCGGGCTGCTGCCGGCCGACAGCGGCACGGTACGGGTCGACGGCAGGGATATTGCGTCGCTCAAGGGAAGGGCGCGCCGAAGCATCGCGGTCATCTTTCAGCAGTTCAATCTCGTGAACCGGCTGACTGCGATGGAGAATGTGCTCGCGGGCAGGCTCGGCTATGTTCCGCGGTGGCGCGGCTGGCTTCGCCGCTTCACCCGCGAGGACCGCCTGCTTGCGCTGGAATGTCTCGAGCGCGTGGGCCTCTTGCCGCTCGCCATGCAGCGCGCGGATACGCTGTCCGGAGGCCAGCAGCAGCGCGTGGCGATTGCGCGGGCGCTGGCGCAGCGGCCGAGCCTGATCGTGGCCGACGAACCCGTCGCGAGCCTCGATCCCAGTTCGAGCGTCGGCGTCCTCGAATTGTTGCGCGGCATCGCGCACAGCGAAGGTGTCGGCGTGGTCTGTAGTCTGCATCAGGTGCATTTCGCGCAACAATATGCCGACCGCATCGTCGGCCTCGCCGACGGCAAAGTCGTCGTCGATGTTCCGGCCGCGAAATTCGACCAGCAGGTGTTCGATCAGCTATACGCGCGCCGTGAAGCAGCGGCGCAATAACGTGGAGTGATTGCCGATGGAACCGCGTGACAAGCACGACTACGCGCCGGATGTGAGCTTCGACGGCGGCGACCTCGATTGCGGAAACGGGCTGCTCCTGCTGATCCGCAAGCACATCGACCCGATGGACAGGGGCCAGTTGCTCGAAATCCGCTCCACCGAAATTTCCGTCGATGAAGACTTGCCCGCGTGGTGCCGGCTGACCAAGAACGATCTGGTTTCGTGGACGAAAGCGGGAAAGCAGCGCAGCTTCCTCGTGAGCAAGGGCGCCTTCGACGGCAGGAAGACGGAAGCGCCGAAAGCCCCGGCCGCCCAGCCGCGTAGCGAAACCCGGCCGGTGGAACTGAAAGTGCGGACGCAGAAGATCGCGCCGCCCGCCATCCCCGCGCTTGCGGTGATGGGCATGGGAAGCTGGCCGCGCCCGCGCTGGATGGTGGATGCCGTCCACAATCATGTCGAAGGCAAGATCGACGATGCGGCGTTTCACGAAACCGCAAACGACGCCGTCCGTCTTGCCGTCACTGCGCAGGAAAAGGCGGGCGTCGATGTCATCACCGACGGCGAGCAGCGGCGCGACAGCTACGCGAGCTTCGTCGCGACCCGCCTCGACAATTGCCAGTTGATCCCGTTGAGCGATCTCCTGCCGCTGGTCGATCACCCCGAGGAATTCGAAGCCGAGTTGCGCGCGCTCGACGTTCCGGCCGGCGACATCCGCCATCCGGCGGTGTTCGGGCTTCTGAAGCGCTCGCGGCCCATCGCCGGCCACGAACTCGATTTCGTCCGCACGCTCACGGACCGGCCCGTGAAGGTTGCCTTGCCCGGTCCTTACCTGCTTGCCCGGACCATGTGGATGGAGTGCATCTCCGATCAGGCCTACAAGAGCCGCGAGCACATTTCGGGAGACATCGTTCGCGTGTTGCGCGAGGAAATCCAGGATCTGCTCGACGGCGGCGCGGCCATCGTTCAGCTCGACGAGCCGGTGCTGTCCGAAGTCGTGTTCAGCGGCATCAAGAACAAGCGCAGCTTCATGTGCGGCGCGTTGTCGGAATCGCTGGGCCCTGAGCATGAGCTGGCTTTCGCGCGCGATCTCGTGAATGCGGTTGTCGAGGGATTCCCGCGGGAGCGCATCGCGGTTCATGTCTGTCGCGGCAACTGGACGCCGGATGAATCCGTGGCGCTCGCGGGCAGCTACGCGCCGCTCGTGGATACGCTCGCGCAGATGAAGGTCGGCGCTTATCTTCTGGAGATGTGCACGCCGCGCGCGGGCGAGATGGAAATTCTCAAGAAGCTCCCGGCGGACGCGCGCATGGGCGTCGGCGTCGTCAACCAGAAGACCCAGACGCCCGAAGCGATCGAGGAAGTGTCGGCCAAGATCAAGCAGGCGATCGATCTGTTCGGCCGGGATCGGGTCTGGCTGCATCCGGATTGCGGATTTGCCACGTTTGCCGACAATCCGATCTGTTCGGCGGGAACCTCCGAAGCGAAATTGAAAGTCATTGCCGAGGCGGCCGGCCGGTTTCGGAATTAGGCATTCCCGAAGTTGCGGGGTTGCGGCTCCGGCCGCGACGAGGTTTTGGGAAGCAGGAAGTGCTCGCGTCCTGTCGCGTTGCGAGTCAGAAGCGGCACTGCTTGCCCCATACTGGAAACGTCAACGCCATGCCCGACACGCGATCGGGGGCGAAATGTCGCGCGGATATGATCTGATAATGGAATCAACGAGTTAAACGAGCCCCAACACGCTGGGCCGGCGCATCTTTATGCAGCATCATCCTGCGTCGGATGAAACCGCGCGCAGCCGGCGCATGAAGACTGCGCACATGCGGCATGAGTTCTACCGCAGTACGGAAAGCGCTTGACGCGATACGGAAATACTCGTGTTCTAGCGGCAGTCCGATCGGTTTCAACCAGGCAGGGAAACGACAAATAGAATTGAAGTCGCCGCAGGGTCCCGGACGCGCGTTGCAGTGCGCTTCCGCATCTCTCGCGGCGAAAGCAGGGTTCCGGCGGACGATCTGCGGAAGGGGCAGGGAAATTCGGCTGGAACCGCGCTCGGGTGAAACATAATAATCCGGGTGGATCGTAATAATGAATAATAAAGTTCAGGGGTGGGTGCGCGGCGTATGAGTGACAAATACGTTCTCGAAACGGAAAATCTCACAAAGGAATTTGCCGGCTTCGTTGCGGTCAGTGACGTCAACCTGAAGGTCGAGCGCGGTACGATCCACGCGCTGATTGGCCCGAACGGCGCGGGTAAGACCACCTGCTTCAATCTGCTGACGAAGTTCCTGACGCCGACGCGCGGAACCATCAAGTATAAAGGACAGGACATAACGCAGTTGAAGCCCGCGGAGATCGCGCGGCTCGGCGTCGTGCGCTCGTTCCAGATTTCGGCGGTGTTCCCGCATCTCACCGTGCTCGAGAATGTCCGCATCGCGCTCCAGCGCAAGCGCGGCGGCTCCTTCGATTTCTGGCGCCCTGCCTCCGTACTCAACATCTATAATGAGCGCGCGCGGTCGCTGATCAACGATGTCGGCCTTTCGGCCTTCGAGAACATCCCGGCGGTCGAATTGCCGTATGGCCGCAAGCGCGCGCTCGAGATCGCGACCACGCTGGCGCTGGATCCGGAAATGCTGCTGCTCGACGAGCCGACCGCCGGCATGGGGCACGAGGACATCGACCGCATCGCCGCGCTCATCAAGACCGTTGCCGCGAACCGCACCGTGCTGATGGTCGAGCACAATCTCAGCGTCGTTTCGAACCTGTCGGACAAGATCACGGTGCTGACCCGCGGCCGCGTGCTGGCGGAGGGCGACTACAAGACCGTTTCCGAAAATCCGCAGGTGCGCGAAGCCTATATGGGGACCGGCCATGCTTGATCGTGCTTCCGGCCCGCTGCTCGAAATCAAGGACCTGCACGCCTGGTATGGCGAGTCGCACATTCTTCACGGCACCACGATGAACGTGAACGCCGGCGAGGTGGTGACGCTCCTGGGCCGCAACGGCGCGGGCAAGACCACGACGCTCAAATCCGTCATGGGCATCGTCGGCAAGCGCACGGGTTCGGTGAAATTCGAGGGCCGCGAGCTGATCAATCTGTCCTCGGACGTGATCGCGCGCGCGGGTCTCGCGTTCTGTCCCGAGGAGCGCGGCATCTTCGCCTCGCTCGACGTCGAGGAAAATCTGATGCTGCCGCCGCAGGTGCGGCCCGGCGGCCTCTCGCGCGAGCAGATTTTCGAGCTCTTTCCCAATTTGCGCGAGCGCCTGAGAAGCCAGGGCACCAAGCTTTCCGGCGGCGAGCAGCAGATGCTGGCGATCGGGCGCATCCTGCGCACCGGCGCGCGCCTGCTTCTGCTCGACGAGCCGACCGAGGGTCTCGCACCTGTCATCATTCAGCAGATCGGCAACACGATCCGGAAGCTGAAAGAGCAGGGCTTCACCATTCTGCTCGTTGAGCAGAACTTCCGCTTCGCCTCCACGGTTGCCGACCGTTACTACATCATGGAACACGGCAAGATCGTGGAGCAGTTCGCCAATGCCGAGCTGAGTGGAAAGCTCGAAACGTTGCACGAGTATCTGGGTGTTTAAGGCAGCCGCCACGAACGGCGTCTGATAATCGGGAGGTAGGAAATGAAACTGTTACGAACTGCAATTCTTTCGGCGGCAATGGTATCCGCCGGCGCTGCCTATGGGCAGATTTCAGACGGCGTCATCAAGATCGGCGTGATGAACGATATGTCGGGTACCTATGCCGACCTCGCGGGTCCGGGCTCGGTGCTCGCCGCGCGTCTCGCAATCGAGGATCTCGGCGATCTCGTGAAGGGACTCAAGATCGAAGTGATCGGCGCCGATCACCAGAACAAGCCGGACGTCGGCTCGAACATCGTCCGCCAGTGGATCGACGTCGACAAGGTCGACGTCATCGTCGACGTGCCGACTTCGTCGGTCGCGCTCGCGGTGAACGAGATCGTCAGGGAAAAGAACAAGGTATTCCTCGTCTCCGGGGCCGCGGCCTCCGACCTGACCGGCCCGCGCTGCACGCCGAACACCGTGCACTGGACCTATGACACCTGGGCGCTCGCCAACGGCACCGGCAACGCGATCGTGAAGACCGGCGGCGACACCTGGTTCTTCCTCACCGCCGACTACGCCTTCGGGCACGCGCTCGAGCGCGACACCTCGGCCGTCGTCGTCAAGAACGGCGGCAAGGTCGTCGGCGCCGTCCGCCATCCGTTCCCGGGCCAGGACTTCTCCTCGTTCCTGCTGCAAGCGCAGGCTTCGAAGGCGAAGATCATCGGTCTCGCCAACGCGGGCGCCGACACCACCAACGCCATCAAGCAGGCTGCCGAATTCGGCATCGTGCAGAAGGGCCAGAACCTCGCCGGTCTGCTCGTGTTCCTGACCGACGTTCACGCGCTCGGGCTGAAGACCGCGCAGGGCCTGATCTTCACCGAAGCGTGGTATTGGGACATGAATGACGCGAACCGCGCCTTCGCGAAGCGTTTTGCGGCAGGCAACCGTGGCGTTCACCCGAGCATGGTGCATGCCGGCGTCTATTCGGCGGTCACGCATTACCTGAAGTCGGTCGTTGCGCTGAAGAACGACAGCGACGGCAAGGCGGTCGTCGAGCACATGAAGAAGAACAAGACCAAGGACGCGCTGTTCGGCGAGGGTGAAATTCGCGCCGACGGCCGCAAGATTCATCCGATGTATCTCTTCGAAGTGAAGAAGCCGGAAGAATCGAAGGGCCCGTGGGACTACTACAAGGTCCGCGCGACCATCCCGGCCAGCGATGCGTTCCGCCCCTTGAGCGAAGGCAAGTGCCCGCTCGTCCAGGGCTAAGCGAAACTACGGATGAGGAGCGGGCGAAAGCCCGCTCCTCAATCGATCGGGGGCATGGATGGATATCAATCTGCCGGCATTATTCGGCCAGTTGCTGATCGGGCTGATCAACGGCTCGTTCTATGCGCTGCTCAGTCTCGGGCTCGCCGTGATCTTCGGCATGCTCAACATCATCAATTTCGCGCACGGCGCCCAATATATGATGGGCGCGTTCGTGGCGTATTTCCTGCTCCAGTTCGCGGGCCTGAATTACTGGTGGGCGCTGATTCTCTCCCCCGTCATCGTCGGCGGCATCGGCATCCTGATCGAGCGCGCATTCCTGCAATGGCTCTATAAGCTCGACCACCTCTACGGCCTGCTGCTTACCTTCGGCCTCGCGCTCGTTATCCAGGGCCTGTTCCGTCACCAGTACGGCTCGTCCGGTTTGCCCTACCAGATCCCGCCGCAGCTCACCGGCGTGCGCGACCTCGGCTTCACTTTCCTGCCGAACTACCGCGCCTGGGTCATCGTCTTCTCGCTCGTGATCTGTCTCGGCACCTGGTTCATCATCGAAAAGACGCGGCTTGGCGCATATCTGCGCGCCGCGACCGAGAACCCGACGCTGGTGCGCGCGTTTGGCATCAATGTGCCGCGCATGATCACGCTCACCTACGGCTTCGGGGTCGCGCTCGCGGCGCTCGCGGGCGTGATGGCGGCGCCGATCTATGCGGTGAACCCCACCATGGGCGCCGATCTCATCATCGTGGTCTTCGCCGTCGTCGTCATCGGCGGCATGGGCTCGATCATGGGCGCGATCGTGACCGGCTTCGGCCTTGGCGTGATCGAGGGCCTGACCAAATATTTCTTCCCCGAAGCGTCGAACACCGTGATCTTCGTCATCATGGTCATCGTGCTGATGATCCGGCCGGCAGGCCTGTTCGGAAGGGCTACCTAAGATGGCACAGGCAACCGAACAACTCAGCGCGCCGGTCGAAACCTCGAGCCACAAGAGCGAGATGATCGCTTTTGCGCTTATGGTGCTCGTGCTCGCGGTGCTTCCGGCTTTCGTCTATCCGCCGTTTCTGATGAAGGCGCTGTGCTTCGCGCTGTTCGCCTGCGCGTTCAACCTGCTGATCGGCTATGTCGGCCTGCTGTCCTTCGGCCACGCGCTCTATTTCGGCTGGGCCAGCTATTTCGCGGCGCATCTCGCCAAGGCCGGCAAGATCTCGATTCCCTATTGGGCCGGCTCTTGGCAATGGCTGACGATCACGGATGCGCCGATGGCCCCCGAGCTTGCGATCCTGCTCGCGGTTGCGGGCGCGGCCGTGCTCGGCGTGGTCGCCGGCTCGATCGCCATTCGCCGTCAGGGCATCTATTTCGCGATGATCACGCTCGCGCTCGCGCAGATGATGTATTTCTTCGCGGTGCAGGCGCCGTTCACCGGCGGCGAAGACGGCATCCAGCCGGTGCCGCGCGGCTATCTCTTCGGCCTGTTCAATCTCGCGAACGACAGGATCATGTATGTTTTCGTGCTCGTCGTGTTCCTGCTCGGCTTCCTGCTGATCTATCGCGTCATTCACTCGCCGTTCGGCGAAGTGCTGAAGGCGATCCGCGAGAACGAGCAGCGCGCGATTTCGCTCGGATACAAGACCGACCGCTACAAGCTCGTCGCCTTCACGCTCTCGGCGGCGCTTGCGGGCCTTGCCGGCGCGATCAAGCCCTTCGTCGTGCAGAATGCCTCGCTTACCGACGTGCATTGGTCGATGTCGGGCGAAGTCGTCCTGATGACGCTCCTCGGCGGTCTCGGCACGATCTTCGGGCCGGTCGTCGGCGCCTTCACGATCATCGCGATGCAGAACTACCTTGCGAGCTTCGGCCAGTGGGTCACGATCATTCAGGGCGCGATCTTCGTGCTCTGCGTGCTCCTGTTTCGCCGCGGCATCATCGGCGAAATCGCGAACCTCCTGCGCATTCGTCTCTGACCCGTTCGCAGGCGCGGCGGCGGGACTGGTACAAAGCAGGCAAGGGCTGGAACGATCCCGTTCCTTGACGGTGGTTGGCATGCACCCTAGTTTCGCGCGCAAATTTTAGCGCGGAAACGGTGTGTTGATGGCTGCTTTTCTCAAACTTTCCGAAGCGATCGAAGCCAACGTGAAGGACGGCGATGCCGTCGCAATGGAAGGCTTCACGCATCTCATTCCATTCGCGGCGGGGCACGAAATCATCCGCCAGAAGAAAAAGCGCCTCTCCCTGATCCGCATGACGCCGGATCTGATCTACGACCAGTTGATCGGCATGGGCTGCGCCGAGCGCATGACGTTTTCATGGGGCGGCAATCCCGGCGTCGGCTCGCTGCATCGCTTCCGCGACGCCTACCAGAACGGCTGGCCGAACCGGATCGAAATCGTCGAGCATTCTCATGCGGCGATGGCCAATGCTTACGATGCGGCGGCCGCAGGGCTGCCATTCGCGGTGTTCCGCGGCTACCGCGGAGCGGAACTCCCGCGCGTAAATCCGAGCATTAAAGAAGTGACGTGCCCCTACACCGGCGAGAAGCTCGCCACCGTCCCGGCCGTGAAGCTTGATGTCGCGATCATTCACGCGCAAAAGGCGGACCGGAAAGGCAACGTTCTGCTGGAAGGTATCGTCGGCGTGCAGAAAGAGGCGGTGCTTGCCGCGAAGCGTTCCATCGTCACGGTCGAAGAGATCGTGGACGAGCTCAATGCGCCGTCGCCGAATTCGGTGGTGCTGCCGGGCTGGACCGTCAAGGCCATCGTCGAGGTGCCCGGCGGCGCGCATCCTTCCTATACGCACGGCTACTACAAGCGCGACAACGCCTTCTACAAGGCCTGGGACGCGATCGCGCGCGAGCGCGACACCTTCCTCGCGTGGATGGAGGAGAACGTGATCCGCAAGGGCCCCGAAGTTTTCGCCCGCCACGCGAAGCAGGCGGCCTGAGGTGAAATCATGAGCCAGAATTTCACGCCGAACGAAATGATGACCGTCGCCGCCGCGCGCGCACTGACGAACGAGGATGTCTGCTTCGTCGGCATCGGCGCGCCCTCGGCCGCGTGCAATCTCGCGCGCCAGACCCACGCGCCCGACATCGTGCTGATCTACGAATCCGGCACGCTGGAGACGCGCCCGAACGTGCTGCCGCTTTCCATCGGCGACGGCGAGCTTTGCGAAACCGCGCTGACCACCGTCTCGGTGCCGGAGATGTTTCGCTACTGGTTGCAGGGCGGCCGCATCACCACGGGCTTTCTCGGCGGCGCGCAGATCGACAAGTTCGCGAACCTGAACACCACCGTCGTCGGCCCGTATGAAAAGCCGAGCGTGCGCCTGCCGGGCGGCGGCGGCGCGCCGGAGATCGCAACGAGCTGCGGCCAGATTTTCATTACCATGGCGCATTCCAAGCGCGCCTTCGTGGAAAAGATCGACTTCTTCACGTCGCTCGGCCACGGCGAGGGCGGCGACAGCCGCAAAAAGCTCGGCGTCAACACGAAGGGCCCGACCAAGGTCATCACCGATCTGTGCGTGATGGAGCCCGACGCGAAAACGAGCGAGCTCACCGTGGTGTCGCTGCATCCGGGCGTCACCCGGGAGCAGGTCGTCGCGGCCACCGGCTGGCAGATCAAATTCGCGCCGGATGTCATCGAGACTCCGGCGCCGAATGAAACCGAATTGAAGGTCCTGCGCGAGTTGCATGCGCGGACCAAAGCCGCGCACGGCGGCAATTCCTGAGGAGCGAAAGATGACCCAGTTGCGCGACGCCTATATCTGCGATTTCGTCCGCACGCCGATCGGCCGCTTCGGCGGCTCGCTGTCGAAGGTGCGCCCCGACGATCTCGCGGCGCATGTCATCAAGGCGCTGCTCGCGCGCAATCCCTCGCTCGATACCGGCAAGATCGAGGAGGTTTTCTTCGGCTGCGCCAATCAGGCCGGCGAAGACAACCGCAACATCGCGCGCATGGGCCTGCTGCTCGCAGGCCTGCCGGTTTCGGTGCCGGGCAATACCGTCAATCGCCTTTGCGCGTCGGGGCTCGATGCCGTCGGCGCCGCGTCGCGTGCGATCAAGACCGGCGAGATTTCGCTCGCCATTGCCGGCGGCGCGGAATCCATGTCGCGCGCGCCCTTCGTCATGGGCAAGGCCACCGAAGCCTTCTCGCGGCAGGCGGAAATTTTCGACACCACGATCGGCTGGCGCTTCATCAATCCGCTGATGAAGCAGCAATACGGCGTCGATTCCATGCCCGAGACCGGCGAGAACGTCGCCGAGGAATTTCAGGTGAAGCGCGAGGACCAGGATCAGTTCGCGCTTCGCTCGCAGCTTCGTGCGGTCGCGGCGCAGAAGCGCGGCTATTTCGACGGCGAGATCGTTCCGGTCGAGGCGCCGGGCGGCAAGGCGGGTCCGGTGAAGGTCGAGAAGGACGAGCATCCTCGCGGCGACACCACCCTTGAAAGTCTCGCGAAGCTCAGGACGCCGTTCCGTAACCCCGGCACCGTGACTGCGGGCAATGCGTCCGGCGTGAACGACGGCGCCGCCGCGCTGATCGTGGCTTCGGAAGAGGCGGCGAAGGCGAACGGCTTGAAGCCGCGCGCCCGCATTCTGGGCCTCGCTTCGGCGGGCGTGCCGCCGCGGATCATGGGCATCGGCCCGGTGCCCGCGGTCGAGAAGCTCACCGCGCGCCTCGGCATTCCGGCCACCAAGTTCGACGTGATCGAGCTGAACGAAGCCTTCGCGAGCCAGGCGCTCGCCTGCGTCCGCCAGTTCGGCCTTGCCGACGACGCCCCCAACGTGAACCCGAACGGCGGCGCGATTGCGCTCGGCCATCCGCTCGGCATGTCGGGGGCGCGGATCGCGGGCACGGCCATGCGCGCGCTCGAGGAAACCGGCGGCCGCTACGGCCTCGTCACCATGTGCGTCGGCGTGGGGCAGGGTGTCGCGCTCGCGATCGAGCGCGTCTAGTTCGCCCGCTTTTTTCCGTCGCCATAGCGCGCGATCCTGTAATCTCGTGCCGGAGAACGGAATCGCTTGCCCATGAAGGAATTCGACGTCGCGATCATCGGCGGCGGCATTAACGGCTGCGGCATCGCGCGCGATGCCGCGGGCCGCGGGCTTTCCGTCCTGCTCGTCGAGCAGGGCGATCTCGCGTCCGGAACCTCGTCCGCCAGCTCCAAGCTCATTCACGGCGGCATTCGCTATCTCGAAAACTACGACTTTCGCCTCGTGCGCGAAGCGCTGCGCGAGCGCGAACTGCTCCTTAAAAATGCGCCGTATCTGGTGCGGCCCATGCGCTTCGTGATCCCGCATGTGGCGTCGATGCGCCCGGCCTGGATGATGAAGATCGGCATCAGGCTTTATGACTTTCTCGCCGGCCGCTCGGTGCTGCCGCGCTCGCGCGTGCTCGATCTTGCCGACGATCCGGCCGGTGCGCCGTTGCGCGCGGCCGGCGGCGTCGGCTTTGAATATTCCGATTGCGTCACCGACGATGCGCGGCTGGTGGTCGTGAATGCGATCGACGCGCGCGAGCGGGGCGCCGACATTCGCACGCGCACGAGGCTGGTTTCCGCGCGCCGCGCCGGCCAGCGCTGGGAGCTCGTGCTCTCCGCGGGCGGAACGCGCGACACCGCTCATGCGCGCGCGCTGGTCAATGCCGCCGGCCCCTGGGCCGCGCATGTGCTCGATGCCATCGTGAAAACCGAGAAGCGGGTGAAGATGCGGCTCGTGAAGGGCAGCCACATCGTTTACCCGCGCCTCTATTCGCACGATCGCGCCTACCTGATGCAGAACGACGACGGGCGCGTCGTCTTCGCCATTCCCTTCGCCGAAAAATACACGCTGCTCGGCACCACCGATGTCGAAACCTCGGGTGATCCGATGCATGCCGCGGCAAGCGCGGAGGAGATTCAATATCTCTGCCGGGTCGCGGAGCGTTTTTTCCGCACCAGCGTGGAGCCGTCGCGCGTGGTATGGACCTATGCCGGCGTGCGCCCCCTGATCGACGACGGCAAGGGCTCGGCTTCCAAGGTTTCGCGCGAATACGAGATCGTTTCCGACGCCGGCTATGGCGAGGCGCCGCTGCTGTCGCTGATCGGCGGCAAGCTCACGGCCTTCCGCGCCATGAGCGAGGACGTGGTCGATAAGCTCGGGCACTGGTTCGCGATGCGCGGCCGCTGGACCGCCGATGAGCCGCTTCCCGGCGGCGATCTCGGCGAGCGTGGTCTCGAAGGGCTGCTTTCCGATCTCGCGCTGAGCCACGCTTATCTTCCGGCGTCGGCCGCGCGCCGCCTTGCTTTATCCTATGGCCGCCGCGCCATGAATCTGCTGGGCGACGCAAAACGCATCGAGGATCTGGGCCCGCGTCTCGTCGGGGACCTTCATCTTCGCGAGCTCGATTACCTGCAAAAGCAGGAGTGGGCCAAAACTGCCGAAGACGTGCTCTGGCGCCGGACCAAGCTCGGCCTCGGCGCGGCGGAGCGCGAAATCGATGTGCTACGCACAACGATGGGAAACTGAGCGCCGGGCGTTTCCCGATACAGCCCCTTGAATTCGTTCGTTTATTCACGGCCGCGCGCGGCATCGCCGCGGCAGGAAGCCACCGGCTCATTGACAAACCGGGCCGCGGTCTTACGTTGACCCTCATGACGATCACGACGCGCCATATCCGGAAGTTTTTCCGCGCAGGTCAGCTCCAAGCGGGTGCCTAGCCCGGGTAGCTGCGTGCTGTCCGGGGATTTCTGCCGTCTCGTCGCTTCATCATCGTAATCCCGATCCATCCTGTCTTTTCACGGCGAATCCGCCGCCCGTACCGGCGGTCTGCTTCACGGTGAAAGGCTGCATGCAAGGAGAATAGAAAATGGTCCGCTATCACAACATCGATCTGCCTCCGATTGCGATCACCCGGCGCGACTCCGATCGTCTGGCGCGGCTTGCCGCAGCCGCCCTCGACAAGTTTCCCGTGACGTCCGAGTTCCTCGCGCGGGAAGTGGAGCGCGCGCATCTGATCGAGGATTTCGAAAGTCTTCCCGGTCTTGTGAGCATGGGATCGGAAGTGGAGTATCGCGACGACATCTCGGGGCAGGTCCGCC
>CAZNPX010000048.1:0-26120 GCA_964575175.1 uncultured Hyphomicrobiales bacterium | reverse complement strand
CGGATGGCGGCCGACGAAGACATCCGGCAGGCCCAGCTCGCGCCCGAGCTTGCGCACTTCGTCCTTGAAGAGTTCGCGCAACGGCTCCACGAGCTTCATGTTCATGCGCGCCGGCAGCCCGCCGACATTGTGGTGCGACTTGATCGTGACCGAAGGCCCGCCGGTAAAGCTCACGCTTTCGATCACGTCGGGATAGAGCGTGCCCTGCGCGAGAAATTCGGCCGGTCCCTGGCCTTCCGTTGCGATTTTTTTCGCCTCCGCCTCGAACACGTCGATGAACAGCCGGCCGATGATCTTGCGCTTGCTTTCGGGATCGGTGACGCCCTTCAGCTCGCGCAGAAACGTCTCGCTGGCGTCGACATGGACGAGCGGAATGTTGTAATGCCCACGAAAGAGGTCCACCACGGTCTTCGCTTCGTCGAGGCGCAAGAGGCCGTGATCGACGAAGACGCAGGTGAGCTGGTCGCCGATCGCCTCGTGGATCAAGACCGCCGCGACCGCGCTGTCGACGCCGCCGGAGAGCCCGCAGATCACGCGGCCGCTCCCGACTTGCGCGCGAATGCGCTCGATCGCCTCCTCGCGGAAGGCGCGCATGGACCAGTCGGCCTTGGCGCCCGCGACTTTCAGCACGAAGTTCTGCAACAGCTTCGCGCCGTCGGGCGTATGCACGACTTCGGGATGGAATTGCATCGCGTAGAAGCTGCGGCTCTCGTCGCCGATGATCGCGATGGGGGAGTTCGGCGCCTTGCCGAGCACGCGAAAGCCCTGCGGCAGCACGGTCACGCGGTCGCCGTGACTCATCCAGACCGGATAGCGGCTGCCCTTCTTCCACACGCCGTCGAAGAGCGGCGCGTCTTCGGTGATCTCGACTTCGGCCCGGCCGAATTCGCGGTGGTGCCCCGCCTCGACCTTGCCGCCGAGCTGCTGGGCCATGGTCTGCTCGCCGTAGCAGATGCCGAGCACGGGCAAGCCGGCGCTGAAAATCGCCTGCGGCGCGGAAGGCGCGTTGTCGTCCAGCACCGAAGCGGGGCCGCCCGACAGGATCACCGCTTTCGGGTTCAGCTTCTCGAAGGCCGCTTCCGCCGACTGGAACGGCACGATCTCGGAATAGACGCCCATTTCGCGCACCCGGCGCGCAATCAGTTGCGTCACCTGCGAGCCGAAATCGACGATCAGGATCTTGTCGTGGGCGGGGTTTTGGACGGCGGGCGGCGGTGCCGCGCGGGCGGGGCTGCTCATGGCGAGGAACTAAGGGATCGCCGCGCGGCCCGCAAGCGAGCCCCGCGCGGAGGTTATGCTTTCCAACAGCTTAAGAGACTTCGCGGCCGCCGTAACCCGGCATTAGGCGGCGGCGGACTAGGAAACGGGCATGAATTCGCCCTCCATCGTTCCGCCGATCCCCGACCCGAAAGTCCGCCGCGCGGCGCTTTTCCGCGAGAGCCCGCGGGACATCATGGAGCGGATCGCGCTCGGCACCGCCTGGGCGCTGGCGCCCAAACGCATCGGCGCGCTTCCCGGCCTCGCGCGCGTCTGGCTGCGCGACAGCTTCCGGCGCGGCAACGCCCTGCCCGACCCGCGCTCCGCCGGAGACCGCAGCGTCGCCGGCATCGCGAACGACCTTTCCGTTCCGTCGCTCCTCGGCGCGTACAAGCGCACGCTCTATCCGTGGGCGCATGTCGGGCCGTTCAAGTGGCACTCCAGCGCGGAGCGCTGCGTCCTCTTCTTCAACGAACTGCACATCGCGAAGCGGCTGCGCCGCCAGATGCGGCAGAACGAATACACCGTCACTTTCGACCGCGACTTCGAAGGCGTGATGAGGGCCTGCGCCGAGCGCCGCCCCGGCCGCTGGCATCTGACGTGGCTCCGGCCGAAACTCATGCATGCCTTCGCCGACCTGCATGACGCGGGCCACGCGCACAGCTTCGAGGTCTGGAACAAAGACGGCGCGCTCGCGGGCGGCGGCTATGGCCTCGCCGTGAACGGCGTGTTCTTCACCGAGTCGCAGTTCTCGCGGGAATCCAACACCTCGAAGATGGGCTTCACGCTGTTCAACTGGCATCTCGCAAAATGGGGCTTCCTGCTCAACGACGGCAAGGACCCGACGCCGACTATCGACGGCATGAACTTCCGGACGATTTCCCGCGACGCGCTTCAGGCGATCCTCGACCGGGGCACGATGGAGATGTGCCGCCCCGGCCGGTGGGAATGCGAGACGGACCTGAAGTCGGTCGCGGACTGGCAGCCGGAAAAGTCCGAAGCGACGATTTTGTAGTATCGCCTCATGGTTCGAGACGCGATGCCTCGCATCGCTCCTCATGAGGCGCAGTTACACTTTCCGCAACACCGCCACGAAGAAGCCATCCGTTCCCGTGCGCCGCGGCGTCATCTGGATCCCTTCGCCGGAGAGTTTCGCCGCGCCTGAGAAAGCCGGCGCATCGTCGCCGAGCGCCTTCACGACTTCGCCCGGCGCCACGATCTCGAAACCCGGATTGCGCTCGCGGAACGCACGGATCTGCGCGCCGTTTTCCGGCTCGAGCAGCGAACAGGTGACATAAACGATCCTGCCGCCCGGCTTCACGAAGCGCACCGCCGCGTCGAGCAGCGCGGTCTGCTCCTTCACGCGAATTTCCAGCGCGCCGGGGCGGATGCGCCATTTCGCATCGGGATGCCGCCGCCACACGCCGCTGCCCGTGCACGGCGCATCCAGCAGCACCAGATCCATCTTGCCTTCGAGATCGGAAAGCACGTCCTGCTTTCCCCGGGGCGAGCGCACCTGCACGTTATGCGCGCCCGCGCGCGCGATACGCTCGTGGATCGGCGCGAGGCGGCGCAGATCGGAGTCATAGGCGAAGAGCTGGCCCTTGTTCTCCATCGCCGCCGCGAGCGCGAGCGTCTTGCCGCCTGCGCCCGCACAAAAGTCGAGCACCTGCTGGCCGGGCTCCGCGCCCGCGAACAACGCTGCAAGCTGCGAGCCCTCGTCCTGGATCTCGAAATCGCCCTTGATGTACGAAGGCTCGGATGTCACCGGCGGCTGCCTGCCCTCGGGCGACAATTCGATGCGCAGGCCCCGCGGCGACCAGCGCGAGCGCGACACGTTCAGGTGCGACAGCTCCTTCGCGGCGGCGTCGCGGTCGCTCTTGAGCGAATTCACGCGCAGATCGAGCGGCGCGCGCGCCGCCAGCGCCACGCCCTCTTCCGCGCGCTCGTCGCCGAAACTTTCCGCGAGATGCGGATCGAGCCATTCCGGATAATCGCCCGCCACATGCGCGGGCGCGTCGGCGAGCGAGCCGTGCTCCAGCCGCGCGCGCTCGTCATCGCTGAGCGGTGCCGCCGAAAAGCGCGAACCGTCGGTGAGCTTCGCAATTTCATCAATCCGCAGGCCGCGTGCGAGCTTCAATGCGCCAAGCGCCACCGCGCGCGGCGTTTCCTCGCCCATGAGCCACGCGGCCGACGCGCGACGGCGCAAGGCATCGAAGACCAGCGAGCCGATCGCGCCGCGGTCGCCGGAGCCGGCGAAACGATGCGTCTGTCCCCATTCCCGCAAGGCGTCCGGCGCGGGACGTTTCTTCGTGTTGATTTCGGTGAGAACTTCGATTGCGGCTGCAAGCCGTGCTGCTGGTGTCATGCGGCGGCTTATAGGCCGAAACCGCCGCTTTCAACAGCCGCGGCGAACTTATCGATGTCGGCCGCAAGTTTGCGATCGACGATTTCAAGATAATCCGCCCAGTCTTCGTAACGGGAAAGCTCGGTCTTGCCGTCGGTGATGCCGCGCAAGCCGATCATCGGCACCGCGAAATGCCTCGCCGCGCGGTAAACCGCATAGCTTTCCATGTCGACCATGTCGGCCTCGATGCCGTCGTAGCCCTTGCCGGAGACGATGCTGGCGCCGGTCGCGATGGAAGCCGCGGGGATTCCGGCAATCCGCTGCGAAATCGGAACAATTGCCGGTTCGTCGAGAAACGGCACCAGCCCGCGCGCAAAGCCGAGCGGCGTGCAGTCCATGTCGCGGTAGCAGACACTTGCGAGCTGATAGACTTCCGCGTGTTCGAGCCGCCGCGAACCGGCCGAGCCGAGCGAGAAGACGAGATCGGGCAAGGCGCCTTCGGCCTTCAGCGCCGACAGCGCGGCACTCGTGGCCGCAGCCGCCTCGACCGGCCCCACGCCCGTCACCAGCGGCGCCATGCGCTTTCTCAACTCAAGGCCGTATTCCTGCGCGGTCGCCATGACGAAGAGGACCGCAAGATCGCGCCCTCGCCACAAGCGCCAGTCACCCATCAAGTCAGGCGCCCGTCAGAATCTGAAACGCGAACATCACCCAGAGGATGAGCAGCGTCACCAGGCCGGCCATATAGACGAAGAAGCGGCGCGGAACGCGATTGGAGGTCGTATGGATGAAGGCATGCACGAGCCGCGCCACGACAAAAATCCACGACAGCACCACGAAAACCAGATCGGCCTTCTTCGTCACCAGCGCGAGGATGACGAGAATATAGAAGAGAACCGGAAGCTCGTACTGGTTGTGATAGGCGTTCGAAATCTGCTTCGCCCGCTCCGGCCAGCCTTCCGTGGTCAGCGCGATGTCCTTGATGCGGACCTGCCTGCCAGAGATCGCGCGATTGCGCTCGACGCCCATCCAGATCGCGAGCGCGAAGGTCAGCGCCACCAGCACGAAGACGGGCAACAGGATCATCGGAACGGTCATGACGGCCTCAGTTTGCGTTGAGCTGTTCGAGGTTCGGAAGAATGCCCGCGATGCAGGTGTCGCTGCCGCGCGCGCCGGGATAGACGTCGACGATGGTGAAGCGCACCCATTGCGGCTTCACCGGACGCGGCAGCTTGATCGCGTGATCTTCCTTCTTGTCGGGCACGGTGACGACCGTCGCGAAGCCGTCGCTGGTCTGGATGCGAAGCTGCTTCACGCGGCTGTTGTTCCTGTAGGTGTCCTCGGTCTTCGGATAGCCGTTCAGGAACGAAAATTCCTGCACGCGCACCGCCGGCTTGAAGCGGATCGTGACCGCCTCGCCGATGCCGTAGCCGACCGCGCCTTCGCACCACGCCTTCCCGCTTTCGCCCTCGAGAAAATTCTCGGGGCCGAATTTGTCCTCGCCCTCCGCCGCGAGCGACGAGTTCACGCAGAACTGCGTCTCGGCGAACTGGCCGTTCCGGGTCGCGCATTCTTCCTTGGGTTTGGGCTGCGAGAAAGCCGCGCCGGACAAGGCACCCAGCGCGAGCAGGACGAAGACGGCATTGCGTAGCGGCATCTGCGATTCCCGTAATTGAGCGCGGCTGTTGTAATCTTCCGGCGCAAATATCGCGAGTCCCTGCACATGACGGCCGACCCCGCCTTTACGCAAACGCGCCTGCATCTCCCGGCGCTGGAGGAGCATCTGCAACGGGGCGAAATCCTGCGCTGGGCGTCGGGGCCCAGCGCCTATTCGATCCTCCGCAGCAAGGCGGCGCTCTGGTGGATCGGCGGGCCGTGGCTCGCGCTTACGCTCGTTGCATATTTTACAGGCTGGATAAGCCGGGACGCGCTCACGCCGCTCGCGCTTTTTGGCGGCGCGTTCCTCGCCGCGCCCTTCGTGATGCTGTTCGAGAGCGGCAAGACGATCTACGCGATCACGAACCGTCGCGCCCTGATCCTGCATCACGGCATGAAACCGCATTTCGCCGGCGTTCCGTTCGAGAAGATGGACGACAGGCTCGAAGTGCTCGAAACCGGCGGCGGCGCGGGCCATGTTTACTTCGCGTCCCACATGCCGAAGCGCATGCGCGACACCGATCACACCGGCAAGCTCGCCTTCCGCGACGTAGCGCGCGCGCACGAAGTCGCGAAACTCCTCGATGCCGCGCGCGGGCAAGCCTGACCTCGCCGCAAGTTTACTTGGCGCGCCGTAAAGCGCGTTTCATATTCCCGTCTGCGTGGCGACCCTTTCCGCAGCAGATGGAACCCGACACATGCACATCCATAGACGGCTGTTCTTGCTGGCAGGCACGAGCGCGCTGCTCGCCCCTTCCGCGTTCGCGCAGAACTCTCCCGGCGCAAGTTCCAACGCGCCGGCGGCGCAGTTCGATCTCGGGCGCTCGTGGCGGGTGATCGAATCATCCGCGAGCGGCCTCCTGTTCGAAGGAACCTGGACGCGGCGCGGCGACTCCAACGTCTTCGACGCGCGCTGGCGCGAGGTGCGCAAGAATGCCGGCTCGGTCAGCGACGTGATCGAGTTCCGGAGCATCGAAGGCGAGGAAGTCCAGCTCTTCCGCCGCCAGTTGAACGGCACCTATTACGGCCGCCTCAACGCCGAGCGCACCAAGATCGTCAGCGGGCGCGCGAGCTGGTATGGCGCCGGCGACGCCTGGAACGCCGATATTCTGTTCTAGCGCCTAGAGGCGATAGTTCGGGCTTTCGCGCGTGATGGTCACGTCATGGACGTGGCTCTCGCGCAGGCCCGCGCCGGAGATGCGGACGAACTGCGCCTTCTCTCGAAATTCCTTCATGGTGGCGGCGCCGACATAGCCCATCGACGCGCGCAGGCCGCCGACGAGCTGGTGCAGGACGGTCGCGACCGCGCCCTTGTAGGGCACCTGCCCTTCGATGCCTTCCGGCACGAGCTTGAGCGAGTCTTTGATATCCTGCTGGAAGTAGCGGTCGGCCGAGCCGCGCGCCATCGCGCCGACCGAGCCCATGCCGCGATACGATTTATAGGAACGGCCCTGATAGAGATAAACCTCGCCGGGGCTTTCGTCGGTGCCCGCGAGAAGATTGCCGACCATCGCGCATTCCGCGCCCGCCGCGAGCGCCTTCGCGAGATCGCCGGAGAACTTCACGCCGCCATCGGCGATCACCGGCGTGTCGGTCTTCCGCGCTTCCTCCGCGGCATCGAGAATGGCGGTGAGTTGCGGCACGCCGACGCCCGCGACCACGCGCGTCGTGCAGATCGAGCCGGGGCCGATGCCGACCTTGATCGCGTCCGCGCCGCTGTCGATCAGCGCCTTGGTGCCTTCCGCGGTCGCGACGTTGCCGGCGACGACCTGCACCGCGTTCGAGAGCCGCTTGATGCGCGCGACCGCTTCCAGCACGCGGCGCGTGTGCCCGTGCGCGGTATCGACCACGACGACATCGACGCCCGCGTCGACCAGTTGCTCGGTGCGCGCGAAGCCGTCTTCGCCGACCGTGGTCGCGGCGGCGACGCGAAGGCGTCCCTGCTCGTCCTTGCAGGCGTTCGGATTGGCGACCGCCTTCTCGATGTCCTTCACCGTGATCAGGCCGACGCAGCGATAATTCTCGTCGACGACCAAGAGCTTCTCGATGCGGTGCTGGTGCAGCAGCCGCTTCGCGACCTCCTGCGTCACTCCTTCGCGCACGGTGACGAGATTGTCTTTCGTCATCAGTTCGGAGACGCGCTGGTCGTGATTGGTGGCGAAGCGCACGTCGCGATGCGTGAGAATGCCGACAAGCCTGCCTGCGCCGTTGCCGTTCTTCTCGGTGACCGGCACGCCGGAGATCGAATTCTGGCGCATCAGTTCGAGCGCTTCCGCGAGCGTCGATTCCGGGCGGATGGTGAGCGGGTTCACCACCATGCCGGATTCGAATCTCTTTACCCGGCGCACGTGCTCGGCCTGAACGTCCGGCGTCATGTTGCGGTGGAGCACGCCGATGCCGCCGGCCTGCGCCATGGCGATGGCGAGCCGCGCCTCGGTGATGGTGTCCATCGCCGCGGACAGGATCGGGATGTTCAGGGTGACGGTTCGGGTGAGCCGCGTGCGGACTTCCGCCTCGGAAGGCAGCACGTCGGATAGGCCGGGCTTCAGGAGCACATCGTCGAAGGTGAGCGCTTCCCGCGCGAGGCCGTCAGTGAGACGGTTCATCGCCAACTCCTGTTCACCGGACTTAAGCCGGAAAGATGGCAGGCGCCGCCGGATGCGGAATCGCCAAATGCCTTGGGTTGGCGAGGGTCGTTAGCATGCTGGTTCCAAAAGGCAAAGGTGCCGTAGCGTAGCCAGACGCTTGAAGCCCTGCATCTATCCACACTTCCCCGCTATAGTCCCGACAACAAATCCGGGAGGCCAAAATGACCGATCTCGTCCGCACCACCGTCGAAGGCGGCGTGCTCACCCTCACCCTGAACCGCGCCGACAAGAAAAACGCGCTCTCCAAGGCGATGTATGCCGCGATCGTGCAGGGAATGGTCCGGGCGGAGGAAGAACCGGGCATCCGCGCGGTGCTGTTTCAGGCGGAAGGCGACTTTTTCACCTCCGGCAACGACATCGCCGATTTCACGGAGATCGCCATGGGCAAGGTCGCGCCGCGCGACGCGGCGGCGAGCCCCTTCCTCGTGGCCCTCGCCACGGCGACCAAGCCGCTGGTGGCGGCGGTCCAGGGCAATGCGGTCGGCGTCGGCACCACCATGCTGCTTCACTGCGACGTCGTGGTGATCGCGGAGGAAGCCAAACTCACCGTGCCGTTCGTGAACCTCGCGCTGGTGCCGGAGGCGGCCTCCTCGGTGCTCCTGCCCGCCCGCATCGGCTACGCGCGGGCCTACAAGATGTTCGCGCTCGGCGAGCCGATGACCGGCCGGGAAGCGGCCGCCGCGGGAGTTGCGACCGAAGCGGTCGCCACCGCGCAGGTTCGCGCCCGCGCCGCCGAATATGCCGCGAAGCTCGCGACCCGCCCCGCGGGCGCGCTGAAGCTCACGAAACAGCTCATGCGCGACGCTTCCGCGATCACGGCGGTGATGGAGCGCGAAGGTGCCGCATTCAAGGAGCGGCTGCGCTCGCCGGAAGCGCTCGAAGCCTTCCGCGCATTTGCCGAGCGGCGCCCGCCGGATTTCACGAAGGTGGCGTGAGCAGGGAAATAGATCGGTGGAGCAAAGCACGGTCGGCACGCCGGACTGGTCATCGATCCCCGCCCCTGAGGATGACGGTGCAACGAAGCACCTTCCGGGCGCGAAGATTTCTTCCGTCGCGCTTCCTGCAACCAACGGAAGTCAAGTTGATCTTTCCTCGCTGAAAGGCCGCACCGTCGTGTACGCATATCCGCGCACCGGTCAGCCGGGTGTGGAAAATCCGAATGGGTGGGACATGATACCCGGCGCGCGCGGCTGCACGCCGCAATCATGCTCATTCCGGGATCACTTCGCTGACTTGAAGCGATTGGGCGTTCAGAATCTGTTCGGTCTTTCGACGCAGGATTTGGATTACCAAAAAGAGGCCGCGGAGCGGCTTCATTTGCCATTCGCTATTTTGTCAGACGAGAAACTTGCGCTGTCACAAGCGATGAAGCTGCCGACGTTCGAAGCCAGCGGCATGACGCTATTGAAGCGCTTCACGCTCGTGATCGACGATGGCATAATCAGCCATGTGTTCTATCCGGTTTTTCCGCCGGACCGAAGCGCAGCGGATGTAGTCGATTGGCTATCGAACCGATAACGACTGAACGCCGCCCGCCGGATTTCACGAAGGTGGCGTGAAGCTGCCATTGCCGTCCCCGCGAAGACGGGGACCCATAGCCACGAACCCCGACCCCCCGTCTTGAGGAGGAGCCGCCATCTCGAAGGACGAGGCCACTCCTTTATTCAATTGACCTGCGTGGCCCCGCGTTTATGATTGTGACGTGGGATGGGGATGGAGCTCCCCGAGAACCGCCTGCACACGGCAGGCTGATAGCTCCTACTGCGAGGGCCGCGCGTGCGCGGCTTCGAGCGGTAGGAGCATGCCAGAAGCTCCGCCGCTCCAGGGCGGTCATCACGTTGCCCTCGCCGAAACCGGACAGGAGCAACGACCATGAACTACCTTATCGTTTTTATCGGTGCCGGGATTGGCGGAAGCGCGCGCCACGCGGTGAATGTTGCCGCGCTGCGTTTGCTTGGCGCCGATGCGTTTCCTTTCGGCACGCTTTCGATCAACGTACTCGGGTCATTCCTGATCGGGGTAGTCGCCGAATACTTCGCGCTGCGCAGCGGGCTGTCGTCACAATGGCGGCTGTTCCTCGCGACAGGAATGATCGGCGGCTTCACTACGTTCTCGGCGTATTCGCTCGAAGTCGCCGTGCTTTACGAACGCGGCAATGCCATCGGCGCAATTCTATATACGATCTCCTCGGTCGTTCTTTCCATCGGCGCTCTCTTCCTTGCCCTCGCAATCGTGCGCTTCGCCGTCAGCGGCGCGCAGTAAGGGGCGCATATGGACATCTCGCGCATTTCCAGCGGACGAAATCCGCCGAAAGACTTAAACGCAATCATCGAAATCCCGCTTGGCGGGCCGCCGGTGAAATATGAAATCGATAAAGACTCCGGCGCCTTGGTCGTAGATCGGTTTTTGCATACGGCAATGTTCTATCCGGGCAATTACGGATTCATTCCGCACACGATTTCTGCCGACGGCGATCCTTGCGACATTCTTGTCGCAAGTCAGGTCGCGGTAATACCAGGATCGATCATACGTTGTCGTCCAATCGGCGCTTTAATGATGGAAGACGAAGCCGGTGGAGACGAAAAGATTCTCGCAGTCCCTGTCGATGAATTGCACCCCTACTACTCCGGGGTGAGAAGTTACCGCGATCTTCCGGGCCTCATGTGCGATCAAATCGGGCACTTCTTTCAACACTATAAGGATCTGGAAAAGGACAAGTGGGTTTCGGTATTTCATTGGATCGACGTCGAAGCCACCGAAGAACTGATCATGAGATCATTGAGGCGCGGAGCACGATGATGGCCGACGAGCCCCGGGCGTTGCCCCGCCATGAGGAGAATTGGTTCCAAAGCGGGGATAGCGACATTTCCGCGGCAGCGCTTTTCCGTTTCCGCTCAACCGCTTCCGCGAATCCTCCGAAAAACTTATCCCCGCCCTCTCCGCCAAACCTAAACTGCGCTCGTTCCGGTTCGCCCGAATTCGTTCGGGACTGAATACGAGGACGCCGGGCGGCGCGTGGCCCGGTGTGGACCGGAAGCGGTGGCTGCATGGAGTCTGTACGCGCAGGCGAAATGCGGCGGCTGAAGTCGCTTCGGCTCCGGCGAGCCTGCCGCTCGTCACAAGGGCCTTCCTTGGCGGCTGTGCCGGGAGCGCGTGCCAACGCGCGTGACGGCAGAGCCGAGAAGGCCCGCCAGCGGTGGATAATTCGGTCAGTCCACCGGGGGCCAAGCGAAGCAGGCCGAAAACCGCCGCGCGAAGTCGTGAAGGCGCAAATGGGGAACGCGCGTGTCGCTTGCGGCATTCGCGTAAGAATCCCAAGCGCGCTACTTGGCACGAATGGCGAACGCGCTTGCCGCTCGCGGCATTCGCGAAAGAAGCGCCAGACGTGCCGGGACGCCGGGAATTTCTCCGGCCTTCGCGGTGACTACCCTCGTCTGCACTTGCTTGTTGTTTGCGCGAATGGCGTAAACACCAAGCGCGCTTCGTGCAGGCGGCCGTGGGGATCGGAAAATCCCCGGCGTCCCCGCCGCCTCTTTCGCGCGCCATTCGCGCCGACGAAAAGAGGCGGGAGCAAACCTCGGCTCGATGGAGCGCGAGAACGCGACCGGCTGTTTGAAAACGCTACAGGCGCATCCAGCTTTTGACGCGGTTAAAGACGTCGATGGCCGGGACAAGCCCGGCCATGACGCTTTTGGCGTTCGCGTGAAGCCTTACGGCCGCCAGTTCGGCGGCGGCCCGTGCTTCTCGATCGCATCCACCAGCTCGCGGTGGCGGCGCGCGTCGTTCCGCATGGCGATCGCGAGGATCGCGTGGCCGGATGGAACCAGCCAGGCCGGCCAGAAGAACCAGCCGGCGAAGAAACAGAAGACCCAGAGGAACGCGTTGAAAAGCGCGGCGAAGGGCTGGCCGTTCAGGAGCAGTCCCAGCGGCGGCAGGAAGAACGCGAGCACGTAGATCATCGGCGGGACCTCCAATCCCGCCGCTCATGTAGGCAGCCTCCCGCCTCCTGCAAGGCTGCATTGAACTCCGTCAGGTGACGGCAGCGCCTTTGCAGTCTATGTGGTCCGGCTGGAATCACGCCCCCATGCGCCGCGAAGTTCTCGTCCCCCTCATTGTCGCCACCGCGCTGTTCATGGAAAACGTGGACTCGACGGTGATCGCGACCTCGCTCCCGGAAATCTCGCGGGACCTGAAGGTGGACCCGATCGCGCTCAAGCTCGCGCTGACCTCCTACCTGCTGTCGCTTGCGGTGTTCATCCCAATCTCCGGCTGGATGGCGGACCGCTTCGGCGCGCGAACGATATTCCGCGCCGCCATCGTGGTCTTCACCCTCGGCTCGCTGGCCTGCGGCTTCGCGGTGTCGCTCGGCGATCTGGTCGCCTACCGCATCATCCAGGGCATCGGCGGCGCCATGATGGTTCCGGTCGGGCGGCTCGTGATCCTGCGCATGGTGCCGAAGCACGAGCTCGTCGCGGCCTTCGCCTGGCTCGTGATCCCGGCCCTGATCGGCCCCATGATCGGGCCGCCGCTCGGCGGCTTCATCACCACCTATTTCCACTGGCGCTGGATCTTCTGGATCAATATTCCGATCGGCATCGTCGGCTTCGTGCTCGCCACGAAATACATCGAGGACATCCGCGAGGAGACGGTGCCGCCGCTCGATGTCGCGGGCTTCATCCTCTCCGGCATCGGCCTCTCGGGCCTCGCCTTCGGCTTCACCACCATCGGCCAGGAATTGCTGCCGGTGTGGCTCTCTGCGTCGATGATCCTGATCGGCGGCATCGTGATGTATTTCTACGTCCGGCATGCGCGCGTGCATCCCGCGCCGCTGATCGACCTCAAGCTGCTCTCGGTGCAGACCTTCCGCACCAGCGTCATCGGCGGCTCGCTGTTCCGCATCGGCGTCGGCGCGATGCCGTTCCTGCTGCCGCTGCTGTTCCAGCTCGGCTTCGGCATGTCGCCGCTGGAATCCGGCCTGCTCACCTTCGCGGGCGCCGCGGGCGCCATGCTGATGCGCATGAGCGCGGCGCCGATCCTGCGTCGCTTCGGCATCAAGCGCGTGCTTCTGCTGAACACGGTGATCGCGACCGTGTTCATCGCGGTCTGCGGGTTCTTCACACCCGCCACGCCCTATTTCGTCGTGATCGCAATCCTGTTCGTCGGCGGCTTCTTCCGCTCGCTGCAATTCACCAGCCTGAATTCACTCGCCTTCGCCGATCTGGGCACGAGCACGATGAGCCAGGCCACGAGCTTCACCAGCGTCGCGCAGCAGATCGCCATTTCCGCGGGCGTCGCGATCGCCGCAATCGTGCTGGAGCTGCTGCGCTATTCCCGCGGCTCCAGCGAAATCCTGCTCAGCGATTTCTCGATTACCTTCTTCGCCGTGGCCGCCTGCTCGCTCGCGTCCATCTTCATGCTGATCAAGCTGCCGATGGATGCCGGCGCCTCGCTGGTCGCGCCGCCGCCGCCGGAAGCCGAAAACACCGAGCGCGGCCCGCAGGCCTAGCCGCGAGCGCTCATGCGCCGCCGCGAAAGCCGGTCGCGAGCACGTAGAGCTCCGCAGAATCCTTGCGGCTTGCCGGCGGCTTGATGTGTTTCACCACCTTGAAGTCGCGCTTGAGCGAAGCCAGCAACTCGCCTTCGGTGCCGCCCTGCAAGACCTTGGCGACGAAGCTGCCGCCGGGGGCGAGCACCTCGCGCGCGAACTGGGCGGCGAGTTCGACCAGCGCCACGATCTTCAGGTGATCGGTCTGCCGGTGGCCGGTGGCGTTCGCCGCCATGTCGGAAAGCACCACATCCGCCTGCCCGCCGAGCATCGCTTTGAGTTTCTTCGGCGCGTCCTCGTCGAGGAAATCCATCTGCGCGAATTCGACGCCGTTGATCGGCTCGATCTCCAGCAGGTCGATGGCGACGACCTTGCCCTGCCCTTTGGCGCTGCCGACGCGCTCCGCCGCGATCTGCGACCAGCCGCCGGGCGCGGCACCGAGATCGACCACGCGCAGGCCGCGCTTCAGGATTTTATGTTTGTCGTCGATCTCGAGGAGCTTGAACGCCGCGCGCGAGCGATAGCCCTCCGCATGCGCCTTCCGCACGTAGGGATCGTTCAACTGGCGCGCGAGCCACTGATGCGACGAATGAGATCGCCCGGTTTTTTTCTTGACGCGAACCTTGCCGCGCTCGGGAAGTGATTTCTTCTCGCTCATCGAGTGTCCCGTATCTAGAAAACTATACTTTGCCAGCGATCCTTTGGTTCTGACATTCGCAGGAGCGTTTGCCGACATGCGACGAAGTCAGAACCGGATCACTGGCGCTTCCATACGCCGTCGGCGCGCATGAGTTCAACGAGCATGCCTTCGCGCAGGCCGCGGTCGGCTACGCGCAAACGCTCGCAGGGAAATACGCGGCGGATCGCCTCGAGGATCGCGCAGCCCGCAAGCACGAGATCCGCGCGCTGGGCGCCGATGCAGGGATTGGAAACGCGCTCCTGGTAGCTCGTCGCGCAGAGCCGGGCGACCACTTTCGTCACCTCGTCGCGGCTGAGCCAGATGCCGTCGACGCGGCGGCGGTCGTAGCGCGGCAATTCGAGATGGATGCCGGCAAGCGTCGTCACGGTGCCCGAGGTGCCGAGCAGGTAAATGTCGCCGCTGCGCGCGCCGTTCGCCTTCTCCGCGAAAGCGCTCACGCGCGGCAGGACATCCTCGACCATCGCCGCGAATACTTCGGGCGTGACGTTCTCGCCACCGAAACGTTCGGCAAGGGTAACGACGCCAAGCGGCATCGAATCCCATTCCTGCACCGGGGCGAGCGGCGGCCCGCCGTCCACCGCCGCGGCCTTGCCGAGCCATGCAAGCTCCGACGAGCCGCCGCCGATATCGAACAGAATGGCGCCGGCCGCGTCGCGGTCCAGCAGCGGCGCACAGGAATTGGCAGCGAGCTTCGCTTCGGTTTCGCGATTGACGATCTCGAGCTTCAACCCGGTTTCGCGTCCGACTCGCTCCAGAAACTCGCAACCGTTGCGGGCGCCCCGGCAGGCCTCGGTCGCGATGAGACGGGTGCGCGTGACTTTGCGGCTGTCGAGTTTTGCCGCGCAAATCTTCAGCGCCGCAATCGCGCGATCCTGCGCAGGCTCGGAAAGCTCGCCCGTGCGGGAAAGCCCTTCGCCGAGACGGACGATGCGGGAAAAGGCATCGACCACGCGAAAGGAATCATGGGTGGGTGCGGCGACGAGCAGGCGGCAGTTATTGGTGCCGAGATCGAGCGCGGCATAACTGGTCTGCTGGGGTGCGCGCGTCTGCGCTCCCGCCCGATTGCCCCCGCGCCCGCG
The DNA here is from genome assembly GCA_964575175.1 of uncultured Hyphomicrobiales bacterium. Lineage (GTDB taxonomy): Bacteria > Pseudomonadota > Alphaproteobacteria > Rhizobiales > Xanthobacteraceae. The sequence continues at coordinate 10,888 of CAZNPX010000048.1, read as the reverse complement.
GCGCCTGCGACGGCGCCGCCCGGATTTGGCCGCTTGTTGCGGTCCGGACGCGCTCTCGCGCGGCTGGTCCGCCATGCCATGCCTTTCCCCGAAAACCGGAGCGCAGAGAGAAGCGCTCGACGGAGTTCCGGCTACTGATTTTACGTTGCCCTCAGTCTAGGCAGCGACGCCCCGGCAGGCAAATCAAGGCTTCGAGACCGCGATGCGGAAAGGGTTTACGCGGTGGGATGGCGCGGATGCACGTGATCCTTGAAATCGGGGAAGCTCTTCCAGCCCGGCTCCTCCGGGGCCGCTCCCGCCACCGGCGTGTATTTCGACGGGTTCGCCAGGGTCATTGTCGGAATGTAGCGCGGGCAGTTCGGGAAGATCGCTTTCGCCGTGACGCGGACGATCAATTGCGCCCCGGTGGTCTGCGCGAGCAAAGGATCCTCGCGGTTCACGACCGCCGTGCCGTTGACACGCAGGCGGCGGGGCTTCTCGAGATCGATAAACAGAAGGCCCACGTTCGCATTGGCGTCGATATTGCCAAGGCTCTTGAACATTCCGTTGCCGTCGTAATCGGGGAAAGCCATCTCGTTCGGTGCGGTGACGCGCACGAAGCCGCGCGACCCGCCTTTGAAAGAACAGTCCGGCCGGCCCTGCGCGTCGGCTGTCGCAAGGAAGAACAGATGAACACTCTCGATATAGGCGCGATCATCGTCGGTGAATGTGGTACGCGCCAGCTTTTCCTCGAGCCGGTCGGCAATCGGCCGGCTCTTGAAGTGATCCTGCAATGAACGATTGGCTTCGTGATAAAGAATTGAATCAGGCATGTCCGCCTCCGATCCAAATGCGCCTCACTCTAGCGCAGCCGGATCGGAGCCGCTATCGGCCTGAAGCGCCAACCTCCGGCGCGGGGACGGCTACAGGATCGGACCCGCGACCATCAGATAGCGGAGCAGATAGAGAATACCGATAATAATGACGACGACACGGACGATCTGCTTGGCCCGGCCATCGATCGGCAGCAGGTTGACCAGATAAAGAACCAGAATAACGACCAGAAACGTAATCAGAATGTTGATAAGCAAGCCCATGCCGGTCTCCCATTTGCGGAACGCGGCGGCCCCGTGACCGGAAACCGCCGCTCCGGCCGCTATAACGCCTAAAAGGCGCAATTGGTTCACAGGTTAACCGCGCCGGGGGCCACCCCCTTTTCCAGTCATCGGCCCTGCGCCACCATGCCCCCGCTACCGCGTTACCCTTTCGAGGGAGCGCCCTCCCGGCAGAAAGTAAAAATGGACGAACGCACGCATAACCGCTCCGAGGAAGACTGGGGCAAGCAGACCGCCGAACCGGCACCCGTAAACGGCGGCTCCAAGTTCGCGCAATTCGCGATGATCGGCATTTTCGTCATTCTGCTGACGGCGCTGTTGAGCTATGGCCGCGGGGTGTTCCTGCCGATCACGCTTGCGCTGGTCATCGGCACCATTCTCGCCCCGCTCACCAACCGGGCCGCGCAGAACGGCATCCCGCATGCGGCGACGGCCGCGATCCTCGTGCTCGGCACCATCGGATTGCTCTCCACGGGCATCGTCCTGCTCGCGGACCCGGTTCGCGACTGGATCGGGCGCGCGCCCGAAATCGGCGCCAACCTGCGCGGAAAACTCGTGATTTTCGATGCGCCCATCGAAGCCATGAACCGGCTTCGCGAGGCGCTCGGCGCAGCCCCCTCGCAGAGCAAGAGCATCGGCTTCGATGTCAACACCAGCCTGTTGCAGCCTGCGCTGGCGTCGCTCACCCCGGCGGTGGGGCAGCTACTGATCTTCTTCGGCACGCTGTTTTTCTTCCTCGCGAACCGCAACCGTCTCAAGGAAGGCATCGTGCGCTTCGGTTCGGCAAGGGAATCGCGGCTGCGCGTGATCCGCATCTGGAACGCGGTGGAAGCCAGTCTCGCGACCTACATCGCCACCGTCACCGCGATCAATGCCTGCGTCGGCATCATCGTGGCGACCGCGAGCTACTTCGTCGGGCTGCCGAGCCCCTGGGTCTGGGGCCTGCTCGCATTCGTGCTCAACTTCGTCCCCTATATCGGGCCGGGCACGATGATCGTGACGCTGCTCGGCGTGGGCCTGGTTACGTTCGGCTCGTTCTACCAGGCGCTGATCGCGCCGCTGCTGTTCATCGGCATGTCCACGGTCGAGGGGCAATTCGTGACGCCGACGATTCTCGGCGCGCGGCTCACGCTCAATCCGCTGTTCATCTTCCTCTCGATCGCGTTCTGGGCCTGGCTTTGGGGGCCGTTCGGCGCCCTGCTCGCGGTTCCGCTCCTGATCGTTTTCATCGTCGTCGTCGGCCAATTCGTGGCCAAGGACGAGGTCAAGCTCCCCGGTTGACGGGACGGAACTTTCCCGGTTCCGCCGCGTTTCTGCATCGAACCTTTTCGTCCCCATCCGGCTTCCTGCGCGGATCGGCACGGAAGAATGCAGAGGGCTTTTCCCATGGCAACATCGACCAGCACTTCGAACAACGGCTCGCAAGTCAAAGACGCGGTTGACCGCGAATTCGAGAGTCTCAAGGAAGACGTATCCAAGCTGACGCAGCAGGTTGCGTCCCTGGTTTCGTCCACCGGCGGCGCCGCCTATCGCCGTGCCCGCAAGAATCTTGACGGCGTCATTTCCGACGCGAGCGATAAGGGCCAAGAAGCAATGGATGCGGTCAAGGACGTCACCAGCACGATCGGCGATGCGGTCGAAGACGCAGTTTACAAGCGTCCTGTGACCACACTCGCGCTCGCGGCCGGCATCGGTTTTCTGATCGGCGCGATCTGGCGCCGCTGACCGGAACGCGGGGGAGAATTCCGTGTTCAGCAGTTTCATGGATGAATTCAGAGTGAGGCTCGACCTCACCCTCAAATCATTGATCGCAGGCGCCATCCTCGCCTTCGCGGGGGTGGCGGCCTTCGTCTGCGGGCTCGTCGTGCTGTTTCTGTGGACGCTCCAGACCTACGGCGTCATGCAGGCCTGGGCCGCGGTCGCGGCGGTATTCGGCGCCATCGCATTGCTTGCGCTGATCATGCTTCTCGGCGCGAGCCGCAAGCGCCGGACGCTTGCCCGCGAGGCGGAGTTGCGGCTGGCGCAGGCACAGGCAGAGAAAAAACGGCAGCCGGACTGGTGGCAGGACCCCACGATACTGCTCACAGGATTGCAGATCGCGCGCACGATCGGCTTTCGCCGGCTCCTGCCGATTCTCGCGGTCGGCGCGGTGGTGGCCGGATTCGCCATCACCCGACAGCCCGCCGGGGAAGACGGCGCGGGCGTCCAGCCTGCGGAATAGCGGGCGATCCGACGGTTGCGGCCCATGCCGCGGTCGGCTAGAAGGTCCGCGCTCCGGCGGTCGCGCCGCCGGGACACCCGGCAAAAAAATCCTTGTTTATTAAGGACTTCGTTGGGGGATAGTTCAACGGTAGAACTGCGGACTCTGACTCCGTCAATCTAGGTTCGAATCCTAGTCCCCCAGCCAAATCTCAGTTTTGGCCGTTTTTGCCGCCTCACCGGCTGCGGTGCCCGCCGCGATCAGGGTGGTTTCCGCCAACAGATCAAACGGTGGCCGGAATGTGGCGACCATTTCACCATCCTCCCAGGTGCAGTTCGATAGCAGGAAATTGAGCAATCGGCGCTTTTCGCGCGGTTCTTGCTTTGCGAACAGCCTTTGCGCGTTTCGTGCGAGTTCGAGAAGCTGCACGCCCTCGTCCATGTAGGACTGCTCGGCGCTTTGGTGGCGTTCGATGTCGTTGAGGCAACGGCTTTGTTCCTCGCGCCATTGCCGGGCCATGCGGTCGAAGAAGTCGTCGCCGATCTTGCCGTCGAGCTTGTCGATATACATGCCATCGATGCGGGCTTGCAGGCGCTTGTGCTCGGCCTTGAGCCGCTCGATCGCCTCCCCGTGCTCGCGGCGTTCGTCGGCGTGGCTTGCGTGCAGCGCCTCGCGCACCCATTCCAGCACCTCGTTGTCGAACCGCAGCCGGCCAAGAAGCTCGGTGAACTGCGCTTCGAGTGCTTCCTCGCGCACATGCTTGCGCCGGCACGAGGCCGGATTGCCTTGGCATTTATCAGCGTACCCGGTGCAATGATAATAGACGTAGCGTTGTTTCTTGATCTCGCCGACCACCGCGCAGCCGCATTGCGCGCAGGCGATCAGGCCCGAGAAGGCGAAGTCGTGCTTGCCGCGCTTGGCCTTCTTGGCGAAGCGGCCATCGAGCACGCCCTGGACGCGCTCCCATAGTTCGACCGGCACCAGAGCCTCGTGCCGGCCATGGATGAGCTTGCCATTCCATTCGAACCAGCCGGTATAGAGCCGGTTGCGCAGGATGGTATGCACGGTGCTCACCGGCACCTTGGCGCCGCTCTTGGGATAGGTGAGGCCAGCCGCGTGTGCCTTGCGAGCCGCTTCCTTCAGCGAAATATCGCCGCGCGCGTACCATTCGAACAGCTTGGCGATTAGCGGCGCGATGGGCGGATCGGTGGCGATGATCTTTTTGCCGTCAGGGCCGGTGATGTTGCGATAGCCGAGTGGGCACTTGGTTGGCCAGATGCCCTGTTCGGCTTTCTCCTGCATGCCCTTGCGCGCTTCCTCTGACAGGTTGTCGATGTAGTTCTTCGCCATCAGCACCTTGATGCCGTGCATGAACTTTTCCGAGGATCGCGACTCGCGCGACAGCACCACGCCTTCCTTGGGGAAGTGCATCTCCACGTCCAGCTCGTCCACCGTCACCCAATCCTTGAGGTTGCGATAGAGCCGGTCGGTCTTCTCGACCAGCATCACGCGAACAGACGGGTGGGCCTTGAGATAGGCGACCATCTCGCCGAAGGCGGCGCGGCCGGTCTGCTTGGCGGTTTCAACGTCGGTGTACTCCTGCGCCACCGCGAAGCCGTTCGCCGCCGCATATTCCTTGAGCAGCTTCAGCTGCGCCGGGATCGAGAAGCCTTCCTTCTCCTGCTCCTTCGAGGAGACGCGGGCATAAATCACCGCCTGGCGACGGGAGGGATCGGCAACGGGGGAGTTCGGCGCTTTCTTCATACTGTTTAGTGTAATCTAAACATACCCTGATCGCAAGGTTCTACCTAAAGCCGACGAGCATGCCTGGGATGAAACTCCTCAAACCGACAAACACGCCATGTCAGCAGGCCGAGATTTCGCCGTCATATCCAACCTTAGAAATGTCGACTATCCTCTGCCCGGGACCTCTCAACTCTCAATGAAGGTCGGACGCCCTCACGGGTTGCGACTTGATCATGTTGACTGGCGTACAGGCGACGCCGTACTGGAGGAGCATGATGTATTCCTGCATTCTCGTTGCGAACGACGGGTCCACACTTGGCCGAAAAGCGTTTCGTCACGGTCTTCAACTTGCATCACATCTGAAGGCACGGCTTGTCGTAGTGGTAGCGATTGAGCCGGTGGTCGTCCTGTTTGGCGGCAGAGGGACGAACATCGACAAAAACCCGGCGCAAGAGGAGATGCGAGCGCAAAGCGAGGCCGCGCAGCTAATGCTCGACGATTGCGCGCTAATGGCTTCGGGGGAGGGGGTGATCTGCCAAACAGAACTCGTCGCAGGCGCTTACCCTGCTGATGCTATTCTTCAAACAAGGGCCAAAGTAGAGGCGGATCTCATTGTCATGGCCTCTCATGGCCATCGAGGCTTCCGGCAGTGGATTCTGGGCAGTCAGACCAGTGAGGTACTGGCCCGTTCTGAAACCCCGGTGCTGGTCGTCCGCTAGCGATGCCCACCCTGCGTAGCTGAGGGTTTGCTTGGCGCGCGATATCTCAGCGCCCTCAGGGCATTCAGCATTACGGCCACGTCGATCGCTTCTTGAAACAGAGCGCCCTGCACGGGCGGCAAATAGCCGAGCGCCGCGACGATCATACCTGCGATGGAAAGCCCCAAGCCAATGAACACGCTTTGAAGGGCGATGGCGCGCGTTCGCCGCGCAATATTGAGCGCCGTGGCGAGCGGATAGAGTTCATCCACCAGAAGCACAACGCTTGCGGCTTCGGAGGATGCAGCTGCGCCGCGCGCGCCCAAGGCAACGCCGACCTCCGCGGTGGCAAGCGCCGGCGCATCGTTGACGCCGTCGCCCACCATCATGACGGGCCGCGTTGCCGCCTCGCGACGCACCGCGATCACTTTGCCTTCCGGTGTCAGATCACCAAGGATTTCGTCAACGCCAAGGGACTGGCCGACTGTTTGGGCGATGTGGTCCATATCCCCCGACGCCAGCACGATCCGCTCAATTCCCGCCGCCCGGAGCGCATCGAGCGTGGCGCGCGCATCCTCGCGCAACTGATCCTGAAGCAGGATGACGCCCGCGACCGCGCCATCGACGGCCACCGCAACGGACTGCACGCCGTCACGATCGTCCAGCTTGTGGAGCAGCGCATGGCCGCTAGTGCTCCGATTGCGCACATAGGTGTCGCCACCAATCGCGACACGCCGGCCGCCCACCGTTCCCTCGATGCCCTTGCCAGGAAGTTCGGCGATGTTCGACGGCGGCAGAAGCGTGAGGCCGGCGTCGGTCGCCGCCTGAATGAGCGAAGTCGCCATGACGTGCGCCGACGCCTGATCGAGGCTCGCGGCGAGTCCCAGCACGTCATGCTCGGTGAACCCTTCGCCCGCTCTGATGGCGGTGATCGTGGGGCGCCCCTGTGTCACCGTTCCTGTCTTGTCCAGGATCGCCGTTCGCACATGTGCCAGCCCTTCAAGAGCCGCGCCATCCTTCACCAGCGCTCCCGATTTCGCCGTTCGTGAAATACCGGAGATGATGGCGACAGGGACGGCAAGGATCAGCGGACATGGCGTCGCGACGACGAGCACGGCCAAGGCGCGGATCGGATCGCCGCTGAGGAACCAGGCGGCACCGGCGAGCGACACCGTGAGCGCCAGGAACCACATCGCATAGCGATCGGCCAGCCGCGCCATCGGCGACTTGCTGGCCTGCGCCGCCTCGACGAGGCGAACGATCCCCGCATACGTGCTTTCGGCGGCGGGCCGGCTGGCGATCAGGTCGAAGGCGGCGCCAACAAGCGTCGAGCCGCTCATCACTTCGCCGCCGCGCGAAAGGCTCTTGGGGATCGATTCGCCGGTCAGCGCCGAAAGATCGAGCACCGCAACGCCACCGGCGACGTGGCCGTCCACCGGAACGACATCGCCCTGCCGAACCAGCAGCCGGTCGCCCTGGCGGATGGTCGCGATCGGCACTTCTTCGAGCGTATGGTCGCGATAGCGCATGGCGGTGAAGGCGACGCGACCAAGCAGCGCCGTCATTTCGCGGCGCGCCCGTCCTTCTGCGAAGGATTCGAGCAACTGGCCGCCCGCATACATCAATGCGACGACGTTGCCGGCGAGGCTTTCGCCGAAGACGAGGGCCGCCGACATCGACAGCGCCGCGACGACATCGAGTCCGACATCGCCGCGGCGCAGCGATGCGATGATCTGGCCGAACAGGGCGAGCAGAACCGGCAGCGTCCCCAGCGTCCAGGCGAGATGGGATGATCCGGCTTCGCCGCGCCACCAGAACCAGCCGCCGAGCGTGAGGCCGAGCAGCGCGATACCCACGAGCACGCGCGGCGCAAAGCGCCGATAGGCCGCTCCGACGGTCAATCGTGGCCGAACCCGCTCTGCATCGGTTGCTGGGGTCTCCGCCATCTCAGTCCTGCTTCAGCGAATAGCTGAAAACCGGCTCGCCGAAATAATCGGTGTTGGAGACGTATTCGGTTTCCTTGGGCGTGGCGGTAAGGCCGATCTGCGTCGCGCCGAAAAAATGCGTGAGGATTTCCCGCCAGGCCGAATCCTCGGCGGCGCTGCCGCGATGGCATTCGTCGATGACGATCAGGTCGAAGAAGCCGGGTGAGAACTCGCGATAGAGCTTCTGCCGCTCCTCTGGCCCGGTGATCGCCTGATAGAGCCCGAGATAGACCTCGAAGGCGGTGTCGATGCGCCGCTTCCGGTCAAGCGCCAGCGGCAGATCGACGGTGGTGCCGTCCTGCCGTTCGATGGTTTTGGCGTTTGTCGAAAGCTTCGCCATCGCCGCGCCGAACGGACGGAAATCGTTGACCATCGTCTGGTCGATCAGCACGTTGCGGTCGGCGAGGAACAGGATGCGCCTCTTGCGGCCCGCCTTCCACAGGCGCCAGATGATCTGAAACGCCGTGTAGGTCTTGCCGGTGCCGGTCGCCATCACCAGCAGCACACGGTCGCGCCCCTTGGCGATGGCCTCGATCGCGGCGTTGACGGCGTTCACCTGATAATAGCGCGGCACCTTGCCGCTGCCGTCGTCGAAATAGTCCTGAAGCACGATCTGTTCGGCTTCCGCGTCGAGGCCCTTCCAGGCGCGATAGCGCGCCCATAGATCGGCCGGCGACGGGAAGCCGTCGAGGCCCAGATTGGTTTCGATCGGAACGCTGTGCCCGGTGCGGTCGTGAAACACGAAGCCGTCGCCGTTCGAAGAGAACACGAAGGGGATATCCAGCGTCGCGGCATAGTCGAGGCCCTGCTGGATGCCGTGGCCGACCGAATGCGTGTTGTCCTTGGCCTCGATCAGCGCGATCGGGATGTTCGGCTTGTAGTAGAGAACGAAGTCGGCCTTCTTCGCCTTGCCGCGGTACGTCATCTTGCCGCGCACGATGATCCGGCCCTTCGTGAAAAAGACCTCCTCCCGAACCTGCACCATCTCGTCCCAGCCGGCGCGCTTGACGGCCGGCAGGATAAACTTGGTGCAGATATCGCGTTCGGTGAGGCTCCGTTTATCCATCGTCGCGGGCGAATCCTTCAATCGTTCAAGTCATAATTGAGTATTGGCACGGATGCGAACGGGTTGCATCGAGTGCGAACCCGCGAACTTGAGGGGGCGCACCCGGTTCGCACCCCTGCCGCTGGCGGCAGATCGCGCCTTTGCCGCCCGCACAGGACAGGCGCCGGAAAGAACCTAACCGGCCCGCCCCCATCGGGAAAAGACGCCACGGCCTATTCCTCGCCATCCACCTGTTCGACAAGGCCCTTCATGCCGCGCAACAGCGCCATCAGGCGCCGCCGCTCGGCGATGGCCTCGGCGGTGTAACGTCCATGTTTGAAGGCGTGGCTATTGCCCTTGGCCGCGCCCGGCGCCTTGCCGCCGTGCATCCGGCAGCGCCCGTTCGCCATCGCGGGCGACTGGCACAGGCTCCCCGCCCGCGTCCGGGCGTGGCAACGCGGGCTCAGGTGCATGGGAGATTTGCTTTGCATGGGGTTGTTCCTCGATTTTGCGGGCGTCCCCACCCCCCGGTTGACCGGGTGCGGCGACCATGCCGACCACGGCCTGCCCGCCCGCATGGACGTGGACGTGTTCGACCGTGACCTTCTGCTGGCCCTTTCCGCGATGGCGGGTGAGGGCTTCGAGCAGCGCCGCGTAGGTGCGCGAGAGCTTGTTGGCTTGGGCGAGGTTCTCGCGCCGGCCTTCGAAGGTCTGTTCGCCGATCATGGCGCGCCGGTAACATTCCATCGCGGCGTTGTGGGCGGCGATCAGTTGCGCCGCCATCATGCCCTCCAGCTCGTCCTTGGGCGCGATGCCGACCAGCGCGGCGACCGTGGCGTTCAACTGCTTGTCCCGTTCCTCCGGGCTGGAGTTTTTCAGCCACAACGCCTGTACCGCCTGATTGGCGAGAATGTTGTTCCAGTGATCCGACTGCGATCCGCCGATATTCTTCAGCCGGCCCTTGCGGTCGTCTGGATCGTCGGCGACCACGGTCTTCGGCGCGTTGGCGGCGGGTTTCTTGGCGCTCATGGCGATGTCCTCAAAGCGATTCCATAGGTTGAGAGGGCGGCGACGGCTTCGGCCTTCCGGGTTGCGTGCCAGGCGTCCCAGCAGCGCGAATGCAGCCAGGCGTGGCCGGTCGGCTCGGTGCCGAACGGCAGCAGCGCGTCGTGCGCGTGCTCGCCTCCACCGCAGCCGAGGCAGCGGCCGGGCGGCGAGCGCACCGGATTGCGGTTGAGCCATTCGGTGACGCAGCAGGCGAAGGCGCGGGCCTCGGCTTGATCGCGCGGCAAGCCGCCGTCGAAGTCGGCAATGCCCGCCCGTTCATCGAAGAAGGCTCGCCAGTCCTCGCCCGACCAGCCGTCGCTGCCGGTGCGCAGCAGAGCGACCACGGCCACCTTGTGATGCGAAAGCAGGTCCAGCACGCCGGGCGGCGGCGCGGCGTCGGCGTCGAGCGTGAGCGCATCGCCATCAACGCCGATCCGCACGCCGGCATCGCGCGCCGCCTTAAGGGCTTGGACGGCGCTCATAGCCGCGCCCTCCAGCCCGTGTTTTCCGGCGCGGATTGAGGCGGGCAGCTTGCGTCCGCACCGTCCGCATCGGCCTCTGTGCGGGATTTCAACGGGTTGGCGCGGACGGTGGCGCCAGGCTCGCCCGCTGAACCGTCCGCGACGGCGGCGACCGTCCGCAGGCCCGTCGAAGCGAAGCCATTGCCGGAACGGACCTGCGGGCGATCGGCGGACGGTGCGGACGATGCGGACGGTCGCGCCCCTCGGGTTTCCGGCGAGGCGGGTTTGCCGGCCGTGGTGATGCGGATGGTTCGCGTCCGCGCCCGCCCTTCGCGCTCGAAGCCGATGTCGATGCCGATCTTGCGCAGGAAGGTCGCCGCGCGGCGCAGCCGGCCCGCCAGCGCCCGAGGGCTATCGGGCCAGGTCTTCGCCTTGGCGACGCGCTCGCCCGCCATTTCGGCAAGGGCGCCCAGAAGCTCCGAGGCGGTTCCCGTCCACTCAGTCCGCGCGGTCATCACGGCGCGCACGGCGGCGGCGATCGGATCGGCGTCGATCATGCCGTCCACCGCCTCGTCACGGTTGCCGCAATAGGCCGACCAGAAGGTGCCCGAG
>CAZNPX010000047.1:0-26817 GCA_964575175.1 uncultured Hyphomicrobiales bacterium | reverse complement strand
CGAACCCAGCGTCGAGCGCAGCAGCGGATACGGCAACGAAGGCAGCTACGTGGTACGCGCGCACCGCACCTATGCGGTGATGCGGCGCGGCTCGGAAGGCAGCTTCCGCTCGCACTGATGCCCGGACAGCCGCCGCATCGCCTCGTTAACCCTCTTCTCCTGTCCTTCTCCAGTGGCGCGCTCTCACACGGACACGTGAAGACAGCCTGTGATCGCCATCACACGCCGTCCGAGCCTCCGGCCCTAGCTTCCTCCCAAGTCAAGGAAACGCAATCCTCAGGAGAGAAGCATGTTTAGCAAGGCAATTACGGTTACGGCGGCAGCCGCGCTTTCCGTCATGTTCGTGATCGGTAGTGCGAAGGCGCAGCCGGCGGGCCGGCTCATCGTCAATCAGCTTTCCGGCAAGTGCCTGGACGTGCCGGGCATCTCCAACTTCACGCCGGGCACGCCGCTGCAACTTTGGGATTGCGAAGTGAGCGGCCGCGAGCCCAACGGCAAACCTTCTGATCAGTTCTGGGTCTTCGGCCCGCAGGGCAACATCCGCAACACGCTCTCGGGCCTCTGCATCGACATCACGAGCTCGAACAACGCGACGCCGCTCCAGATCGCGGCCTGCGACGGCCGCGAGAGCCAGCTCTGGGTGGTCCGGCAGGACGGCTTCATCCAGAACCAGATCACCGGCAAATGCATCGACGTGCTGGGCTATCCGGGCGTGAATACCGGCACCCCGCTCCAGCTTGTCGATTGCGAACATGCCAATCCGCAGACCGACCAGCGCTGGCGCTACTGAAATCGCGCCGCGCATGGCGCGCGGCGCACGACCCAGATCGAAGCGCGAAGCGGCGCTTCAGCCGAGATAGTGCCGCTTCGAAAGCGCGACCCCGTGATGGCGCAGGATCGCGTAGGCGGTCGAAACATGAAAATAGAAGTTCGGCAGCGCGTGGCGTTGCAGGTAATCGAGCCCGACGAACTCGAAAATCTTGCCGCCGCCCTTCACCGCCACCGACCGCGCCTCGCTGCCGTCGATCTGCGCCGCCGGAACGCTCTGGATGAAGTCGAGCGTCTTCTGAATCCGCCCGTACAGATCCGCGAAACTTTTCTCGTCGTCCGCAAAACTCGGATTTTCCGCGCCCGAAAGCCGCGCGATGCAACCCTTCGCGGTGTCGCTCGCGCGCTGCACCTGCCCGCTCAGCGGCAGCATGTCCGGCGCGAGCCGCGCCGACACGAGGCCCGGATCGACCGCCTCGCCTTTCTTCAGAATAACGACGAGTTGCCCGAAGCCGCGAACGAAATGCGGCACGGAGGCTTGCGACATCGAAAGCGGCATCTTGGGCGTTCCTTTGTGTGTCCCGCAGACGGCAAGGTCCCGGTCGGGCGATGCTAGGCGCACCGCACGACAAGGGCCAGCTTCCGGGTCTATAAAATACGCAGCGCTGAATCGCGGGGCATGCATGAACGAACCGACGAAAGAAACGCCGGACGCCAAACCGCCTTCGCTCGGCAACACGCTCTTTATTGGAGGCGCCTGCATCGGCCTCGGCGCATTGGCGCTGCTGATCGGCCTCGGCGCGATCCCTTCGGGCGACGCCAATCCATCGGCCATGGGCCGCCTGCTCGGCGCCGGCGCGGGGCTGCTTTTCATCTTTGCGGGCATCACGATTTTCCTGCGCGATTTTTCCGGCGCGCGGAACCGCGAGGAGATACCGCAGAGCGCGCCGCTCCTGCTCCGGCTGGGCGGCAAGCTCATGAATATCGCGCTGCTCGCGCTGTTTGCCACGCTTTGCAGCGTGATCGCCTTCGGCCCGTTCTTCGCGGGCGGCGCGCCGGCCGACATGACGCAGCAAACGGGCGGCTTCGGCGCGGCGATTTTCCGCATCCTCAACGGCGCTTTCGCCATCGTGCTCTGGTACGCGGTGATCTATCTCCTGCGCTCGAAATTCCGCAACCGCGGTTCCGCCGCCCCAAATCCCTGAAAGGCGCATCATGATCAGCAGGCGCTCATTCGTTGCCGGATCGCTCGCCTTCGGCGCGGTTCCGGCCATCGCCCAGACCAAGGATATTTTCTCGGAGGAAATGATCTGGCGCGACCCGGCAATTCCGGTCGCCGGCAATCCGCAAGGCAATCTCACCATCGCTGAATATTCCGACTTCAACTGCCCCTATTGCCGCAAGGCGTTTCCGGTCCTGCAAAAAGTCGTGCGCGAGGACGGCAATATCCGCCTCGCTTACAAGCTCTGGCCGATCTTCGGGCCGGCCTCGGTCTATTCCGCGCAGCTCACGCTCGCGAGCCGCGGTCAGGGGAAATACGTGCAGGCTTACGATGCGCTGATGTCGGGCAGCACGCGGGTCACGGAAGCCTCGACGGATCGCCTGCTCGCTGCCGCCGGCATCGACGTAAACCGCGCCAAGCAGGACTTGCAGAAGAATATCGCGGAGATCGGCGCGATCCTGAAACGCCATCACGCGCAGGCCGAGGGCCTGGGCTTCCAGGGCACGCCGTCTTTCATCATCGGCAAGTTCCGGCTGTTCGGCGCGCAGAGCGAAGAAATTTTCAAGCAGGCCATCGCGGACGCAAGGAAGGCGCTGAAGGGATAAGCCGGACCATGCGCGCCGTTTTCACTCTCGCCGTTCTTGCCGGATTGCTCCTGCCCGCCGCCGCGCAGCAAGGCGCCGGGGACAGGGCGGGGGACAGCGAATGGATCGCGCATTGCATCGCGCAGATTTCGGAAACGAACAGGCCGCGCGCGCAGGCCTATTGCGTCTGCATGGCCGAAAGCATCGATACGTCCGAAAAGCTGCGCCAGACCGATCTCGAGCGCTCGTTCCCGCCCCTGCACCGGGATTGCTTCAGGAAGGCAGGATTCAAAACCCCGAACTAAAGAAAAAGGCCGCCCGAAAGGGCGGCCTTCCTGCTTCCTCATGGTGAGGAGCGATGCGAAGCATCGCGTCTCGAACCATGAGGCCCCATCCTTCGAGACGCGCCTTCAGCGCTCCTCAGGATGAGGCCTGTTTGATTACTCCGGACGCTGCTCGTCTTTCGGCGCTTCGTTCGCGGGCCGGTTCCGGCGCTCGGCCATGAACTGGTCGAACTCGGTCTTGTCCTTCGCGAAGCGCAGGCGGTCGAGAAAATCCTTGAACTCGCGCTGCTCGTCCTCGAGCCGCTTCAGCGTCTCCGAACGATACTCGTCGAACGCGCGGTTGCCGGAGGACGGCGCATAGTCATGAGCGTGGCCGCCCATCATGCGCGAGCGCATGCGATCCATCTTCCATTGCAGTTTCTGCATCTTGTATTCGCCGCGCTCGGCATAGCTTCTGCAACCCATAGGTCCGCTCCCAAATCTTCCCGTGAAAATGATGAACGCGAGGGCGGCGAGGCCCAGCGGCCACCAGACGACAAAACCGAGGACCATCAACGCGATCCAGGCGAGAACTCCGAACTGATCGATCTTTGCCGCAACAGGCATGTCGCTCTCCATTGAATGGCCCTTCCTAGAGGCCCGTGTGAATGTAAATAACATTCACATTAGAAAGGTCAATAGGTTTTTTGCGCTATTTTTTGCGCTTTTCGGCGCTCGAGCTGCCGCCTTACAGCTCGATGCCCAGGCCCTTGAGATAAATCAGCAATTGCGCCTCGAGGAGATCCTCGGCGCTCATCGGCAGCGGCCGCCGCGCGGGATCGGCGCGCGCGAACAGCGAAGCGATGCCGTGGGTCATCGACCAGATATGCAACGCGACCATCATCGCCGGAGGCCGCGCCTTCGCGGGCATCCCCGCGACCAACACTTCCGCCGCCGCGCGAAGCTGTTGCAGCGAGCGATCCGCGATTTCGCGCAGTTCCGGATCGTTGCCGATGGCGACCCCGCTCTCGAACATCGCCGCGTAATAGGAGGGCTCCGTGCGCGCGAAATGGAGATAGGCCGCGCCTAGCCGCTTGAAGGCCTGGCCCGGATCGGGCCGGCCCTCGCCCCATGCTTCCCGCAGCCGCTCCGAAAAAAGCGTGAAGCCGCGCTTGGCGACATCGGCGATCAGTTCGTCGCGATCGCGGAAATGGCGATAGGGTGCCGCCGGCGAAACGCCCGCCCAGCGCGCGGCATCGGCGAAGGTGAAGCCCGCGGGCCCCTTCTCCTTGATCAGCTCCAGCGCCGCGCGCACGAGATCCTCGCGCAGGTCGCCGTGATGATAGCCGCGTGACCCGCGGCCGCCGTGTTTCGACCAACTCATGTGAATCGGCTTAACATGCCGCTGCGGTTGCCGTCGAGCGACGCCTCAACGCCACGCGAACAACGGCTGCTCGAACTCCGAGACGCGCGCGACCCGGCCCGCGAGCAGCTCGCAGAACTGGTACAGGATCGCCGCCGTCGGCGCGTGCAGGTGGCTGCCCATCATGCGAATGCGAATGACCGGTCGCGGGCTTTCCTCGATCGCGACGAAGCTCACCGTTTCTTCGGTCACAAGACCGTCGAGAGGAAGCCGGTAGGCGATGGCAACTTCCTCGGGGTTGAGCCGCAGCGGCTCGCTGCGCTCCGCCCAGACCACGACCGGCGTGATGCGGTAGCCCGAGCGCGAGATGAAGTCGTCGAGCGTGCCGAGCACTTCGCCCTCCGGCACCACGAGCCCGATCTCCTCCTCGATCTCGCGCAGCGCGGCCTGCGCGATGGTTTCGCCCTCGTCGCGGCGTCCGCCGGGAAGCGCCCACTGCCCCGCGTGACTGCGCATGCTGGCCGGGCGCTCGGTGAGGATGAAGGCAGCGCGGCCGGAGCCGTCACTGGCCGCGACCAGCGTCACCGCGACCGCCGCCTGTTTCAGAGCGTCCGCCGCGGGAATTTCTTCGCGCGCAAAGGAAGCGCAACGCGCGGCGACCAGCGACTTGAACTCGGCATTGAAGAGATAGGACACGGGCGTGATGCACTTCCTTGGAACTTCGTTCCCCTCAAAGCGTTTTTTATCGTCAAGGGCAACTTGCCGCGCGAACGGCCATCAAGGCCAGGCTCGCGGGGCAGCGAGGAGAGCACCATGCGCATGATACTTGCGGCGGTAATTCTGGCCGCCTCCGGCGGCTTCGCCGCGGCGAACTTCTACGTTCTTCACAACGTCCAGACCGGGCGGTGCATGATCGAGCAGGAGTTGCCCTCCTCTGCCGAGACGCAAATTCTGCTGAACAATAAATTCGCCGAGCGCAGCGACGCCGAGCAGGCGCTGAAGGCCGTGCCGGCCTGCAACTAGCGGCGCTGGAAGCGCGCGTCATAGCGCGGGTTGAGATAGCAGCTCTCCGACGGGCTCGCGCGCGACGCCATGCATTGCTGATAGGTATAGGCCGAGCAGAAGGTGGCGGTGGAGCTCTCCGCGATGGGTTGATCGCGGCACCATAAATCGGGCGGCGGATTTCGCGGCGTGGCTCTTTGCTGCGCGCTTGCAGCAACCGGAAGCATCACGACCAGCGCGGCGGCGCCCAGGGTCGTGCGCAGGAGCAGCTTCTTCATTTTCTCACACTCCTAGTAATGGGGATTCCGCCGCCGCCATTCCCGGAAGCGCGGATCGTAAAGCGGATTCAGGTAGCAGCTTTCGACGTGGCTCGAACGCGACGCCATGCACTGCTCGTAGGTGTAGGCACGGCAAACCATTACGGAGCCGCCCACCCCGGTCTGCAAATCCCGGCACCATGAATCATAGGGAGGCTGCGTGCGCTGCTGCGCTTCCGCCGGCATCGTTGCGAACAGGCTGCCGCATAGCAGCAGAGAGAACAGCGGTATCGCTTTCATGTGGGCCTCCAGAGCCGCGCGAAAAGAGCGTTGCGGCGGCGGGACAAGTTTATGCCATCCACCCAAAGCGGTCACCTCACGACTTCGCTAGACCAAGAACCGCCGAACGGTACGATGGTTTCATCGAAGCCGTGCCGCGCCGCATGGTTGCAGGGCGCACATTGGGCGGCGGGCCGATCCCGTGCATCGCAATTTGCGGAATGCCGCAAATGGTAAACGCCTGCGCCTGCGGCCGGCGCTTGTTTACTCGCGCGCCGAACCGGCGGAAACTGGCGCGAGGAGAACCGCCGTCATGCCCCTCAATCTTTATCTCGCCTATCTCGCGACCTGCATCGTGCTGATCATCGTGCCGGGGCCGACCGTCACCGTGATCGTCGCCAACAGCCTTCGCTACGGTGCGCGCGCGGGGCTGCTGAACGTCGCCGGCACGCAGCTCGGCCTCGCGGTGATGATCGGCGTGGTGATTCTGGGGCTCGCCTCGCTGCTGGAGGCGATCGGCTGGTGGTTCGAGGTCCTGCGGCTTGCGGGCGCGGCCTACCTGATCTGGCTCGGCATCAAGCTCTTTCGCGCCGAGGGTGCGTTCGATTCTCCCGAGGCGGCACCCAAGCCGCGCGGCGGATTCTTTCTCCAGGGCTTTGTCGTCCTGATGAGCAATCCCAAAATCGTCGTGCTCTTCGGCGCGCTGTTCCCGCAGTTCATCGACCCGAACGGGAATTATCTCGAGCAGGTTCTGCTGCTCGGCATCACCGCGATGGTGAGTGCTGCGGTTTTCGATTCGATCTACGCGATTTCGGCGGGCCGCGCCGGCGCGTTCCTGTCGCGCGCGCGCGTGCGCCTGCTTTCGAGAATCTCCGGCACCTTCCTGATCGGCGGCGGCGTCTGGCTTGCGCTGACACGGGCGCGCTGATCTTCGCGAAAAATAGCGCACGCTATTCCCGGCCGCCGCGAAACATCGCGTCTCGCAGCGCGGCAACAGGCCCGTTGCATCGCAACGCATAAGCCATCATCATCGCCGCCGAACAACCCGAAAGCTGGAAAACAGGGACTTCGTGGATCGTCATGCGCGCTCTGGCCATCGCAACCTTCGCTGCCGCCGTCTCGCTCGCCGTACCCGCTAACGCAGCGACGATTATCAACTATAAAGTGTCGGGCTGGGACATGGCCGCCTTTACCGACGACAGGAGCGGCCGCTTCACCCATTGCGCGGCTTCCGCGCGCTATCGCAGCGGCATCCTCCTGCTGTTCTCGCTCACCGATTCATTCCGGTGGTCGATCGGCTTCTCGAGCCCCGACTGGAATCTGCGGCAGGGCCGCGACTTCGACGTCGATTTCAGAATCGACGGCGGGCGGTTGAACACCGTTCGCGGCATCGCCGCGAACAACCGCCTGATCCGCGCGACGCTGCCGGACAGCGTCGGCCTCTTCAACCAGTTCCGTCAGGGGCTCCGGCTCGTCGTCCGCGTCGATGACAATGCGCCGGTGACGTTCAATCTGACCGACACCAACGTGATGCTGACCGAGATTCTGCGCTGCGCGCAGAAGTATAAGGGATACGTCGCCCGCACCGGAGATCGTCCGCCGTCGGCGCCGCGCGACGCCAGCCCGAGAGAGACGGGGCCGAGAGACCTGACCCCGAACAACTCGGTCCAGAGGGACGCCAATCCCCGTCAGGATAACCGCACGCCCCTGCAAGAGCGGAATACCGGCGTCGGATCGAGCGGGACCTATCGGGAAAGCATCGACGACAACCGGGTCGCGCGCAGGCCTGATCGCGACACGGATACGCCGCGTCCCCAGAACCAGCCGACGCCGCCGCCCTCGAATACGCCCACGGTGGGACCGACCGCGGAATCCCGCGCCGAAGCCGTCGAAATCGCCACCGATATTCTGCGGCGCGCGAACTTCACCTTCGAAATGCAGAAGCCCGAGCAGCTCGCCGACAATCTTCGCAACAAGTACGACGCGGTCTGGCGCTCGGACGGCATCCTCGGCACGCTGCGCATCCTCTCCGGGTCGCGCGACAATACCGTCGATAAGATCCGCGGCGAGCTGATCGCTTCCGACGCCGGCACCTGCAAGGGGAAATTCGCTTCCGGCGCATTGCCCGCGATGAGCGGCTCGCAATCGCAGACGATCTATACGTCCTGCGAAAGCCAGAACAACTGGTCGGTCTATTACATCGCCGTGCCGCGCCGCAAAGGCGGCATCTACCTGCTCGGCATCGCCGGCACCGGCGAAACCGCGGCGCGGGTGCAGAACGTCGCCAGCGCCTATCGCACGGTCGCGCTGGAGGTGCTCGAGAAGTGAGCGCTTCGGAGAAGTTTCCCGAAGCGGTGCGGCCCGGCGGTCACATGCCCGCGGGCCTGCCCTTTTCGGAGGGCATGCGGGCCGGCAATCTGTTTTTCCTATCCGGCCAGCTCGGCACGCTTCCCGGCAAGCTCGAACTCAACAACAGAACGGCCGAGGACGAATTCCGCCAGGTCATGGAGAACGTCTTCTCCACGCTGAAGGCGAACGGCCTCGGCGCGAAGAACGTCGTCCGTTGCCTCGTGATGCTCGCCGACATGAAGGACTGGCCCGCCTTCAACAAAATCTATCTCGAATATTTCGACGAGCCCTATCCGGCGCGCTCCGCCTTCGGCGCGAACGGGCTCGCGCTGAACGCGCGCGTCGAGCTTGAAGTGATCGCCATGCGAAGCGAGCCATGACGCGCGTCATCGGATTCACTTTGGGGGCGGTCTTCGCCGCGGGCTGCGCCTATCTCGCGCGCGAGTCCGGTGGCCTTCCGTTCTGGCTGTACGTGTTCGGGGCCGCGGGCTTCACCCTCGCCGCGGTTCTGCAACTGCTCGGGGAAAAGCGGGCCTCCTGATGCCTGCGGGAGCAGGCGCGGCCGGATAAAATGCCGCCCTTTAACCGCCACGCTTGAGCGCCTATATTCGGGGTGCCGGAGCAATCCGGCTATGGCGATAAACGCTCGTTGTAATAAACCATTCGGACCCGGGGGCGGTACCCGGCGCCTCCACCAAAACCCGGCACCGGCAAAAGATTTCCGGGCTTTGGCGGGGGCGAAACAGGATCGACGAGGGTGTAAAGAGCGCGGCTTTCGCTCGGCATGGTTCCGCCGTTATCGGGCCATTGATAGTTGCGAATGACAACTATGCTCCGGTTGCTCAGGCCGCGTAAGCGGTTTGAAATACCGAAATTAAGCCCTGAGGGTTAGCACTTTCAGGCGGGGTTCGGAGGCACCTGGCAACAGAAGCCTCCACTACTTCCCGTCTGCTGGCGCACTCCCCCGGAATCGGGTTCTATCCTTCGATGACCGATTTAATCCGTTACGATCTACTCGCTCAGGACGCGCTGCGCAGTGTCGTCCGCAAGGTGCTGACCGATGTCGCCAAAGACGGCCTGCCGGGCGAGCATCATTTCTTCATCGCCTTCGACACCCGCGCGCAGGGCCTGCGCATCTCCGATCGTCTGCGCGCGCAATTTCCCGAGGAAATGACGATCGTGCTCCAGCACCAGTTCTGGGACCTGAAGGTCGGCGAGCACGCCTTCGAGGTCGGGGTGTCGTTCAACGGCGCGCCGGAGCGGCTGCTAATCCCCTTTGCGGCGGTCAAGGGCTTCTTCGATCCTTCGGTGCAGTTCGGCTTGCAGTTCGAAGTGATCTCCAACGAAAACGCGGAAGACGGCGCGAACGGCATCAAGGTCGCAAACGACGACAGGACCGGCGACCGGCAGCCCGCGATGAACCCCGCCAAGGGTGCGGCGTCCGAGCCCGAGATCGCAAAGCCCGCGCACGAAAGAACCGCTCCGGAAAAACCTGCCGCCGCCGATGCCGCGCAGCCGGAGGCGGGTGCGCAGATCGTTAGTCTCGACAAGTTTCGCAAGAAGTGAGTTCGACCCCGCTCGTTCTCGTGGTCGCCGTCGCGGAAAACGGCGTGATCGGCCGGGGCGGCCAGTTGCCGTGGCGCATTCCCGGCGACCTGAAGCATTTCAAGGCCGTCACCATGGGAAAGCCGGTCCTCATGGGTCGCAAGACCTACGAGTCGATCGGCAAGCCCCTTCCCGGCCGCACCAACATCGTGCTCACGCGCGACCGGACCTGGCGCGCGCAAGGCGTGCTCGCAGGCCATTCGCTCGAGGAAATCCTGCAACTCGCGAATGACGACGCGAAGAAAAACAATGCGCCGGAAATCGCGGTCATCGGCGGCAGCGCGCTGTTTGAGGCAACCCTGCCCATCGCCGCAAAGATCGAATTGACCGAAGTCCACGCCAGCCCCGAGGGCGATGTCTTCTTCCCCGACTTCGACCGCGGCGTCTTCCGCGAAACCCGCCGCGAGGGTCCGCTCCGGGGCGAGAAGGACGAGTTCGCCTATTCGGTCGTGACGCTCGAGCGCAAAAGCTAGTTCTCGCTCCGCGGCTGCGGTGCAGACGGAATGGTCGAGGGCGGCGGCAGAGCCGGCGCGGCGTCGTTCTCGGCTTTCGCCGGCGGGCGCTTTTTCTTCGCGGGCGCATTGCGTTCCGGTTGCAGATGGATGCCGGAAGGCCCGCGCTCGATCGCGCGCAACGTGACCGCAGTCACGAGCGCCCGCGCATCGACCTTGCGCTCCGGTGCGTCGATCGGCCCGAACCAGCGGATCGCCGCGCCCGGCCGCACCGAAGAATCGCCAAAGACTTCGATGTTCAGCAGCGCTTCCGCGCTTCGCTGCGGCAGGTTGTACGCGCCGGAAAGCACGATCTCGATATTGGCCGCTCTCGCCTTGGCCGAGCCGCTGCGAAACACGCCGTTCGTGATCACGAGCGGCGCCTCGAGCTTCGAGACCTTGAGCGGCGCCCGGTCGAGCGCGGCAAGCAGGGCCTGCTCGATCTTCTTCTCGTCGGGCGTTTCCGTGGCCGAGGCGGCAAAAACCGAGGCCACCGCGGTCGCATCGGTCTGCTCGATCTCCAGCGCCGACAGCGCGATATTCCCCTGCCCCGAAAGGCTCGCGAGCAGGCTTTGCTGCGTGTTGCCGCTAGCACTCACGGTAAGCGACCCATGCAAGGTGCCACGCAAGGACTTCGCCGCGAGGAGCTGCGAAACCGACAACGCCGCAAGATCGAGCTTCAGCTCGGCGACCCGCGGGCTGGTGTCGGTGACGCGAAGCGCGCCTGCGATTTTTCCGCCGGCCAGCTCGCCGCGCAGATTGTCGAACACGATCTCGAAACGGCCCGCGCGAAGATCGAAGGCAGCTTTCTGAACCGCGAGACGCTCGGAGAGCTCCAGCGACCCGACCTCCACCCGCAGCGTGCCGGGGAAGTTCGCGAGCGGCGGCACACTCAGCGCCGCATCCGCCTGATGGGCACGGCCGAGCGCCAGCGAAACGAGGGCACCCGCATTCGCGCGGTCGAACCCAAGCCGGCCCGCGAAAGGCGATACTTCGCCAAGCGGGATCGTGATGCGTCCGGTGCCGCGCGACCCCGCAAGATCGAAGGCCAGCTTGTCGAACAGGAAATTCCCGCCTTCGCGCAGAAGGGCCGCGCTGCCGCTTACCGGCAGATTGTTCGCGGAAGCGCGGTCGGCCAGCACGAAAGCCTTGCGCAGATCGGCAGATTTGAAGGTGAGCGCAAGCACCGGCTCGAAGCGCCCGTCCGCGCCGAAGCGAAGCTCGCCTTTGGCGGCGATCTCGGTTTCCGGCAGGCGCAGCATGGCGTCGAGCGGTTGGCGGCTGTCGCGCAACTCGCCAAGACTGAGCGTAAGCGCGGCATCCCCCGACTTCGCCTGCACGCGCCAGCCGTCGTTGGCCGGCGCAAAGGTACCGGCGAGCCGCAGCGGCAGATGCGAGGCGGCATATTTCGAGGCGATGGCGCCAAAGTCGGCGCTGTTCGAGAAATGCGTGACGAGCGCCGCTACCCCGCTCGCTCTCGTGGCCTCGGCGGAGAATTCCAGCTCGCCGTCGTTCGCGCGCGAATGCTTCATGCGCAGCGAGACGCCGTCGAGGTCGTCGATCGTCAGGTTCCTGATCTCGAAACCGCCTGCGAGCCGTGTCGCGGCAATGCTCGCGCGCTTCACGGGCTTGTTCAGAAGGCGTGCATCGGTCGCGAGAAGGTTGAGGGTGAAGCGGAGGTCGCCGGCAAGGTCGAGCGCGCTTTTCGCGACCGGAAGCAGGCGGTCGAAATCGATCTTCTCCGCTTCGAGATCGGCTTGCAGCACCGGGCTTTTATCGCCGCTCCGCTCATGCAGGGCGAGCCTGCCGCTGAAGCGAGTCTTCTCGACGAAAGCCTCAAGACTGCCGAGCGAGATTTCGCCCGGCGCATAGGTCACCACGCCTTTCAGGCGCAAGGCCGACGACCATTGCATCCGGGCCGAGAATTCCTCGCCGAACAGCCAGCGCGCGAAAATCTGCGGCTCCTCGCTTTCGAAGGAGAGCGGCCCGGAGAACCTGTCACCGTTGCTTGCGCCGGAAAGAGTGATCGCGGCCCGGCCGGGCAGCCGCGCTTCAAGGCGCTCGAGCGCGACGGCGCCGTTGCGGCCGCGCAATTGTGCCCGCACGTCGCGCATGAGCTGGCCGCCGGCGAGAATGCCGTCGGCGGAAATCGCGACCTGCGAGGAGAGCGGCAGGTCGCGCAGAAGCTGCTGCGCTTCCGCAAGCAGCGGCAGCACATGCGAAGCGCCGGTCGCGGCCGCTTTCGGATCGCCCAGATCGAGATCGAGGCGCTTGCTCGAAAGCGATGCCTCGAGCGCGCCGCCGTCGCGCGGCCTGAGCTTGCCTTCGCCCGAAAGCGTGATCGGCACTTCACCCTCGCCCAGCGCAAGCTCGAGATTGGCGAAACGGATTTCCGATGCGTCTCCCGCGGCGTCGGCGGCGACCTTCCAGGGCAGCGTGCCGCTTTGGCGGGCGGCGATGATTTTGCCATCGAAGCGCGGCGCCGCATTGGCGAGCGCGAGCAGCCCCTCGGCCTCGAACGACACGCGATCCGCGGGACGCTCCAGCACGAGCCGCACCTTGCCCGCGTGTTCGGGCGTAAAGCGCCCCGACGAAGCCCGCAGGATCCAGCGCATTCCGTTCAGCCGGAAGCCGCCCTCGATCCGGAACGGCCCCTCGCGCGAAACCAGTTCGCCGCGCGCGGAGAAATCGTCGGCCATGAGCAAGGAATTCGCGCGGCGGTCTTCGATGGTGAGCGAACCCGCCTCCAGCACGAAGCCGCTAACCGAAACTTCCTGCGCTCCGGCCGCGACCGTGGGTAACAGGAGCGTGCCGTCCTTCTCGACCACGAGGCGGATCGCGGGCCGCGAGAGCATGAACGCGCTCGCCTCGACGCGACCGGAGAGCAATGCCGGCAGCGACAGCGAGCCGCGCACTTCGTTGGCGCGCATGCCGGTGCCCTTCTCGGTGTCGCCGAGCGAAACATCGCGCAGCACGAAAGCCGGAGTCGGCAGCAGCGTCAGATCGATGTTGCCTGAAATCGTGACCCGCGTTCCGGCGAGCGCGCTCGCCTGCGCCTCGAGTTGCGGCCGCCACTCGTTCCAGTCGATGAAGAACGGCGCCGCGAACGCCGCGAGAATCGCGGCGATCAGCGCAAGCGCTAGCCCAAGCAACGTGGTCTGCAAAAAATCAGCTCCGCAAGGCCGTTACTGGCCCGGTCCACCCGCATGAAGGCTCTAGCGTCCCGGTTGAGCGGGAATGGGGCAAGGGATTTCTCGCCGCATGGCTCCGAAAAGTGGGCACCGGTTTTCGGATAAGGCCATGCGGCAAATCACAAAGCGACGATCTTGCCCGGGTTCATGATGTTGTCGGGATCGAGCGCGCGCTTCACCGAGCGCATCATGTCGAGCACCACCGGCCCGTGCTCGGCTTCCATGTATTTCATCTTGCCCTGCCCCACGCCGTGCTCGCCGGTGCAGGTGCCGTCCATGCGGTGCGCGCGTTCGGTCAGGCGCTCGAGGAATACCTTGACGCGGGCAAGCTCGTCCGCGTCCTCCATGTCGATGACCAGGCTGACATGGAAATTGCCGTCGCCGACATGGCCGACGATGGGGCCGAGGAGCTTCATCTCCTCCAGGTCCTTCTCGGTTTCGAGCACCGCATCGGCGAGCCGGGAAATCGGCACGCAGATGTCGGTGGCCAGCGCCTTCGCGCCGGGACGCAGCGACATCATCGCGAAATAGGCGTCGTGCCGCGCCTGCCAGAGCTTGGTGCGCTCCTCCGCCTGCGTGGTCCAGTGAAACGGCCCGCCGCCGAATTCGGCGGCGATCTCGCCGAAGCGCTCGGCCTGTTCCTTCACGCCGGCGTCCGAGCCGTGGAATTCGAGGAACAACGTCGGCGCCTCCGCGAGATTCAACTTCGAGTAATTGTTCGTGGCCCGGATCGCCATGGCGTCGATGAATTCGATGCGCGCCACCGGAATGCCGGACTGGATCGTCGCGATGGTCGCCTGGCAGGCTCCCTCCACCGACTTGAACGGGCAGACCGCGCTCGAAATCGCTTCGGGGATCGCGGAGAGCTTCAGCGTGAGCTCGGTGATGATGCCGAGCGTGCCTTCGGAGCCGACGAAAAGCCGCGTCAGGTCGTAGCCGGCCGAAGACTTCTTCGCGCGCGAGGCGGTGCGGATCACTTCGCCGTTCGCGAGCACGGCTTTCAGCGACAGCACGTTGTCCTTCATGGTGCCGTAGCGCACCGCGTTGGTGCCGGAAGCGCGCGTCGCCGCCATGCCGCCGAGGGATGCGTCCGCGCCCGGATCGATCGGGAAGAACAGGCCCTGGTCGCGCAGATATTCGTTGAGCTTCTTGCGGGTGACGCCGGGCTGGATCACGCAGTCGAAGTCCTCGGCATGCACGGCGAGCACCTCGTTCATCTGCGAGACGTCGATGCAGATGCCGCCAAGCGGCGCGTTCACATGGCCCTCGAGCGAGGTCCCGGTGCCGAAGGCGATCACCGGCACCTTGTGGGCGGCGGCGATGCGTACCGCGTCCTGCACGTCCTCGGTGGAGGCGGCATAGACCACGGCATCGGCGGCTTCGTTCGGCAGCCAGGTCGTGGTGTTGGCGTGCTGGCGGCGGACCTCCATCGAGGTCACGACCTTGTTGCCGAGCTTCGCGTTCAGCGCGGCGATGGCCTGCTCGACCGCTCCCGCTTCGGCCCGCCGGATCGCGGTATTCTTCATTGGCGTCCTCCCATTAGAGACGACTTTAGCAAAGCGGTTCGCTTCGCGTCAGCCATGTGCCGGAGCGCCGCGAAAAGACTCCAAAGAATCGCCTCAAACGCGCCAAACCATTGCCGTTGCTCAACTTACAATGCATGATTGTAGGCATAACAAAGAGCAGATTCGGCAACAGGGATGCTGCAACGCCTCGACTTCGAGCCTGTCTTCTTCGCCCCCTTCGTCTCCTCGGCGATGGCGGTGGAGCCCGGCTGGATCGACTATAACGGCCACCTCAACATGGCCTATTACAACGTCCTGATCGACCGCTCGGTCGATGAAGCCTTCGCGCTCGTGGGCCTCGGGCCCGAATACGTGAAAGCGCGCGGCCACTCCTTCTTCACCGCCGAATGCCATGTCCGCTACCTTCGCGAATTGCAGGCGGGCGAAGTGGTCCGGACCACGATCCGGCTGGTCGATTACGACGAGAAGCGGATCCACTTCTTCGCAGAACTCTACCACGCGCAGGAAGGCTGGATGTCGGCGACCTCCGAGCAGCTCGCCCTGCACGTGAACATGAAATCGAAGAAAGTCGCAGCACTCCCCGACGACGTGCTCGACCGGCTCGCCGCCATGAAAGCGGCCCATGCGGCGCTCCCCGCGCCCGAAGGAATCGGCCGCCGCATCGGCATGGCCAAGCGCAGCTAACCGACCGCACACCTTAGCTGACTGCCTCACTCGCGGCCGAATGCATCTTCCGGGGCGGTTTGCACGCTTTCGCGGCTCATTTCGCCCGCAGGTTAATCAATCCTTACCGCGATCATGCAGGTTGCAGGGGTCGGTCATGCATCCTTACCTATTCTAGGTGCGCCGCAAAAATACTATATTGCAATGCAATAAAGAATTCACGGCCGGCCGGGCGGTGCCCCGGTGTTGAGCGGAAGAAGGAGAACTCCCATGACCGCAGTAACCTACTCCCCCAAGCTAGCTCCCGCTGCCGCCGCAAAGGCGAAAGCCGGTAAGAGCTTCTGGGCTCGCGTTTGGGATCGGATCGTCGAAGCGCGCATGCGTCAGGTCGAGCGCGAAATCCGGACCCACCTGAATTATCTTCCGGTGGAAATGCGCGAGCATTTCAAGGATCTGCCGTTCCAGCGCTAAGCGAACGAAGCAGCGAATTCGAAACGCCCCGGCGAAAGCCGGGGCGTTTTGTTTTACGGCCCGCAGCGAAGCCTGATTTATCCGGTTTCCGCCAAAATAAACCGGCCCTTCGAGCGGCGTCTTCTTCAACGAGGCGAGTTTACAAATTTCGCAGCGTGAGCGTGGTCCAGTTTTCGATGGTCTCGCGCTGCACGAGCCTGAACCCCAGCGGCCGGTAGCGCGCGAATGCCGCAAGCGCCTGGCTCGGCAGCAGCCCGGACAGGATGACATGGGCGCCGGGTGCGGCGAGCGACGCGATCGGCTTCGAGAGATGCTTCAGGACCGGCAGCAGGATGTTCGCGAAGATGAGGTCGTAGGGCGCGTATTGCGCGATCAGCGGCGCGCTGAGACTTCCCGTGTGCAGCACGCCGACATGAGCGCCCGCGCGATTGGCGCGCACGTTCTCTCGCGCCACCGATACGGATGCGCGGTCGATCTCGGTCGCGATCACCGGCGCCTGAAAGGCGCGCGCCGCGGCGACTGCAAGCAACGCCGTGCCGGTACCGACATCGAGGATGCGGCCCGGCCGCTCGGTGCGGGAGAGGCGGTCGAGCGCGCGCAGGCAGCCGAGCGTTGTGCCGTGGTGACCGGTTCCAAATGCGAGTGCCGCTTCGATTTCGATGCCGATCTGGTTCGGGGCGATCCGATCGCGGTCGTGGGAACCATGAACGGCAAAGCGCCCCGCGCGGACGACCTTCAGCCCCTCCAGGCTTTTTCCGATCCAGTCGCAGGCCTGAAGCGTCTCGAACGTGATGGATTGCGCCAGCGCTTCGCCGGCCGCATCCGCCACGATCTGCCGCACGCGCGCTTTATCCGTATCGTCCCGCAGGTAGAACTCGACGCGCCATGAGCCGTCGGGCTCCTCGAAGGCCGCCGTCGCCGTGTAGTCGGCATCCAGATTTTCCGAAACGGCCTCGCCCAGCCGCCTTGCCATTCGCTCGGCACAGACGAGGCTGCCAAGGATGCATATGTCATCTGTCATGTGAATGCTTGCCACCCCAAAAGGGCATTCCAATACTCGCAGGCGTCAGGAAAGCGAACCCGCTGCAACGCAATATGCACGCGGGCAAAGAAAACGCGAAGAACCCGGAGGAATGAAATGCGCAAGACTTCCCTCGCTGCGCTCTGCGCAGCAGTTTTGATATCGGGCAGCGCCCTCGCCCAGACCCCGGACGCCATCAAGATCGGCGTACTGAACGATCAGAACGGCCCCTATGCCGATTTCGGCGGCCTCACGTCCGTGCAGGCGGCACAGATGGCGGTCGAGGACTTCGGCGGCACCGTGCTCGGCAAGAAGATCGAGATCGTCTCCGCGGACCACCAGAACAAGACCGACATTGCCGCCGGCATCGCGCGCCGCTGGTTCGATGTCGAAGGCGTGACCGCGGTGACGGACCTCACGAACTCCGCCGTGGCGCTCGCGGTCCAGAACATCGCCAAGGAGAAGAGTCGCGTGACGCTCGCGGTCGGCCCCGCGACCACCCGCCTCACCAACGAGGACTGCTCGCCGACCGGCTTCCACTGGGCCTTCGACACTTATTCGCAGGCGGTCGGCACCGCGCGCGCGATCGTGGCGCAGGGCGGCGACAGCTGGTTCATCCTCGCCGCCGACTACGCCTTCGGCCACCAGATGGCCACCGACCTTGCGCGCATCGTGAAGGGCGGCAACGGCAAGGTGCTCGGCGAAGTGCGCCATCCGCTGAACACCTCGGACTTCTCCTCCTTCCTGCTGCAAGCGCAGGCTTCGAAGGCGAAGATCGTCGGCCTCGCCAATGCCGGCGCGGATACCATCAACTCGGTGAAGCAGGCCGCCGAATTCCGCATCGCCGCCGGCGGCCAGAAACTCGCGGGCCTCGTGGTCGTGCTCAGCGACGTGCATGCCCTGGGCCTCAAGGTCGCGAACGGCCTCACCTTCACCACCGCCTTCTACTGGGACATGAACGACGACACCCGCAAATGGTCGAAGCGCTTCTTCGAGAAGACCGGCCGCATGCCGGGCATGGTGCAGGCCGGCACCTATTCGGCGGTGCTGCACTATCTCAAGGCGGTGAAGGCCGCGAACAGCGCCGACGCCAAGGCGGTTGCCGCCAAGATGCGCGAACTCAAGGTGGACGACTTCTTCGCCAAGGGTCTCGTGCGCGACGACGGCCGCATGGTCCACGACATGTATCTGGTCGAGGTGAAGACGCCGGAAGAATCCAAGGCGCCGTGGGACTATTACAAGGTGCTCAGGACCATTCCCGCGAACGACGCCGTGCAACCGCTCGCCGACAGCAAGTGCGCGCTGGTGAAGAAATAAGACAGGCGGCGGGCCGGCGGGAGGCTCAGGCTTTCTTCAGAAAGCTTGCAACCAGCTTCTTCTCGCCGGCCTTGTCGAACTCGACCACGACCTTGGTGCCTTCGACTTCCATGATCTCGCCATAGCCGAACTTGTCATGGAATACCCGGTCGCCGATGTCGAAATCGGCGGCCGGCCCGGTCGAGCGCGAAACCACTTCGCCTTCGATGGTCAGCCCGCGGCCGCGCGGCGTTTCCGAAAATCCGCCGCGGCGGGCCTGCGCGCGCTGCCAGCCGGGCGTGGAATAGCCAGAGGTGAACGGCTCGACGCGATCGAAGCGGCTCTGGATCTGCGCCGCGTAACTCCCGCCGCCGTCGACCTTTTCGACGTGCTCCTCCGGCAATTCGTTCAGGAACCGGCTCGGCATGTTGGAATTCCACATGCCATGGGTCATGCGCCGCGAGGCGTAGGAGATATAGGCCCGCTGCTTCGCCCGCGTGATGCCCACATGCGCGAGCCGCCGCTCTTCCTCGAGCCCCGCCTGCCCGCTTTCGTCGAGCGAGCGCTGGTGCGGGAGAATTCCTTCTTCCCACCCCGGCAGAAACACCGTGTCGAATTCGAGCCCCTTCGCCGAGTGCAGCGTCATGAGATTGACCGCGTCCGCATCCGCGCCGCCGTCTGCATCCATCACCAGCGAGATATGCTCGAGAAAGCCCTGCATGTTCTCGAACTGCTCCATGGAGCGCACCAGCTCCTTGAGGTTTTCGAGGCGTCCCGCGGCCTGCGCCGACTTGTCGTTCTTCCACATCTCCGTGTAGCCCGACTCATCGAGCACGATGCGGGCAAGCTCGGTATGGGAAGTCGCCTCCAGTTGCGCCCGCCAGCGGTCGAATTGCGCGACCAGCTCGCGCAGCGTGGCGCGCGGCTTCGGCTTCAATTCGTCCGTGGATGCGATCACCCGCGCGGCTTCGAGCATCGGCGCATCGTTCTGCCGCGAGTAATCGTGCAGCATCTGCATGGTGGCGTCGCCGAGGCCGCGTTTGGGCACGTTGACGATGCGCTCGAAGGCGAGCCCGTCCGCGGGCGAAACGATCACCCGGAAATAGGCGAGCGCGTCGCGGATTTCCTGCCGCTCGTAGAAGCGCGGGCCGCCGATCACGCGATAGGGCAGCCCCAGCGTGATGAAGCGCTCTTCCAGCTCGCGCATCTGGAAGGACGCGCGCACCAGAATCGCGATGTCGGAAAGCCGGTGCTGCTTGCGCTGCAACTGCTCGATTTCCTCGCCGATCTGCCGCGCTTCCTCGCCGGAATCCCACGAGTCGGTGATTTTGATTCTTTCGCCCGGCTCGTCTTCCGTGCGCAGCGTCTTGCCGAGACGGCTCTTGTTCTTCGCGATCAGGTGCGAGGCCGCGGCAAGGATATTCGCGGTCGAGCGGTAATTACGCTCGAGCCGGATCACCTTCGCGCCGGGGAAGTCCTGCTCGAAGCGCAGGATGTTATCGACATCGGCCCCGCGCCAGCCGTAGATCGACTGGTCGTCGTCGCCGACGCAGCAGATGTTGCGCGTACCCTGCGCGAGCAGACGCAGCCAGAGATATTGCGCGACGTTCGTGTCCTGGTACTCGTCCACCAGCATGTAGCGGAAGCGCTGCTGGTATTGCGCGAGCACTTCGGCATGGTTCTGGAACAGCCGCAGGTTTTCCATGAGCAGGTCGCCGAAGTCGACCGCATTCAGGACTTTGAGCCGCGCCTGATAGGCGATGTAGAGATCCTTGCCCTTGCCGTTCGCAAACGACATCGCCTCGCCCGCCGGCACCTGATCCGGCGCGAGGCCGCGGTTCTTCCAGCCGTCGAGATAGCCGGCGAAAAACCGCGCGGGCCAGCGCTTCTCGTCGATATTGGCGGCTTGCAGGAGCTGCTTGATGAGGCGGATCTGGTCGTCGGTATCGAGAATGGTGAAGCTCGGGTTGAGTCCCACAAGCTCCGCGTGACGGCGCAGGATTTTCGCGCCGATCGAATGGAAGGTGCCCATCCAGGGCATGCCCTCGACGATATCGCCGACCATCGCGCCGACGCGCTCTTTCATCTCGCGCGCGGCCTTGTTGGTGAAGGTCACCGAGAGAATGTTCGAGGGCCGCGCCCGGCCAGTCGCGAGCAGATGCGCGATCCGCGTGGTCAGCACCCGCGTCTTGCCGGTGCCCGCGCCCGCCAGCACCAGCACCGGGCCGTCGAGCGATTCGACCGCCTCCTGCTGCTCCGGGTTCAGGCCCGCGAGATAGGGCGCGGTGCGGCCGCGGGCGGCAAGGCCGCCGGGCTCGCGCGCGGACGCTTCGTCGAACGGAAAGGGTTTGAATTGCGGATCGGCCACGGTCGCTTTCGGATTTCGTGTTTTCGTGATTCTGAGAACAAAATGGCATCGCAGGCGCCATTTGGCGAGGCTACAGGCCCAATTGCCGCGGGAAATGAGGCGTAAATAGGCGTCGTTCGCCCGCGGCGCTATGGTGCGGCGAAATCGATCCCCGGATTACGAGAATGTTCGAAGCGAAATTCCAGACCTTCCGCGACGAGGGCGACAAGTCCCAGTCTGCCGCGCGCCTGCGCGCGCTTCGCGCCGAACTCGCGCGCCAGGGGCTCGACGCCTTCATCTTCTCCCGCGCCGACGAGCACCAGAACGAATATGTTCCGCCTTCCGAGGAGCGCGTGGCGTGGCTCACGGGCTTCACCGGTTCCACCGCCGTCGTCGCGATCCTTGCCGACAAGGCCGCGCTCTTCACCGACGGCCGCTACACCTTGCAGGCCCGGGACCAGATCGACGGCGCGCTTCTTTCCATCGAGCACATGATCGAGAAGCCCGCCTCGAAATGGCTCTCCGAAAACCTGCAGACCGGGGCCGCGCTCGGTTACGACCCGTGGCGCACCACCGCGGACGGCGTGGAGCGGCTGGAGAAAGCTGCGAAGGAAGCCGGTGCGCGGCTGGTGGCGGTGAAGGAAAACCCGCTCGACGCCATCTGGCGCGAACGCCCCGCCCCGCCGCTGACGCCGGTGGTGCTGCACGACATGAAGTTCGCGGGCGAAGACGCGAGCGCGAAAATCGCCCGGATCCGCGAAGTGCTGGCGAAGGAGAAGATCGGCGTCGCCGTGCTGTCCGATCCGGCTTCGGTCGCCTGGACCTTCAATATCCGCGGCAACGACGTGGCCCATACGCCGCTGCCGCTCTCCTGGGCGATCCTGCCGCGCGAAGGCGAGCCGCAGCTTTTCATCGACGCGCGCAAGCTCTCCAACGAGGTGCGCGACGCGCTCGCCAGACTTGCCGACGTGCGCGAGCCGCGCGATCTCGAAGTCGAGCTGCATGAAGCCGCGCGCGGCAAAAGCGTGCGGCTCGATCAGGCCACCGCGCCGGCGAAGCTCGCGGAGATCGTCACCCAGGCCGGCGGCAGCATTTCGAAAGGCGCCGATCCGGTCACCAACCTGAAGGCGGTCAAGAACCGGACCGAGATCGCGGGCATGCGCGCCGCGCATTTGCGCGACGGCGTGGCGCTCACGCGCTACCTCGCGTGGCTGGATCGCGAAGCGCCGGGCGGCGCAGTTTCCGAGATCGACGCGGTCGCGGCGCTTGAAACTTTCCGCCGCGAAACCGGCATGCTCAAGGAAATCTCCTTTCCCACGATTTCCGGCGCGGGGCCGAACGGCGCCATCGTGCATTACCGCGTGACGGAGGCGACCAACCGGAAACTCAATCCCGGCGAACTGTTTCTGGTGGACAGCGGCGCGCAATACGAAGACGGCACCACCGACGTGACCCGCACCGTCGCCATCGGCACGCCGAGCCGGGAAATGCGCGAGCGGTTCACGCTCGTGCTCAAGGGCCACATCGCCGTCGCCCGCGCCGTGTTTCCCGAAGGCACCAGCGGCGCACAGCTCGATCCTTTCGCGCGGCGCGCGCTGTGGGAAG
The DNA here is from genome assembly GCA_964575175.1 of uncultured Hyphomicrobiales bacterium. Taxonomy (GTDB): domain Bacteria; phylum Pseudomonadota; class Alphaproteobacteria; order Rhizobiales; family Xanthobacteraceae. The sequence continues at coordinate 4,514 of CAZNPX010000047.1, read as the reverse complement.
CCGGCCTCGACTTCGATCACGGCACCGGCCACGGCGTCGGCAGCTATCTTTCGGTGCACGAAGGCCCGGCGCGCATCTCGAAATTGGGCAGCGCGCCGCTGCTGCCGGGCATGATCCTTTCCAACGAGCCCGGCTATTACAAAGCGGGCGCCTACGGCATCCGCATCGAAAATCTGCTGCTGGTGGAGAAGCGCGGCACCGGCATCGAAAAGCCGCTGCTCGGCTTCGAGACGCTTACCTTCGCGCCGATCGACCTGCGCCTCGTGGACGCGAAGCTGATGACGCCGGAAGAAATCGCGTGGCTCGACGCCTATCACGCGCAGGTGCGCGAGAAGATCGCGCCGCTGCTCGACGCGGGCGATCGCGCATGGCTCGAGCAGGCGACCGCGCCACTCAAAGCCTGAGCACGGAACCCGACGGAACTCCCCGCGTTTACCACCCACGGGCTCGTGCAACCGTGAGGCTAACCATGCTTTCGACGATTCTTGTCGTTCTGCTGATTCTGATTCTGATCGGCGCGCTCCCGCGCTGGGGCTACAGCGCGAACTGGGGCTACGGCCCCGGCGGCCTTGTCGGCGTGATCCTAATTATCGTGCTGGTGCTGGCGCTCGCGGGAAGGATTTAGTCCATCTGTTTCTGTCATTCCGGGGCGCGAGCGCAAGCGAGCGAACCCGGAATCCAGTGGCCACCTGCACTCACATTGCTCTGTTGCTCTGGATTCCGGATCGCGCCTTGGGCGCATCCGGAATGACACAATAGCCTTGCTAAGGATTCTTATTTCTTCCCGATCAACCTGAACCAGTCGTCCTCGCTCAAGACCTGGACGCCGTGCTTCTGCGCGTCTTTCAATTTCGAGCCCGCGCCGGGGCCGGCGACGACATAATCCGTCTTCTTCGAAACCGAGCCCGCGACTTTCGCGCCGAGCCGCTCGGCCATGGCCTTGGCTTCGTCGCGCGTCATCTGCTCGAGCGCGCCGGTGAACACCACGCTCTTGCCGGATACGGCGCTATCTTTCGCCACCGCCTCCATCGGCTCGACCCTGATCTCCGCCAGCAGCGCGTCCAGCGCTTTCATGTTCTTCTTTTCCTTGAAGAACTCGACGACCGCCTCGGCCACGATCTTGCCGATGCCGTTGATGTTGTTCATCTCGGAAAGCGCTTCCTCGTCGCCCTTTCCGGCTGCAATCGCGGCTTCGCGCAGCGCTTCCATCGTGCCGTAGTGGCGCGCGAGGCGCGTGGCGTTCGTCTCGCCGATATGCCGGATGCCGAGCGCGAACAGGACCCGGTTCAGGGCGATGCCCTGCGCCCGCTCCCGGATCGCGTTGAAAAGATTGCGCACCGAAGTCTCGCCGAAGCCTTCCTCGTTCTCAAGCTTCAGCTTTCCGTTGCGCTTCTCCAGCGTGAAGATGTCGGCGGGCTCCCTGACCCATTCCTTTTCGAAGAAGAACTCGATCTGCTTCTCGCCAAGCCCGTCGATGTCGAAGGCATTGCGCGAGACGAAATGGATCAGCGTCTGCACCGCCTGCGCCGCGCAGACGAGGCCGCCGGTGCAGCGGCGGTCCACCTCGCCCTCCTCGCGCACGGCATGGCTGCCGCAGACCGGGCAGACTTCGGGAAATTTGTAAGGCTTCGCGGTTTTCGGCCGCTTCTCCTGCACCACGCCGAGCACCTGCGGGATCACGTCGCCCGCGCGCTGGATGGTGACGGTATCGCCGATGCGCACGTCCTTGCGCGCGATCTCGTCTTCGTTATGGAGCGTCGCGTTCTGCACCACGACGCCGCCGACCGTGACGGGCTCGAGCTTCGCGACCGGCGTAAGTTTTCCGGTGCGGCCGACCTGAATTTCGATCGCCTTCACCAGCGTCGTCGCCTTCTCGGCCGCGAACTTATGCGCGATCGCCCAGCGCGGGCTGCGCGAGACGAAGCCGAGCCTTTCCTGCCAGTCGAGCCGGTCGACCTTATAGACGACACCGTCGATGTCGTAGCCGAGCGACGCGCGCTCGGTTTCGATCTTGCGGTAATGCGCGAGCAGTTCGTCCACGCTTTTGCAGCGCTTCATCAGCGCATTGACCGGCAGGCCCCAGCGCTTCATGGCGGCGACGGAGTCCGATTGCGTATCGGCCGGGCGCTCGCTCGCCTCGCCCCAGGTATAGGCGAAGAACTTGAGCGGCCGCGCCGCCGTCATCTTCGGATCGATCTGCCGCAGCGAACCCGCCGCGGTGTTGCGCGGATTCACGTAGAGCGGCTTGCCTTCCTTTTCCTGGCGCCTGTTCAGCGCAAGGAAGTCGTCCTTCGTCATATAGACTTCGCCGCGCGCCTCGAAGACCGCCGGAATGTTCTTGCCTTTCAGTTCCTCCGGCACGTCCTTGATCGTGCGGATGTTCGCGGTGACATCCTCGCCTTCCGCGCCGTCGCCGCGCGTCGCCGCGACCGCGAGCCTGCCTTCCTCGTAGCGCAGCGAGCAGGAAAGCCCGTCGATCTTGGGCTCCGCCGTAATCACCAGTTCCTCGTCGGCGGAAAGCCGCAGGAAGCGCCGGATGCGATCCACGAAATCGGTGACATCCGCCTCGCTGAACGCATTGCCGAGCGAAAGCATCGGCACCGCGTGGCGCACCTTCCTGAATTTGCCGGAGGGCGCGGCGCCGACCATGTTGGACAGGCTGGTCAGCGTCCGCAGGTCGGGAAACTGCGCCTCGATCGCTTCGTAGCGCCGGCGCAGCGCGTCGTATTCGGCGTCCGAAATGACCGGCGCGTCGTGCTCGTAATAGCGCTTGTCGTGCTGCCCGATCTCGAGCTCGAGCCGCACATGCTCGGCCCTCGCCTCCTTGACGGAGAGCGCCTCGACGGGCTTCGGAGCGCCCGCTTTGGCTTTCTTTACCGCTACCCGCCTGGCCATGACGGCTTACGCCGCGCCCGCGATCAGGCGATCCGCGGCCTTGCGCGCTTCGTCGGTGACATCGGCGCCCGAAAGCATGCGCGCGACTTCCTCGCGGCGGCGCGGCTCGTCGAGCGGCACGATCTTCGTGCTGACCCGCTTGCCGCCCTTCACCACGTCCTTTGCCACCATGAAGTGGTTGGCGGCCCTCGCCGCCACCTGCGGCGCATGGGTCACGGTCAGCACCTGCACCTTTTCGGCAAGCCGCGCGAGCCGCGCGCCGATCGCATCCGACACTGCACCGCCGACGCCGGTGTCGATCTCGTCGAAGACCAGCGTGGGCGCCGAGCCGCGATCCGCCAGCACGACCTTCAGCGCGAGCAGAAAACGCGCAAGCTCGCCGCCGGAGGCCACCTTCATCATCGGCCCCGGCCGCGCGCCCGGATTGGTCCGCACCCAGAATTCCACGCGATCGAAACCCTCGGGGCCCGGCGCAGACGGATTGCTTTCGATCTCGGTGATGAACTGCGCCCGCTCCAGCTTCAGCGGCGGCAATTCGGCCTGCACGGATTTATCGAGCTTCGCCGCGGCCTTTTTGCGCGCGGCCGACAGCGCTTCGGCGGCGGCGCGGAAATCGGCTTCCGCCTTCTTCGCGGCGGCTTCCAGCGCCTTGAGTTTTTCTTCGCCCTTGTCGATGGAAGCGAGATCGCCCGCAAAACGCTCCGCGATTTCCGCGAGCCGGTCGACCGGGCAGTTGTATTTGCGGCCGGCCGCACGCAGCGCGAACAGGCGCTCCTCATTGCGCTCCAGCTCGTGCGGATCGAAGTCCGCAAGCCGCATCGCGGCCTCGAGCCCGCTTCGCGCCTCCTCGATCAGGTTCAGCGCCGAGGCCAGCGCCTTCGCGGGCGCGCCGACGATGTCGGCGGCTTCCTGCTGCCGCCGCTCCAGCCGCCGCAGCGCGCCGGAAATCTGCGGCACGGCGGAATCGTTTCCGGAAATTTCCTCGAGCGCATCCTTGAGGTCGCCGGCGATCTTTTCCACGCGCATCAGCGACGCGCGACGCTCGGCCAGCGCGTTTTCCTCGCCGGGCTCGGGCGCGAGCTTGGTCAACTCATCGACCGCGTTGCGAACATAGTCCTCGTCGCGCCGCGCGCGCTCCTGCCGGGCCCGCTCGGCATCGACCTGCGTTTCGGTTTCGCGCCACGCCTGCCACAGCGCGCGCACCTTCGCGGCGCCCTCGGCGCTGCCGCCGAAGGCATCGAGCAGGGCCCGATGCGCCGCCGGATCGATCAGGGCGCGGTCGTCGTGCTGGCCGTGAATCTCGACAAGCCTGCGCCCGGCTTCGCGCAGGATCTGCACGCTCACCGGACGGTCGTTGATGAAGGCGCGCGTGCGCCCGTCGGCAAGCTGCACGCGGCGCAGGATGACGTCGCCATCGTCCTCGATCGCAAGATCGCTGGCGTTCAGAAACTCGCGCACCGGATGACGGGCCGGCAGGTCGAAGGCCGCCGCGACCTGTCCCTGCTCCGCGCCGTCGCGCACGAGTGCGGCATCGCCGCGCGCGCCGAGCGCCAGCGCGAAGGCATCGAGCACCACGGATTTTCCGGCGCCGGTTTCACCCGTGAGCACGGAAAGACGCC
>CAZNPX010000046.1:0-27103 GCA_964575175.1 uncultured Hyphomicrobiales bacterium | reverse complement strand
CGCTCCGTCTTACGGACGAGACTACGCGGAGAAGAGTCTTTGAGAGATTTGCCACGTCCCGAGAGGCTCGGATTCGTCATGAAATACTGATGGGCGTTGAAGGATTCTTCGCCGGCCGCGGGCACTATGCGTTCCGAGCTACCATCGGGCAAGACCCGCCAGCTCTGCTCGTTATCCTTTAGGTTAGCGACCATGATCTGATCGAGCACCTGCTGGTGCACGGTCGGGTTGAGAATCGGCACCAGCGTTTCCACGCGGCGATCCAGGTTCCGCGGCATCAGGTCCGCAGACGCGATATAAACCGCGGCTTTCCGGTGCGGCAGGCCGTGTCCCATGCCGAAACAGAAAATGCGGCTGTGCTCGAGGAAGCGGCCGACGATGGATTTGACGCGGATGTTCTCGGACAGACCCGCGACGCCCGGACGCAGGCAGCAGATGCCGCGCACCACGAGGTCGATCTGCACACCGGCGCGACTCGCATCGTAAAGCGCGTCGATGACCACCGGGTCGACCAGCGAATTCATCTTGGCCCAGATCGCCGCGGGCTTGCCCGCGCGCGCATGCGCCATCTCCTGCTGGATGTGATCGAGGATGCGCTGCTTCAGGCTGACCGGCGAAACCGCCATCGCCTCAAGGCCCTGCGGCTCTGCGTAGCCCGTGATGAAGTTGAAGATGCGCGCGACGTCGCGGGCGATCACCTCGTCCGAGGTGAAGAAGGAAAGATCCGTGTAAACGCGCGCCGTCACCGGATGATAGTTGCCGGTGCCGAGATGGCAGTAGGTAGCGACCGACTTGCCTTCGCGGCGAACCACCATCGAAATCTTGGCGTGGGTTTTCAGTTCGATAAAGCCGAACACCACCTGCACGCCGGCGCGCTCGAGATCGCGCGCCCAGCGGATGTTCGCTTCCTCGTCGAAGCGCGCCTTCAGCTCGACCAGCGCGGTCACGGATTTTCCGGCTTCGGCCGCTTCGGCGAGCGCCTTCACGATCGGGCTGTCGGACGAGGTGCGGTAGAGCGTCTGCTTGATCGCGATCACGTTGGGGTCGCGCGCCGCCTGCATCAGAAACTGCACCACGACGTCGAAGGATTCGTAAGGGTGATGGACGATCAGGTCCTTCTGCCGGATCGCGGCGAAGCAATCGCCGCCCTGATCGCGGATGCGCTCCGGGAAGCGCGGATTATAGGTCTTGAACTTCAGGTCGCGGCGCTCGATCGAGACGAGCTGCGCGAGCTCGCTCAGCGCGAGCATGCCGTCGGTGACGAAAGTCTCGTATTCGATCACGCGCAACGCGGTAGCGACGAAGGCGCGAAGCTCCGGCGGCGTCGACGCCTCGATTTCCAGACGGATCACGGAGCCACGGCGGCGGCGCTTCAGCGCGCTTTCGAACACGCGCACGAGGTCTTCGGCTTCTTCCTCGACTTCCAGATCGCTGTCGCGGATGACTCGGAACGCGCCCTGTCCGCGCACGACATAGCCGGGAAAGAGCTTCGCGGTGAAAAGGGCGATTACCGCCTCGAGCGCGATAAAGCGCGTCTCCTTGTTGCTGCCTTCCGGCAGACGCACGAAGCGCTCGATCTGCGCGGGCACGCGGATCAGCGCGTTCATGCCGCGCTGGTCGCTCGCGCGCGAAAGCTGCAACGCCAGCGAGAAGCCAAGGTTGGGAATGAACGGAAACGGATGCGACGGATCGATGGAGAGCGGCGTCAGCACCGGGAAGATTTCGTGAAGGAAGGTCTGTTCCAGCGTCGCGAGATCGGACTTCGAAAGCTCCGCGGGGTCGACGATCACGATGCCGTTCTGCGCGAGCAACTCGCGCAGCTCGCGCAACTGCTCCTGCTGCGCGGAGGCGAGCTTCGCGGTTTCGGCAACAATCTCGACGAGCTGCTCGGCCGGCGTCAGGCCGTCGGGACTCGGCACGGTAACGCCCTCACGCACCTGACCCTTGAGGCCGGCCACGCGGACCATGAAGAATTCGTCGAGGTTGGCGGCGGAAATCGAGAGGAAGCGCAGGCGCTCGAGCAGCGGCTGCTTTTCGTTTTCGGCCTCTTCGAGCACGCGGCGGTTGAAGCTGAGCCAGGAAATCTCGCGGTTGATGAAGCGCTCCGGCTTCGAGCGCAATTCCGCCGCCTCCGCGGTCAAGGCGGGAGTGCTCGCCTCCGGGATCGGGAGGTCGGTTTGCGGTTTGATTTCGAGGTTCATTTCAGCTCAGGCCCGGCGCCACTTCAGCGCTGGCCAAAATGATAGAACGAATTCGCGAAAATATGATGACTGTAAATTATGTAATAATTACAGTTAGTTGCGGCGCTACTCGCGTAAAAGCGCCGATACGAAGGCACGGGTCGCCGGCCTGCCCGCGGCCAGCGCCGCGGCGTCGATCCGGGCCACCAGTTCGCGCGCGCTGCCGAGCGAGCGTTCCATGCGCGGCAGCAGGTAAGCGATCAGGTCCTGGTCGACCGCGATCTGGCGGTCGGCAAAGAGCTTGACCAGCACCGCCGCGATCAGCGCGTCGTCGGGCGCGTCGAGCTTCACCGATGGCACGGTGCGCAGCCGCGAGGCGAGGTCGGCAAGCCCCGCCATTCCGCTTTCCAGCCCGCGATCCGAAGTAAACAGGATCGAGCCGCCCTCCTCCTTGGCGAGATTGAAGAGGTGAAAGAGCGCCTGCTCGTCGAATGCGCCGGGCGAAAGATTCTCCACGACCAGCGCGCCCGTCGCGAGCGCGCGCGGCACATCCTCACGCGCAAGCAGGCGCGCGGGCATGACGCGGGCGCCCGCGCGCTCGGCCCAGATCGAAGCGAGGTGACTTTTTCCCGAACCATGCGGGCCGACGATCGCGGCGGCATAAGATGGCCAGTCGGGCCAGCGCTCCACCAGCGCGAGCGCGGCCGCGTTCGAGCGGCTCTCTAGAAAGTCGTCGCGGCGAAAGCTCACCACATGCGGCAGGTCGAGCGGCAATTGCCGCGCGGCTTGGCTGCGCATCTCAGCGATCCTTGCCGCGGTTCTTCGGAAGTCCCTCGCCGGTATAGAGGCTGCTCGCCATATACTGCCGCAAGCCGAAGCGGATCAGCACGGCCATCGCCGCGCCGAGCGGGACCGCGAGCAGCAGGCCGACGAAGCCGAACAGATAGCCGAAGGCGAAAAGCGCGAACATGAGCCAGACCGGATGCAGTCCGGCGCTTTCCCCGACCAGCTTGGGCTGAAGGATGTAACCTTCCAGAAACTGGCCGAGAAAAAAGATTCCGACGATGAGAAGGATCCACGTCCAGTCGGGCCAGAACTGCGCGATCGCGACGACGGAAGCCAATAGGAGGCCCGTCAGCGAACCGACATAGGGAATGAACGTGATCAGGCCGGAAATCATTCCGATCAGGACACCGAAGTTCAATCCGGCAAGCGAAAGCGCGATCGCGTAAAACGCGCCGAGGATAAGACACACGCCCGCCTGCCCGCGCACGAAGCCGGCGATCGCGCGATCCATCTCCAGCGCCAGCTCGCGCACGGTTTCGCGGTTGCGGCGCGGCACCCAGCTATCCACCTTCGCGATCATCTTGTGCCAGTCGTACAGCACGTAGAACGCGATCACGGGCGCAATCACGATCAGCGTCACGATCGAGAACAGTGCCTGCCCGCCCGCCCAGACCGAACCCAGGAACGTCACCATCCACTTGGCGCTCTCGGTCATGAGATCGCCGAGCGACTTGTTCAGGTCCGGTATCCGGTCGCCCACGATATTGGTGAGCCATTCGCGGGTTTCGTCGGTCAGCACCGTCTGCAGGCGGGTAATCGTCGTCGGCAGCCCTTGCACGAAGGCGGAAATCTGGGCGCCGAGAATCGGCAGGAACAGAAGCGCGAGCAGCACGCAGACCAGAATCACCACCGCGATCATGATGAGCGAGGCGACCATGCGGCTTACGCCGAGACGCTCGAGGCGGTCGGCCACCGGATTCAGGAAATAGGCCAACGCGATACCCGCAACGAACGGCAGCAGGACGTCGCGCAGCACCCACATCGCGAACACGAGCAAAAGGAGCGTGCCGACCCAGAACAGCACCTGCCGCTGAAAGGTCATCGGCCCGCCTCCGGGGTGTCGGAGGCCATGTGCCGCATCCACTCGACGAGATAGGCCGCCGCCGACACCACGGTCAGGCCGCCGGCCAGCACGAGCGCGACATCCTTGGCCCGGCCCGGATCGAAGGCGAAGCCGCTCGACGCAAGCACCAGCGCGGCAAGCGCGATCTGTGCCGTCGTATTCAGCTTCGAAACGATGAGCGGATGGATTTTGACCGGCTTGTTCATGACCCAGGAGAGCACAACGGCACCTACGATCATAATGTCGCGCGAGACGACGGCGATAACAATCCAGCGCGGCAGCAGGCCCTCGGTGCTCAGCGTCACGTAGATCGACATCAGCAGCGCCTTGTCGGCCAGCGGGTCGAGATAGGCGCCGAAATCGGTCTGCGCGTTGAGCTTTTTCGCCAGAAAGCCGTCCACCGCGTCGGAAATGCCGGCCGCCACGAACAACCAGAAAGCCAGCAACATGTTCCCCGAGGTGATCGCCCAGATCACCACCGGCACCAGGACGATACGCCCGACCGTGATCAGATTCGGCAAAGTCTGAAGCACGCCGCCACTCCACCCGTTCCGGCGCCATCGCTACCGTCAAAAATCCCGCCCGCCAACTGCGCCCCGCAGAATTCGGGGTGCAGCGCGACAATTCGGCTGGAAAAAGGGCCGTTCCGCGCGCTATTCACACGGCCACAAGCGTGGAGCGGAACAGCATGTCGGGCGACCAAGGCGGCCTGAGCTACCGGCAGGCGGGCGTCGATATCGACGCCGGCAACCGGCTGGTCGATCTCATCAAGCCCTTCGTCCGCGCGACCCGGCGGCGGGGAGCGGATGCCGAGATCGGCGGCTTCGGCGGCGTATTCGACCTCAAGGCGCTGGGCATGCGCGACCCGCTCCTGGTCGCCAGCAACGACGGCGTCGGCACCAAGGTAAAGCTCGCGATCGACGCGAATCGCCACGAGAACATCGGCATCGACCTCGTCGCCATGTGCGTGAACGACCTCGTGGTGCAGGGCGCGGAACCGCTGTTCTTCCTCGACTATTTCGCAACCGGAAAGCTCGTTCCCGAACACGCGGCGAAGGTCGTCGAGGGAATCGCGAAAGGCTGCACCGAAGCCGGCTGCGCGCTGATCGGCGGCGAGACGGCTGAGATGCCGGGACTTTATGCGGGGAGCGACTACGATCTCGCGGGCTTTTCGGTCGGCGCGGTGGAGCGCGAAGACCTGCTACCGCGCGCCGACGTGAAAGCCGGCGACGTGCTCATCGGCCTGCCCTCGTCCGGCGTGCATTCCAACGGTTACTCGCTGGTGCGCCGGATCGTGGAAAAAAGCGGGATCGGGCTCGACGCGAAAGCGCCGTTCGATCCGTCGCGCACGCTCGGCGAAGCCCTGCTCACGCCCACAAGAATTTATGTGAAGTCCGTGCTCGCGGCGATCAAGGCAAGCGGCGGCATCAAGGCGCTCGCGCACATTACCGGCGGCGGTTTCGTCGACAACATTCCGCGCGTGCTGCCGGACAACACCGCGGCAAAGGTCGATCTTTCGAAGATTCCGGTGCTGCCGGTGTTCAAGTGGCTCGCCCGGGAAGGCGGCGTCGCCGAACTCGAAATGCTCCGCACCTTCAACTGCGGCATCGGACTCATCATCGCGGCGGAAGCCGCCAAGGCTTCGCTGGTCGAAACCGCGCTGCGCGACGCCGGCGAACAGCCGATCCGCATCGGCGAGATCGTCGCCCATGACGGTGAGCCGGTGACGCTGTTCGACAACGCGCTCGGCCTCGCATGACGAAGAAGCGCGTCACGATCCTGATTTCGGGGCGCGGCTCCAACATGCGGGCGCTGATCGAAGCGGCATCCGCGCCGGACTATCCCGCCGAAATCGTGCTGGTGCTTTCCAATATCGCGGATGCGGGCGGCCTCGCCTTCGCGCAGGCGCGCGGCATCCCCACGGAAGTCGTCGAGCACGGTAAGTTTTCGTCGCGCGATGCCTTCGACGAGGCGATGGATGCGCGGCTCTCCGCGGCGAATACCGAAATCGTGGCGCTCGCGGGCTTCATGCGGCTCCTGTCGGCCGCCTTCACCGAGAAATGGCGCGGCAGGATGATCAACATTCATCCCTCGCTCCTGCCCGCCTACAAGGGCCTGCATACGCACCGCCGGGCGATCGAGGCAGGCGAGAAAACGCACGGCGCGACGGTTCATTTCGTCGAGCCCGAGCTCGATTCAGGCCCCGTCATCCTGCAGGCGAAAGTGCCGGTGCTGCCCGGCGATACCGAAGATGCGCTTGCCGCGCGCGTGCTCGAACAGGAGCACAGGATCTATCCGGAGGCGCTGCGTCTCGTGGCCGAAGGCAAGGCGAAACGCTAGCGCGTATCATCTATTCTCGGACATCGCCTCGAGAACTTCTTCAGCCGATTTTGCGACGGTGACTTTCTTTCCGCTATTGAAATAGACCGTGCAGCTGTTGCTGTGCCTGGCGTCTTCGATGTGCGAGATCGATCGCAGATTGATGTAAACGTTGTTGTTAGGCACGGCATGAATCGGCGCTTGCAGAAACTTCATCAGGTAGCCCCCCGTATCGACGCAGGATAGCCGCATGAAAAAATGGCCGGGGTGTGAACGCCCCGGCCATACTTTGTTTCTATTGTGTTCGATGCGGCGCGATCAGTGCTTCTTGCGCGGCGGCTCGCCGATATGTCCCGCGCGCGTGATGAACGGCTCCTCCATCGCGGCGAGTTGCCGCGAGCGGCGAATCAACGAGCCGATGAGCAGCACGAGGACTGCGCCCGCGGCCGCGGCGGGCACATGCAGTTGATCGAGCATCGCCGGATTGAACCAGCGCGTGAGCGCTCCATCCTTGATCATGATGTCGCCCGCGACCCAGCCGAGCAGCGCGGCTCCGGCCCAGACCAGAATCGGAAAACGATCCAGCAGCGCCATCAGTAGCGCGCTACCGGCAATGATCATCGGGACCGAGGTCGCAAGACCGAAGCCGATCAGCACCGCCTTGATGGTGGAAGCATGCACCGGATCGAGCGCGACCGCCGCGGTTTCGGCCGCGGCAGCAATCGCGATCACGTTGTCGAGGCTCATCACGATGTCGGCGATCGCGACGATGCGAACCGCTTTCCAGAGATTGCTCGCCGCCTCGATCTTCTCCTCGCCCTCGTCTTCGGGCACGAGCAGCTTCACCGCGACCCACAGCAGGAGCACGCCGCCGATGAGCTTCAGGAACTGGTAGCCCATGGCTTCGGCGACCACGAGCGTGAAGACGATGCGCAGTAGCACCGCGACGCCCGCACCGAGGACCATGCCCCAGAAGCGCTCCTTGGGCGGCAGCATCCGGCAGGCCATCGCGATCACCACCGCGTTGTCGCCGGAGAGAATGATGTTGATGCCGATGATCTTCAGCGCGGCGATCCAGAACGCCGCCTGCATCATGTCAGTGAGGAGAAAATCCACGCGTCCGCTCCCAGTGTTGCCGGGATGCCCGCTGAACCGCACGGAGTCCCGTTTCCTCGAGTCCGCCACCGTATTGTTACGGGCGTATAAACTCTAGGAACGGGCATATAAAAAACGTCCGGCTCTGCCAAGCAAAACCGGACGTTTGCAGCGCAATAAACAACAGAAGGACCCGGAACCAGCCGGGCCCCCGCCGGATCAATCGACGATTTCTTCCGGCTTAAAGAAGAACTCGATCTCGATCTTGGCGTTCTCGGGGCTGTCGGAACCGTGGACCGAATTCGCTTCGATCGACTCCGCGAACTCCTTGCGGATGGTGCCGGGGTTGGCCTTCGCCGGATCGGTCGCACCCATTACTTCGCGGTACTTCAAGACCGCATTGTCGCCCTGGAGCACCTGCACGACCACCGGCCCGGAGGTCATGAAGGAGACGAGGCTGTTGAAGAACGGACGCTCCTTATGGACGCCGTAGAAGCCTTCGGCCTGGGCCTGGCTCATCTTGATCCGCTTCTGACCGACGATGCGAAGGCCGGAGGCTTCGATCTTCTGGTTGATCGAGCCCGTCAGATTGCGCTTGGTCGCATCGGGCTTGATGATCGAAAAGGTGCGTTCGACCGCCATGTTCTCTTCCTGCTTGTAAGGGATTTTCCAATTCGGCGCGGTCTATAGCGGCGCCGGGCCGCGCCTTCAAGGCGGGCTTTTCTTTGCCACATGGGGCTGGCATGCAAAGCGTCCCGAAACCTCGTCGAGACGCCCGAACTTGATGAACGCCGCCGCGCTCCCGCCGCTTCAGATGAGGCGGCGTTTGTTTGCAGCCGCTGTCGCCGCGGCGCTCATCAATTTCTATGCCTTCTATCCGGGGCTCTATCACCACGACGCCTGGGCCTATGTCGCGGCGCTGCGCAGTGGCGAGTGGAACAACTGGCAGCCGCCGCTGCTCGGCGTGCTCTGGATTCCGCTGCAATGGTTCTGGTCCGGGCCGCAGCCGATGTTCGCGCTGTTTCTCGCGGGCTACTGGAGCGGCTTCGTTCTGATCTCGCTCGCGATGCGCGACGAGGAAAGCCGCACGCTCCCCTATTTCGTGTTCGGCGCCGCCTTCTTCCCGATGGCGCTGAACTACAATGCGCAGCTCGTCAAAGACATCGCCATGTCGATCACGATGCTGCTGGCCGCCGGCATCGCGGCACTTCTGCTGCGCGGCTATTTCAGGCGCACGCGCCTCGCCGCAGCGTTCATGTGGCTCTTTATCCTGCTCGCGGGATTCTTCCGCGCCAACGCCGTCTTCGGCATGCCGCCGCTGATCGATCTCGCGATCTCCGCAGTCAGCCCGCGCTGGCGCGCGATGGGCTTCGTCAAGCGCACGGTGATCGCTGGCCTGCTTTCGCTGCTGTTCATTCCGGGACACCTGTTCGCCGACACGCACATCTTCAAGGTGCGCGACATCAAGCCGATCTCGCCGCTGCAAATCTTCGATCTCGGCGGCATCACCTATTTCTCCGGCCGCGATGCCTTCAAGGGCTTCTTCGGGCCGGACTTCGTCGAAAAGAACCGGAACTTCAAGGACCGGCCGGAGAGCGGCCGCGGCTGCTACACGCCGCGCCACTGGGACACCTATGGCTGGGATCCGGATCTCAAGGGCGGCTGCCCGGAGGTTTACGAGAATCTCAAGCCGAAATTCGGCGCGGAGTTGCAGCGGCTCTGGGTTGACGCAATTCTGGCGGAGCCGCGCGCCTACCTCACCCACCGCCTCGCGCATGTGAACCGCTTCTTCCAGTTTCTCTGCAAGGGCTGCGAGGAGCCGGTGAAGACGGGCTGGCAATCGAACAACCAGAAGGACGTCACCTTCACGCCGAACCCGGTTTACAACGCGATCGAATGGCTCTCGGAAAAATGGAGCCTTTCGCCGTTCGGCCCGCCTTACGTCTATCTCCTCATCTGCATCGCTTTCGTGTGGGCTTCCACCGGCATTCGCGAGCGCGTGACCCGGCATCTCACCTTTGCGCTGGTCTCGTCGGGAACGCTCTATGCGCTTGCCCTCGTCGTCATCGGCATCGCGCACGAATATCGCTATATCTACTGGACCATGCTGGCGGCGCTGATCGCGGCGCCCGTCATTCTTTCCCGCGTGGTGATGCGAAAGGAGCTGCCGGCATCGTTGCGTTTCGGCCCGCTCGCGCTGATTGCCGCGGTGATCGCGTTCCGCGAGATCGCCGTGCGCTTCTTCCTATGAGATCAATATGACTCTTGCCCGCTATACGATGCTCGCCGGCTACAATGCGTGGTCCAACGAACGGATCTATGCCGCCGCGGCGAAGCTGAGCGTCGAAGAATATCGCGCCGACCGCGGCGCGTTCTTCAAGTCGATCCACGGCACGCTCAACCACATCCTCGTCGCCGACCGCATCTGGATGCGGCGCTTCACCGGCAAGGGCGATGCGCCCACCCGCCTCGACGCCGTTCTGCATGAAGACTTCGCCGGCTTGCGCGCCGCGCGCGATCGCGAAGACGCGCGCATCGCGGCCTATGTCGGCCAGCTCACCGAAGCGGAACTCGCGGCGCATTTCAGCTACCTGACCATCACGAACCCGAAGACGGTAACGCAGCCGCTTTCGCCGGCGCTCGATCACTTCTTCAATCACCAGACTCACCACCGCGGGCAGGCGCATGCGATTCTCACCGGGCTGCGCGGGCGAGAGTTTGCCCCTTCCCTCGATCTCATTCTCTACCAGCGCGAGACGGGCGAAGGCGGCCTGGTGCAATGAGCGGAGCACGTTGCGCTTGCAACGAGTCGCCAAGTTCGAAAAGTTCCACAATCCTTCGCGATGGAACTTTTGTTGCCCGTGTGCAACGGGTTCGCGAAAAGGACCCGCTTTAACCCAGTATTAACTTGCCGCTAACAACGCATTAACTATGAAATTCTAGCCTGTCCGCACGTTCGATTTATTCCCATCGCTCAAGGGGGCCGTTTTGAAAAAGATTCTCTCGCTCTGCGCTGCGCTCACCGCGTTCGCAATTGCGCCGTCGGCCTTTGCCGCCGACATCCCTCGCCCGGTTTACAAATACGCGCCCGCGCCGGCGCCGGTGTTCAACTGGAGCGGTTTCTACGGCGGCGTGCATGCCGGCTACGGCTTCGGCGACTTCTTCAACGCCGACATCGACGGTTTCACCGGCGGCTTGCAGCTCGGCTATAACTGGCAGTTCTCGCCCAACGTCGTGTTCGGCATCGAAGCCGACATCACCGGCACCGATGTAAAGGGCATGGCCTTCGGCGTGCCCTATCATGTGGATTATCTCGGCACCGCGCGCGCGCGCCTCGGCTACACGTGGGATCGGACCATGTTCTACGGCACCGGCGGCGTCGCGTTCACGCGCTCCTCGCTCGCGGGCATCCACGGCACCGACACCGGCTATGCGCTCGGCACCGGCCTCGAATGGGCCTTTGCATCGGGCTGGACCGCGAAGGCCGAATACATGTTCTACGGCTTCGAGAACAATTTCGATCTTTCGACGCTCAAGCTCGGCCTGAACTATCGCTTCAGCTCGTACTGAAGCGGCGGCACGGAAAAACCAGAAACCCCGGCCTTGCGCCGGGGTTTTTTGTTGCCCAATTCTAATTACCATAATTCTAATGTGTATTATTACACTAATGCAAATGTGAAATGTATAATTCTTGACAACACATTTTTGCTCGTGAATTATCCCTCCCGAACCGGCCCCTTCCGCCGGAATCATCAGGAGAGCTACCAATGTCCCCCATTCGTCTGCTGGCAGGTCTGGCACTCGCCGCAGCCCTCATCGTTCCCGCCACGGCGCAGGACGCGCCGAAGGGCCCGCTGGTCACCGCCGACTGGCTGTCGAAGAATCTCGACAACCCGAAAATCCGCGTCTTCGAAGTGAGCGTCGACGCCGGCGTCTATGAGCGCGGCCACATCCCCGGCGCCATCAACATCCGCTGGCACCACGATCTCGTGGATACGGTGAAGCGCGATATCGTCAGCGCGCAGAACCTGCAGGCGCAGCTTCAGGCCGCGGGCGTCACCAAGGACACCACGATCGTCCTCTACGGCGACAACAACAACTGGTTCGCGGCCTGGGGCGCGTGGGTCTATGAAGTCCACGGCATCGGCAACCAGGTGAAGCTCCTGGACGGCGGCCGCAAGCTCTGGGAAGCCAAGGGCCTGCCGCTCGACACCAGCGCGAAGACCTACGCGAAATCGAACTTCACCCTGCCCGCGGGCAAGCCGCAGTTGCGCGCGAAGCTCGGCGACGTGCTCTCCGTCGTGAACTCCGGCGGCAAGAACAACACCGTGCTGGTCGATATCCGCTCCGCCGACGAATACAACGGCAAGATCATCGCGCCGGAAGGCGTTCGCGAGCTTTCGATCCGCGCCGGCCACATCCCCACCGCGAAGAACGTGCCCTGGGGCCGCGCGGTCGCGGCGGACGGCACCTTCCTTCCCGCCGATCAGCTGAAGAAAGTCTATGCCGACGCCGGCATCGACGGCACCAAGCCGATCATCACCTATTGCCGGATCGGCGAACGTTCGAGCCACACCTGGTTCGCACTCGCCAAGATCCTCGGCTACGAGAACGTCAAGAACTACGACGGCTCCTGGACCGAATACGGCAATGCCGTCGGCGTGCCGGTGCAGAACAACACCGGCCTCGTCTGGCAGGGTAAGTAAATCGAGATTGCCTCGCTTTTCGTTGCGTCTGCGGTACGCAGCAGCGAACGGGCGTTCAGCTGACGAAGGCGAGGCAAACCATTTCGGATTGGGCATGATCCTTTCCGAAAACCGGCGCCCACGTTTCGGGATCATGCCCTAGCGCACTCGACCGTTCCTCCCGAGGCGCAAGACTGGACGCGGATTGCGAAAGCATCCGCGTCCATTTTTTCTTTCTGCTAGAGTCGCGCCATGAACGGAATCACCTTGCCGCGCGCATTCGCGCTCCTCATCGCGCTTGGCATTTTCTATTTCGTCTGGTCGCTCTACGGCGCGCCCGAGACCAGAACGCTCGCGCTCTCGCTGGCGCTCGGCGCGGGTTTCGGCTTCGTGCTGCAACGCTCGCGGTTCTGCTTCTTCTGCCACACGCGCGAATACGTCGAGGAAGGCGATCCGCGCGGCGTATTGTCGATCCTGCTCGCGCTCGCCATCGGCACGCTCGGCTATCTTGTCGTGCTGACGCAATGGGTGCCGGTGCCGCTCGGCGACCGGCTGCCGCCGACCGCGCATGTCGGGCCGGTGAGCTACGTGCTCGCGCTCGGCGCATTCGTGTTCGGCATCGGCATGTCGGTTTCGGGCTCGTGCATTTCCGCGCACATCTATCGTCTCGGCGAAGGCTCGCCCACCTCGCCGTTCGCGCTGCTCGGCACCGTGATCGGCTTCGGCCTCGGCTTCCTGAGCTGGAACACGCTCTACCTCGCGACGATCGTGGACAGCCCGGTGGTGTGGCTGCCCCATTCGCTGGGTTACGCCGGAACGCTGGCGCTGACTTTCGCAATCCTGCTCGGCATCGCGTGGATCGTGCTTGCGCGCGGCAGGTTCAAGGTCGCGGCACGGCGCGAAAGCAACGTGACGCTTGCGAGCGTCGGCAACGCGGTGTTCGTCGAGCGCTGGCCCGCGTGGGCCGGCGGATTGCTGGTCGGAATCATTTCCGCGGTCGCTTATCTGCGCGTTTCGCCGCTCGGCGTCACCGCCGAAATCGGTTCGCTCGCGCGCACCTGGACGCAACAGGCGGGGCTGCTGCCTTCGACCCTGCACGGGCTCGATTCATTCCGCGGCTGCGTCACCGTGGTGAAGACCGCGCTGCTTTCGCCGAACGGAATCTTCGTCGGCGGAATTATTCTCGCGAGCTTCGCAGCCGCGATGGCATCGGGACAATTCCAGCCCCGGCGGCCGACGCTCGACGAAGCGCTGCGCGGGCTGATCGGCGGCGCGCTGATGGGATGGGGCGCGATGGTGGCGCTCGGCTGCACCGTCGGCGTGCTCTTGTCGGGCATCCACGCGGGAGCGCTAAGCGGCTGGATTTTCTTGCTTTTCTGCTTCGGTGGCATGATCGCCGGGCTGTGGCTGCGGCGTCTCGTGCAGGCCGCACCGGCGAAGGCCGCGTAAAAGAAATCGCGGCACGTGATTGCTCTGGCCTCATGGTTCGAGACGCGCTGCTTCGCAGCGCTCCTCACCATGAGGATTCATAAATTCAGAAAAGCCTCATCCTGAGGAGGCTGGCGAAGCCAGCCGTCTCGAAGGATGAAGCGAGTAATCAAGCCTTCTGCTGCCAGCGGCCCGCTTCGTCCTGCTGCCAGTAGGTCACGGCATGACCCGCGGCCTGTGCCGACTTCCATTGCGCGCGCGCGTTGTCGACCGCATCGGGATCGTTGCCGTCGAAGAGATGGATCGCGCGCTCGTAGCCTTCGAGATTTTCCGTGGACGAACCTTCGACGAAGAAGCGGACGTTCGCGGCGTTGGCGTTGGCCTCCGACGTCGTGAGCAACACCGGCTGCTCGGCGGCATTCGACTCCTTGTCGGTGCCGTGCGGCAGAAACGCATCGTCGCGCCAGGTCCACAGATGCTGGTCGAGCGCGGTCACGCGCTCGTCGCTCTGCGCCTGCACCACGCAACGCCAGCCCCGCTCGATGCATTTCTCGAGCAGTTGCGGGAGCACCTTCTCCAGCGGCTGGTTTTGCAGATGATAGAAATAGACGTCGGTCACGGCTGCGCTATTTCTCGTAATGCTCGGCGATGAATTCGTTCAAGAGCCGCACGCCCCAGCCCGGCCCCCATGAATCGCCGATCTCGGTATTGTGCGCGGCCATGCCGGTGCCGGCGATGTCGAGATGCGCCCACGGCGTCTTGCCGACGAAGCGCTGGAGGAATTGCGCGGCCGTAATCGAACCGCCGAAACGCCCGCCGGTATTCTTCATGTCCGCGAATTTCGAGTCGATCATCTTGTCGTAATAGGGCGCGAGCGGCATGCGCCACACCAGTTCGCCCGTGACCTTGCCGGCTTCCGTCAGGCGCTCCGCGAGCTTGTCGTCGTTGGAGAACAGGCCCGCATATTCCTGGCCGAGCGCGATCAGGATCGCGCCGGTCAGAGTCGCAAGATCGACGATGAGCTTCGGCTTGAAGCGCTCGTTGGTGTAGGCGAGCGCATCGCACAGCACGAGACGGCCTTCGGCGTCGGTGTTGATGACCTCGATGGTCTGGCCCGAATAGGATTTCAGGATGTCGCCGGGGCGATAGGAATTGCCGTCGGGCATGTTCTCGACCACGCCGATCACGCCGATCACGTTCGCGCGGGCTTTTCGCGCGGCAAGCGCATGCATCAGGCCGGTGACGCAGGCGGCGCCCGCCATGTCGCCCTTCATGTCCTCCATGCCGGCAGCGGGCTTGATCGAGATGCCGCCGGTGTCGAAGCAGACGCCCTTGCCGACGATCGCGACCGGCGTTTCCGATTTTTTCTTCGCGCCGTTCCAGCGCATGACGACGAGGCGGCTGTCGCGCTCGGAGCCCTGCCCGACCGCGAGAAGCGCGTTCATGCCGAGCTTCTTCATCGCCCGCTCGTCGAGCACTTCGACCTGCACGCCGAGCTTCTTCAACTCGCTGGCGCGGCGCGCGAATTCGGCGGGAAACAGGAGGTTCGGCGGCTCGTTCACCAGCTCGCGGGCCAGCACGATGCCGTCGCCGATCGCGGCGGCCGCCGCCCATGCCTTCTTGGTGGCGGCGACATCGCCGACCGCAAGCCGGATCTCGGCGGCCGGGGTCTTGGAATCGGCACCGGAGTCGTCCTCCTCGCCCTTTTTCCGGGTCTTGTAGCGGTCGAACTTGTAGGCGCGGAGCCTGATCCCAAGCGCAATCTGGGCGGCATCCTCGGGCGCGAGTTTTCCACCGGCAATTTCGGCCAGCACGGTCACGTTCCGGGCCGCAGCCGGAAGCCGGCCCATGATGGTCCCGCCCAGCTTGAGCCAGTCCTCGGCCTTCATTTCCTTGGCTTTGCCGAGCCCGACCACCAGAAGGTGTTCCAATTTGAGACCCGCAGGCGCCGCAAGGTCCAGAACCTTGTTCCGCTTGCCCTTGTAGCGCTCGATTTTGGCGACCCGCCGGACCAGATCGCCGGTCGGCTTGATGGCTGCGGCGGCAGTCGCCCCGAAGGCCAGGTCGTCGTCCGTTAATACTACCAGGGTACCGTTGACGGCAGTCTTCAGGTCAGTGATTAGAAGCTTCGGTGGATTGGCCATGGCGAAGTCCGTTAAGGGATTGATGGGACAGTAATAACCGAGGATTTTTTTGGGGGCGAGCGCCCCCTGAAAGCCTCAATTTCCGGCCAGTTTCCGCCGGTCAATGTAGTAGGGGGCGGCCTCGATTCCGGGTGGAGAATCGTAGCCGTGAGTATCGACGCGAATGGGGCGGCTCGACCGGTATTTGTTCTCGACTGCTGCCATCGCATTCCTCGCGGTGTTGGGTAGCCTTACCACGATGGTATGGCTCACGCAGGTGCTGCGCCGCTTCGACATGCTGGCGACGCAGGGACAGTCGCTCTACGTCTTCCTGACCGTTACCGCACTCGCGCTGCCGATGTTGATGCTCGTGATCGCGCCCATCGCACTCTTCATCGCCATCGTCTTCACGCTGAACCGCTTGAGCGCAGATTCCGAACTGATCGTCATGAACGCAGCAGGCGTCAGCCGTTGGCACATCTTCCGCCCCCTCTTCGCGCTCACCATGATCGTGGCGACGCTCACGATTCTCATCAGCGCGGAAGTCGGCCCGTGGACGCTGCGCACGCTGCGCGAGCAGATCGCCAAGGTGAACGCCGACATCGTCAGCAACGTCGCGATCCCGGGACGCTTCATGACGATGGACCGCGGCCTCACCTTCCACATCCGCGAGCGCGGCCCCAACGGCCTGATGATGGGCATTTTCGTCTATGACGCGCGCAACCCCGAAAGCGAAACCACCTATATCGCCGAGCGCGGCCGCATCACCCAGTCGGGCAGCGCCGCCTATCTCATCCTCGATCAGGGCGTGATGCAGCGCAGGCAGGGCCCGACCAAATCGCCGAACTTCGTCAAGTTTCAGCGCTACGCCTTCGACATGTCGCAGCTTACGCCGGGCTCGACCGTGCTCTATCGCGCGACCGACCGCACCCTCTACGACCTCTTCACCGCGAACGACAACGACGAGATGTACCGGCAGGATCCCGGCCGCTTCCGCGCGGAGCTGCACAAGCGCCTCTCCTCGCCGCTGTTTCCGATCGCGGCCTTCATTCTCGCCTTCGCCTTCCTCGGCGACGCGCGCACGACGCGGCAGAGCCGCGGCCTCGCCATCGCGGGCGCGGCCGGCGCCTTCGCGCTCGTCGAAATTTTCGGCTTCGGCACCGCGGGCTTCATCGCGAAGAACGCGGCCCTCACGCCGGTGTCCTATCTCGTGCCGCTCGCCGGCATCGTTTACGGGCTGCTCGTGATCGCGGGCTATGCCCAGTTCAGGGTGCCGGCCTTCGTGCAGAAGTTTGCGGACCTGCTCTCCGCGCGTTTCGAACGATTGAAGGCGGCGTAGGGTCATGGTCGCGTTCGGGCTGCTAGGTCGCTATTTCGGCCGCCGTTTTCTGACGGCGGTTGCGATTGCGTTCCTCACCTGTGTCGCGCTGATCGCCGTCGTCGACTTCTTCGAACTCACCCGTCGCGTCGGCGACCGTCCCGACAGTTCGGCCGGCCAGATCGGCTACCTCGTGCTGTTGCGCCTGCCCTCCTTCACCGAGCAGATGCTGCCCTTCGCCACCCTGATCGGCGCGATGTCCGCGTTCCTCGCGCTCTCGCGCCGGCTCGAATTCGTGGTGGCGCGCGCGTCCGGGCTTTCGGCGTGGCAGTTCATCGGCAGCGCGGTCGCGATTGCGTTCCTGATCGGCGTCGGCGCCACCACGATCTACAATCCGCTTTCCACGACGATGAAGGAAAACGCGGACCGCATCGAGACCGAACTGCTCGCGGCGCGCGCCGCGGCCATCGGCTGGAATCAGGACAAGGCGCCGGGCACGATCTGGGTCCGCCAGCGCAGCGACGACAGCCAGGCGATCATCAACGCGCAGACGTCGAGCAACCAGGGCCGCACGCTGACCGGCGTACGCATCTTCACCTTCGACAACAACGGCGAGTTCGTCGAGCGCCTCGAGGCGAAAACCGCCGAGCTCGAACCGGGCGCGTGGCGCCTCACCGAGGTTTCGATCTTCTCGCCCGTCAACAGCCCGAAGACGCTGGCCGCGCACCGGCTGCCGACCAGCCTTACCCCCGATCAGGTTCGCGGCACCTTCTCGAGTGCCGGCGCGCTTTCGTTCTGGGAGTTGCCAGCGGCGATCGAGCTCGTGCGCGCGGCCGGGCTCTCGCCCGCCCGTTACGAAATCCAGTACCAGCTTCTGCTCGCGCGGCCGCTGCTGCTCGCGACCATGGTCGCGATCGCGGCAGCCGTGAGCCTGCGCGTGTTCCGGCTCGGCGGCATCGGCAAGATGGTCACCATGGGCGTGCTGTCGGGCTTTCTGCTTTACGTCGCCGCCCAGCTTTCCGAGCAGCTCGGCGAAGGCGGCTTCCTGCATCCGGTCGTTGCCGGATGGCTGCCGGTGGTCTGCGCCGCGATGATTGCCTGTTCGGTCCTATTGTACCAGGAAGACGGCTAGATGCGCGCGCAGTTCATCGCCACTTCCGGAGCCCATGCGCTCGGCCGGCATTTCCGCCGCGCCGGGTTCGCCGCATTATGTGCCGGCCTGATCGCGGGTTACGCGGGCGACGCTTTCGCGCAGTCGCTGCCGCGCTCGCAGAGCGCGGAGCCGTCGCTCACCAAGCGCTTCCTCAAGAAGAAAACCACCCGCGACGCGAACGCGCAGATGCTCGTGACCGCGAACGAGATGATCTACGACTACAGGAACAACAAGGTTCATGCAGTCGGCGGCGTGCAGATCTATTACGACGGCGGCGTGCTCGAGGCCGACAAGGTCACCTACGACCGCGTCTCGAACAAGATGTTTGCCGAGGGCAACGTCCGCTACAAGGCGAAGGACGGCAACGTCATCCATGCGAATTCGCTGGAGATGACCCAGGACTTCCGCGAAGCCTTCGTCAATTCGATGCTGGTCGAGACGCCGCAGCGCACGCGCTTCGCCGCCTCCCGCGCCGATCGCTCCGAAGGCAATATCACGGTGTTCCAGAACGGCGTTTACACCGCCTGCGAACCCTGCCGCGACGACCCGAAGAAACCGCCGCTGTGGCAGGTGAAAGCCGCGCGCATCATCCACAACGAGGGCGAGCGCAAGGTCTATTACGAGAACGGCACGCTCGAACTGTTCGGCTATCCGGTCGCCTATCTGCCGTTCTTCTATCACCCCGATCCGACCGTGAAGCGCCAGTCGGGTTTCCTGCCGCCGCATGTCTATTCGAACAACCGCGTCGGCGTCGGCATCGAGGCGCCCTACTTCTGGTCGATCAAGCCGAACATGGACGCGACCATGGCCCTCGTGCCCTTCACGGGTCAGGGCTTGCTCGCCAAGGCCGAATTCCGTCATCGACTGGTGAACGGCGCCTACCAGATCAAGGCTGCGGGAATCGATCAGGTCAACCCGCAACGGTTCGGCGCGCTGTCCGGCAACCGCGACTTCCGCGGCGCGCTGGAAGCGACCGGCGAGTTCAACATCAACAAGCGGTGGCTGTGGGGCTTCGACGCGGCGCTGCTATCGGACCGCTCGTTCCTGAACGACTATTACGTCTCGCGCAGCCAGCTTACGGAACGAACCTCGCAGCTCTACCTGACCGGCCAGGGCGACCGTTCGCATTTCGACATGCGCGCGATCGGCTTCTACGGATTGTCGGAGCTCGACAGCAACCGCCAGCTTCCGATCATTCACCCGGTGATCGATTACTCGTATTATTTCGGCAATCCGGTTTTCGGCGGCGAGCTTTCGTACAAGCTCAACTTCACCAGCCTCTCGCGCCGCGACGCGGACTTTTCGCCGATCAGTCCGCTCGCGACATTCGGCACCACGCGCGCCGGGACCATAGACATGTCGCGGTGCCTTGCGACCGCGGCCAACCCCGCGACCTGCTTGGTGCGCGGCCTGCCCGGCGACTACACGCGCTTCTCGGCGCAGATGGACTGGCGCCGCACGGTGACGAGCGACGTCACCGGGATCATATTCACGCCGTTCGCGCGCATGCGCGCCGACATCGCATCCGTCAACGTGAGCCAGGCCGCGGCCGGCATCGGCAACTTCCCGAACGCGCAGGACGACAACCTTATTCGCGCGATGCCGGCGGTCGGCTTCGAGGCGCGCTGGCCCTTCATTTCGGTCCACTCCTGGGGCACGCAGACGCTGGAGCCGATCATGCAGATGATCGTCCGCCCCAACGAAACGCATATCGGCCGGCTGCCGAACGAGGACGCGCAGAGCCTCGTGTTCGACGACACCAATCTCTTCGCGATCGACAAATACTCCGGCTACGACCGCGTCGAAGGCGGCTCGCGCCTGAATTACGGCCTGCAATATTCGGCCAACGTGCACCGTTTCGGCATGGTCAACGTGCTGTTCGGCCAGTCCTACCAGATGTTCGGGCAGAACTCGTATTCGATCTACGACCTCGCCAATACCGGCGCCCATTCCGGCCTCGAAGAACGCACCTCGGATTACGTCTCGCGCATCTACTTCCAGCCGACCGGCCGCTTCTCCTTCGTGACGCGCTTCCGCTTCGACAAGGACGACCTGACGATCCGGCGCTTCGAAGCCGAGACCACCTCGCGCTGGGACCGCCTGACGCTGTCGACGATCTATGCGCGCTATGAAGCGCAGCCGATGATCGGCTTCCTCGACCGACGCAACGGCATCTACCAGACCGCGACCTACCAATTCCACGATTTCTGGAGCATCACCGGCGGCTTCCGCTACGATCTGGAGCGCGGCAGGATCGACTTCGGGACGGTCGGCCTGAGCTATACGGACGAGTGCATCTCGATCGCCGCGACCTATGTCGCGGATTACACCAACCTCATCACGTCTTCGTCGGTGCACAAATTCATGGTGCGCGTGAACCTGCGGACGCTGGGCGAAACCGGCTTCAAGCAGAACCTCGGCAACCAGGTTACCGGCGTACCCCAGTAAGCCGGCCGGTACATCCTGCGGCTCGCCCGGTCCAATTGCTGCCACAGGACATCCCCATAGTCAGCACCGGGCGATGTACGGTAAATTACTTCGAGCAGAAAGCCGCATAGACGCCAGACATGCCCAACATTCCCTCTCTTCGCCGACTGACACTGATTGGCTCCTTCGCGCTGGCGCTCGCCGCGCCGGTGCTGATGCCGGCGCCTGCCCGCGCGCAGGTCGCGGCGGTCGTGAACGGCGATCCGATCACCTCCCTCGACATTACCGAGCGCCAGAAACTGCACCGCGGCTCGGGCAAGAACGTCTCGCGCAAGGAAGTGCTCGAAGAGCTGATCGAATACAAACTCAAGCTGCAAATCGCGCAGCGCGCGAACATCGCGCCCACGGACGACGAAGTGAACCGCGCCTTCACCAACATGGCGCAGCGCTCGGGCCGCTCCCTTGCCCAGTTCGAGCAGGCACTGCGGCAAGGCGGCGTGGACGTCGTGCGCCTGCGGGCGCGCGTCAAATCCGACCTCGCCTGGCAGCAATACGTGCAGGCGAATGCCGGCAACATCATCGTGCGCGACGCCGACCTCGTCGCCGCCATGAGCGCGCGCGGCCAGAACATGCAGCTCAAGTCGGTGCAATACACGATGCGGCAGGTGATCTTCGTGGTCCGCCGCAACGCCCCCGACAGCCAGCGGCAGGCGCGCATCAAGGAAGCAGAGAGCCTGCGCAGCCGCGTCTCCTCCTGCCAGCAGGTGCCGGACATCGTGCGCCAGTATTCCGAGATCGTGGTCAAGCCGCCGATCCGGCGCCTTTCCTCGGATCTCGCGCCCGCACTCCAGAAGCTTCTGGAATCCCTTCCCGACGGCCGCATGACGCCGCCGGAAGTCACCGCGAACGGCATCGAAGTGGTGGCGATCTGCGACCGGCGCGAGGTGCCGGCCGACATTTCCTCGAACCGCGAATTGCGCAACGAGCTGCTCGGCCAGCGCTTGCAGGCTTATGAAAAGCGCATGCTCGACAAGATGCGGCAAACCTCGATCATCCAGATTCTCTCAGACCAGTAATGCCCGCGCTCGCCCTGACGCTCGGCGAGCCTGCCGGGATCGGCCCGGACCTCACGCTCAAGCTGTGGCTCGAGCGAAACGCACGGAAGCTGCCGCCCTTCGCATTTCTCGCCGACGCGGCTTTCGTCGCCACGCGCGCGAAAGCGCTCGGACTGGATATTCCGCTGGCCGAATGCCCGATCGAGCAGGCGGCCGCGCAGTTCGACCACGCGCTTCCGCTGCTCCCGCCGGCGGCCGCCGCGACCGCAGCGCCCGGAAAGCCGGATCGCTCCAGTGCCGCGGCCGCGCGCAGCTCCATCGATCTCGCCGTCTCGCTCGTGCAGAGCGGAAAAGCGGCAGCGGTGGTGACAAACCCGATTGCCAAGCATGTAATGCAGGCGGGCGGGTTTTCGTTTCCCGGCCACACCGAATATCTCGCGCACCTGAGTAACGCGCCGCTTCCGGTCATGCTGATCTGGAGCGAGGAGCTCGCGGTGATCCCGATCACGATCCACATGCCGCTGCGTGACGTGCCGGGCGCACTGACGACGCAACTGATCGTGGACAGCGCGCGCATTGCCGCACGCGACTATCGCGCGCGCTTCGGCATCGAAAATCCGCGGCTCGCAATCTGCGGCCTGAACCCCCATGCGGGTGAAGAAGGCACCATCGGCCGCGAGGACATCGACATCATCGCTCCCGCGATCCGCGCGCTGCGCGCGGAAGGCGTCGAGGCCAGCGGCCCGCACCCCGCCGACAGCCTGTTTCACGCTCAGGCGCGGAAATATTACGACGTGGCGCTGGGCATGTATCACGATCAGGTATTGGCCCCGGTGAAGGCGCTCGCCTTCGACCGCGCGGTGAACGTAACGCTCGGCCTTCCCTTCGTGCGCACGTCGCCCGACCACGGCACCGCATTCGACCTTGCCGGCAGCGGCACCGCGAACCCTTCGAGCCTCGAGGCCGCGCTGAAACTTGCGGCCCGCCTCAGCAAAACTTCATGAGTCCGATCGACGGGTTGCCGCCGCTGCGCGACGTGATCCGCAAGCACGAGTTGCAGGCGAAGAAGTCGCTCGGCCAGAACTTCCTGCTCGACCTCAATCTTACGTCGCGGATCGCGCGGGCCGGCGGCCCGCTGGAAGGCGTCACCGTCATCGAGATCGGCCCCGGACCGGGCGGGCTCACGCGGGCGCTGCTCGCGGAGGGAGCCGCGCGCGTGATCGCAATCGAGCGGGACGCGCGCTGCATCGCCGCCCTGCGCGAGATCGCGGCGCATTATCCCGGCCGTCTTGAAATCGTCGAAGCCGACGCGCTCGCGTTCGACCCCCAACCGCTGCTCGGCGGCACGAAAGCACGGATCGTCGCCAACCTTCCCTACAACATCGCGACCGCATTGCTGGTCGGCTGGCTCACGGTCGAGCCGTGGCCGCCTTACTACGACTCGCTGGTCCTGATGTTTCAGCGCGAGGTCGCGCAGCGGATCGTCGCGACGCCGGAGGACGACGCCTATGGCCGCCTCGGCGTGCTCGCCGGATGGCGTTCCGCAGCGCGGATTCTGTTCGACATCGCCCCGAGCGCCTTCGTGCCGCCGCCGAAGGTTACGTCTTCCGTCGTGCAGATCGTTCCGCAGAACGAACCGCTGCCGTGCGACGCGAAAATTCTCGGGCGCGTGACGGCGGCCGCTTTCGGCCAGCGGCGCAAGATGCTACGCCAAAGCCTGCGCTCCCTCGGCACCGATACCGCCGCATTGCTTGCGGCCGCGGAAATCGAACCGACAAAGCGCGCGGAAGAAATTCCGGTGGAAGGGTTCGTGCGGCTTGCCAATGTTTTCGCCGCGGCAGGGAAGTGACGACGAATGACAAAGATCACGCGCCAGGTATTCACCGATTACGGCAAGCCGCTCTGCGAAGAGATCGTCGATGCGCCGGAGCCGAAGGGAACGGAAGTTCTCGTGCGCGTCGGTTACTGCGGCGTCTGCCACTCCGACATTCATCTGCACGACGGCTATTTCGATCTCGGCGGCGGCAGAAAGGCGGAGCTCGCGGGCGGCCGCCCGCTTCCCTTCGCGCTCGGCCATGAAATCGAAGGCGAACTCATTGCCGCCGGGCCGGACGTCAAAGGCGTCAGCATCGGCAAGCGTTACGTGATCTATCCGTGGATCGGCTGCCGGCAATGCGCGACCTGCGAGAGCGGCGACGAGCATCTTTGCGCGAAGCCGCAGCAGATCGGCGTCCAGACGCAGGGCGGCTATGCCAGCCACGTGCTGGTGCCGCATCACAAATACCTTCTGGAATACGATCCGATCCCGCGCGATCTTGCCGGTACTTATATGTGCTCGGGCGTCACCGCCTATTCCGCGATCGCGAAACTCGGCGCGCTTGCCGATCGCGGGCCGGCGCTCGTCATCGGCCTCGGCGGCGTCGGCATGATGGGGTTTTCGTTCCTCAAAGCCCGCTCGCAGCACAAGCCTATCGTGGTCGAAATCGATGCGAAGAAGCGCGAACACGCGCTCGCGAACGGCGCGGCCGCGGCGCTCGACCCGGCCGACAAGGCGATCCGCAAGGAAATCATGCTGGCGAGCGGCGGCGGCGTGCTCGGCGCCATCGATTTCGTCGGCTCCGACAAGTCCGCGGCCCTTGGCTTCGGCGCGCTCGCGAAGGGCGGATCGCTGGTGATCGCGGGCCTGATCGGCGGCGAGATGCCGCTTTCGGTGCCCGTGCTGCCGCTCAAGGGCGTGTCCATGATCGGCAATTACGTCGGCTCGCTCGGCGAGGCGAAGGAAATGCTCGCCCTTGTGCGCGCCGGGAAAGTCGCGCCCATCCCCGTGAACACGCGGCCGCTCGCGGAAGCCAATGCCGCGCTCGACGACCTGCGCAACGGCAGGACCATCGGCCGGACGGTGCTGGTCGCTTAACAAGCCCATCCTTCGAGACGGCCGGCTTCGCCGGCCTCCTCCGGATGAGGGAAACTAGAGCTTCGACTGCAATTTTTTCGCGAAGGCGACGACGCCGGTGCGGCGAGCGCGCTTCATGCGCTCGGCCGACAGGATGGCGTGGATATCCGCGAACGCGGCGTCGAGATCGTCGTTGATGACGACGTAATCGTATTCGCCCCAGCGCTTCAGCTCGTGCTTTGCGGTTTCGAGGCGCTTCTTGATCGTCATTTCGTCTTCGGCGGCGCGGCGGCGGATGCGCCGCTTCATCTCCGCGATCGACGGCGGCAGCACGAAGATGCTCACGACATCGGAGGCCGCCTTCTTGTAAAGCTGGCGCGTGCCCTGATAATCAATGTCGAAGAGAATATCCTTGCCCCTGGCAATGGCCTTCTCGACGGGCTTGGCCGGCGTGCCGTAATAATTGCCGTGCACTTCCGCCCATTCTAGCAATTCGCCGTCGTCGCGCAGCTTCTCGAAGGCCTCGCGCGTGAGGAAGTGGTAATGCACGCCCTCGACCTCGCTCGGGCGGCGCGGCCGCGTCGTGACCGAGATCGAAAGCTCGATATTCTCTTCCTTCTGCACCAGAAGCCGCGTCAGCGTGGTCTTGCCCGCGCCCGACGGCGACGACAGCACGAACATCAATCCGCGGCGCGCGATTTTCTCGCGCCGGGTGCCGGTCTTCTTCGCGGCGGTCTGCTTCTTCTTACTCAATGTTCTGCACCTGCTCGCGAAATTGGTCGACGGCGGTTTTCAGCGCGAGGCCGATCGAAGTGAGCGAGACGTCGTTCGATTTCGAGCAGAGCGTGTTCGCCTCGCGGTTGAATTCCTGCGCGAGGAAATCGAGCTTGCGGCCCACGGCGCCGCCGCCTTTCATCAGCGCGCGGGCGGCGCCCACATGCGCGCCGAGACGATCCAGCTCCTCGCGCACATCGGCTTTCGCGGCCAGCAGCGCAGCTTCCTGATGGAGGCGATCCGAATCCAGCGCGGAGGTCGAGGCGAGCAGCTCCTTCACCTGTTCGGCAAGGCGGGTGCGGATCGCGTCCACCGAGCGCGCCGGCGCGGCCTCCGCCGATTTCGTGAGGCTCTCGATTTCGGCAATCCGGTCGGACAGCACGCCGCCGATAACGCCGCCCTCCTTCGCGCGCATCGCGACCAGTTCGCGAAGCGCCGCATCGAAACCTTTCAGCAGCTCGGCGTTCGCGGCCTCGCGCTCGGCGTCGCTTTCCTCGGTTTCGATGATTTCCATGACGCCCTTGATGGCAAGGATGCCGTCGATGGTCGGCGGCTGCGCTTCGATCTTCTTCGCGAGTTCGCGGGAGGTCGCGATCACGGCCGCAAGCACTTCCTCGTTCACGCGAACCTGGGGTGCCGCGCCTTCGCGCTGGATCGTGAGGTTGACGGTGATGTTGCCGCGGCTCAGCGCTTTCGAAATCGCCGCGCGAATCGCGGGCTCCAGCAGGTCGCGGCCCGGCGGCAGCCGGAAACGAATATCGAGACCCTTGGAGTTTACTGATTTCAGTTCCCATGCCCAACGCAGGATGCCGTGCACGCCGGAAGTGCGGGCAAAGCCGGTCATGCTGGCAAGCGTCATAAGCAGGTGTCCGCGATTCTCAGAACCGAAAGCCGCGCGACCTTAACGATCCGCGAAAAGCCTCACAAGCGCGAGCGCGCTTATTGTTTCGGTTCTGCCTTGGCGTCCGTCCGCTTCTTTTTCGGCTCGGCGGACTTCTCTTCCTTCTTCCGTTGCGGCGCCGCCTTCTCGTCTTTTTTCTTCGCATCCTTCTTGGGATCGGCGGAGAAGGTCGGCGCGCTGTCGGGGCGCGGCTGCGCCGGTTCGGGCTGCGGCGCTACCACCGGCAGCGGCTGGTTGTTCTGCTTCTGGAAGTCGCGCCAGCGGGCGACATTCTTCAGGTGCTGCTCGTAAGTCTCGGCAAAGGTATGGCCGCCGGTGCCGTCGGCGACGAAGTAAAGCTCGTTGGTGCGCGAAGGATTGGCAACGGCCTCCAGCGAAGCGCGGCCAGGATTGGCGATCGGTCCCGGCGGCAGCCCGTTGATCGTGTACGTATTATAAGGTGTGGGCTGGTCGACATCGGCGCGCGTGAGCGAGCGGCCGAGCGAGCCCTTGCCGCCAACGAGGCCGTAAATGATCGTCGGGTCGGACTGGAGCCGCATCTTCTTGTTCAGGCGGTTGACGAATACGCCCGCGACCCGCGTGCGCTCGCTCGCGATCGCGGTTTCCTTCTCCACGATCGACGCGAGCGTGACGAATTCGTTGATGTCCTTGATCGGAAGATCCGGCGCGCGGCGCGCCCAGATTTCGTTGACCAGGCGCTTGTTTGCGTCCGCCATGCGCTGAAGCAGTTGCTCGCGCGTGGTGCCGCGCGTCACGCGATAGGTTTCGGGGAGCAGCGCGCCCTCGGGCGGAATTTTCTGGATCGGCCCGCTCAACACCTCGGCTTCGTTGAGCCGCTGGACG
>CAZNPX010000045.1:0-27571 GCA_964575175.1 uncultured Hyphomicrobiales bacterium | reverse complement strand
TTGTTGATTGGCCGGGAATATAGCGCCGGCCCGCGGAATCGCAACCTTTTTCGGGACCCCGGCGTCAGCGCCGCCGGAACTCGAGATAGGCCGGTTTCCGGCCTTCCCGGAAGGCTTTTTGCTCATAGCGGGTACCCGGAAAGCCGGGCCAGGGCAGGCGCCAGTCGTCGGCCTTTTCCGCGCACCAATGGAAATCCTTCGCGCGCAGAAGCCGCACCAGTGTCCACTCGACATAGCTGTCGATGTCGCTGGCGAAGCGAAGCCGGCCGCCGGGCTTCAGCACGCGCGCAAAACGCGCGACGTTCTCGTCCGAAATGAAGCGCCGCTTCCAGTGCCGCTTCTTCGGCCATGGGTCGGCATAGAGAATATCGATGCGGTCGAGCGAGGCTTCCGGCAGCCATTCAAGCAGATAGAGCGCGTCGCCCGGATGTAGCCGGATGTTGGCGATGGCTTCGCTCGAAATCACGGCCAGCATTTTCGCCATGCCGTTGATGAACGGCTCGCAGCCGATGAAGCCGGTGGCCGGATGCGCGCGCGCCTCGTGCAGCAGATGCTCGCCGCCGCCGAAGCCGATTTCGAGTTGCAGCTTCTCGGGCCGGAACGGAAAAAGGGTCGCGAGATCGCGCGGCGGGGCCTGCGCGATGTCGAGCGAGAATTTCGGGAGCAGTTCTTCGTAAAGTTCGGCCTGCTGCTTGCGCAGCTTGTGCCCTTTGCGGCGGCCGAAAAAAGCGCCGCGCTGATGCGCGGCGCTTGTCCGGTCGGTCAGAATGCTTTGCGGAGCTTGTCCGCGAGATCGGTCTTCTCCCACGAGAAGCCACCGTCCTTGTCGGCTTTGCGGCCGAAGTGGCCGTAAGCGGCGGTGCGCGCATAGATCGGCTTGTTCAGCTTCAGGTGCGTGCGGATGCCGCGCGGCGTCAGGTTCATGAGCTCCTGAAGCACCGTCGAGAGCTTTTCTTCGTCGACCTTGCCGGTGCCGTCGGTGTTCACATAGACCGACAGCGGATGCGCGACACCGATCGCGTAGGAAAGCTGGATCGTGCAGCGGTCGGCGAGACCGGCGGCAACGACGTTCTTCGCAAGATAGCGCGCGGCATAGGCGGCCGAGCGGTCCACCTTCGACGGATCCTTGCCCGAGAAGGCGCCGCCGCCATGCGGCGCGGCACCGCCGTAAGTATCGACGATGATCTTGCGGCCGGTGAGGCCGCTATCGCCGTCCGGGCCGCCGATGACGAAGCGGCCGGTCGGGTTCACGTAAACATGGTCGAGCGGCGGCATCCAGCCTTCGGGCAGGACCTTCTTGATGTAAGGCAGCACGAGCTGCTTGATGTCGCCCGATTCCAGAACCTTCTTGCCGTCTTTTTCCTTGTGCTGCGTCGAGACGACGACGGCGGTGCAGCGCACCGGCTTGCCGTTCTCGTATTGCAGCGTGAACTGGCTCTTCGCGTCCGGCTCGAACAGCGGCTGCTTACCGGAGTGGCGCGCCTCGGCCATCAGCTTCAGCACGTTGTGCGAATACTGCAACGGCGCCGGCATCAGCTCGGGCGTTTCATTGGTGGCGTAGCCGAACATGATGCCCTGGTCGCCGGCACCTTCGTCCTTGTTGCCGGCGGCTTCGACGCCTTGCGCGATGTCGGCGGACTGGCCGTGCAGATGGACCTGCACCTTCGCGGTCTTCCAGTGGAAGCCCTTCTGCGCGTAACCGATGTCCTTCACGGCCGCGCGCGCGATCTTCTCAGCGAGCGGCTTGTTAACCTTGCCGGTCTTGCTCATGATCTCGTTCGGCCCGGCGGCAGCCTTCGCCATGCGCACTTCGCCGGCGAGCACGATCAGGTTCGTGGTGACGAGCGTTTCGCACGCCACCTTCGCCATCGGATCGGCCTTGAAGAACTGATCGACGATCTCATCGGAGATGCGGTCGCAAACCTTGTCGGGATGGCCTTCGGAAACGGATTCGCTCGTGAATAGATAGTTCTTGCGGGACACCAGTAATCTCCTGCGCGTCGGCGTGAATCTCTTGATAATACAGACAGGGCTGTATTTCGCGGCAAGGGTTCTCGCAGCGATGCCAAGCATGGTCAAGATGTGGGCTGGTTGGGCTGATGCCCCAATAAAATGCGGGCGAAAGCCTAGCTTTCGCCGGCTTCGTTGGCGGCCACCATCGCCTCGACAAGATCGACGATTCGGCGGCGCAGCTTGGGGTCGCTGACCTTCATGAAGGCCTTGGAAAGGGCGAGGCCCTCGGAGGTGGCGAGGAAGTCCGAGACGTAGGCCGGATTGCCGCTGTCCGCGAAACCCGTGGCGGTGGCGTCGCCGCCGGGCGCTCCCTCGAAGAAAAACGAAACCGGCACGCCGAGAATGCCCGCGATCTGTTGCAGGCGGCTCGCGCCGATGCGGTTGGTGCCTTTCTCGTATTTCTGGACTTGCTGAAAAGTGATGCCGAGCCGCTCGCCGAGTTTTTCCTGGCTCATCGAAATCATCATGCGCCGCATGCGCACGCGACTGCCGACATGGCGGTCGATGGGATTCGGCGCTTTCTTTGTTATCGGACTTCCGGTCATCTTCGGCGAACCTACTACCTCAGCCGCATGGAAGGAAGCATAACTGTGCCGCGAGAGACTCACGTTCTTGGCAACATGCTTCCCGCAATATTTCTAGCAAAAAGCGTGACAGATTTTACGTGCTGCGCCTGCTCTTGCGCCGCCGCGCCGTGAAGGCGGCGATAGCGAAGATGACCGTCAATAGCAAGGCGGGACCGTTCCGGTGGCGTGAATAGAAGGTATCTTCCAGCGCTTGCGGCAGCGCGCCATCGATCAAGCCGTCGCCGCCGAGCGGCAGGTAGCGGAGGATTCTGCCGAGCGGATCGACGATTGCGGAGATGCCGTTGTTCGCGACGCGCACCAGCGGCAGCCCTTCTTCGATCGCGCGCAGGCGCGCTTGCGCGAAATGCTGATAGGGGCCGGGCGTGATGCCGAACCAGGCATCATTGGTGAGATTGAGAATCCAGCGCGGCCGCGGTCCTTCCGGCAAGATATAACCAGGATATATGGCTTCGTAGCAGACCAGCGCCGCCGCGGGCGGCAGACCGGGAATATTGAGCGCGCGTCTTTGCGCGCCTGCAGTGAAGCCGCCGCGCACGCGGGTCAATTGTTGCAGGCCGATGCTTTCGAGCAGCGACTGGAACGGCAGGAATTCGCCGAAGGGAACGAGATAGCGCTTGTCGTAGGTCGCGATGATCGAGCCGTCGTCGCGAAGCACGCGAATGCTGTTGAACACGCGCGCGTCTTTCGTGCCCGGCAGCGGCGCATCGAGACGGATCGCGCCGGTGACGAGCGTGACGCCGGACGGCAGCAGGTCGGCGATCTGCGCGAGCGCTTGCGGCTCGCGGTCGAGGAAAAACGGAAACGCCGATTCCGGCCAGATCAGATGCGTGATGTCGCGCACGCCCTGGCGGTCGGGCGCGGTCGCCTGATCGCTGAGCGCGAGATAGCGGCGCATCACCGCGGGCCGCTGCTCGGGTTGCCACTTCAGGTTCTGCGAAACATTCGGCTGCATCAGCCGGAGCTTCACACCGTCGACATAGGCAACTTCGTTGTTCGCAAGCCGGTGCCAGCCGTAGGCGCCGAGCAGGAAAAGCGCGAGCGCGGACAGGATCACCGGTAGCCACGGATGCTGCGTGCGGTCGCGCGCATCCGCGATCGTCGCGGGCGACGCGAAGATCGCGAGCGCGAGCAGCGTCAAGCCCCAGAGCCCGACGAGCGATGCGCCCTGCGCGAATTGCGGCACGCTGGTGAGCGCGTAACCGAAACTGTTCCACGGAAATCCGGTGAGGATGGTGCCGCGCAGCCATTCGATGACGCCGAGCCCGGCGGCGAAAGCGAGAATGCGCAGCGGCCCCGTGGTCCACATCGCGCGCGCGAGCAGCGCGCCGAAGGCGGTGAAGAAGGCGAGGCCCGCCGGAATTCCGAGCACGGCAAAGGGCAGGAGCCACGCAAATTTGTCGGCTTCGACGAACAGCGCCATGCCGATCCAGTAGAGCCCGGCCACGAAGTAACCGAAGCCGAACCACCAGCCGGTGCCGAAGGCGGCAAGCAGCCCGCGCCGGCCGGCGCCGGTACCGTCGAGCAGCCAGATGAAAACCGGAAAGGTGAGGGCGAGGACCGGCCACAGATTGAGCGGCGCCATCGCCAGCGCCGAAAGCGCGCCGCTCGCCAGCGCGATTCCGCGCCGCTTCCAGCCCCAGGATAGCACCACGCGATTCGCAAGATCGGCGAGCGTCATGCGCGCGGGTTAGCTCTTGGCGTCGCGGTTGTCCATGTTTGCCGCCGCGGCGGCCTCCTGCTCGGCGCTCTCGGCCGCGGGCGTCTGCTTCGGCTTGCGCTTGCGTTCGCGCTTGGGCGGATCGGGCGGTCGGCGGAAGATGCGCACGCGCTTCACCCGCCGCGGGTCGGCGTCGATGATCTCGAAGTCGAACTCGCCGGGGCCGCGCAGAATTTCATTCCTGATCGGCACCCGCGCCGCGAGCGTTACCAGAAGGCCGCCGAGCGTATCGACCTCATCCGCCGACGCCCCGACGTCGAAGCCGTCGCCGATGGTTTCCATCGTCTCGGTGATCGATGCGCGGGCATCGGCGAGGAAGCTGCCGTCGCCGAGCGCCACGATGCGGTTCTCGTGCTCGTCGTGCTCGTCTTCGATGTCGCCGACGATCTCCTCGACGATGTCTTCGATCGAGACGAGGCCGTCGGTGCCGCCGTACTCGTCGATCACGAGCGCAAGATGGATGCGCGTCGCCTGCATCTTCACGAGAAGATCGGCTGCCGGCATCGACGGCGGCACGTAAAGAATGCGCCGGACGATCCGGGTATCGGAGAGCGGTTGCGCGAGGTCGATCGTTTTCGGATCGAATTTGTGCCGCGCCGAGGCGCGTCCGCTTTTCTGTACGGCGGTGGCCCGCTCCGTCAGGTAGGAAACGAGGTCGCGGATGTGGACCATGCCGGTCGGCTCGTCGAGCGTTTCGCCATAGACGACGAGCCGCGAATGGCCCGCCTGCGCGAAAGTCTGCAAGAGCTGGCCGATGGCGATATCGTTCTTGACCGCCACCATTTCACCGCGCGCGACCATGACGTCCGCCACGCGCCGCTCGCGCAGCGCCAGCACGTTTTGCAGCATGGTCTGCTCGGCCGGCGTGAATTCCGGCGCGGTCTGCGCTTGCGGGTCTGGCGCTTCCGCGAGCACCTCCGCGAGATCCGTGCGGATCGATTTCTTCCGCGAGAAGCCGAATTTTGCGAGCAGCCGCTCGCGCCACGAGCTTCTACTGTCGCCGTTCTCGTTGCTGTTGCCGCGTTCGGAATCGCTCATGCCGGCCTCGCAGCGGCGCTGCGCTCCGCATAGGGATCGGGAATGCCGAGTTTCGCAAGAATCTGCCGCTCCCGCGCTTCCATCGTCTCCGCCTCGTCCTCGTCCTCGTGGTCGTAACCCAGAAGATGCAGCACCCCATGCACGACGAGATGGGCGAGGTGATCCTCGATCGGCTTGGTTTCTTCCGCGGCTTCGCGCTCGACCGTCTCGAAGGCGAGCACGACGTCGCCGAGAAAACGCGGCATTCCGGCGGGCGTTTTCGTCCGCGCGGGCGGGAAGGAAAGCACGTTGGTCGGCTTATCCATGCCGCGATGGTGCTTGTTCAATTCGCGGATGTGCTCGTCGTCGGAAAGCACGACGGAAATTTCCGAGGGCGGTGCTTCATTGTCCAGCATCGCGGCTTCGGCCGCGCGCCTGACGAAGGCTTCCAGGTCGGGAATTCTGGTCCAGTCTTCGGACTCCGCCGATATGTCGATCGCGAAACTCAACTGCTTCTGCCTTTTTTCTTTTTCTCGTCGGCGCTGTCATAGGCCGCGACGATGCGGCCGACGAGCTCGTGGCGCACCACGTCGGCGCCCGTGAACTGAACCTGTGCGATGTCCGGCACGCCGCGCAGCAGCGCCGTCGCTTCGACGAGGCCCGAGCTTTGTCCCGGCGGCAGGTCGATCTGCGAAGGATCGCCGGTGACGATCATGTGCGAATGTTCGCCGAGCCGCGTCAGGAACATCTTCATCTGCATCGGCGTGGTGTTCTGCGCCTCGTCCAGAATGATCGCGGCATTGGCGAGGGTGCGGCCGCGCATGAAGGCGAGCGGCGCGATCTCGATCTCGCCCGATTGCAGCGCGCGCTCCACCAGCGCGCGGTCCATGAGGTCGTAGAGCGCGTCGTACATCGGCCGCAGGTAGGGATCGACCTTCTCGCGCATGTCACCCGGCAGGAAGCCGAGCCGTTCGCCGGCTTCGACGGCGGGACGCGAGAGCACGATGCGGTCCACCTCGCGCCGCTCGTAGAGATGCACGGCATGGGCGACCGCGAGCCAGGTCTTGCCGGTGCCCGCGGGGCCGATGCCGAAGACCAGCGTGTTGCGCTTCATCGCGCGGATATAGGCGTCCTGCATCGCGGTGCGCGCGCGCACCGCGCGCTTGCGCAGGCGAATGTCGTCGAAAGAAGTCTTCTCGGCCGGAGAGTCGCTGTCGAAAAAAGAAGTTTGCGTCTGCGCCGCGCGCAGCGCGCCTTCGACGTCACCCTGCGCGATGTCGCGCCCCGCGCGCAATTCGTCGTAAAGGCCCTCGAGCGTCCTGCGCGCCTTTTCGCAGGCGTCGCGCGGGCCTTCGATGGAGACATGGTTGCCGCGCTGGTCGATGGTGACGCCGAGGCGCCGCTCGATCAGCGCAAGGTTCTCGCCGTAGCGGCCGAACAGCACGCTCGCGAGACGATTGTCGTCGAAGGCAACCATGAGGCTCGCCGCGTTGTCGGTGCCGCGCTCCCACGGCGCTTTCTTGCCGGCTTCAGGACCAGGACTAGGCAAACGCGTTCACCTCCGGGGAGGAATGCTGCGCGAAAGGTTCGCGCGGATTCGGGATGAGCTCGCCGATCAGGCTGTAAGTCCGCAATTCGTTGACGCGCACGCGCGCGACCGAGCCGATGATCGACTTCGGCGCGATCACCGGAACCGGCTGAAGGTAGGGCGAGCGGCCGACGATCTGGCCTTCATGGCGTCCGGGCTTCTCGAACAGCACGTCGAGCTCGCGGCCGACGCAGGCGAGATTGAACTGGTGTTGTTGTGCTTCGATCAGCTCCTGCAAGCGGTAGAGGCGCTCGCTTTTCACGTCTTCCGGAATCTGCGTGTCGAGCTCGGCGGCAGGCGTGCCGGGCCGCGGGCTGTATTTGAAGGTGAAGCATTGCGCGAAATGCACTTCGCGCACGAGCGCGAGTGTGTCTTCGAAATCCCGATCGGTTTCGCCGGGGAAGCCGACGATGAAGTCCGAAGAGAAGGCCATGTCTGCCCGCGCCTTGCGCACGCGCTCGATGATCCGCAGATAATCCGCGCGGGTGTGCTTGCGGTTCATCTGGTCGAGGATGCGATCCGCGCCCGACTGCACCGGCAGGTGCAGGAACGGCATCAGCTTGGGAAAATCGCGGTGCGCCTCGATCAGCTCGTCGTCCATGTCGCGCGGATGGCTGGTGGTGTAGCGGATGCGAAGCAGTTCGGGGATTTCGGAAAGACGCGCGATCAGCTTCGGCAGCGTCCAGTCGCGTCCGTCGAGCCCGCGCCCGTGATAGGCATTCACGTTCTGGCCGATGAGCGTGATCTCGCGCACGCCCTGCGAAATCAGCGTCTCGGCCTCGCCGAGAATGCGCTCCGCGGAGCGCGACGCCTCGTTGCCGCGCGTATAGGGCACGACGCAGAAGGTACAGAACTTGTCGCAGCCTTCCTGCACGGTGACGAAAGCGGAGATGCCGCGCGCGCGGGTGACTTCGGGTTTGGGCGACGCGAGCTGGGCGAATTTATCCTCGACCGCGAATTCGGTATCGACCACGGCTTCGCCGGAATGCGCGCGCGCGACCAGTTCGGAAATGCGGTGAATGTTCTGCGGCCCCACCACGAGCCGCACTGACGGCGCGCGACGGATGATTTCCTTGCCTTCGGCCTGCGCGACGCAGCCCGCGACCGCGATCATCTGCCGGCGTCCCTGGCTCTCGGCCTCGGCGCGCATTTCGCGAAGCCTGCCGAGCTCGGAATAGACCTTCTCGACCGCTTTCTCGCGGATATGGCAGGTGTTCAGGATGATGAGGTCGGCGTCTTCGGGGTCCGGCGTCTCGGCATAGCCGTCGCGCGCCAAGGTGTCCGCCATGCGACGCGCGTCGTAGACGTTCATCTGGCAACCGAAGGACTTGATATGGACCTTGCGTGCGTCGGTCATTGCTGCGGGGGTACCCGGACCGGAACGCGCGGCCACCCGCGAAAGTTGCGGAGGCCAGGCAGTGCACCGTGTATTGGCATGCCGGAAAGTCTTAGCGCCTTTCCGATGCCAAGCAAACGGATTCCGTAAGCAGCTCCTGCCGGCCCGCGAGCGAGAGCGAAACCTGCCGCCGTACCGTCGATTCTACGTTGCGGGTCAATGTCTTGCGGTCGTCCGCATGGGCCACTTCCAGCACCTTTCCGAACCCTACGGTAACGTCGATTGCGCCCTCCCGCAGCACCCGCAGGAGGTGCGGCACGAGGTCCATGTCGCCGTACCAGGCCGCGATGTCGCGGTGCTGACGGCCCATGGGGATGCCGTGGAATTTGCGATAGGCGATGGAAACCGGCTGCACGAAGCCGCGGCCGTTCTCTTCCATCGCGTCGCGCAGGCCGCCGAGAAGGGCCGAGCGAAACTGCAACACGCGGTTGCCGTCGCTCGAGGTGCCTTCGCCGAAGAGCACGACCGGGTCGCCGGCCGCAAGCGTCTTTGCGATCGACTGGTTGACCTGGCCGGTGCCGTGGCGCTTCGCGCGGTCGACGAAAATCGAGCGCTGCAACCGCGCGAAGGTGCCGAACAGGGGCCAGCGCGCGATCTCGCTCTTCGCGATGAAGACGAGCGGCCCGGTCGAGCCGAGCACGACGATGTCGAGCCATGAATTGTGGTTGGAGACGAAGAGCAGCGGCCGGTCGGTGGCCGAGGGCGCGCCGAGCACTTCGACTCGTATATTGAGAATCCGCAGCACCATGCGGTGAAACCAGACCGGGAATCTCCGCATCAACGGCAAGCGCAACTTGAGCGCGAGCCACTGCATCGGCAGCGCACTCATGAGAAGAAAGAAAAGCGTGAGCCGGAATGCGACGAGCATCGTCTAGGACGGCTTGTCCTTCAGCCGTACCGCATAAAGTTCGAGTCGGTGGCCGACCAGCCGGAAGCCATGGCGCCGGGCGATTTCCTCCTGCAACCGTTCAATTTCCTCGGAGCGGAATTCGATCACGGTGCCATTATTCACGTCGATCAGGTGGTCGTGGTGTTCGTCCGGCACCTGCTCGTAGCGCGAGCGGCCCTCGCGGAAGTCGTGCCGCTCGATGATGCCGGCGTCCTCGAACAGCTTCACGGTGCGATAGACCGTCGAGATCGAAATTTTGTCGTCGATCGCCACCGCGCGGCGATAAAGCTCTTCGACATCCGGATGATCCTGCGAAGCGCCGAGCACGCGCGCGATCACGCGCCGCTGCTCGGTCATGCGCATGCCCTTGGCCGCGCAAGCCTGTTCGATTGCAGAAAGTTCCCGCTCGTTCGTCAATTTCCGCCTCGTAACTCCCGGGGCGGATTCTAGGGGTGGCGTCTTCCCCAGTCCACCCGCCCTTATCCGGTAAGGTCGCGGCCGAGCACGAGTGCTGCGGTATCGCCTTCCGGCTTGCGGTAGTAGCCCGCGCGCCGCCCGACTTCGGCAAAGCCCGCCCGCCCATAGAGCTTTCGCGCGGCGGCGTTGCCTTCGTCGACTTCGAGAAACACGCGCGAAACGCCCGCCGCTGCGAGGCGGCCGAGATGCCGCGACAGCAGTTTCGTGGCCGTGCCCCGTCCGCGTTCTCCCGGCGCGAGCGCCACGAGCAGGATTTCCGCCTCGTGATCCACGCGATGCGAAAGCACGAAACCGACGACCGCGCCGCGTCCACCATTGGCGCGCGCGACATGGGCGATCGCCGCGCGATCCGACAGGAGCCGCTCGAATTCGCTTTCGCTCCAGCCGTGCCGGAAGGAAACGCGATGTAGCGCGGCAAGCGCCACGGCGTCTTCCGGCCGCGCGTCAAGGATCGCGGGCTCGGCCCGCCGAAAAAGCCGCGCGAAGGCGCCGATCATTGGCGGGGGATGTGATGCGAAGCCTGCGGCGTCACGTCGGGCGCTCGCAGATAGAGCGGCTTCGCGGGCGACCGCACCGGCTCGGTCGCGGCGGCGAGGCGGGCCACCCATTCGACGCTGGGTTTCGAGCGGGTATCCACCGTGGCCGGCGGCGTGGTGCTGTCCCGCGGCCACTTCGCCGCGAGCAGTCCCGCGGCCGGGCCGACGATTCGCACGAGCCCCACGGTAATCATCTGGATTGCATCTTCGATCGAGG
The DNA here is from genome assembly GCA_964575175.1 of uncultured Hyphomicrobiales bacterium. Lineage (GTDB taxonomy): Bacteria > Pseudomonadota > Alphaproteobacteria > Rhizobiales > Xanthobacteraceae. The sequence goes on along the minus strand of CAZNPX010000045.1, from coordinate 17,134 downwards.
CATGCCGCGCGCTCAGGAGCACGCGCTGCCCCGCGCCCGTCATCTGGAAATAAATGTTGCCGTGCCGCGCATCGATCGCGGCGACCACGGGGACCGCGGGATCTTCCTCGATCAGTGGCGCGCACAAGGCGGCGAGCGTGGTGATGCCGACGCACGGCTTTCCGGTCGCCATCGCGAGCCCGCGTGCCGCCGAAATGCCGACCCGCAATCCGGTATAGCTGCCGGGCCCGACGGTGGTCGCGATGCGATCGAGTTCGGGATAGTCGAGACCCGCTGCCGTCATCGTATCTGCGATGGTGGGAATGAGCGCCTCGGCGTGTCCGCGGCGCATGTCATGCGACAGGATCGCGAGCAGCCGGCTCTCCGCGGAATCGTAAACCGCTGCCGAGCAGGCATCGAGCGCAGTATCGATGGCTAGAATTTTCATGGACAGCGCAATCCGGCGGCCGCTGCGGCGGTCATAAACGAAACGGGCCGCCCGATAAAGGCGGCCCGCTGGTTACATCGGCCGGACTTCCTGCACGTCCGGCACGAAATGCCGGAGCAGGTTTTCGATGCCGTTCTTGAGCGTCGCGGTCGAGGACGGGCAGCCGGCGCAGGCGCCCTTCATGTTCAGGAAGACCACGCCGTCCTTGTAGCCGCGGAAGGTGATGTCGCCGCCGTCGTTCGCGACCGCCGGGCGCACGCGCGTCTCGATCAGCTCCTTGATGGTGGCGACCGTCGAGGCGTCGTCGGCGTCGAAGAATTCCTCGTCGGCCGAGGTCCGCGACGAAGCGCCGGACTTCAGGATCGGCTCGCCGGAAAGATAGTGCTCCATGATCGCGCCGAGGATCGCGGGTTTCAGGTGCTGCCACTCGCCGTCGGTCTTGGTCACCGTGATGAAGTCCTGCGCGAAGAATACGCCCGACACTTCCGGGATTTCGAACAGCTTGGCGGCAAGCGGCGAGCGCTCGGCTTCTTCCTTGGTGCGAAGGTCGAGGGTGCCCTGCGGCAATACGGCCTTGCCCGGCAGGAACTTCAGCGTTGCCGGATTCGGCGTGGTTTCGGTCTGGATGAACATGGTTTCGGCCTCCTTGAGGCGAGATCAGCACTTCTGGCCCCAATGTAGGGGTTCCGGGCCGGTTTCGGAAGGGAGCCGAACGAGAAGGCCCTCATGCGAGGGCATCGAGTTCCTCGTCGGTCAGTTGCCCCGGCACGATCGTGATCGGAATCGTCATGGTCACCGAGCGCGAGCTTGCCAGCGACGAAACCAGCGGCCCCGGACCCTGGTTGCCGGTTCCGGCCGCCAGTACCAGGACGCTGATGTCGGGGTCTTCTTCGATCAGCTTCTGGATTTCTTCGGGCTTGCTGCCCTCGCGGATGAGGCGCTCCGCGTCGATGCCCGCGAGGTGCCGGGCCCGGGCCGAGAAATGGTCGAGCCGCTTTTCCACTTCGTCGCGGGCTTCCGCGCGCATCAGCTCGCCGACGCCGAGCCACTGCTGGCTCGCTTCTCCGGTGGGGATCACGGCGAGCATCACGAGCTTGCCGCCCGTGCGCACCGCGCGGCGGCTCGCATAATAAACGGCGCGGTCGCATTCCGGCGTCTCGTCGACCACGACGAGAAATTTTCGATGATGGCCGGACTCGAAACTCTGACGCGTGCGGGGCATTGCGCGATTCCGGTTGACGGCGGAGCCTGCCACGCGGCGGCTGCGTGGCCAAGCAGGCGGAAAGTCGAAGCCCTGGCTACGACGACGAGCCGACGAGGCCGACGATCCGGCCCACGTCCTTCATCGTCTGGTTCGCGATCACGCGCGCCCGTGCCGAGCCGTCCGCAAGCACTGCGTCGATATGCGCGGGATCGGCGGTGAGCCGTTTCATTTCCGCGCCGATGGGTCCGAGCTTCGCAACCGCAAGCTCGGTCAACGCCTCCTTGAACTTGGAGAACTGCGCGCCGCCGAATTCCTTCAGCACGTCTTCCGCGGTCTTCTCGGCGAGCGCTGCATAGATGCCGACGAGGTTGTCGGCCTCCGGCCGCGCTTCCAGCTCCTTCATATCGGAAGGCAGCGGATGCGGGTCGGTCTTGGCCTTGCGGAATTTCTGCGCGATCGCGTCGGCGCTGTCGGTGAGGTTGATGCGCGAATTGTCGGACGGATCCGACTTCGACATTTTCTTGGTGCCGTCGCGCAGCGACATCACGCGCGTCGCCGGGCCGGAGATCAGCGGCTCGGTCAGCGGAAAGTAGGCATCGCCGAAGCCGAGATCGCTGATGCGCTTTCCGAAGTCGTTGTTGAATTTCTGCGCGATGTCGCGGCACAGCTCGAGATGCTGCTTCTGGTCTTCGCCGACCGGAACCTGCGTCGCGCGATAGACCAGAATGTCGGCGGCCATCAGGCTCGGATAGGCATAAAGGCCGACCGAAGCGTTCTCGCGATCCTTGCCTGCCTTTTCCTTGAACTGCGTCATGCGATTGAGCCAGCCGAGCCGCGCCACGCAATTGAATACCCAGGCAAGCTCGGCATGTCCCGAAACCTGGCTCTGGTTGAAAACAATGTGCTGCTTCGGGTCGATGCCGCAGGCGATGAAGGCCGCGGTGACCTCGCGGATGTTGCGGGTCAGTTCCTCGGGCTCCTGCCAGACCGTGATCGCGTGCAGGTCGACGACGCAATAGATGCATTCGTGCTTCGCCTGCAGCTCGACGAAGCGCTTGATCGCCCCGAGATAGTTGCCGAGGTGCAGGTTTCCGGTGGGCTGAACGCCGGAGAAGACGCGCTGGTGGAAGGCGGCCATCTGATGAATCCCCTGAATGTCGCGGCGCGTCATGCCACGCGGGTTACCGGAGAGGCAAGGGGAAGGGGCTAGGGGAAGGAGCAAGAGGAGGCCGCCGCCCGCGTCCTGCCCAACATTGCGGGAGCGGTCCGGCTTTGCTACCCGGGGCCGGATTTCGAGGGGATTTATCCAATGAACGCGCGCTACGACGTCATCGGCATCGGCAATGCGATTGTCGATGTGCTTTCCCATTCCGACGAGGATTTCCTGAAGCGGCAGAAGATGCCGAAGGGCTCGATGTCCCTGATCGACGAGCAGCGCGCCGAAGCGATCTACAACGCCATGGGGCCGGTGATCGAGTGCTCCGGCGGCTCCGCGGCGAACACCATCGTCGGCGTCGCCATGCTCGGCGGCAACGCCGCCTTCATCGGCAAGGTGAAGGACGACGAGCTCGGCGAAACGTTCGCGCGCGACATCCGCGCCTCCGGCGTCGCCTTCTCGACGCCACTGGCAAAGGATGGCCCCTCGACCGCGCGCTGCTACATTCTGGTGACGCCGGACGGCCAGCGCACCATGAATACGTATCTGGGCGCCGCGCAGCACCTGACGCCCGCCGACATCTCCGCCGAAGAAGTCGCCGCGGCCTCCGTGCTTTATCTCGAAGGCTATCTCTGGGACCCGAAGGAAGCGAAGGATGCTTTCGTCAAGGCCGCGAAGATCGCGCACGAAGCCAAGCGCGCGGTGGCGCTGACGCTCTCCGACGCCTTCTGCGTCGATCGCTACCGCAAGGAATTCCTCCAGCTCATTCGCGACAAGACCGTCGACCTGATCTTCGCGAACGAGGCGGAACTGAAGAGCCTCTACGAAACCGGCGATTTCGACGCCGCCGTCACCGCGCTTCGCAACGACGCCAGCATCGCGGTGGTCACGCGCAGCGAGCAGGGCGCGATGGTGGTTACGCGCGAGCATACCGAGACGGTCCCGGCCTATCCGGTTCAGCGCGTGGTCGACACCACCGGCGCGGGCGATCTGTTTGCGGCCGGCTTCCTCTATGGCTTCGCGAGGGACCTGCCGCACGTCAATTCGCTGCGGCTCGGCGCGCTCTGCGCGGCCGAGATCATTTCGCATATCGGCGCGCGGCCGGAGAAAAACCTCCGCGATCTCGCCAACGAGAACGGCTTGCTCTGATAAAAAAGGCCGGGCGCGAGCCCGGCCTTTTTGGTTTCGATGACGTGCGGCGTTATCCGCTCACATTATAGGCGGCGATCGCGGCCATGTTCACGAGGTCGGAATCCTTCGCCGACAGCGGCACGATCTGCACCGAGCGGTCGAGGCCGACCAGCAGCGGGCCGATCACGGTGGCGCCGCCTAGTTCCTGCAGAAGTTTCGTCGAAATCGACGCCGAGTGGAACGCCGGCATCACCAGCACGTTCGCGGGGCCCGTCAGCCGGCTGAAGGGATAGGCCGACGCGAGTTCGCGGTTCAGCGCGACATCGGCCGCCATTTCTCCGTCCACCTCGAAATCGACCCGGCGCTCGTGCAGCAGCTTCACCGCGTCCTTCACGTGCTTGGTGCGCTCTCCCGGCGGATGGCCGAAGCTCGAGAAGGCGAGCATCGCAACGCGCGGCTCGTAACCGAGGCGGCGCGCGACTCCCGCGGCTTCGACCGCGATCTCCGCAAGTTCCTCCGCGCTCGGCATTTCGGTGACCGCGGTGTCGGCGATCAGCACCGTGCGGCCGCGCGAAACCACGATGGAAACGCCGATCACGCGATGGCCCGGCTTCGGATCGATCACGCGCTGCACGTCCTCGAGCACGACGGAGTAGTTCCGCGTGACGCCGGAAACCATCGCGTCGCCGTCGCCGAGCGCAACCATGCAGGCCGCGAAATGATTGCGGTCGTTGTTCACGAGCCGGAGGCAATCCCGGTAGAGATAGCCTTCGCGTTGCAGCCGCTCGTAAAGATAGTTCGCGTAATCGGTGGTGCGCTTGGAAAGCGCGGCGTTATGGATCTCGACGCCCTCGGGCAGTTCGACGCCCGCAAGCTTCGCGGTGTTCTTCACCCGATCCTCGCGTCCGACCAGGATCGCGGTGCCGAGTCCGCGGGTGGCGAAGCTCGCCGCGGCGCGGATCACCTGCTCTTCCTCGCCCTCCGCGAAGACAACGCGCTTGGGCGCGCGCTGGAGCCGCTCGAATACGCGCTGCAACACGCCCGCGATCGGATCGCGCCGGTTGCGAAGCTGCTGCGCGTAAGCATCCATGTCGATGATGGGACGGCGCGCGACGCCGGTGTCCATCGCGGCTTTCGCGACCGCCGGCGGCACGTAGGAAATGAGCCGCGGATCGAACGGCACCGGAATGATGTAGTCGGGCCCGAATTTCGGGCGCTGGCCGTAGGCGGCGGCGACCTCGTCGGGCACGTCCTCGCGCGCGAGTTGCGCAAGCGCTTCCGCTGCCGCGATCTTCATTTCCATGTTGATCGTGGTCGCGCGAACGTCGAGCGCGCCGCGGAAGATATAGGGGAAGCCGAGCACGTTGTTGATCTGGTTCGGATAGTCCGAGCGCCCGGTGGCCATGATCGCGTCTTCGCGGATCTGCGCCACTTCTTCGGCGGAAATCTCCGGATCGGGATTGGCGAGCGCGAAGATGATCGGCTTCTCGCCCATCGACTTGATCATGTCGGCGGTGAAGGCGCCCTTGGCCGAGAGGCCGAGGCAGATGTCCGCGCCCTTGAAAGCATCGGCGAGCGTGCGCGCCTTGGTGTCCACGGCGTGCGCGGACTTCCACTGGTTCATGCCTTCGGTGCGGCCCTTGTAAACAACACCCTTGGTGTCGCAGAGAATGATGTTGTTCGGCTGCATGCCCATCGCCTTGAGCAGTTCGACGGTCGCGATGCCGGACGCGCCGGCTCCGTTCACGACGAGCTTCGCCGTCTTGATCTCGCGGCCGGTAAGATGCAGCGCGTTGATGATGCCGGCGGCGGTGATGATCGCGGTGCCGTGCTGGTCGTCATGGAAGACCGGGATGTCGAGCAGCTCGCGCAGGCGCTGCTCGATGATGAAGCACTCCGGCGCCTTGATGTCTTCGAGATTGATGCCGCCGAAGGTGAGGCCCATCGGTTTGACGGCATTGATGAATTCGTCCGGATCCTCGGTGCCCATTTCGATATCGAAGGCATCGATGTCTGCGAAGCGCTTGAAGAGAACGGCTTTGCCTTCCATCACCGGCTTGGAGGCGAGCGCGCCGAGATTGCCGAGGCCGAGAATGGCGGTGCCGTTCGAAATCACGCCGACCAGGTTGCCCTTGGCAGTGTAGTCGAAGGCGCGGCTCGGATCTTCCGCGATCGCAAGCACCGGCACGGCGACGCCGGGCGAATAGGCGAGCGAGAGATCGCGCTGGGTCGCCATCGGCTTGGTGGCGACGACTTCCAGTTTTCCGGGGCGTCCGGAGCTGTGAAACAGCAGCGCTTCCTGATCGGTGAAGGTTGGCCGCGGACCGCGGCTCTTTTTATCGGCCATACGTTACTCCTTGGGCCCAGCGTCGCGCCGGGGGCGGGACCATAACGCCGCGACTGCTAAAGGCTCAAGGCATTGGAGCAAAAGAAAAAAGCCGATTTCGCCTGATTTACGAGGCTTTTCTGCCGGTGAGCAGCGCGAGCAGGCCGAGGGTAGCGCTACCAGCCATTACCGCCGGCAACGAAGGCAGCACCGGAAAGGGCATCAGGCCCATGAGCACGGTCCCGATCGCGCCCCCCGCCATCTGGAAGAAGCCGATCAGCGCCGAAGCCGCCCCCGCCATTTCGGGAAACGGCCGCAGGGCGAATACCGTTGCGAGCGGGTTCACCACCCCCATCCCGAACAGGAAGAACAGGAGTGTGCCGAGCACGGAAAACATGCCCGGATCGCCCGCATAAGAAATCGCGAGCATGGCGCAGGCGCCGGTCAGCATGAGCACGAGGCCGAACAGGATCGGGCGATAGTCCGGCCATCTCTTCGCCAGACGCGGCGCGCTGAAGCCGCCCGCGAACACGGCGAAGACCGTGACGCAGGGAATGAGCCCGAACAGCGCTGGCGGCACGCCGAAATGTTCGATGAAGATGCCGGGCGACGACGCGAAGAAGGCGAACAGCCCGGCCATGGCGCAGGTGGTCGCGAGCGCCGGCACCAGGAAGGCGCGCTTCGCGAGCAGCGTGAAGTAGCTTGCGAAAGCCCGGCCGAGACGCGGCGCGCTATCGCGCCCGTGATGTGTTTCGGGAACGCGGAACCAGACGATCAGGAAGGCAAGCACGCCGACGACGGCGAGCAGCGCGAAGGTCGCGCGCCAGCCGAAGAACGTTTCAATCAGCCCGCCGATCAGGGGGGAGAAGCCCGGCGCTGCCGCGGCCATGGTGGTGACGAAGCCGAGCGAGCGCGTGAGCGCATCGCCCTGAAACAGGTCGCGCGCCACCGCGCGGGCGAGCACCGTGCCGGTACAGGCGCCGATCGCCTGCGCCACGCGCAAGCCGAGCATCCATTCGATGTTGACCGTGAGCGCGATCAGCGCGCCGGTCAGCGCATAAAGGGCGAGGCCCGCGAGCAGCAGCGGGCGGCGGCCGAAGCGATCCGATAGCGGGCCGATAATGAGCTGGCCGAAAGCGAAGCCGAGCAGGAAGACCGTGAGCGTCAGCTTCACCTGCGCCGGCGTCGCGGCGAAATCCTTCCCGAGCGAAGGAAACGACGCGAGATACATATTGGTCGCGAGCATGCCGAGTGCGGCGAGCAGCGTCAGGAAAAAGAGCAGAGGCTTGCCCTCGAGGCGCGCGGGCTTCGCGGCGACAGCGGCGTCGAGGCTCATGCGGAGGCTCCTTCCTTCACCCCGCGCAATCCCATGGCCGGCTTGTGGTGTCAATAATTAGATGATATAGATCATCTATTCACGAAACGCATGGCTGAGAGCGCCGGATGCGAAATTCGAGGGAAGTTACAGCGCAAAATCGCGAGCGGATCGTCGCCGCCGCCGCGCGGCTTTTCCGCGAGCGCGGCATTGCCGCGGTCGGCGTCGCCGAACTTATGGAAGCCGCGGGCATGACCCATGGCGGCTTCTACAGGCACTTCGAATCGAAGGATGTATTGATCGCGGAAGCCTGCGCTTTCGCCTTTCAGGGTTCCAGTGGACTGCGCGCGGCTGCCGAAGCGGCGCCGGCGGGCGAGGAACTGAAAGCCATCGTCGATCGCTATCTCTCGCGGCGACATCGCGACAATCCCGGCACCGGCTGCGCGCTCGCGGCCCTCGGCGGCGAGGTCGGCAATCGCGAGAGCCCCGCGCGGGAAGCGCTTCAGGCAGGCCGCGAGCGGCTGGTCGCGCTGGTTGCGCGCTACCTCAAGGGCGAGGACGCCGGCGAACGCGCGATCGCGTTCGTCGCCACCATGGTCGGCGCGTTGATAAGTGCGCGCCTGGCCGCAGGCGCGAGTTCCGATGCCGTGCTGCGCGCGGCAAAACGCGAATTATATCAACGCATTGAAGAGCAGGGATAACTGCACTCCCGCTCTCGCAAGCGCAATTCCTGCTCTGCTACTGTGCCCGCGCGATGCAAGACGCGGCACAGACGTTCCCCGAAAACGAATTGGCACAGGACGCGCCCCAGCGCGTCACGCCGATGATGGAGCAGTATATCGAGATCAAGGCCGCCAATCCGGACAGTCTGCTGTTCTACCGGATGGGCGATTTTTACGAGCTGTTTTTCGAGGACGCGGAGAAGGCCTCGCGTGCGCTCGGCATCGTGCTCACGAAGCGCGGCAAGCATCAGGGTCAGGACATCCCGATGTGCGGCGTGCCGGTGGAACGCTCGGAGGAATATCTCCATCGCCTGATCGCGCGCGGCTTCCGGGTCGCGGTCTGCGAGCAGACCGAGGACCCGGCCGAGGCGAAGAAGCGCGGCGCGAAATCGGTGGTGAAGCGCGGCGTGGTGCGGCTGGTTACGCCCGGCACGCTTACCGAAGACACGCTCCTCGATGCGCGGCGCAACAACTGGTTGCTCGCGGTCTCGCGCGCCAAATCGAGCGACGACGATGTTTCCTATGGGCTCGCCTGGCTCGACCTGTCGACCGGCGAGTTTCGCGTGGCCGAGAGCGATCAACTGCGGCTGCCCGCGGAAATCGCGCGGCTCGAGCCCGGTGAAATCCTGCTCTCCGATCTGCTCTACGACGATCCGGAGCTGAAAGCCTACTGGCGCTCGCTCGCGCATGTGACGCCGATGCCGAAGGAACTGTTCGAGAGCGCCACCGCGGAACGCAGGCTTGCGAATTTCTTCAACGTCGCGACGTCGGATTCGTTCGGCGCCTTCACGCGGCTGGAATTGTCCGCGGCCGCCGCGGCCGCGACCTATATCGAGCGCACGCAGCTCGGCTCGCGGCCCGCGCTTTCGCCGCCCGCGCGCGAACATGCGGCCGGGGTCATGCAGATCGACGCCGCGACCCGCAACAATCTGGAGCTTCTGCGCACGCTTTCGGGAGATGCGCGCGGCAGCCTGCTCGCGGTCGTCGACCGCACCGTGACCGCTTCGGGCGCGCGCATGCTCGCCCGCCGCCTTGCGAGCCCGCTGCGAAGTGCCGCCGAGATCGCCCGGCGTCTCGACGCCGTCGCCTATTTCTTCGAGCACTGGACGCTGCGCGCCGAAGTGCGCAAGGCGCTCGCGAGCGCGCCGGATCTGTCCCGCTCCCTTTCCCGGATTGCGCTGGAGCGCGGCGGCCCGCGCGATCTCGCGGCCATCGGTCAGGCGCTGAGCGCGGCTTTCGCGCTTGCGACCGTCCTGAAAAACTCCGACGGCGTGCCCGACGAAATCGCGCTCGCCGCGGAAGCCATGGGCGCGCCGGATCGCGGCCTTCGCGACGCGATCGCCAGGGCGCTCGCCGACGAGCTGCCGCTGTCGAAGCGCGATGGCGGTTTCGTGCGCGAAGGCTACAGCGTGGACCTCGATGCGGCGCGCAAGCTGCGCGACGAAGCCCGCACCGTGATCGCGGGCCTGCAGCAGAGCTACGCCGACGAGACGCAGGTCAAGGCGCTGAAGGTCAAATACAACAACGTGCTCGGCTATTTCGTCGAGGTGCCGACGCAGCACGGCGAGCGCATGCTGAATTCGAAGATGCGGGAGCGCTTCATCCATCGTCAGTCCATGGCGGGCGCGATGCGCTTTTCGACTGCCGAGCTCGGCGAGCTGGAATCGAAAATCGCGTCGGCAGGCGAGCGCGCGGTGCAGATCGAGCTCGGCATTTTTGCGGAGCTTGCCGCGCGGGTGATGCAGTCGGCGTCGCTGCTGGAAATGGTGGCGAACGCGCTTGCCGAAATCGACGTGGCTTCGGCGCTGGCCGAGCGCGCGGCGGAATCGGGCTGGGTGCGCCCCGAGATCGACGATTCGATCTCCTTCGAGATCGAAGCCGGGCGGCACCCGGTGGTCGAAGCCGCCATCGCCCGCGATGGCGGGCCCTTCGTGCCGAACGACTGCTCGCTCTCTCCGCCGGAAGGCGCCGGCGCCGGCGCGATCTGGCTCGTCACCGGCCCGAACATGGCGGGCAAATCGACCTTTCTCCGCCAGAACGCGATCCTCGCCATTCTGGCGCAGACTGGCTCCTTCGTTCCGGCGAAGCGCGCGAAGATCGGCATCATGGACCGGCTGTTCTCGCGCGTGGGTGCGGCCGACGACCTCGCCCGCGGCCGCTCGACCTTCATGGTGGAAATGGTCGAGACCGCCGCGATCCTGCATCAGGCCACCGAGCGCTCGCTCGTGATTCTCGACGAGATCGGGCGCGGCACCGCCACCTTCGACGGCCTTTCCATCGCCTGGGCGACGCTCGAGCACCTGCATGAAGTGAACAAGTGCCGCGGACTGTTCGCGACGCATTTTCACGAATTGACCGCGCTCGCCTCGCGGCTGTCGCGTCAGGTCAACGCCACCGTGCGGGTGAAGGAGTGGGAGAACGAGGTCATCTTCCTGCACGAAGTCGTTCGCGGCACGGCGGATCGTTCCTACGGCATTCAGGTTGCGAAGCTCGCGGGGCTGCCCCACAGCGTGATCGAGCGCGCGCGCGTGGTGCTGGCGGAGCTCGAGTCCGAATCCCGCTCCAAGCCGATGCAGGGTTTCGACGACCTGCCGCTGTTCCAGAACGTGAAGGCGCCGCCGCGCGCGGCCGCGGAAGACGCAAACAGGCCCGATCCGCTCAGCGCGGCGCTGGATGCCATGCATCCCGACGAGATGTCGCCGCGTGAAGCGATGGAAGCGCTCTACAGGCTCAAGAGCATCCTGCGCGAAAGTTAAGTGGGCTTCCGGCGCAGGAAGAAAATTCCGAGATTCCAGGCGACCGTGATGCCGAGCGCAAGCGTCAGCGCCGCCGGCACGCCCAGCGCTTGCACGCTGACATGCAGCACATAAGCGGCGATGCCGAAGCCGATCAGGCCGGTGATTCCGTTCGCCATCACCGCGGCGCAGGCCGGGCCGCCATAGCGTTGGTGCAGAATGAGCATCATGCTCGTGAACACGATGGGGAAGGCCGCCAGCGCACCGGTGGCAAGCGGCCCCATCAGCGAATGCAGGCCGAGAATGATTCCGACCAGGAGCCCGACCAGTCCGGCGCGGAACGCGAAATCATACCAGCGCAACTGGATCTTCGGCATCCGCACGTCGCGATAGCGCCGCACCAGAACGAAGCAGATCGCGAACACGGCAATGTTCACGAGTGCCGCGGCCGTTCCGCTGCGCGCGAAATGCGAGAACAGGAAGAGCGAACCGAGCCAGGCGATTATCGCCGCGGGCACGCAGACGATGAACGGCTGCCGCTGCGACAGCAGCACATAGGTTGTCGCATAGATCGCAGTCGCGGCATTGAGCAGCAGGCTGCCGAGCGCGCTCTGCGAGATGAAAGTGGCGTCCTGTTCGAACGCGAGAAAGAAATAGGAAGGCCCCGCCGAAACCGGGAGCGTCGCGACCAGCGCGCCGATCAAGGGGCCCGCGCGCTCGGCGGCGATGGTCGCCCCGATCACGACGGAAGCAGCGATCGCCATCTTCAATGCGATCGTCAGCCAGTAGAATATTTCCGGGGACATTGACGAGAATCGAGCGTGCGCAATCAACCTGCCGGCTGGCAGAAATGCCAGTCGCGCCTTTCTATTTGCGCGAATGACGCAAGCGTCAAGCGCGCTGCAGCGATACGTCGACTTTCGGGCCGGCCTTGATGGTCTGGTAGACCACGCAATAGCGTTCGGTGAGCTTCAGGAGCTGGTCGAGCTTTTCCTGCGGCGCGTCGGTTTCCACGTCGAAACGCAGGCGGATTTCGCGAAAGCCGACCGGCGCGTCCTTCGCGACGCCGAGCGTGCCGCGAAAATCGAGGTCGCCTTCGGCGGACACCTTGCCGGATTTGAGCGGAATTTCGATTGCGGTCGCGACTGCCTTCAGCGTCACGCCGGCGCAGGCTACCAGCGCTTCGAGCAGCATGTCGCCCGAGCAAAGCTCGCGGCCCGAGCCGCCGGTCGCGGGGTGCAGGCCCGCGATGTGAAGCGCGCGGCCGGTTTCGACCTTGCAGGCAATGCCGTCGTCGAGCGAGCCGTTGGCCCGCAGCGTAATGACGGCTGCGTCCGGTTCGGCTTTGTATTTGTCCTTGATCGGCGCCTGGAGTGCGCGAAGTTCGGCTGCGTCCATGATGCGGTCTCCGGAATTTTTATTGCTCGCGCGTTATGTCAGATCGCGGCGGCGGGCACCAGTTCGTCGCCGGCGGTGCGTTCGCGCAGCGATTGGTCGAGTGCATTCAGGATACGCCGCTTCGCGGCTTCGAGTTCGGGGCTGTAGCGGTCGCGGGGGCGCTTGAGGTCGAGCACGAATTCCGACGAAATGCGGCCGGGCTGCGGGCGCATCACCACGACGCGATCCGCGAGATAGGCGGCTTCCTCGACGTCGTGCGTAACCATCACGAGCGTCGGCTTCAGCGCGCGCCACAGCTCGAGCAGATGCTCGTGCAGGCTCGCGCGCGTGAACGCATCGAGCGCCGAGAACGGCTCGTCGAGCAGCAAGACCTTCGGCCGCGGCGCGAGCGCGCGTGCGATGGCCACGCGCTGCGCCTGCCCGCCGGAGAGTTCGCGCGGCCAGCGGTCGGCATAGTCGGCAAGACCGACGCGCAGCAACACCTCGCCGGCGATGGCGTCGCGCTTCGCGCGCGGCAGATGCGAAATGCCGAAAGCCACGTTGTCCGCGACCGTAAGCCACGGCAGCAGCCGCGGCTCCTGAAAGATCATGCCGACGCATTGATGCGGCGCGGAAATGGTTTCGCCGTCGAGCTCGATCGTGCCGCGCGTTGCCGGATCGAGCCCCGCGACGAGACGCAGTAGCGTGCTCTTGCCGCAGCCCGAGCCGCCGACCACGGCGACGATCTCGCCCTGCTGCACGTCGAGCTTCACGCGATCGAGCGCGCGCACGCCGTTCGGATAGACCTTATCGACCGCTTGAATGTTGAGCATGATCTGGTTCTGGTGATCTAGTTTTTCGGGGCGAACGCGTCCTGCCAGGTGAGGAACGGAGCGCTGGCGCTGGCAAGCAGGCCGTCGGTGATTTTTCCGAGCACGGCGAAGGTCAGGATCGCCGCGAGAATCTGGTCGGGCTTGCCGAGCTGCTGGCCGTCCACCAGCAGATACCCCAGTCCCTCGGACGCGCCCATGAATTCGGCCGCGACCACGAACATCCAGCCGAGGCCCAGGCCCTGACGGAGCGAAAGCACATAGGCCGGAAGAATCGCGGGCAGCAGGATCCGCCGCACCAGTTGAAACTGCGAAAGCCGGAATATGCGGCCGACCTCGACCGTCTTCCGGTCGACCGAAGCGATCGCACCGAACACGCCGAGATAGACCGGAAAGAAGCAGCCGACCGCGATCAGCGCGACTTTGGATTCCTCGAAAATTCCGAGCCAGAGAATAAAGAGCGGCACCCAGGCGATCGACGGCACCGAGCGCAATCCCTGTAGCGACGGATCGAGGATTTCGCGGGTGACGCGCGACGCGCCGGCAAGCGCGCCGATCAGCGTGCCGGCAATCGTGCCCAGCGCGAAGCCCGCGGCGACGCGCGCGAGCGTGGCGAAGATGTGCCGCCACAGCTCGCCCGTGATCGCGAGTTCGTAAAGGGTCCTGAACAGCCGGCTCGGCGGCGGCATCAGCCGCCCCTGCGCGAAGCCGGTGGCGACCGCGATTTCCCACCCGAGGGCGAGCGCCACCGGCAGGATAAGCCCAAGCATGAGCTTCGTGCCGAAGCGCGATTTCTTCGCGAGCGGATTCGTAACGGGAGACGCCGCCTCGACGGCGGCGTCTCGTTGTTGGATGGCGTCCATGACGCTCATGATAGCATCCGGACTTGCTTAGTTGGAAAGCGTCGAGTTGAAGCGCTCGTCGATGAGGTTGTTCAGCACCTGCTCCACGTTCACTTTCGCATCGATCACCCCGGCCTTCTGGAGTGCGATGCCCGCGGCCAGGATCGAGTCGCGCTGCGGCTTGCCGATGGCGCTATGCGTGAGCTCGGTGCGCTCCTTGAGCTGCTTCGCGGCAACGTTTTCCGGAATTTTCGCGGCTTCCGCGAGCAGTTTCGTGAGCTGGTCGGGATTGGCGAGCGCCCAGCGGCGGCCCTGCTCATAGACCTTGAGCACGCGCTGCACGAGTTGCGGATGCGCCTTGGCGAATTCCTCGCGGACGTTGAGGATGCCCCAGGTATTCGCTTCGGGCTTGCGGAAGAAAAGTTTCGCGCCCTCGTCGAGCTCGGCGGAGGCCATCATCGGATCGAGGCCGGCCCAGGCCTGCACATCGCCGCGCGCGAGCGCGAGGCGGCCGTCGGCATGTTGCAGGAGCACGAAGCGGACGTCCTTGTCGGTGAGGCCCGCTTCCGCGAGCGCCCGGACCAGGAAAATGTGCGGATCGGTGCCGCGCGTGACCGCGACCGACTTGCCCTTGAGGTCGGAAACCTTGGTGATGTCGGACTTGGGCCCGGTGACGAGCGCGGTCCATTCGGGGCGGGAATAGACGTAAATCGACTTGATCGGATTGCCGTTGATCTTGGCGACTAGTGCGGCCGAACCGGCGGTGGAGCCGAAGTCGATCGAACCGGCGTTCAGAAATTCGAGCGCCTTGTTCGAGCCGGCCGATTGCACCCAGCGGACCTTGATGCCGTCCTTCTCGAGTTCCTTTTCAAGCAGGCCCTGCTGCTTGAGGACGATCGAAACCGGATTGTAGGTCGCCCAGTCGATGCGGATTTCGTTGACTTGCGCTTTGGCGCCCGCCGTGAAGGAAAGTGCCGCGACGGCGGCAAACGCGAGCTGCGTAAAGCGTGAAGAGAAGTTCATTGATATACCCCTGAGAAATTCCGTGAATTTCATGGAATACACTGGATCATACGTAGATTGACTGTCAATAGATTATTACTACATAAATAATCAGTTATTTATGGACGGAAGCCATGACGCCATCGGCGGAATGGGATATGCGGGAGGGAAGGTTTCCCTCTATTTCCTCGCCATGTCGCGCGCAGCCAAAAATCGCCGCCGGGCCAAACCCGGTCAGGCCGACCTCATCAATGTCGCCGCTCTCCGCGCGGAACTCGCGGGTCTGTCGGCCGTGCATGAGCGGCGCGGTGCCGATATTCGCGCGGCGCTGACCCAGCGCCTGAAAGCGGCGATTACCGAAGGCCGCGAGAACGCCGAGCGGAAACTGCTCGGCGGCCTGCCCGGACGCGGCTGCGCGGAGGCGCTTTCGCGCCTGATGGATTCGATCATCACGCTCGCTTACGAAGTCGCGGCCGAGCAGCTCTACCGTTCCGACAATCCGTCGTCGTCGGAGCGCATGAGCGTGATCGCGGTCGGCGGTTACGGCCGCGGCCTGCTCGCGCCCGGCTCCGACATCGATCTCCTGTTCCTGCTTCCCTACAAGCAGACCGCCTGGGGCGAGAGCGTCGCCGAAGCGATTCTCTATGCGCTTTGGGACATGGGCTTGAAGGTCGGCCACGCCACGCGCTCGGTCGATGAATGCATGCGCCAGGGCCGCGCCGACATGACCATCCGCACCGCGCTTCTGGAAGCGCGTCGCGTGGTCGGCGACGAAGGGCTGTTCGAGGAGTTTCAGGCGCGCTTCGATAAGGAAGTGGTGCAGGGCACCGCCGCCGAATTTGTGGCCGCGAAGCTCGCCGAGCGCGACGAGCGCCACAAGCGCGTCGGCCAGTCGCGATATCTCGTCGAGCCCAATGTGAAGGACGGCAAGGGCGGCTTGCGCGATCTGCATACGCTGAACTGGATCGGCAAATACGTCTATCGCGTGCGCGACGTCGAAGAGCTCGTCGGCAAGGGGCTGTTCACCAAGGCCGAGCGCGCGCTGTTCCGCCGCTGCGCGGATTTCCTGTGGGCGGTGCGCTGCCATCTGCATTTCCTCACCGGCCGCGCGGAAGAGCGGCTGTCCTTCGAGGTGCAGGAGGAGATGGCGCGGCGGCTCGGCTACACCGACCATCCGGGCCAGCGCGATGTCGAGCGCTTCATGAAGCACTATTTTCTGGTCGCGAAGGATGTCGGTGATCTCACCGGCATCGTCTGCGCGGAGCTCGAGGAAATTCACGTCAAGAGCGCGCCCGCCCTGACGCGCGTGATCTCGCGCTTCGCCCGCCGCAAGAAACGGCCGGTCAAGGATCATCCCGATTTCGTCATCGACAACGAGCGCGTGAATGTCGCCAACGACAAGGTGTTCCAGAAGGCGCCGATCAATCTCCTGCGCCTCTTTCACGTCGCCGATCAGCAGGATCTCGAATTCCACCCCGATGCGCTGCGGCTCGCGCGCAGTTCGCTGAAGCTGATCGACGGCGATCTGCGCGCCGACCCCGATGCGAACAAGCTGTTCCGCGAGATCGTATCGTCGAAACATGCGCCCGAGATCGTGCTGCGCAAGATGAACGAAGCCGGCGTGCTCGGCCGCTTCGTGCCGGAGTTCGGCCACGTCGTCGCGATGATGCAGTTCAACCTCTATCACCACTATACGGTGGACGAACATCTGATCCGCTGCATCGGCGTGCTTGCCGAGATCGAGCGCGGCACCAATCCGGAATACGGCGTCGCCAACGAGTTGATGAAGGGCATCGCGAACCGCGAGCTGCTCTATGTGGCGCTGTTCCTGCACGATATTGCCAAAGGCAGGCCGGAAGACCACTCGATCGCCGGCGCCAAGGTCGCGCGCAAGTTCTGCCCGCGCATCGGCCTGTCGAAGGCGGACAGCGAAACCATCGCCTGGCTGATTGAGCAGCATCTAACGATGTCCACCATCGCGCAGTCGCGCGACCTGTCGGATCGCAAGACCATCGAGGATTTCGCCGCCGTCGTGCAGAATCTCGAGCGATTGAAGATGCTGCTGAT
>CAZNPX010000044.1:0-28093 GCA_964575175.1 uncultured Hyphomicrobiales bacterium | reverse complement strand
GGTGAAGGGGCGGCCGGTCTGGTTCGCGCCGTGAAGCCCGGGGGCCAGGCCGACGATCAGGAGGCGCGCGCTTGCGGGACCGAAGGAGGGGACCGGCCCATTGAAATAGGCCGGATACTGCTTCCGGTTGGCCTTCCGGAACGCGACCAGCCGCGGGCAGAGCGGACAGTCGCGGCCCGGCTCGGCCAGCTCGGCGGCCGCTTCGCTCAAGCGTTCTCGGTCTCGTCGGGCGTGTTGGTGGTCGCCGGACGTTGCAGGAAGTTCGGCGTATGGGCGCGGGTGCGTTCGCCGGCATCCCGGCCGATCTTTTGCGAAAGTTCCTGAAGGTCGATGAAGACATCGGCCTGGCGGCGCAGTTCGTCGGCGATCATCGGCGGCTGGGTCGAGATCGTTGAGACTACGGTGACGCGCACGCCCTTGCGCTGCACCGATTCGACCAGCGGGCGGAAATCGCCGTCGCCGGAGAACAGCACGACATGTTCGAGGTGGTCGGCGAGTTCCATCACGTCGACCGCGAGCTCGAGGTCCATATTGCCCTTGATCTTGCGGCGGCCCATGGCGTCGGTGAATTCCTTCGCCGGCTTGGTGACGACGGTATAGCCGTTGTAGTCGAGCCAATCGAGCAGGGGGCGGATGGAGGAGTATTCCTGATCCTCGATCAGGGCGGTGTAATAGAAGGCGCGAAGCAGGTTGCCGCGGCTCTGAAATTCCTTGAGGAGACGCTTGTAATCGATATCGAAGCCGAGGCTCTTGGTCGTCGCGTAAAGATTGGCGCCATCGATGAAAAGAGCAGTCTTTTCGGCCGTTTGCTGCATCATATAATTCCCGAAATTATGGCCCATCGCGCTGGGCAATCCGACTCCTTGGAGGGTCGCCGTATTGGTTTCAAAAGTAACTGTTCAGTTACTCATTAGTTAGCAGCCAAATGAGGCCATAGAAAAGCACTATCCGCGAACCATATTGCCGCGCCAGCCCTATTGCTTGCATCCTTTATGCAACTCGGGCTATAGGGGCCGCAATCCACACACATATAGTTTGGAGCCACACCGATGGCGCGCGTCACTGTTGAAGACTGCATTGATAAGGTCGAAAACCGCTTCGATCTAGTGCTGCTCGCGAGCCACCGCGCGCGCATGATTTCGTCGGGTTCGGCCATCACGGTCAATCGCGACAACGACAAGAATCCGGTCGTGGCGCTGCGCGAAGTGGCGGAAGAGACCGTGTCGCCCGGCGACCTCAAGGAAGACCTGATCCACTCGCTCCAGAAATACACCGAAGTGGACGAGCCCGAGCCGGAAGCCGTGCCGATGATCCCGGGTGCGGGCGGCTCGGACGACAGCGTGGTCATGGACCGCATGAGCGAGGAAGAGCTGCTCGCCGGCCTCCAGGGCCTGGTTCCGCCCGAGCAGACCGAGGAAGACGAGGGCTAACCGCCTAAAAGCGTTAGCTATTTTTCCCGGTCCAGTCGCCGGGAGGCCCGCGCAATGCTATTTTGGCAATCCGTCCCTAGATTCCCGGGACAGGAGCCGAATGCATGATGCGCCAATACGAACTCGTGGACCGGGTTCGTCGCTACAATCCCGCGACCGACGAGGGGCTGCTCGACAGCGCCTACGTCTATGCCATGAAGGCGCATGGCTCGCAGACGCGCGCCTCGGGCGATCCCTATTTCTCGCATCCGCTGGAAGTCGCCGCGATTCTCACCGACCTGAAGCTCGACGACGCGACCATCGTCGCGGCGCTGCTGCACGACACCATCGAGGACACCAAGGCGACGCGCGACGAGATCGGGAAGAAGTTCGGCAAGGACATCGCGACCCTCGTCGAGGGCCTGACCAAGATCAAGAAACTCGACCTCGTCTCCAAGCGGGCGGCGCAGGCGGAGAATCTCCGCAAGCTCCTGCTGGCGATCGCCGACGACGTACGCGTGCTGCTGGTGAAGCTCGCCGACCGGCTGCACAACATGCGCACGCTGAAATTCGTGCCGGAGGAGAAGCGCGGCCGCATCGCGGAGGAGACGCTCGACATCTATGCGCCGCTCGCCGGGCGCATGGGCATGCACGATATGCGCGAGGAGCTTGAGGACCTTTCCTTCCGCCAGTTGCAGTCCGACGTGTACCGCTCGATCGAAAGCCGTCTTGCGGCGATCCGCGAGCGCAACGCCGGACTTATCGAGGGCATCGAGGAGGAACTGACTTCAGAGCTGGGGCGCGAGGGCATCCGCGCCAAGGTGCGCGGGCGCGAGAAGCGGCCTTACTCGATCTGGAAGAAGATGGAGCGCAAGGCGGTCGGCTTCGAGCAGTTGTCGGACCTTTACGGCTTCCGCGTCGTGGTCGACAGCGTCGCCGATTGCTACAAGGCGGTCGGCATCGTGCATACGAAATGGCCCTTCGTGCCGGGCCGCTTCAAGGATTACATCTCGACGCCGAAGCAGAACGATTACCGTTCGCTGCATACGACGGTGGTCGGGCCGGGTCGGCAGCGCGTCGAACTGCAAATACGCACACAGGACATGGATCAGGTCGCCGAATACGGCATCGCCGCGCATGCGCTTTACAAGGACAGCGACAAGTCGCCGGACGAAATGCTCTCGCACGACTCGAACGCCTATGCCTGGCTCCGCCGCACGATCGAAATGCTGGCCGAAGGTTCGAGCCCAGAGGAATTCCTCGAACATACCAAGCTGGAGCTTTTTCACGACCAGGTGTTCTGCTTCACGCCGAAGGGACGCCTGATTGCGTTGCCGCGCAAGGCGACGCCGATCGACTTCGCCTATGCGGTACATACCGATGTCGGCAACAGCGCCATCGGCTGCAAGATCAACGGTCAGGTCGCGCCACTGGTTTCCGAGTTGCAGACCGGCGACGAGGTCGAAATCATTCGCGGCGATGCCAAGTCGCCGCCGGCGGCATGGGACGTCATCGTCATCACCGGCAAGGCGCGCGCCGCCATCCGCCGCGCGACGCGGACTGCGGTGCGCGCGCAATATACCGGCCTCGGCCGCAAGATGGTGGAGCGGGCCTTCGCGAAGGCATCGCTGCCCTTTGCGGATGAAAAGTTGCAGGCGGCGCTGCCGCGGCTCGCCCGCCATACCACCGACGATCTGTTCTCGTCGGTCGGGCGCGGCGAGATCAAACCCGACGACGTTCTGCGCGCGGTAAATCCGGAATGGCGCGGCCAGCGCGTGACCGGGGCCAAGGCGCCGAAAAGCGAAGGCGGCTGGTTCGGCCTGCGGCGCGCAAGCTCGCTGAAATTCCGCATTCCCGAGAAGGGCAAGGAAGAAAAATCTTCCGCGATTCCGATCCGCGGCATCAACGGCGAATTGCCGGTGCGGTTCGCGCCTGCCGGTGGCGCGGTGCCCGGCGACCGGATCGTCGGCATTCTGACGCCGGGCGAGGGCATCACCATCTACCCGATCCACTCGCCTTCGCTGAAAGAGTACGACGATCAGCCGGAGCGCTGGCTCGATGTGCGCTGGGACATGGAGGAGGCTGAGCCGCAGCGCTTCCCCGCCCAGATCGCGGTGACGGCCATGAACGAGCCGGGCTCGCTGGCGCAGGTCGCGACCGTGATCGGCGAGCATGGCGGCAATATCGACAATATTCGCATGAACGGAAAAACCGCCGACTTCCATCGCATGCTGATCGATGTCGAGGTGTTCGACCTCAAGCATCTCAATGCCATTCTCACGCAATTGCGCGCGAAGAAGGTCGTATCGACCGCGGAGCGCGTGAATGGCTGAGCGCAATCCTCTTCGTCTCGGCGTGAACGTCGATCATGTCGCGACCATCCGCAACGCACGCGGCGGGTTTCATCCCGACCCGGTGCGAGCGGCGCGTGCCGCGATTGCGGCGGGAGCACATGGCATCACCGCGCATCTGCGCGAAGACCGGCGTCATATCGTCGATCTCGATATCGAGCGCCTGATGACGGAGATCGCGGCGCCGCTCAATTTCGAAATGGCGGCGACCGACGAGATGATCGGGATTGCGCTGCGCCTCAAGCCCCACGCGGTCTGCCTCGTGCCGGAGAAGCGCGCCGAACGCACGACCGAAGGCGGACTGGACGTGATCGGCGGTGGCGCGGCGCTCCAAGCCGCGGTGAAGGCGCTGTCCGCCCACAGCCGGGTTTCGCTTTTCGTGGCACCTGACGCTGCGCAGATCGAAGCCTCGGCGCGGGCCGGCGCGGCGGTCGTCGAACTGCACACCGGGACCTGGTGCGAAGCCATCGGACATCAGGACGAGTCCGGTGCGGCTGCGGAATTCGCAAGACTCGCGGAAGGCGCGCGGATCGCGTCGGCGCTGGGGCTCGAAGTCCATGCCGGTCACGGGCTCGACTTCGGAACGGCGGAAGCAATTTCGGCGCTGCCGGAAATCGCCGAACTCAATATCGGGCATTACATGATCGGCGAGGCGATTTTCGTTGGGCTCGATGCGGTCATCAAGAACATGCTCGCGGCAATGGCGCGCGGGCGGGGACGGATGGGAGCCGCGATATGATCATCGGCATGGGCTCCGATCTTTGCGACGTGCGCCGGATCGAGAAATCGATCGAGCGCTTCGGCGACCGCTTTCTTGACCGGATTTTTACGCCGCGCGAGCGCGAACGCTCCGAGCGCCGCAAGCGCCGCGCCGAATCCTATGCCAAGCGCTTTGCCGCCAAGGAGGCCTGCGCCAAGGCGCTCGGCACCGGCTTTCGCGACGGGGTGTTTTTTCGCGATCTCGGTGTCGTGAACCTGCCTTCGGGCAAACCCACCATGAAGCTCACGGGCGGCGCATTGAAGCGGCTGGCCGCCCTGATTCCGTCGGGTTTCGAGCCGCAGATCGACCTCACCATCACCGACGAGGGGCCCATGGCGCAGGCCATCGTCATCATTTCCGCGGTCCCGAAAGCGCCCCGTTAGCCGCATTGCTTCGCCCGGAACCCCCGTCTATACGGGCGGCGCCGCGATTTCCCGGAGATTTTCCCAGCACATGAGCGCGACCATCGAAAAGAAAGAAGGCGGGTTAGGCGAACTCGTCAGCATTGCCTTTCAGGCGCTGGTCATTGCGCTCGTCATCCGCACGCTGCTGTTCCAGCCGTTCAATATTCCGTCGGGCTCGATGAAGGCGACGCTGCTCGTCGGCGACTATATTTTCGTGTCCAAGTTTTCCTACGGCTACACCAAGTATTCGGTGCCGTTCGCGCTGATCCCGTTCGAAGGCCGCATCTGGGCGGCGACGCCGAAGCGCGGCGACGTCGCGGTGTTTCGCAACCCCAAGGACGACTCCACCGATTACATCAAGCGCGTGATCGGCCTGCCGGGCGACCGCCTTCAGATGAACAACGGTCAGCTCGTCATCAACGGGCAGCCGGTGAAGCGCGAGGCGATATCGGACTGGGTTTCCGACGATCTCGGCTCGAAGGGAAAGCTGGTCAAGCGCTGGCGCGAGACGCTGCCGAACGGCATCAGCTACGAGACGCTCGATCTCGGCGACAGCTATTACGATAACACGCCGGAATATATCGTGCCGTCGGGCCACTATTTCATGATGGGCGACAACCGCGACAACTCGACCGACAGCCGCGTGCTGTCCGCGGTCGGTTATGTGCCGCTGGAGAATTTCATCGGCCGGGCCGAAATCATCTTCTTCTCGCTTTCGGAAGGCACGGCGATCTACGAACTCTGGCGCTGGCCGTTCGATGTGCGCTGGGGCCGTATCTTCTCCTGGGTACGTTAGAATTTTGGGTGCGATGAAGCGGAAACAGAACGATCTTTCCGCACTGGAAGAGCGGCTCGGCTACCGCTTCAAGGACATTGCGCTGCTCGATCAGGCGCTGACGCATAAAAGCGCCGTCACCGGACGAAAACACGCCAGCAACCAGCGGCTCGAATTTCTCGGGGATCGCGTGCTCGGTCTTGCGGTCGCGGAAATGCTCTTCGTTTCGTATCCGGGAAATCTCGAAGGGGAGATGTCGCAGCGTCACACCGCGCTCGTGCGCAACGAGACCTGTGTCGAAGTCGCGCAACTGCTCGGTCTTGGCGCGCATCTGCGGCTGGGCGCCGGCGAGCGCAACGCCGGCGGCGAGCGCAATCCTTCCATCCTCGGCGATGCCTGCGAGGCGGTGATGGGCGCGATTTTTCTCGACGGCGGCTACGAGCCGGCGAAGGAGATGATCCAGCGCTACTGGCGGCCGTTGATGTCGGCGTCCGTGCAGGCGCCGCGCGACGCGAAAGCGCTTCTGCAGGAATGGGCGCTCGCGCGCGGGCTGCCGGTGCCGAGCTATCGCGAAGTCGAACGCACGGGGCCGGATCACAAGCCGCTGTTCCGGGTTCTCCTGGAATTGCCGGGGATTCTTCCGGTGGACGGCGTCGGGCCGTCGAAACGGGAAGCGGAACGCGCGGCGGCTTCAGCCATGCTCGTGCGGGAAGGTGTAATGGTGACGAACAATGAGTGAGGAAACGCGCGCGGGCTTCGTCGCGCTGATCGGCGCGCCGAATGCCGGGAAATCGACGCTGCTGAATTCGCTCGTGGGAGCGAAGGTTTCGATCGTCACGCACAAGGTGCAAACCACGCGCGTGCCGGTGCGCGGGATCGCGATGGCCGGGAAGGCGCAGATCATATTCGTCGATACCCCCGGCATCTTCGCGCCCAAGCGCAGGCTCGACCGCGCCATGGTCGGCTCGGCGTGGCAGGGCGCGACCGACGCCGACCTGGTGGCGCTTTTGATCGACGCGCAGCGCGGGCTCGATTCCGAGAACCGGGAGATCATCGGCAAGCTCGCGGAGGTGCGGCAGCCGAAGATCCTGATCCTCAACAAGATCGATCTGGTGGCGCGGGAGGGCCTGCTCGCGCTGACCGCGGGGGCGAACGAGCTGGTGCCGTTCGAGCGCACCTTCATGATCTCGGCCACCAAGGGCGACGGCATTGCCGACGTCCGGGATTACTTCGCCGCGGTGCTGCCCAAGGGCCCCTGGCTCTACCCGGAAGACGAGATTTCCGACGTGCCGATGCGCCTGATGGCGGCGGAAATCACGCGCGAAAAGCTCTTCCTTCGGCTGCACGAGGAGCTACCCTACCAATCGACGGTCGAAACCGATTCGTGGCAGGAGCTCAAGGACGGCTCCGTCCGCATCGAGCAGACGATCTATGTCGAGCGCGACGGCCAGAAGAAGATCGTGCTCGGGCAGGGCGGGAAAATGGTCAAATCCATTTCGATGGATGCCCGGAAGGAAATCTCCTCCGAGATCGAGAGGAAGGTCCATCTGTTCCTACACGTAAAGGTGCGCGAGGGTTGGGGCGACGACCCCGAGCGCTATCGCGGGATCGGGCTGGAGTTTCCGAAGAAATGAGCGCGGGCGCCGCACAACAAGGTTGCCTGTTCTGCCGCATTGCGCGCGGCGAGATCCCTGTCGTGCGGATTCACGAGGACGATGAAGTCATCGCCTTCCTCGATATTCGCCCCATCCGGGAAGGCCATCTCCTGATCGTACCGAAGGCCCATCACGATTACTTCGAGGACATTCCGCACGAGGCCGCGGGCAAGATCACGGCTCTCGCCCAGCATTTTGCCCGCGCCGCAAAGCAGCTCTACAATGTGCCGCGCGTCGGCTTCATGTTCACCGGCACCCATATCGCGCACGCGCACGCCCATGTCGTGCCGATGGTGGAGAATACAGACATCACCTCGCGCCGCTATATCGTGGAGGACACGCTGACCTTTCGCGATCCCGACGTGATCCCGCCGGACAGGCTCGAAGAGATCGCCGGCAAGTTGAAAGCGGCGCTCGCAGGCACCTGACATGGAATGGACCGACGATGGCATCATTCTCGGCCTCCGCCGCCACGGCGAGGGTCATGCCGTCGCGGAGCTGATGACCGCCGAACACGGCCGGCATTTCGGCCTGGTCTATGGCGGCGGTTCGCGCAAGAAGGCGCCTTCGCTCCAGCCGGGCAATAGCGTCAGCGCGGTCTGGCGGGCGCGGCTCGACGAGCAGCTCGGCAATTACACGCTGGAGATCACGCAGTCGCGGGCCGATCGTATGATGATGGCGGCGCGGGCGAGCTTCGGCTTGCAGACGCTGGCGTCGCTGCTGCGGCTGCTGCCGGAGCGCGATCCTCACGCCGACCTTTTCGTGATGAGCGAATATATTCTCGACCGCATCGACGAGCCGGAGGCGGCTTCGCTGATTGCGCGGTTCGAGTTGCAGCTGCTTGCCGAGCTGGGCTTCGGGCTCGATCTGTCCTGCTGCGCCGCCAGCGGGACCACGGACGACCTCGTCTATGTTTCGCCGAAGTCCGGGCGGGCCGTGAGCCGGGCGGCCGGCGAGGCGTGGCGGGAGCGCCTGCTGCCGCTGCCGACATTTCTTCGGGAAGTCGAGATCAGCGTGACCCCCGGCGACATCGCGGCCGCCTTCGCCCTGACCGGGCATTTCCTGATGATCCACGTGCTGGAACCGCGCGGCCTCCAGCTTCCGGAAGCCCGCGGTTCCCTCGTGGCGGCGGCGCGGCGGATGCGGGCGGCCTGACGGTTGAACAGGCCCGCGTGACTGAGTACCGCTAGGTCATGACCAAGCGAATCGCACCTCCCGCGCCCGGTGGCGGCGGCGGAAACATCGAGCCCGTGGAGCTGAAGGAAGCGCTGGAAGAGCGCTATCTCGCCTATGCGCTCTCCACCATCATGGGCCGCGCGCTGCCCGACGCGCGCGACGGCCTGAAGCCCGTGCATCGCCGCATCCTGCATGCGATGCGCATCCTGCGGCTCGATCCGGGTACCTCGTTCAAGAAATCGGCCCGCGTCGTCGGCGACGTGATCGGCAAATTCCATCCGCACGGCGACCAGTCCGTCTATGACGCGCTGGTGCGGCTCGCGCAGGATTTCGCGCAGCGCTATCCGCTCGTGGACGGGCAGGGCAACTTCGGCAACGTCGACGGCGATAACGCCGCCGCCATGCGCTACACCGAAGCGCGCATGACCGATGTGGCGCGGCTGCTGCTGGAAGGCATCGACGAAGACGCCGTCGATATGCGCCTGACCTACGACGGCGAAGAGCAGGAGCCAATCGTGCTCCCGGGTGCGTTTCCGAATCTGCTCGCGAACGGCTCCACCGGCATCGCCGTCGGCATGGCGACTTCGATCCCGCCGCACAACGCCGCCGAGATCTGCGACGCAGCGCTGCTCCTGATCGAGAAGCCCAAGGCGACGACACGCGAGCTGATGAAGTTCGTCAAGGGACCGGATTTTCCGACCGGCGGTATCGTGGTCGACGACAAGGCTTCGATCCGCGAAGCCTACAACACAGGCCGCGGCTCGTTTCGCGTGCGGGCGCGCTGGAAGCAGGAAGATACCGGCCGCGGCACCTGGGTCGTGGTGGTCACCGAGATTCCCTATTCGGTGCCGAAGTCGCGGCTGATCGAGAAGATCGCCGAGCTGCTCACCGACAAGAAGCTGCCGCTGCTCGCGGACATCCGCGACGAATCGGCCGAGGACGTTCGCATCGTGCTGGAGCCGCGCTCGCGCTCGGTCGATCCGGTGCTGATGATGGAGCAACTGTTCAAGCTCACCGAGCTCGAGAGCCGCTTCCCGCTCAACATGAACGTGCTGATGGGTGGGCTGACGCCGCGCGTCGTGAGCCTGCCGGAAGTCATCCGGGAATGGCTCGATCACCGCCGCGACGTGCTGCTGCGTCGCTCGAAGCATCGCCTCGGCAACATCGATCACCGCCTCGAAGTGCTCGGCGGCTATCTGATCGCCTACCTGAATCTCGATCTCGTCATCAAGATCATTCGCACGGAAGACGAGCCGAAGCCGGTCCTGATGAAGCGCTTCAAGCTCTCCGACGTGCAGGCGGACGCCATTTTGAACATGCGGCTTCGCAATCTGCGCAAGCTCGAGGAAATGGAAATCCGCGGCGAGCATGCCGAGCTGAAAAAGGAAAAGGCGGAGCTCGAGAAGCTCCTGAAATCCCCCACGGGACAGTGGAAGAAGATTTCCGACCAGATCAAGGAAGTGCGAACGCTGTTCGGCCCTACGACCGTGCTCGGCAAGCGCCGCACCGGCTTCGAAGCCGCGGCCGAGGTCGACGAAGCCGTGGTCGCGGAATCCATGCTGACGCGCGAGCCGATCACCGTGGTCGTTTCCGAGAAAGGCTGGATCCGCGCGCTGCGCGGCCACACCGATCAGGTCGCAGACGTCCAGTTCAAGGGCGACGATAAGCTCCAGTTTGCGTTCCACGCGGAAACGACCTCGAAGCTCATGGTGTTCGCGACAAACGGGCGCTTCTACACGCTCGATGCGGGGAAGATTCCCGGCGGACGCGGACACGGCGAGCCGATCCGGCTCATGGTCGAGATCGAGGCGGGCCACGAAATCCTGGTGGTGTTCCCCTATGTCGAAGGACAGAAATTCCTGGTCGCGTCCCATGCGGGCAAGGGCTTTATCGTCAACGTGAACGATGCGCTCGGCACCACGCGCAAGGGCAAGCAGGTGCTGAACGTGAAGGCGCCGGACAAGGCGGCCGCCATCGCGCAGGCTTCGGGCGATCATGTTGCGGCCATCGGCGAGAACCGGAAGATGCTGGTGTTCCCGGCGAAGGACCTGCCGGAGATGGGCCGTGGCTCGGGCGTGAAGCTGCAACGCTACAAGGACGGCGGGCTTTCGGACGTGAAGATGTTCGACCTCGATGCCGGCCTTACCTGGACCGACAGTTCGAACCGTCAGTTCACGCTCACCAGAGGCGAATTGCGCGACTGGCGCGGCAGCCGGGCGGATGCGGGCAGGCTCGCGCCGAAGGGATTTCCGAAGGTGAACCGCTTCCGGGGCTAGGCGCTACTGCTTCCGAAGCAGTTGCCTGTAAAGCTCGGTCGCGTGGCCGACCGCCTGCGGGAATACGGATTCGTTCTCTTCGAGGATGACGATATCCGCGTCCGCGATGGGCATGATGTCGGCCGCGGTCAGCCTTCGCTGCAGCATCGTGTAGCCGGGTCCGCCGCGCATCCCGCCGTAGAGATAATTGTATCCCTTGAGGCCATGCAGGCAGGCCGCGCGCGCGAGCGTCTCCGAGAGCACATGGATGAAGCTGCCGCCGACCACGGCGACGTCGAGTTTCGCCTCGACCCCGCATTGCCGGGGCGCATAGCGCACGATGGGCACCGTATATTCCGGGCGCGGCAGCAGGATATTCAGCAGGTCGAGCAGGTCGCGGTCTTCGCCGGTGGCGTTGTCGGAGATGGTGAAGGTCCATTGCAGCGGCGCGATGGGAGAAGTCCTGCGTTGCCGGTTGATCTCATTGATCAGCGCATTGGCCGCATAAGCGACCGCAAGCTGGTTCCAGTGCACGCCGCCTTGCGGGAACATGCCGAACGGGTATTTGC
This sequence comes from uncultured Hyphomicrobiales bacterium, assembly GCA_964575175.1. Lineage (GTDB taxonomy): Bacteria > Pseudomonadota > Alphaproteobacteria > Rhizobiales > Xanthobacteraceae. Next base: position 16,739 of record CAZNPX010000044.1, on the reverse strand, counting down.
CTTTCATCGAATGCGTGAGCGTCGCCGCATCGATCACGTTCACGCCGGTCTGCTTCAGCATGGCGACGAATGCCGGCACCTTTCCTTCGCGGTCGCGCGGCAGGCTTTTGCAGGGATGGCGGTTGACGAAGGCTTCGGGAAAATGCGCGACCTTGGACGGCGTAATCAGGTAGATGAAAACGTGGCCGCGGGACTGCACGAAATCCTGCAATTCCTTCAGCTGTGAGGCCCAGAGGCGGGCGGGCGCTTCCATGGCCGCGAGGTCGCGCGCGCAATATTCGTCGAGATAGCCCTTTTCGATGAGATGGCCGTCGGCACCGCGCAGGATGCCCGGCGCGCCGAACTGGCCGAACAGCTTGTAACGGATCTGGTTGTTCACGCGCACGAGCACGCGGCGCAGCGGGATCGACTCCGTTACTTCATGGGCAATGGCACGCTGGTTGTCGCCGTTGGCGAAAGCCTGCCACGACCATTGAAACGGCGGCGGCGGTTCGACCACGCCGCGCAACTGGCGGCCGATCCGGATTTCGAGTTTCGGCGCGTGGCTGCGGGCGAACAGGTTCCATGCGGTCGCCGCGGGTAGCGCGAGCAGCAACGCCATTGCAAGCGCGAGAAGCCGGGAGCGGGTCAGCGATGGAAAGCGGTGCGTCGTCATCGCTAGAACCGGAAATAGATGAAGGGCGTGAAGGGCACGGCAAAGGCGCGGGCGAGCGCAACGACATAAAGCACGATGAGCGCGGCGGCGGCGAGGCGCTGTAAGCTGATCCGCTGCGCATAGGTGCGCGCCAGCGGCGCGTAAAGCGGCGTCGCGGGCAGGAGCGAAAGGATGGAGCCCACCAGCACTGCGAGCGGCAGCTCGGGCGGAATATCGAGCATGGACGGGCTGCCGGTGAAGTCGAACAGCGCCGTCAGATAGGCGCCGATATGTTCGGCGGAGGTGGCGCGGAAGATCACCCAGCCGATCATCACGATAAAGAGCGTGACGACGGTCGAGACAAATGCGCCGGCGCGCTCGAGCCAGCGGATCAGGAACATGCGGTCGAGCGTGAGAAACAGTCCGTTATAGGCGCCCCACAAGACGAAGTTCCAGCTTGCGCCGTGCCAGACGCCGGAGAGCAGGAAGCAGATCCAGAGATTGAGGTAGGTCTGCGCGGCCGAACCGCGGTTGCCGCCGAGGGGCTTGTAGAGATAGTCGCGGATCCATGTGGTGAGCGAGATATGCCAGCGCCGCCAGAAATCGGTGAGCGAGCGCGCGGTGTAGGGCATGTTGAAGTTCTCGCGTAGCCGGAAGCCGAGCATGCGCGCAAGCCCGATCGCCATGTCGGAATAGGCCGAGAAATCGAAATAGATTTGCAGCGTGAAGCAGACGACGCCGAGCCACGCCTGTCCCGCGCCGAGGCCTGCCGCATTCGCGCCGAAGGCCTGATCGGCGAAGGCGCCGCAGGTGTCGGCGATCAGAAGTTTTTTCGCGATGCCGCGCGCGAAACGCAGAAAGCCCTCCCACGCATCGGACCATCCGACCGCCGCGGGTTTTGCAATCTGATCCTGCATCTCGTGATACTTGAGGATCGGGCCCGCGAGCAGCTTCGGGAACATGAAGACGAACAGGCAATAGTCGGAGAGCGAACGCGCGGGCTTCGAGGTGCCCCGATAGGTGTCGAGCAGATAGCTGATCTTCTCGAACACGACGAAGGAGACGCCGATCGGCAAGGCGATCTTCAGGAGCGGCAGTTGCGATCCCGCAAAGGGCGCGAGCAGCGTGTTGAAATTCGCGATCAGGAAATCGGTGTATTTGTAGAAGACGAGGATGCCGAGATTGCTCGCAACGCCGAGCAGGAGCCAGCTCTTGCGCGACACGCCGCCCGATCCGGGCGCGATGCGCTTCGAAAGCACATAGTCGAGCAGCGAAGAGGCGAGCACGACCGGCACGAACAGCGGTTCGCCCCACGTATAGAAAGCGACGCTACCGAGAATGAGCGCCCACTTCTTCGCGGCGGCACGGTCGTTGAACCAGAGATAAATCGCGTAGAACGCCGGGAACGCAAACAGCGCAAAAAACGGCTCGTAGAACAGCATGGACCTTGCGCCGCGCCCCTGGATTGATCGCGGGGATGCTTAGCGGAAGGGCGGCGGGCCGTCCATGTTTCGGCTAGGCCGCTTTCGGTAGCCCGCGCTTTGCGCCGAACAGCATGGCCGCTAGCTGGAACAGGCCGGCCACGACCGCGATCGTTCCGGCGGCGCCCAGGGAAAGTTCATGGCCGAGGGCGAGCGGCAGCAGGACCGCGATGGCATAGCCGAGGATGCCGCTTGCGGATGCGAAAAGCAGCGAGAGCAGGACTTGGGTTTTCAGATCGTCGGTCAGCATGCGCGCGGTGGCAGGCGGGCAGACCATCATGGCGACCAGAAGGATTACGCCGACCGCGGAGAGCGACACCACAGCGGCAAGAGCCGCGAGCGAAACGATCACCGCGCCGATCCATTGCGGGGCGATGCCGATGGTGCGGGCAAAATCCGGATCGAAGCTGACGACGCGCAGCTCCTTGAACAGCAGCATCACCACGAGCGCCACGACAAGAAGCCCGAAAGCGAGGCGGCCGAGCTGAGGCGGGAGGCTCGCGAGCGCCTTCGCATCGAACAGGCTGCCGAGGTCGGTTGCCGCGGGCCAGATCGCGGTTTCGATGTTGCCGAACAGGATGTGGTGGACATCGAAGCTCGTGCGGGCGACGCCGCTTTGCTCGAGGAGCAAAACGCCGAGCGCGAACATCGCGGTGAATACCGAGCCGAGCGCCGCCGAAGCCTCGATGCGCGCCGCGCGCCGGAAGAATTCGACGAGCGCCGCCGAGAACAGGGCTGCCGCGAAAGCGCCCGCGAGCATGACCCAGGTCGCGGTCGTTCCTGCGAGGATGAAGGCGATGACGATGCCCGGCAGCACCACGTGACCCATGGCGTCGCCGAGCATGCCCTGGCGCGTGAGCACGAGGAAGTTTCCGATCAGCGCGCAGACAAGGGCGGCGAGCGTGCCGACGAGGAGCGCCGGCAGGTCGATCTGCAGGAAGGTCATCATGACGCGCGCCGCAGGTGCCGCGTGCCGAGCGCGCGGATCAGAATGCCGCGCGCGGCGCCGAAGAAAACGCTCAGCAGAAGCAGCGCGAAGGCAACCAGCACGATCACGGCGCCGGTCGGCGTATCGGGGCTGATCGCGGAGATCGCCGCGCCCAGATAGGCGGAGACTGCGCCGATCGCCGCGGCGATCAGGGTCATGCGGCCGGTATGGTCGGTCCAGAAGCGAGCGGCCGCAGGCGGAATGATCAGGAGCGCCACGATCAGCACAAGCCCGACGACACGCAGCCCGATCACCACCACCGCGAGCACGAGGCCCAATACAGCGAGATCCAGCAGCCGCACGGGAAAGCCGTGGGCGCGGGCATAATCGGCGTCGAAGGAGATCAGCGTCAGTTCCTTGAAGAGCAGCGCCACGATGACGGCGACGACCAGCGAGAAGGCCGCGAGCGTGATCGCTTCGTCGCGCAACATTCCGGCGGTAGCGCCGAGCAGGTAGATGTCGAGCCCGGCCTGGCCGCCCGTCTTCAAGGTCTGGATCACGGTCAGCAGCACGACGCCGAGTGCGAAGAAGGTGGCGAGCACGCTGGCAATCGCGGTGTCTTCGGTGAGGCGCGTGCGGCTCACGATCCACTGGATCGAAAGGGCGGCGAGAACGGCGGTGACTGCCGCGCCCGCCATCAGGAAAGGCAGGCTGCGGCCGGAGAAGCCGAGCGCCACGGCGGCGATGAAGCCGAGCGCGACCCCGGGCAGGGTCGCATGCGCGATGGCATCAGCCACGAGCGCGCGGCGGCGAAGCATGGCGAATACGCCGACAATTCCCGTGGCGGCGCCGAGCGCGGCCGCGCCCAGCATGACGACGACGGTGTTGTAGCCCGCTTGCAGCAGGAGGATTGCGGCGAGCGGGTGCAGGTCAGCCATTGCCGGGGCTCAGCGCGAGCGGCACGCCGTAGGTGCGGGCGATGTTATCCGGCGTGAACGTGGTCGCGATCGGCCCGCTCGCGATCAGCTCGCGGTTCAGAAGCAAAATGTGGTCGAAGATTTCCTTCACGCTCGACAGGTCGTGATGAACGCAGATGACCAGCGCGCCGGCATCGCGAAGCTTGCGGAAGACGTCGGTCATCACGCCTTCGGTGACGGCATCGACGCCCGCGAAGGGCTCGTCGAGCAGAAACAGCTTCGCCTGTTGCGCCAGCGCGCGGGCGAGGAATACCCGCTGCTGCTGGCCGCCGGAGAGCGCGCCGATCTGGCGGTCGGCAAACTCGCCGAGGCGAACCATGTCGAGAAATTCGCGCGCACGCGCGCGATCCCTGGCGCGCACCGGCCTGAGCCAGCCGATGCGGCGGTAGAGTCCCATGGCGACCACGTCGGCGGCGGTGGCGGGAAAATCCCAATCCACGCTTGCGCGTTGCGGGACGTAGGCGAGTGCATCGCGCTGCTCCGAAACCGGTTTGCCGAAAATTTCGGCGGTGCCCGTCGCCTTGGGGACGAGATCGAGCACGGCTTTGAGAAAGGTCGATTTGCCTGCGCCGTTGGGTCCCACGATCGCGACGAGGCCGCGTTCGGGCGCGTCCCAGCTCACGCCCGACAGTGCAGCGCGCCCGCCATACTGCACGGAGAGATTGCGAACCGAGAGCGGCGGAACCGGCATGACGGGCGACGATACGCGGTCTGATGGGAAGGGCGCCAGCACTTCAGCTTCCGGTCTTGAGTTTGCCGTTCAGCCCGCGCGGCGGTGTCTCCCCGCCCAGGGCGCGGGCGATGATCGTCACGTTGTGGTCGAGCATGCCGATCAGCGTGCCTTCGTAGCTTCCCGGTGCGCCGAGCGCGTCGGAGTAAAGCTCGCCGCCGACCACGACATGATGGCCGCGCGCACGCGCACCTTCCACCAGCGCGCGGATGTTGCGCTCGGGCACCGAGCTTTCTACGAAGACGGCGCGGATCTTCCGGGCCACGAGGAGCGAAACCAGTTCCTCGATGCGCTTGAGGCCGGCCTCGCTTTCGGTGGAGAGACCTTGAATGCCTTCGACCTCGAAGCCATAGGCGCGGCCGAAATAGCTGAAGGCGTCATGGGCGGTGACGAGCACGCGGGAGGACGCCGGAACGGTTTTCAGGATTCTCGCGGCGTAGTCGTCGAGGCGCTCGATTTCGGCGGCGTAGGCTTTCGCGCCGGCTTCGTATTCCGCGCGCCCGGCGGGATCGCGCGCGATCAGGGCGTCGCGAATGGCAACGACCACGATGAGCCAGAGCTTCGGGTCCATCCACACATGGGGATCCCTGCGATCCTTGTATTCCTCGTCGGCAAGCAGCCGCGCCGGCGGAATTTTTTCGGCGGCGAAGAGAACCGTGCGGGAGCGGGCAAGCGATTTCAGCGTCTCGTCGAGTTGCGCTTCGAGATGCAGGCCGTTGGCGACGACGAGATCCGCCGTGCTCAGCCGGGCGATGTCGGCGCGCGTCGGGCGATAGGTGTGGGGATCGACGCCTTCGCCGAGCAGGCTCGTCACCTCGACCCGCGCGCCGCCGACCGCCCGCACGGTGTCGGCGAGCATGGACACGGTGGTGACCACCCGGAGGGGCTTTTGCTGTGCGACTGCCGGGCTGCCGGGCAACAGGAACAGCGCGGCGGCGAAAGCCAGTGCGGACAAGGCGCGGGACAGGCGAGGCTCCTCTGCTGCAATTGCGAATTATTCGCAATAAAGTGCGCCTACCGGAGCCGGTTGTCAAGCTTCCTGCGAGTCGTTCGCAAGAATTGTCTTTCTCAAAAGAAAAGGCCGACGCTCCTAGGGAGCGCCGGCCGTTGGTCCGGAAGTCTTTCAGGCGGCGGTCGCCGCCCTTACGACCCGTAGTGGATCGTGCAGCCGTAGGGGCGGGTCGAGGGATTCGGCACCGGCTGGTTCGCGGCGAGCGCGCCGAGTGTCTCGCGCACGTAATTCACCGCCTTGGGCAGCGTGTCGGCGCGCGACGAGGGGATGCTGTCGATGCCGCCCTTGTAAACGAGGGTGCCCTTGGCATCGATCACGTACATATGCGGCGTGGTCTGCGCGCCGTAGAGCGTGCCGATCTTGCCGTCCGGGTCGAGAACGACATTGGTGGGAACTGCGTTGCGCTCGGCGTTCACCTTGATGGCTTCGGAACCTTCAAGGAAGCCCTGCTTGCCCGGCGGCGAGGAAATAATCTGGAGCCAGACCACGCCCTGCGTGGTCGCGTCTTTCTGCGTCGCCTGCATGTTGTTCGCGTTGTAGTGCATGCGGACGTACGGACACTGGTGGTTGGTCCACTCCAGCACCACGATTTTCCCGCGCAGCGATTTCAGATCGACGGTCTTGCCGTCAGCGGTGCGTGCGGTGAAGTTCGGGGCTTCCTTGCCGATATCGGGGGACGCGGCGGCGGGAAGCGCGAGAACGGCGCTGAGCGCCGCGGCCGCGATGAGTTTCTTGATCATGAGCAATCTCCCTTGTTCGGTTCGCGATGGATTTTCATTTGTCGAGCTGGGCGGTTTTCGATTGTCCGATTTCGCGCAGGACAATTTCCGGCGTCAGGATTTGTGGCAGCACCACGGGCGTCGAGGAAGCGCCCGCGGGGTAGAAAACATAGAGCGGCACGCCGTTGCGTCCGAACTTCGCAAGCAACTGCGTGATCGCGGGATCGCGGTGGGTCCAGTCGCCTTTGAGATAGGCGACATTCGCCGCTTCAAAGGCGGAAATCACGTTCGCGCGTTCGAGCGCCACCCGCTCGTTGACGAGACAGGTGATGCACCAGGCCGCCGTCAGGTTGACGAAGACCGGGCGGTTCTGCGCGCGTAGTTCTTCGAGGCGCGTGGGCGTATAGGTTTCGTAGCGCGCATTGGCGGTCGCTGTCTGCTCCGGCGCGGCGGCGTCCTTGACGAAGACGAGGCCGAGCGCGAATGCTGCGAGAATGGATGCGGCGGACAGGGAGTATGTCACCGCGCGCCAGTTCTTGCCCGACGATGCAAAGAGCCAGGCGCCGAAGGCGATCAGGAGCATGCCGCCAAGCGCTGCGGCGACCGCATTCGCGCCGGCCTGTTGCGCGAGCACCCATACCAGCCAGATCGCGGTGGCATACATCGGGAAGGCGAGCGCCTGCTTCAGCCGCTCCATCCAGGGGCCGGGGCGCGGCAGGAAGCGCAGAAGCGCAGGCCAGTAGCACAGCACGAGATACGGCAGCGCAAGGCCGAGCCCGAGCGCGAGGAAGATCGCGAGCAGCATCGGCGCGGGCTGGCTTACGGCGAAGCCGAGGGCGGCCCCCATGAAGGGCGCGGTGCAGGGCGTCGCTACCACCGCCGCCAGCGCGCCGGCGAGGAAGCTCATGCCGTAGCCGTCATTGCTGCCGCCGTAAGCGCCGAGACGCGAAAGCGAATTGCCGAAGGCGATCACGCCCGACTGGCTCAGGCCGACCGCGAACAGAAGGTAGGCAAGCAGGAGTACGAAAAGCGGGGACTGGAACTGAAAGCCCCAGCCGAGCTCGGCGCCTGCGCTCTTGAAACCGAGCACGATGGCGGCAAAGACGCCGAAGCAAAGCAGCACGCCGAGGGTATAGGCAATGCCGTGGAAATGGCGTTGCCGGTAGCCCATGCGCGAGTGATTGAGGAGCGAAAGCACCTTGATCGAAAGCACCGGGAAGACGCAGGGCATCAGGTTGAGAATGATGCCGCCGAGGAGCGCGAAAAGAAGCGCTGTCGCAAATCCGATCTCCGGCATTGCGGAGGCGGGCGCCGCTGCAAGCGTGCCCGTCAGCGGGGCTTCGACTGCATAGGCCTGCTGCGTGGTGCGGGCATCGCTGGTTTCGTTGAGCACGAGCACGCCGCGCAAAGTCTGCGGCACTTTCGATTCGTAGGGATCGAGCGTCAGCGAGAGCTTGCCGTCTTCGGTGCGGACCGGCTGGTCGGCGGCGTGCTTGATGACGCCCCAATCGGACGGGAAGAAATGCGCGCTCGCGATCTTCGACGGCACGATGTCGGAGGAAGCGGCTACCAGTTCGATCTTGCCGTCCTTGATGCTCGCGGTGAACGGCCAGGCATTCTCGACCGGAAGTTTGGCGCGGGCGGATTCGATTTCGCGGATGCTGATGCCGGTCGAAAGTCCCTTTCCGACGATGGGCAGCGAAAGCTCGAGCGTCACCTGCTCGGGAATGCAGATTTCCTCGCAGACCAGCCAGTCGACGACCGCGCGGACGGGAAAGGTGTCCCCGGCGCGCAGGTTCTCCGGCAACTGGATCTTGGTCAGCAGGGTGACTTCGTCTTCGTAGCCGTAATTCGCGACCGGCCCGACCATGAAGCGCGTCGGCGCGGGCCAGAGAATCTCACCGGCGCTGGCGCCCGCCGGAAGGGTCCAGGCAATCGTGGTCGCCAAGCCGGCGTCGCCGGAATTCTGCCAATAGGTGTGCCAGCGCGGTTTGATGCGCTTGTGAATGCCCAAAGTGAGCGTGCCGCCAGCTTCGACGGAGCGGGCATCGCTGACAAGGCGGGCGGCGACATGCTCGGTGCGGGCCGTTTCGGCGGCCTGCGACCCATCGAAACTAGCAACGAGCGCGATAGCGGCGAGCAGAAGCGAAAGAGAGCGGCGTTGCGGTTTCATTCGGTGGCTGGGGGCCTTGTTTTCATGGTGTTGAGTCTACGTCACTAGCGTCTCAATTTGGCGAAAGATCAGCGTGCCCGACTCTGCATCCGTGCAAGTGGGCAGTTGCCCCATGCCTGCGAACGGGTGGGAGGCGCGATCCGGTGGGCAATGGTTCCAGTTTTCCGCCACGACCTTAACTACATGATATTAAATAGCTAAATTTGTGGGCATATTGCCCACAATTCCTGCCCATTCATTTTGTGGGCGAATTTGAGGTTGACCGGCTACGGGCTTCGGGCGTCTCCTTTTGACGCGCAGGAAAGGCGGCAAACAGCCTTCGCGCGGGAAACGAACGAGCTGGAACGCCAAGCCCATGCAGGCCGAGGAAATACTTCAGGAAATCTCCGACTATTGCCGCCGTGCGGGCCTTGCCGAATCGACCTTCGGCCGCCGCGCCGTGAACGACGGCAAACTTGTCAGCCGCCTTCGCGATGGCGGGCGCATCACGACAGTCACGCTCGATCGCATCCGCTCGTTCATGCATGACGAGACGCCCCTGGAACGGGGTGCGGTGATCGAGCGGCCGATGCCGCCCCGGCCGATTTCGTCGATCGCGCCCGCGGCCGCCGTCAACGAAGAGGGCGACGATCCGCAGCGCAATTTCCGCTTCTTCGACAACCGGCAGAAGTATCTGCTGTTTGTGAACACATGCAGCGAAAAGTCGGTGATCGCCAACCGCGTCGGCATGGAGCTCGGCAATATCCATCCGCGCCCGCCCGCGCTTCGCGTCTTCGACGCCGGCGTCGGCGACGCGACCGTGCTTTCGCGGGTGATGCGCGCGATGCACGAGCGCTATTCGACGCTGCCCTTTTACATCGTTGGCAAGGAGATCAGTCTCGAAGACGTGCGGCTTGCGCTGGACAAGATGGCGGATCGCTTCTTCGAGCATCCCTCGACGGTGCTCGTGCTGACCAACATGTATTATTCCGAGGCGCCGTGGCTGACGACGCATTCGCGCGAAGCCGCCTCGAGCATGGTCTGGCACGAACTGGCGTTGACCGGGAATTCCGCCTTTTCGTTCGAATCCCAGATTTCTGCGTTGCAGCCATTCCTTGCGGAGAACTGGAAGGCGCGCGTGAGCGCGAAGAGCGGCAACCCGGTCTATGAGCGGCCGGTGGTGCTCGTGATCTATCGGCAGGATCACAAATTCCTGCTCGACAACATCATCCCCAAACGCGGCGCGACCGACGCGAACTACGATCTGGTAATGGCGTCGCAGCCCTATCGCTTGCGCTCGAGCGTTGACTTCAAGGCGAAGAAAGTGATCGCGCCGCTTGCGCGCGCGCTGGGGCCGGGCGGCCGCATGATCGGCATCCATTCGCGCGGCGGCGATCCGGGGCAGGAGATCATCCAGAGAGTCTGGCCGGGCGACAATCCGTTCACGCAGGATCGTCATGCGGTGCTGAAAGCCGTGAAGCATGAACTGGGCACGGCCGGGCGCGACCTCAATTTCAACGCCTATGCCGATAACCGCTCGATCTTCCGCTACGATATGCACACGCTGCCGACGGAAATTTCCGCGGATACCGGCTCGTCCATCGGCACCTCGACGCTGTTCGCGGCATGGAACGCCGCGATCTATGTCGCCCAGGTCGAAGACGACCGGCTGTCCAAGGTCGTGATGGACGACCGCTATCTTCAGGCGACCCGCGAGGTCCTGCAAAAGCATGGCGGGCTTTGGTTCAACGACGAGTCCTACGTCATTTCGAGAAAGCGGGATTAGGACCATGCTCAGTCCGCACAAACTCGATGCCGCCGCCGATGCGCCGGATTTCCACGCGGTGCTCGACGACGTTTCGCTGGAAGCGGTGATGCCCGCGGAGGCGGAACTGCACGAGGCCGCCTTCCTGTTGCCGACGGCGACGCCGATCTACCTGACCGATCTGCCGAACCGGCCCGACGACAGGCTCTGCCAGATCGCGACCGGGATTTTCATGCGGGGCCTGAAGCCGGTGCCCCATATCGCCGCCCGCAATGTCTCCTCGGAGAAAAAGCTCGGCGACCTGCTCACGCGGCTCTCGTCGTCTGCGGGTGTGAAGACGGTCATGCTGATCGGCGGCGACCGCGAACGCGCCGCCGGGCCGTTCGAACACGCGATGCAGGTGATCGAAAGCGGCGTGCTGGAATCGAGCGGGATCTCGGAAATCGGAATCGCCGCCTATCCCGAGGGGCATCCGAACATTGCCGAAGATGTGCTGCGGGCCGTGCTGCGCGACAAGCTGGAGGCCGCGGCGCGCGCCGGGCTGAAGGCTCATATCGTCACCCAATTCTGCTTCGACGCATGGCCGGTGGTGACCTGGCTGCGCGCGCTACGCGCAAGCGGCATCCATAATCAGGTTCGCATCGGCATGGCGGGGCCGGCGAGCATTCCGTCGCTGATGAAATTCGCGCAACGTTGCGGCGTGCGGGCTTCCGCCAAAGGCTTCGCGCGGCACGCGGCGTCGATCGGAAGGCTGCTCACGCGCGCGACGCCGGCGGATGTGGTGAACGATCTTGCGGAGGCTGCCGCTTCGGAAAATCTCGGCGACATCGCCGCCCATATCTATTCTTTCGGAGGGCTGCCGCAGGCCGCGAAGTGGGTGCGCGACGCCAAGAGCGGGGTGATCGCCTGAAGCGGGCCGATGCGCGGCGCTATTCTTCGAAGCGCTTCCAGCCGTTGTGCAGCAGCCGCTCCTGTGGCGCGAAGCGCTTCTTGTAGTCCATCTTCTTCGCGCCATCGACCCAGTAGCCGAGATAGACATAAGGCAGGCCCATGCGCCGCGCCCGGTCGATATGATCGAGGATCAGGAACGTGCCGAGCGAACGCTCGCGCGCGACCTCGGGATCGTAAAACGAATAAACCATCGAGAGGCCGTCCGAGAGCACGTCGGTAAGCGCCACCGCGAGCAGCGGGCCTTCGCCGCGGCCGGTGAGGAACGAGTCCGGCCCGCGCAGGCGGTATTCGATCAGCCGCGAGCGGACATGGCTATCCTCGACCATCATCGAATAGTCGAGCACGGTCATGTCGACCATGCCGCCGTCGGCATGGCGTGAATCGAGATAGTGCCGGAACAGGGAATACTGCTCGGCGGTGGGCAGCGGCTGCCGCGCGTGGCCCAGAAGGTCGGCATTGGTTTTCTGCACGCGCTTGAATGTGCGCGATAACGTGAAGTCGTTGACCAGCACGCGGACGGAAACGCAGGCGCGGCAGGATTCGCATGCGGGGCGGTAGGCGATCGACTGCGAGCGGCGGAAACCGCCATGGGTCAGGATGTCGTTGATTTCCGGCGCGCGGTCGCCGACGAGATGCGTGAAGACCTTCCGCTCTTTCTTGCCCGGCAGATAGGGGCAGGCGGAAGGGCTCGTCAGGAAGAATTGCGGCGTATCGCGCGAATGTTTGGTCACCGGCCCGGAATCGCTGTTGGTGCGCTAGCTGTCATGAATCATCGCGCTTCCATCTTGCCCCGTCAAAGGGCCTTTTCATGGCCTTTACAGGCGGCGGAGAGAGGCCGCGCGGGCCTCGTCGTTGATCATGACCGAGCCGGTCAGAAAGTCGTGCAGAGTGCGCCGGCGGGAATTGAAGAGCGCGATCACGAGGATCAGCGGTGTCAGCGCGCTGGTGAGAACCCAGAAGAACAGTGCGTGCACGGCGCCGAGCAGAAAATACATCGGCGCGCCGTACCAGGTCCGCATCTGCAATCCCATGAGGCGCATGCCGTAGGTCGCCGAATGGTGCGAGCCGAGCGTCAGCCCGACATACAGCACCGCCCAGATCGCGGCGATGGGCCCGAGAACCCCGAACACGAAAATGCCGAGGCCCAGCGTGATGACGGTGAAGATGAGCATGAAAAATGCGAGCACCAGCACCGGAAACAGCACGATCACGGCATCGAACAGGAAGGCGACGATACGGCGCGCGAGCACGCCCTCGAACAGCTCAGGCTGCGTCGCGGGGTCGTAGGCGTGGGGCCGCGGTTCACTCGAAGTGCCGATACGGGCTTGCGCGTTCATGGTTTCCTCCGTCGCGGAAACGTGGTGACGTCGTCTTGGTTTCACAAGGCCGGAATCGTTATTCCTTCCTGCGCTGCGGCGTCCGCTCCGGCGCTACATATACGCAGCCCGACGGCTCCTGGCAGGCGGCAGCCCTGGTGCAGAGGGTTTTGCCGTTGCCGCAATCCTGAATGAAATCGGGGTTGATGCAGGTGTTCTTGCTCGAACAGATCCGGCCGGTAATGCAGCGGTTGCCGCCGCAGACCGGGCCGTTGGCTTCAAGACCCTCGCAGCGCCCGTCGCCGGTGCAGGCGCTTCCGGGCGGACAGGAAAGGCCGTTGGTGCATTGCTGATAACCGGGCGGCACGCAGGCGCCTGGCCGATGTTGGTGCTCCACATAGCCCGGCTCGCAGAAACCGCCGGTCGAGGTCTTTGTCGAGCCGCGCGGAACATCCACAAGGAAGCCGCAGGTACCGCCCACGAGGCAGGCGTGGCCGGCCGGGCAATAATTTCCGTTTCCGCAGTCGACCGTCTGCGCGGGCGCAGGCTGCGCGAAGAACACGGCGGCCAGAAGCGAGACGATGAAAATAATGCGGGGCAAGCAGTTTCCCGAGTTCGACCGGGCCGATGCTAGGGCCGGGCGCTAAAAAATCAAATCGTGCCGGCGAAATGCCCGGATCTCGACATCCAGCACAAATTAAGGATGGCGCTGCGCGATGGGCGGCTTACATCCCCCGAGAAGGAAAGATCAAACGCATGAACAAGCCCGGACGCGACGTTGAGAAGAACTATCCGCTCGATCAATTCGTCGAGAAACTGCGGCGTCTCGCGGACGCGATCGAAAGCGGCGAGCGTTTCGAAATTCAGGTCGCGGGCGAGCGTGTCCAGGTGCCTGCGCGCGCGGTCTTCAGCATCGAGCACGAACGCGGCGAGCGTGAAGAAGAGATTGAATTCCAGATCAAGTGGGAAACGAATTAGCGAAGCCGAAGCAAGGGCATGGAAATCGGCTGCGCGGAACGATTACACGCATCGCGCGTTTATATGCGGTCGAGGCAACCAAGAGAGAAGGAGAGACACCATGAAGAAGATCGTCATGGCTGCCGCGATTTCCCTCGCGGCCATCGCGACTACCGTTCCGGCCAAGGCTGAGCCTTCCGGCGCCTTCACCGGCGCTGTGACGGGCGGCATCGTCGGCGGCGTAATCGGCGGTCCGGTCGGTGTTGCTGTCGGCGCTGTGTCGGGTGCGTTCGTGGGCGACCGCGTCACCGGACCCGACTGTTACGTCGACCGTTACGGCCGAACCCTCTGCCGGTAACGAAAGAAAAAGCCCCGCTCCGGCGGGGCTTTTTTTATCTTGTCCACATTTTTCGCGTAGCGCTTCTCGCATTGCCGCGAATCTCCTAGCTATGGACTGGTAGCAAATTGCGTTAAGGCCAATACCGATGTCGAAACAGAAGCGCGTCATTGAAGCGGGCCGCTATTGGCTCCAGATCGACCGGCAGACCAAATCGTCGTTCGATGAACTCGAAGCGGCGCAGGCAGCGGGCGAAGCGCTGAAGAAGAAGTTCCCGAATATCCATGTCGCGCTTTACGATCGGCAATCGGGTTTGCACTCGGTGCTGCGCCACATCTGAGCGCGGCATGACGCAAATTTACTCGCCTCGCCGATAGTGGCATGATCCCGTCGGGTGGCGGGGCGTGACACATGCATTTCGTTGGGGGCATCGGGCGTAGCGGAGCGAGCCGCGTAATGGCGGCGGCGATAATGCTTGCGGGGCTCACCGCGATCGCCATGGCGCAGGCAGACGGGCCGGATTATTTCCGCATCACAGGCCTCAAGAAAGAAGACCGGGTGAACGTGCGCCGCGCGCCGAATACGGACGCGAAGGTCGTCGGGCGCATTCCCAAGGACGCCGACGGCATCAGGAATCTCGGCTGCAAAGGCGGGCTCACGGCGAAGCAGTGGGAGAAGGCGAGCGAGGCCCGGAAGAAGACCGCCGCGCGCGAGCGCTGGTGTCAGGTTTCCTATGAGGACGTGAAGGGCTGGGTGCTCGGCCGCTTTCTTGCGGAAGGAACTGCGCCGGCCGGAGAGACGCCGCCCGATGCCACGCCGCAGCAGCAGGCCACGCAACCCCAGCCGCCGGCGTTGCCGCCGATGCAGAGTGCCGTTCCGGGGCTCGATTGCGAGAAGGCAGCAAAGAACTGGGAGAAACTGGTCTGCTCGGATCGCGAACTCGCCGCGATCGAGCGTGAAGCGATGCGGCTCTATGGACTTGCAAGCGACGCGCTGAACGCAACGCCGGGCTTCGAGCCGCTGCTTAATTCGCAGCAACGGTGGCAGGAGCAGCGCGCCACCTGCTTCGATCGCGATTGCGTCGCCGACATGCTGGTTCGCCGCGTGCATCAACTGCGCCGCGACTTCAGGGATGCACGCAAGCCGAACGCGAAAGGCATCAGCGTGGGGCCGCTGGTCGCGCGCTGCGAAATGTTTCCGCTGCCGATTGCCGTCACTTACGTGAACTCCGAACCCGGTTTCGCATTCCTTGAATGGCTGGGTTCATCCGTCGTGATCCCGCATGTGCCTTCGGGCTCCGGCGCGGTTTACGAAGGCAACTTCGCGCGTTTCCACACCAAGGGAGAGGAAGCGCTGCTGTTCCTGCCGGGCGGCAAGATGGAATTGAAATGCAGGCTGGAAAAGACCGGCTGATAGGTCAGCAGGCGAAGCTGCGTTCGCGCGCCGTCAGAAGCGGCGGAAGAAATCATAAGCGAGGCCAGTGCTGACGCTGTAGGCGAGGAGCATCGCGAGCGCGAACAGACCGGGCGCAACGCCCTGTCCCGTGCCCAGCGCGAAAATGCCAAGCCCGATCAGAGGAAAAAAGACGAGGCCCATTGCGAGCCAGCCCGCGATTCCGAAGACCGCTCCCTTGATCGCGCCGTTGCGCCCCGGAAGGCGCGGATAAATCCGGCCGAAGATGAGCCCGAGCAGGATCGCGCCATTGGCGAAGGAAAGCGCCCACGGCACGAGGGGATGAACGTCCGCGCCGATGAACCGGGAAAGCGTCTTCTGCAATTCGCCATAGGGGCTGAAGGCGGGGAGAATTCCGCTCTGCTCCTTGAAGAGCATCAGCAGCGTATGGGCGGCGGTGCCGCACAATCCCGCGGCGATGGATTTCCAAAACCAGTTGAAAGTCATGCGGAAAGCGAAACGGGCGTTCGCGGGGCAGGTCAAGCCCGGCGTGACGTGAATAAGCGAACGGGCACTCCCTTCACACGGGAAAGGTCACGGGTAAAGATGCGCGACCGCAAGGGAGGACGCCATGAACAAGCAGACCCCGATGATGACGCTGGAGCGCGCGACCGAGTTCGGCGCGTCGTGGAATTCGCGCGATCCCGATCTGGTTGCGAGCTTCTTTGCCGAGGACGGCGTCTATCACGCCTCCGTCGGGCCGGATCACATGGGACTGACGTTCAGGGGCCGCGAGGAAATCCGCAGAGGCGCGAAGGTGTTCTTCGACCGCTTTCCCGACGGGCGCTTCGAAAACCTGAAAGTGCAGGTCGCGGGCGACATCGGCACTTTTGAGTGGGATTTCGTGGCAAGTGGGCCGGACGGCAAGGTGACGCGCACCGCGGGCTGCGATCTGCTCCAGTTTCGCGGCAACATGGTCACGCTGAAGAATGCGTTTCGCAAGGCGCACGTGCCGAAGTAGGCGTTCTCGCCGGAATAGTCCCGCCGCTTTGCTCAGGCCGAGAGCGAATTTTTGTGAATGCGGCCGTCCTTCATGATGAGCTTCATCGTCTTGTCCGGATCGGCGATCAGTGCGATGTTCTCGAGCGGATTGCCGTCGATCACGAGCAGGTCGGCGAAGGCGCCGGCTTCGACGCGGCCGAGCTTGCCGGGATAGGGATTACGCCGCCCCGAGAGCGCGGCGAGATCGGCGTTGCCGCTCGTGAGCAACTGGAGCACGCCGGCATTGCCGAGCCAGCGCGCGAACTTTCCGAGCTGCCTGCCTTGCGACGCGGTGCCTTTCGGATTGAACAGGATGTCGGTGCCGAGCGCCATGTTGACCTTGTGCT
>CAZNPX010000043.1:12715-28281 GCA_964575175.1 uncultured Hyphomicrobiales bacterium | reverse complement strand
GTCGCGGTCCATGGAGGTGAGCAGGATTTCGCCCGCGCCGAGCGAGACGACCGCGCGGGCATAATCCACCGCGTCGAGCCCGGTCGGGTTGCGGCCGCCATGGGTGAAAATCTCCCAGCGCGGCGGTTCCTGCTCTTTCGACACCTTCTTGGCGTCGATGGCGACGACCACGCATTGCTCGCCGAATTTTTCCGCGGCCTCGCCCACGAACGCGCGCCTGCTGACGGCTGCCGTATTGATCGAAACCTTGTCGGCGCCGGAAGCGAGCAGGACACGGACATCCTCGACCGTGCGCACGCCACCACCGACCGTAAGCGGCATGAAACAGGCTTCCGCCGTGCGCCGGACGATATCGAGCAGCGTGCCGCGGCCTTCGTGGCTCGCGGTGATGTCGAGAAAGCAGAGTTCATCCGCGCCTGCCGCGTCATAGGCTTTCGCGGCTTCCACCGGATCGCCGGCGTCGCGAAGATCGACGAATTTGACGCCTTTGACGACGCGGCCATCCTTTACGTCGAGGCACGGGATAAGGCGGACTTTGAACATCATCCGCCCTTCAGCAAAGCGAGCGCCTCGGCCGGATCGATCCGGCCATCGTAGAGTGCGCGGCCTGCAATCGCGCCTTCGAGCTTTTTCGCGCGGGGCTCCAACAGCGCTTTCACGTCATTGATCGAGGCAAAGCCGCCCGATGCGATCACCGGAATCGATACCGCTTCGGCAAGCGCAATCGTGCTGTCCAGATTCAGTCCCTGCAACATGCCGTCGCGCTCTACATCGGTGTAGATGAGCGCCGCGACACCCGCGCCTTCAAACAACTTCGCAACCTCAACCGCCTCGAGCTGGGTTTCCTCGGCCCAGCCGTGGATCGCAACCTTGCCGCCGCGCGCGTCGATGCCGATCGCGATCCGGCCGGGAAACTTGCGCGCGGCTTCCTTTACGAAGGCAGGTTCGCGCACCGCGGCAGTGCCGATGATGACGCGCGAGATTCCTTCCGCGAGCCAGGCCTCCACCGTCTTGAGGTTGCGAATGCCGCCGCCGAGTTGCACCGGCATTTTCACGGTTTTCAGGATCGACGCTACCGCGAGCGCGTTCACGGGCTTGCCCGCGAAGGCACCGTCGAGATCGACGAGATGCAACCATTGGAAGCCCTGATCCTCGAACTGCTTCGCCTGCTTCGACGGATCGGAATTGAACACGGTCGCGCGCGCCATATCGCCCTGTTGCAGGCGGACGGCTTCGCCGTTCTTGAGATCGATCGCCGGAAAGAGAATCATGGCTTCCACCGCAGAAAATTCGCGAGCAGCGCCAGACCCAGCTTCTGGCTCTTCTCGGGATGAAACTGAGAGCCCGCGATATTATCACGCGCCACCGCGGCCGTGATCGGGCCAGCGTAATCCGCTTCGGCAATGAGATCGGCGCTGTCCGCCGGCTTCAGGTGGTAGGAGTGCACAAAGTAAGCGTGCGAGCCGCCTTCGCCGAGCCGGATCCCCTCGAAGAGCGCGTGCGCGCGCCGCTCGCGCAGCGTGTTCCAGCCCATGTGAGGAATCTTGAGCCGCGGATCGCTGGGCGCGATCCGGCCGACTTCGCCGCGAATCCAGCCCAACCCCTGCGTGACGCCGTGTTCGAGTCCGCGCTCCGCAAGCAACTGCATGCCGACGCAGATGCCGAAGAACGGCTTGCCGTCCTTCTTCACGGCTTCGGTCAGCGCATCCACCATGCCCGGCACTGCGTCGAGGCCGCGCTTGCAATCGGCGAAGGCGCCGACGCCCGGCAGCACCACGCGCTCTGCCCGCCGCACATCCTCGGGATTGTTGGTCACGATAATCTTCGCGCCGCTACCGCCCTCACGGGCTGCACGCTCGAGCGCCTTCGCGGCGGAGTGCAGATTGCCGGAGCCGTAATCGATCACCGCGACGCTCATCGCTGCCCCGGCACCGGAAACATGCCAATCACATTCTGCTCGGCGGAAGCCACCGCGAGCCGCGTATCGGGAAATGCCGGAGGCGCGGCCTCGGGTGCATAGGGATGATCGCTTCGCATCGGCGCTTCAGACGCCGGAGAATTTTTCCAGGTTTCGAAGAAACGCTGCTCAGCAGTTTCGAGATCTTCGGCGATCACGACGCCGGCGTCGCGGTATCCGCCCTTCACGAGCTTGCGGCTCCGCAAGTTCACGGCCTCGAAGCCGAAGAGGAGAGACGGAAAGAACGACGCGGCGAGCGCCGCATAGGGCCCGAAACCGAGCCTGCCGCCGACCACCGTAATCAGGACGAAAGCGACAAGCCACACGAGAAAGCCGAGCCACAGCCGGTAACGCAGCAGCCAGAACGGCGTGAAGACGAAAGCCCAGGGCGAGAACTTCTCGCGCAGAAATACGACGCGCTCCGCCGCGCTTTGGGTGCGCCCGCCGTCTACGGGTTCGAAAACGAGATAAGTCGCCACGTCAGACGCCCTAGCCTATTTGTTCTTGGCGCGGGAGCCGACGCAAAGAAGCGGCTCCCACACCCGGGGATCATGCCCCCAGGCTACCCTTGGTCGATGGAATTTCCGTGGCGGTCGCGGGATCGATCGAGAAAGCGATCCGCAGCGCGCGCGCGAGGCCCTTGAAGCAGCTTTCGGCAATGTGGTGCGCGTTTTCGCCGTATAGCGTCTCCACATGCAGGGTTAGGCCCGCATTCATCGTGAAGGCCTGGAAGAATTCGCGCACCAGTTCGCTGTCGAAATCGCCGATCTTGGCGCGCGGGAATTCTGCCTTGAAGACGAGCACCGGGCGGCCGGAAACGTCGAGCGCAACCCGCGTCAGCGTTTCGTCCATCGGCATATAGAGGCTCGCATAGCGCGTGATGCCGCGCATGTCGCCGAGCGCCTTCTTTACCGCCTGCCCGAGCGCAATCCCGACGTCCTCGGTGGTGTGGTGCTGGTCGACATGGAGGTCGCCCTTGGCCCTGACCTGCATGTCGATCCGCGAATGCCGCGAGAGGAGGTCGAGCATGTGGTCGAAAAAGCCAATGCCGGTCGCAATCTCGTTCTGGCCCTTGCCATCGAGGTCGACCTTCACCGAAATCTCGGTTTCCTTGGTTTTGCGGGCGATTTCGCCGGTACGCATCAGAAAACTCCTCGGACGGCGCGGGTTCTAGCAGCCTCAGCGAGGCCCCGCCACACAATGCCCGGATGACCTTTCCGGATGGTTTGCAGACGGCTCCGCACACCCTAGATATGGAGCCGGAGGCCCAATTCCCCATGAATACCCCCCACAAACCCGACGTTTTCTACGGCACCACCATCGTTGCCGTCCGCAAGGGCAGCCAGGTCGCAATCGCGGGCGACGGCCAGGTTTCCTTTGGCAACACGGTCATGAAGTCGAACGCGAAGAAGGTCCGGCGCCTCACGGGCGGCAATGTGATCGGTGGCTTCGCCGGCGCCACCGCGGACGCGCTCACCCTTTTCGACCGGCTCGAGGCCAAGCTCGAGCAGCACAAGGGCCAACTCGCGCGCGCCTGTGTCGAGCTGGCCAAGGATTGGCGCACCGACCGCTATCTGCGGCGGCTGGAAGCCATGATGCTGGTCGCGGACAAGGACATCACGCTCCTGCTCGCCGGCACCGGCGACGTGCTGGAGCCGGAGAACGGCATCGCCGCCATCGGCTCGGGCGGCTCGTTTGCGCTCGCGGCCGCGCGGGCGCTCGCCGACAGCGATCATCCCGCCGAAGAGATTGCGCGCCGCGCGCTCGATATCGCCGCCGATATCTGCATCTACACGAACCGCAACGTGACCATCGAGACCATCGGATGATCCGGCAAAGCGATCTCGACGCGGCCGTTTCGCAAAACATCCTCAGCGCGAAACAGGCGTCGACGTTGCGCGCAATCGCGAAGTCTCGCGTGCGGCACCTGCCGCGGACGGAGAACCCCTGAATGAGCGCTCCAACCATGCCCGGCCAAGCAGAGGACGTCAGGCGCAATGCGCTGATCGCTCTCCTCGTGCCGCTTGCGATCGTGGCGCTACAGGGAATTGTTCTTTACGCGATGGGCCGCTTGCCGATCTGCGCCTGCGGCTATGTGAAACTCTGGGAGGCCGACGCCTTCGGCCCGGGCAACTCGCAGCATCTCTCGGACTGGTACACGCCCTCGCATATCGTCCACGGCTTCATCTTTTACTTTTTCGCCTGGGCGGTTTTCCGCCGCGCCTCGATCGCGTGGCGTTTCGTATTCGCGGTCTTTCTCGAGGCGGCGTGGGAAGTCGTGGAAAACACGCCCTATGTCGTCAACTATTATCGGGAAAATACCGTCTCGCTCGGCTATGTCGGCGACAGCATCATCAATTCGATTGCGGATGTCTTCTGGATGGCGCTGGGCTTTCTCGTCGCCTGGCGCGCGCCGGTTCTGGCGACGGTCGCGCTCGCACTGGCGCTCGAAGCCATCGCTGCCTATGTAATCCGCGACAACCTCACGCTGAACATCCTGATGTTCATTCACCCGTTTGAATCCGTAAAGGCCTGGCAAAGCGCCATCGGCCCGTAGCCCGAGTATCCATGTCAGACTTCTCCCCCCGCGAAATCGTTTCCGAACTCGACCGCTTCATCGTCGGCCAGCACGACGCCAAGCGCGCTGTCGCGATTGCGCTGCGCAACCGCTGGCGGCGGCTGCAACTCGACGACAAGCTGCGCGAGGAAGTGCTGCCGAAGAACATCCTGATGATCGGGCCGACCGGCGTCGGCAAGACCGAGATTTCGCGCCGTCTTGCCAAGCTTGCCAATGCGCCTTTCCTGAAAGTCGAGGCGACGAAGTTCACCGAGGTCGGCTATGTCGGCCGGGACGTCGAACAGATCGTGCGCGACCTTGTTGAAATCGGTATCGCACTCACGCGGGAGACCAAGCGCCGCGATGTGCAGGCGCGCGCCCATGTCGGAGCCGAAGAGCGCGTGCTGGATGCGCTCGTCGGTCCCGCGGCGAGCCCCGCGACCCGCGACAGCTTCCGCAAGCGGCTTCGCTCGGGCGAGCTCGACGACAAGGAAATCGAGATCGAGCTTTCGTCTTCCGGCGGACCGCAGATGCCGATGATCGATATTCCCGGCATGCCCGGCGCGCAGATGGGCGCAATCAATATCGGCGATATTTTCGGCAAGGCGTTCGGCGGCAAGCCGAAAGCGCGGCGCGTCAACGTGAAGGAAGCGCATCCGCTCCTGCTTGCGGAAGAGTCCGACAAGCTGCTCGATCAGGAGCAACTGACACAGGAAGCGATCCGCATCGTCGAGAACAACGGCATCGTGTTTCTCGACGAGATCGACAAGATCTGCGCGCGCGAAGGCCTGCGGAGCGG
This sequence comes from uncultured Hyphomicrobiales bacterium, assembly GCA_964575175.1. GTDB lineage: Bacteria > Pseudomonadota > Alphaproteobacteria > Rhizobiales > Xanthobacteraceae. The sequence goes on along the minus strand of CAZNPX010000043.1, from coordinate 22,968 downwards.
GGACGTTTCGCGCGAGGGAGTGCAGCGCGATCTTCTGCCGCTGATCGAGGGCACCACGGTCAATACGAAATACGGGCCCGTGAAGTCGGATCATATCCTCTTCATTGCTTCGGGCGCATTTCATGTGGCGAAGCCGTCCGATCTTCTGCCCGAATTGCAGGGCCGGTTGCCGATCCGCGTCGAGTTGAACGCGCTGACGCGCGACGATTTCCGCAGGATTCTCACCGAAACCGAGGCGAGCCTTATCAAGCAGTCGATCGCGCTGATGAAGACCGAGCAGGTCGATCTGGTCTTCACCGATGATGCGATCGATGCGATTGCGGATGTCGCGGTGGAAGTGAATGCTCGGCTCGAGAACATCGGCGCGCGACGGTTGCAGACCGTGATCGAGCGCGTGCTGGACGAAATCAGCTTCACTGCGCCAGATAAGTCCGGTGAGAAGATCACCATCGACGGCAACTATGTTAACGAGCGTGTTGCCGATCTCGCCAAAGATGCGGATCTTTCGCGCTATATCCTATAGCGACCTGTTTGCTGAAGGCATGATCTGGTCCGAAAACCGCGACGTGCTTTTCAGAACAACGTCTTAGCGGCGGCGGCGCACGCGGATGTAAAGCGCGCCGGCACCGCCGTGGCGGATGCCGGCTTCTTCGAAGCCGATCACGAGAGCGCGGAATTCCGACAGCGCGAGCCATAGCGGCACCTGACGCTTCAGGATGCCAGTTTCGTTCGACCAGTCGTCTTCGCTGCGTCTGCCCTTGCCGGTAATGACCAGCACCAGCGAATGCTCACGCGCCTGCGCGGTTTCGAGAAAACGCAAAAGCCGCGATTTCGCTTCCGCCTGCGTATGGCCATGCAGATCGAGTTTGGCGTCGAAGGCGGCGCTGCCGCGCGAGAGCTTCTGCTTCAGACGGCGATCGATGGGGGCAAGCGGCGGTGCCGGCGGATCGCGATGCTTCACGGCAGGCGACGGCGCGACCGGCCGATTTCTTTTCTCGGCTCCCTTCGCGATCTGATCTTCGACCGAGAGGGCCTCGGGCTCGCGTCCGGTTCTGGTGCGGCGTCCGGGCAGCGGCTTGATCGATTTTACGATTTCGTCCCAAAGCGCACTGTCTTCGCCGCTGAGCCCGCGCTTTTTGCCCCCACCTCCGCCGGTCATTTCTTCGGCTCTGCTGGCTTGGGCTCTGCTGGTTTGGGCTCGTCTTTCTTGGGCTCTTCGCTTGGTGGCGTGGCCGCTTTCGGCGGCTCTTTCTTTTCCGGTTCGGGGCGATACTCGGGATTGGGAACGTTCTGTTCCGACGCGATACGGACAGGATCGATTTCGTTCGGCACCAGCATGAAGAACGCACCTGGATTGCGGATGCGACCCGCGACCGTGCCCGCTTCCGCGCCGCCACCGAAATAGATGTCGGCACGGGCGACGCCAATAATCGCGGAGCCGGTATCCTGCGCGATCATCAAGCGGTTGAAGACCTGACCTTCCCTCGTATTCTGCAATTGCAGCTTCGCTTCGATCCAGAACAGCGAACCATAGACATGCAGCTTGTTATCGACCGCGATCGAGCGATCCTTCAGGAGCGATAGCCCTTGCGCGCCGACGGCTTCTGAATCCGGTGGAAGATTGCCGATTACCCGGAAGAAAGTGAAGGCGCGGTTCTGGCGCATCAATTCGCGGCCTTCCTCCGGCATTTCCGCAATGAACATGCGGATCGCTTCCATCGATATTTCTTCGCGCGGCACGATCCCGGTCGCAATCAGGTTGCGGCCGACGGGTGTGAAGGCGTGACCATTATGCGCGGAATAATTCACACGAATGAGCGAGCCGTCCTGAAGCCGGATTCTTGCCGAGCCTTGAATCTGGATGAAGAAGGCGTCGGCGGCATCGCGCAACCACACGATCTCGAGGCCGCGATTCGCCAGCGCGCCGTCTTCGATGGCGGCGCGGTCATGGTACTCGACGAACTTGCCGTTGACGCGATGACCGGCGCCGGCGGTGCTTGGGAAGCCCGCGCGCAGATAGCGCTTGCCGAGCCGCGCCTTCGAAAGCAGCTCCGGCGGACGGCGATAAAGCGGAACGGTGAAGCCCTTGGTCAGCGTCAGGCTGCCTTCCACTTCCGGTTCGTAATAGCCGGTGAGCAGGCCCGTAGTCTCGCCGAGTTTGGAAACGCGAACCGGACGGAAATTCGCTTCGAAGAATTTTTTCGCGGCCTCGTCGTCGGTGTCGCCGGGAAGCGCGAGCGCCCGCGGGCAAACTGCGCGCAGCGCTTTTTCCATCGGCCGCGCATCGGCGGCGTCCTTGCGCTTCAACAGCACCTCGCAACTTCTGCGAAAGCCGGCAAGCACCGCCGCCTGCTTGTCCGTATTCCAGCCGTCGAGGTTCTGGAAGCTTACGAAATCGTATTGCGCGTCGGGAAATTCGAGCGAGCCGACATTGGCCGCGGCGGGGCCGCTGCTCCAGGAGAGAATCGTGCAGCACGCAACCGCCAGGCGCGCGTGACGAAGACGCATCATCGGCGTCAGGCCGCTTCGTTGTTCTCGACGAGCTTCCAGTTCGGATCCGACGACTTCACATCGCGCGCGAACATCCAGAGATCTTCGACCTCGGTCAGCGCCTCGTCGCTGCCTTCGACGACGTTACCGTCCTTGTCACGGGTCGCGGAAACGAGCTGCGAGACGAAATCGATGGTGATGCGCGCCTCATTGCCTACGAGTTCGGCAATTTTGATCTCGGCCTTGTCGAGAGAGACGAAGCGCGACTCCATCTTGTGTCCGCGGGTTTCGCGATCGTTGATCGCGGCCGCGAACTCCTCGAACAATTCCTTGCCGAGCATGCTGCGCAGGGTTTTGCGGTCGCCTTCGGCGAAGGCGATCACGATCATCTCGTAAGCGGCCCGCGCGCCTTCAAGGAAATAGCGGGCGTCGAAATTGCGGTCGGCACTGGCAATCGCATCGAGGCCGGCGGCAACGGCGCTGCCGGGGGCGGCGATGCCGGCCCAGCGTTCGGCCGGAGGCGCATCACGCTCGGCTTCGCGCACTACCGGGGATTCTTCCGCGCGGGACGGAATCGCCTGTTTGTCCGGCAGGGTCGCAGGTTTGGGTTCCTTGCCCGCATAGGGATCGAAAGGCGGCCGCTCGCGTCCCGTCCGGGTTCCGAGCACGCTCCGCAATCTCGCGAAGATAAAGACCGCGAGAGCCAGGAAAATTATCGTGTAGATGTCAAACACGGCATTCATCGTCTGTCGTTCCGGCCCGGAAAAGTAGCAGGCAGAGCGGATTGAACGGGCTGATCCCGCCCATATGGGGCTTCTGCGACTTCTTCCAAGCCGCGTGCATGGATTTCGGCACGGTATTAGCTCACTTGCAGGTTAAACGATCCCCGGAGGCAACGCCAATGGCGCAAATAGCCGCCAAAATCGGCTTTCTTGTGCCCCAGAATGTCGCATGCTAGCGACCCCGCAATCCTGCGGCGGAACCTACACGGAACGCCCATCAATCAAGGCCCGGAGCATAACATGGCGACCCAGAACGGCGGCACCACCGACGAAAAGGCACCGGGACTCGGCATCCTCGGCCAATATGTCAAAGACCTTTCCTTCGAGAATCCGAACGCGCCGCAATCGCTGATGGCACAGCCGGAGCAACCGCCGGCGGTCGACGTTCAGATCAACGTGAACGCGAAGCCGATGTCGGAGGCCGACTATGAGGTCGAGCTGAAGGTCGAGGTGCGTGCCGAGGACAAGAAGGCAAAGCGCGTTCTGTTCAATCTCGAGCTGGCTTACGCCGGTGTCTTCCGCATCACGAATGTTCCGCAGGAAAGCCTGCAACCGCTCGTGCTGATCGAATGCCCGCGGCTGCTGTTTCCGTTCGTGCGCCGGATCGTCGCCGACGCGATCAGCGAAGGCGGCTTCCCGCCGATCATGCTGCAACCGGTGGATTTCGCGGCACTGTTCCGCGCCCGCGCAGAGAGTGCTACGGCGACGAAGTCGTAGCTACTCGGCGGCCGACTGTTTCGCCGGCGGCAGGTAATCGAGCCACACTGCTTTTTCGCCCAGCGTCGCCACGAACTTGCGATGCGCTTCCCGCTCGCTGTCGCTCAAATGCGACGCCTGTTCGCTGCGGCGCGACACCGTGACGACGGTTGTGACGGAAAACTCTTCGCGGGTCATCGTCACGAGACCGAGATTGGCCTGACGGCCGCCGGCAAGCTCGGCATAGACCTCGGCAAGCAGCTCTGCGTCCAGCAGCGCGCCGTGCTTGGTGCGGCGCGAATTGTCGATGCCGTAGCGCGCGCAAAGATCGTCGAGCTTGTTGCCGCCACCGGGATGCTTTCGGCGCGCGAGCTGGAGCGTGTCGATCACGCGATCGCGCGTCGGCGGTAACAGCCCGCACTTCTTGAGTTCGTAATCGATAAACGTCATGTCGAAGCCGGCATTATGCGCCACCAGCTTCGAATCATCGCCGATGAATTCGAGAAACTTTTCTGCGACAGCAGCGAAGAGCGGCTTGTCCGCGAGAAACTCGGCGCTCAGGCCATGCACCGCTTCGGCCTGCGGCGGCATATCGCGCTCGGGATTGATGTAGGCGTGAAAGGTCGCGCCGGTGGGAATCCGGTTGAGCAATTCGACGCAGCCGATTTCGACGATGCGGTCGCCGGTGGCCGGATCGAAGCCGGTGGTTTCGGTATCGAATATGATTTCGCGCATTCAGAGTTTCTTCCTCGTCCAGTCCGGCGCAAGAACCTGTGCCAGCACTTCTTTAACCTGCTTTCGGGCGGATTCGAGTCCTTCGCCGGTATCGATTACAAAATCCGCGCGCGCGCGCTTTTCCGAATCAGGCAGCTGGCGCTTCAGGATGGCGTCGAATTTTTCCGCCGTCATCCCCGGGCGGGCCAGCACACGTGTGCGCTGAATATCGGGCGGCGCGCTGACCACGATCACGGCATCGAATTTCGATGGATCCCCGGTTTCGAAAAGCAGCGGAATGTCCAGCAGCACCGCCTTCGCCCCGCTTTTTTCAGCATCGCTCATGAATGTCGCGCGTGATTTTGCGACGAGCGGATGAACCAGGCGCTCCAGGCGCGACAGCGCTTCGGGCCTGCCCACTACCATCGCCGACAACCTTTCCCGATCGACGGTTCCATCTTTCGTGGAGCCGGGGAACTCCCGCTCGATCAGCGGCGCGGCCTCGCCGGCGTAAAGACGATGGACCGCGGCATCGGCGTCGAACATCGGGACGCCTTCGTCCACGAACATCTGCGTCGTGGTACTTTTGCCCATGCCGACGGAACCCGTGAGCCCAAGCACGATCACGTCGAGGCATCCTTTACGAGATCGGCCACGATCAGGGCCCGCAGTTCTTCGGTCACGTTCGGCCGCACGCCGAACCAGCGCGTGAAGCCGGGCACGGCCTGATGCAGGAGCATGCCCAGACCATCCACGGTCGCGTGACCGCGCGCGCGCGCCTCGCGCAGCAACTGCGTTTCGAGGGGCACATAGACGATGTCGCTTACTGCCGCGCTTTTTTTGAGGTGCCCGAGGTCCAGCTCGAGCGTCGGCTGGCCCTTCATCCCGAGCGATGTCGTGTTCACGAGAAGATCGGCCGACGGAAGTAGCGCGGGCAGCCGATCGAAGCCGGCAACGCCAGCGTCGAGCTTCAGTTCGCGGACTAGTTCTTCGGCGCGCGCGTACGAGCGGTTGACGACGGTAATCTTCTCGACGCCGCGCTCGTTGAGGCCGTAAATCACCGAGCGCGCGGCACCGCCCGCACCGAGCACGACGGCGTGCTTCGTTCTTTCGCGCCAACCCGGGATTGAATCGTCGAGATGGGCGAGAAAACCGGCGACGTCGGTATTGTCGCCATGCAGCTTGCCGCCCTCGAGCCACAAGGTATTGGCGACGCCGAGTGCACGAACCACCGGCGTTGCAACTGCCAAATTTCGCGCGGCGGCTTCCTTATGCGGCAGCGTCACATTGCAGCCGACGAAGTTCTGCTTCGAAAAATTTTGCAGGAAGCCGTCGATGTCTTCAGGCTTCACTTCATGGCGCACATAATCGCCATCGATCCGGTGCTCGCGCAGCCAGTAGCCGTGAATGAGCGGAGAACGCGAGTGGGCGACCGGAAAGCCGATGACACAGGCGCGACGGGTCACGAGACGATCATTCCCGATTTTCTGAAATAGGAAAGTAGCGGCATCAACGGCATTCCAAGGATCGTGAAGTGATCGCCTTCAATCTTTTCGAACAGGTTCACGCCGACGCTTTCCAGTTGATAGGCGCCGACGCTTTGCATTACCCGGTCGCCGGCGGCGTCGAGATAGGCATCGAGAAAAGCGTCGCTCAAGCGATGCATCGTCAGATGCGCGCTGGAAACCGTCTCGAACAGCACTTCGCTGTCGCGCACCACCGCAATCCCCGAATGCAGCGCGTGGGTCTTGCCGGAAAATTTCTTCAACTGCTCGCCCGCGGCATCGCGCGACTTCGGCTTGGAGAACCGCGCGCTGCCCAATGCAAGGGTCTGATCGGCGCCGAGCACTGCTTTACCGGCATTGCGCTTTGCGGTCTCAAACGCTTTCGCGCGGGCGAGCAGAAGAGCGGCACCTTCCGGCGTGGCGGCCTCCTGCGGGGATGCGGCTTCCGTTGCGCGCTCGTCGATGTCCGCGGGATCGATCACGAGCGGAATGCCGGCGGCTTCCAGGAGCGCGCGGCGCGGCGCGCTTTTTGAAGCCAGCACCAGCGCTTCACCGCGCCACAGGCTCATTGGATATTCGCCGCGTCGCGGCGGCGCTCCTGAAGCAATGCGATGACGGCCGCCGCGGTCTCCTCGATCGAGCGGCGCGTGACATCGATGATCGGCCAGTTATGGCGCGCGCAAAGTTTCTTCGAGTGGGCAATTTCGTCGCTGACGGAGTGACGGTCGACATAACTCGAATCAGCCTGGTTGGCGCTGAGACCGAGGAGCCTGTTCTGGCGGATTTGCACGATACGCTCGGGACTCGCGATGAGACCGACCACCAGAGGTTTCTTCGTGTGCTCGAGCTGGACGGGCGGTTCGATGCCGGGGACCAGCGGCACGTTCGCGGTCTTGATGCCGCGATTGGCGAGATAGATGCTGGTCGGGGTCTTGGAAGTGCGGGAGATGCCGACGAGGACGACATCGGCCTCGTCCAGATTTTCCGCGTGCTGGCCGTCGTCGTGCATCAGGGTGTAGTTCAGCGCATCGATGCGGCGGAAGTATTCAGCGTTCAGCATGTGCTGGCCGCCCACGCGCGGAGTCGTTTCGGTTCCGAGATAAGAGGCAAAAAGGCTCAATACCGGACCCAATATGAAGAGGCAGGGGATGCCCTTTTCGCGACAATGCGTTTCGAGGCGGTGATTGAGAACCGGATCTACCAGCGTAAACAGGACGATGCCCGGATTGGCCTCGATGTCGGCGAGCACCGGCTCCAGCAGCTTCACGTTCCGAATCAGCGGGTAAACGTGCTCGATCGGCGAGACGGTCGAATATTGCGCAGCCGCGGCGCGGCCGACCGCAAGCAGCGTTTCGCCGGTGGCATCGGAGACAAGGTGAAGATGGAAATAGCTTTCCGCCTTGGTCACGCCGGAACATCCATAGAACTGTGAATTGCTGGGGAGAAGGCCACGGAGAATCGCCCGGCGCAAGGGCGCCTTGGGATAGCGGCCGGAATCGTCCCGAGTCATTGGCCGCAGCGGGAAATCTGGAGAATGTCTGTGACTTGTGGGAATAAGTTCGAAATGCCCGTCATCGCAACAGCTAGACGCGGTGTGTATTCCGGGGAAGAGGTGTTGTGTGAAGTGCGGGGCGTGGAAAGAAATTGTCCACGGACTCGATAGGTCAAACAGACTCAACAATAGATTCTAGAAAAGATTCTATTCAGGAAGGGATAAGCGCTCCGTGTGTGGAAAGTTCCTGCGTGTTCTCGACGGGGAGAAGTTCGAGATACCGCCGGCGTGGATGATGCGCCAGGCGGGGCGCTATCTGCCGGAGTATCGCGAGACGCGGGCGAAGGCCGGCGGTTTTGTCGATCTTTGTTTAAATCCCTCGCTTGCGTCGGAAGTAACCTTGCAGCCGATCCGGCGCTTCGGTTTCGATGCCGCGATTATCTTCTCGGATATTTTAATCGTTCCTTACGCGCTCGGCGCAAAGTTGTGGTTTGAGGAAGGCGAAGGTCCACGGCTCGAACCGGTCGCTGACGCGGCAAGTTTTCTCAAGCTTGCAGAACGATTGGACCGCAATGTCACAGCGCGGGTCTACGAGGCGCTGGAGCTGACGAAAGCAGGGCTGCCACGCGAAACGGGATTGATCGGCTTCTGCGGGGCTCCCTGGACGGTGGCGACCTATCTGGTGGCCGGACGAGGCACGGAAGATCAGGCGCCGGCGCGGTTGCTGGCAATGCAGGAGCCCGCGCTGTTTCAGAAGATCGTGGATCGGCTTGTGGATGCGTCGGCCGCGCATCTCGTCGGGCAGATCAGAGCGGGCGCCGATGCGGTACAAATTTTTGATACGTGGTCCGGGGTGCTGGATCCGGTTTCCTTCGAGCGGTGGTGCGTGAAACCGGTGGCGCAGATTGCCGCGAAAGTTCGGGCTGAGATTCCCGAAGCGCGGATCATCGTGTTTCCGAAGGGTGCTTCGCTGGATGGGATCGAAGCCGTGGCAAACCAATCAGCGGCCAATGCTGTTGGAATCGACTGGATTGCAGACCGGCGTGAATTCGGTATGAGATTCGGGGATAAGTTCGCAATCCAAGGAAATCTCGATCCTTTGGCACTGATTGCCGGTGGAAAAGCGCTGGATGAAGCGGTGGACAATGTGCTCGCGGATCTCAACGGTAAGCGGCATATTTTTAATCTCGGCCACGGCATTCGAAAGGAAACACCGATTGCGCATGTGGAGCAGATGCTCGCTCGCGTGCGGCGCGCGTGATGCGGCAGGACGCGAGGGTGTTTTCGGATATGCCTATGCGCGAAGGTAAATTGGGCTGACCATGTATCTCTGGATCAAGGCGCTGCACATCATCGCAGTCATCTCCTGGATGGCGGCGCTGCTCTATCTGCCCCGGCTCATGGTCTATCACTGCTCGGCGGCGAAGGGTTCGATACAGTCGGAAACCTTCAAGATCATGGAGCGACGGCTTCTGAAGGCGATCGCGCTGCCGGCTATGATCGTGACGTGGCTCGCGGGCCTCTGGCTGGTTTACGAAAGCGGTGCGTGGCGCTCGGGCTGGATGCACGCTAAGTTCGCGCTGGTGATCCTGCTCTCGGGCACGCACGGCATGATGGCGCGCTGGGTGCGGGAATTCGCGGCGGACGCCAACCAGCGCCCGGATCGTTTTTATCGGCTCGCCAATGAGATTCCGACGCTGCTGATGATCGGAATCGTCGTACTCGCGGTGGTTAAGCCGTTTTAATCTTGGGATCGGCCGGGCGGGGTTGCGCGGCGGTCCTGTTTTCCCTATTTTCGTGCCGCCTTCCTTCCAATGCAGGCGTCGTCCGCGGTTTGCCGAGAGCATTTTCCTATCGGCAGCGGCGCCGGGCTTCCGAATTCCTTTCCCAGCCCGAAAGACCTGCACCCCCCAGAACTGCAACATCCGTGGCGGCGGACTCCGCCAAAGAGGACTGTCCCCAATGCGGGAAATCAAACTTCAAGGACTCAAAGCCAAATCCCCCGTCGAGCTGCTTGCGGTCGCGGAGGAACTCCAGGTCGAAAACGCGAGCACGATGCGCAAGCAGGAACTTCTGTTTGCCATTCTCAAGCAGTACGCGACGAAAGAGATCGACATCGTCGGCGAAGGCGTCGTGGAAGTGCTTCCGGACGGTTTCGGCTTTCTGCGCTCGCCCGACGCGAATTATCTCGCAGGCCCCGACGACATCTACATTTCGCCGTCGCAGATCCGCCGCTTCTCGCTTCGCACCGGCGATACCGTCGAAGGCCATATCCGCTCGCCGAAAGAGGGCGAACGCTACTTCGCGCTGCTGAAGGTCAACACGATCAATTTCGAAGATCCGGAAAAGATCAAGCACAAGGTTCACTTCGATAACCTGACGCCGCTCTATCCTGACGAGCGGCTCAAGATGGAAATCGAAGACCCTACGCGCAAGGATAACTCGCCGCGCATCATCGATATCGTGGCGCCGCTCGGCAAAGGCCAGCGTGGATTGATTGTGGCGCCGCCGCGTACCGGCAAGACGGTGCTTTTGCAAAACATCGCCCATTCGATCACGGCGAACCATCCGGAA
>CAZNPX010000043.1:0-12705 GCA_964575175.1 uncultured Hyphomicrobiales bacterium | reverse complement strand
TCCGGAAGAAGTCACCGACATGCAGCGCTCGGTGAAGGGCGAGGTGGTTTCCTCTACCTTCGACGAGCCGGCGTCGCGTCACGTAGCGGTCGCGGAAATGGTGATCGAAAAGGCGAAGCGGCTGGTCGAACACGGCCGCGATGTCGTGATCTTGCTCGATTCGATCACGCGGCTCGGCCGCGCCTACAACACCGTCGTGCCGAGCTCCGGCAAGGTTCTGACCGGCGGCGTCGATGCGAATGCCTTGCAGCGCCCGAAGCGCTTCTTCGGTGCTGCGCGCAATATCGAGGAAGGCGGCTCGCTCACCATCATCGCGACGGCGCTGATCGATACCGGCTCGCGCATGGACGAAGTCATCTTCGAAGAATTCAAGGGCACGGGTAACTCGGAAATTATTCTGGACCGCAAGGTCTCGGACAAGCGTGTGTTCCCGTCCATGGACATCACGCGCTCGGGCACCCGCAAGGAAGAGCTTCTGGTGCCGGCCGACGTTCTCAAGAAGATGTATGTGCTCCGCCGTATCCTCAATCCGATGGGCACGGTCGATGCGATCGAATTCCTTCTGGACAAGCTCAAGCAGACCAAGAACAACGCGGAGTTCTTCGAGAGCATGAATACCTAGCTTTAGCATTCTTGCGGCGCAGACGCCCGGCCTTTCGGATGGAGCGGGCCGGCCGTTCGGTGACGACTTCGTCAATTAATGGTCGGCCGCCTATCTCGCGCTGCATGGACGCGCAGCGGAAATCTACGACTGGAATGCGTTTCACACTTTCCAGGTGCGTCTGATCGGCGCGACGATGGTGTCTGGCACCGGATGATGTCGGTGTTCGTGTTCGTGCGCCGGCTCGGCGCAGATGTTTGGACCGCTTATCTTGCGCAAGGTGTCACGGGACTGATTGCAGCGCTGCTCGTCGCGCGCTCGTGGTGGATCGATGTGCCCGCGGGAACGCGCTATGCGTTGCTTGTGCTGGGTACTTTTTTCGCGACGCCTTACTTGCAGGACTACGATTTCGTCGTGACGGCTTTTGTCGCGGTATGGCTGGTGTCGCTGTATCCGGAAGGGCGAGTGCCAGGGGATCGCGTGGACAACTATCGCCCTGCTGTTCGTCGCGCCGCTGTTCGCGTGGGTTTCGAAGGCTACAGGTGTGGCGTTGGGGCCGCTGTTTGTACTTCCGACATTCGTCCTTGTGGCGGCGAAGAGTTTCGCGCGCGCCGGCTGATCAGGCCGGCGCCATGCGTCGTCGCGAAACGTAGATCGCAAACAGCGTTGCGGTCAGATACATGCAGAGCGTGTAGATGCCCGGGACCAGCGACGCCGCCGGATTGTTCAGCACGTTCAGCGCGACATAAATCGCGAGCGCGGTGTTGTGAATGCCGATCTCCATGGTGATGGCGATGGCCTGTCGCTCGGGAAGTTTCAGCGCGAGCGGCGCGAGATAGCCCGTCAGCATGCTGACGACATTGAAAAGCAGGCAGGCAAGGCCGACGGCGACGATGCTGTCCAGGAGCTTTGCGCGCTCGATGTAGATCGCGGCCAGAATCAGGATCGCAAGTACGAGCACCGAGAAAAGCTTTAGCGGCTTTTCCATGCGCTTCGCGAAATTCGCTGAGCGCGCACGCACGAACATGCCTAGCAGCACGGGAAGCAGAATGATGGCCGCGACCTCGATCACCTTGCGGTGCGGCGGCGGAACATATTGGCCCGCGCCGAAGAAGTATTCGAGCGAGAGATTGATGACGATGGGAAGCGTGAGCAGCGCGAGCAGGCTGTTCACGGCCGTGAGCGTAATGTTGAGCGCGACATCGCCCTTGGCGAGGTGGCTGTAGATATTGGCGGTCGCACCGCCCGGGGCCGCCGCGACCAGCATCAGGCCGAGCGCGTAATTGGGTGAGAGCTTGAGTGCGATGGCAATTAGCAGTGCCGCGAAGGGAAGCACGATGACCTGGAGGAGAAGCCCGAAGCCGACGGCAAAGGGGTAGCGCGCGACGCGGCGGAAATCGTCCATGGTCAGGCTGAGGCCGAGACCGAACATGATGATGCCGATGGATAGCGGCAACAGAAGATCGGTCAGGATGGATGCTTGCATGGCCGTTCGCCCCCGCGAATTTATTCGTCGGGAAGCAAGCTATGGAAAGGGCGCGAGGCGCGCAATCCGTCGAGCGCGTGGAAGGCTATGAGGCGAGTACTGCGGGGAGCGCGGCGGGGTCGGTAATCGGCAGCGAGCAGACTTCGCCCCGGCAGACGAATGCGGTGCTCTCCCCTTGGGCCGCTGCGAGTTTCTCCCGTGCCGGATGGTCTGCCGCGAGCGAGGACTCGTCCGACGCGCGGAGCAGCGTGCTTGCAAGGAAGGATTGTGCAAGAGCGACCTTGGCGAATTCTTCCGCGCGAGTGCCGGTAACGACAATTTCCGCAAGCCGGAGCCGGGAATCGAGCGCGGACAAGAGTGCGGCATGTCCGAACAGGTTATTCGCTGCGAGCGGGAGGGCGCCTTCGAAAAGCTGATCCACCTTTTCGCGATAGGAATATTCTCCTGTTGCTGCTGCAAGCCGTACCAGGTTCTGCGCCATCCAGGCATGGGGATTCGGGATCGCGTCGTCGCGGGTCGAGGCCGGCCGGACGATCAGCTCGCCGCTATCGTCCGCGGTCAGGAAGTAGCCGCCGGTTTCAGGGTTGGCGTGGTGCTGTGAAAGGAGCCGCTCCCATTCCACCGCGCGTTCGAGATAAGGGTCCTCCCCGGTCGCACGGTGCAGGGCGAGCGCCGCGCGAATCATCGAGCCGTAATCGGACGAGAGACCGGGAAACAGCAAGCCGCCCGCGCGCCAGGAATGCCCGAGGCGAGTCTCCTTCGTCATCGAGTCGGATACGAAATGAAATGCCCGGGCGCCGAGCGCGATCCATGACGGCTCGCCGAACATCGCGCCGGCGTTGGCGAGGGCAGCGATCATCAGGCCATTCCAATCCGCGAGCACTTTGTCGTCGAGGCCGGGGCGGACACGCCTGGCGCGCGCCTCGAGCAATTTCGCGCGGAGCGGCGCGAGCCGGATTTCGTCGTCGCCGGTCGCGGGCCCGGACTTCAGCCGGTTCGGAATATTGTGACCTTCGAAATTGCCACCGCCCGTGATGTCGTAAGCCGCGGCGAAGAAGGCTGCGTCGTCCGCGCCGAGCAGGCTTTCGATCTCGGCGAGCGACCAGACATAGAACTTGCCCTCCTCGCCTTCCGAGTCGGCGTCGAGACTGGAGGCGAAGCCGCCGCCTTCGACGACCATCTCGCGTTCGAGCCACCCGACCGTTTCGCGTGCGCGGCGTTTGAAAAGATCGTCGCCGGTTTTCTTCCAGGCGAGCGCCAACAGCTCGAGAAGCTGTGCGTTGTCGTAAAGCATTTTTTCGAAATGCGGGACCAGCCAGCGATCATCCACAGCGTAGCGAGCGAAGCCGCCACCCAAATGATCGTAGATGCCGCCCTCGCACATATTCCGCAGCGAGACGATCGCGCCGTTGAAGAACGATTCGGATCCGGTTCTTTCCCCTGCCCGCCACAGCATTTCGAGGATCGCACTTTGCGGAAATTTTGGCGCGCCGCGGACGCCGCCTTTTTCCAGGTCGATCAGGTTGAGAAATTGCGCGGCGAGCTTGTCGAGCTCTTCGATGCCGATGGTCACTTTGCCGGCGGGCCGTGCTTTTTCGCGGAGCGCGCGGAGCAGCGCGTCGCGGTTCTTGCCGACCTTCTCGGGCTCCTCGCGGTAGATGCGCGCGAGTTGCTGCAACACGTCCTGGAATCCGGGCCGGCCGTATTGTGCGGTCTTCGGAAAATAGGTGCCGCCCCAGAATGGCTTGCCGTCGGCATCAAGAAACATCGTCAACGGCCAGCCGCCCTGCTCGCCTAGATGCTGGAGCGCGGTCATATAGATTTCGTCGACCTCGGGCCGCTCCTCGCGATCGACTTTGATGTTCACGAAGAGATCGTTCATCACGGCGGCGGTCGCTTCGTCTTCGAAGCTTTCATGGGCCATGACATGGCACCAATGACACGCGGCGTAGCCAATGGAGAGCAGCACCGGCTTGTTCGTGCGCTTCGCTTCGGCGAAAGCTTGCGGCGACCACGGCCACCAGTGAACCAGGTTATCCTTGTGCTGGATGAGGTAAGGGCTGGTCTCGTTGGCGAGGCGGTTTTGGGTCATGTGTTTTTCTAACACGCCGGCCAGGGGAGCGTTCGGATGAGCGACGATACGATTTTTGCGCTGTCCAGCGGCCGGCTTCCGGCGGCCATTGCGGTCATCAGAATCAGCGGAATCAACGCTCGAGTCGGACTCGAAACATTCAGCGTGAAACTACCGGAACCGCGGCGTGCCGCGCGAGCGCAGCTCATCGATCCTGATTCACGTGAAACAATCGACGACGCGCTCGCATTCTGGTTTCAGGGTCCTCGCAGCGAAACCGGTGAGGACATGGTCGAACTGCATCTGCACGGCGGCCGCGCGATCTTGGGCCGGGTTTTTTCCGTGCTCGGCGCCCTCACCGGCTTTCGCCCGGCCACCGCTGGCGAGTTCACGAAACGCGCGGTGCTCAACGGCAAAATGGATCTCTCAAATGCCGAAGGGCTTGGCGACCTCGTTTCCGCCGAGACGGAGGCGCAGCGCCGGCAGGCGATGCATCAGTATCAGGGTGCATTGTCGAAAAAGGTGGAGGCCTGGCGGGAGAAGCTAATCGAAGCGATGGCGCTGGTGGAAGCCAATCTGGACTTCTCCGATGAAGCCGACGTGCCGGAGAATCTCTTTACGCCTGCGGCTCGAGTCGCATCCGAAATGTTGTCTGAGATCGAAGTGGCGCTGGCGGATGCGCGTCGTGGTGAAAGATTGCGGGAGGGCTTTTTCGTCGCAATTGCGGGCGCGCCGAATGCAGGAAAATCGACGCTTCTGAATGCGCTGGCGCAGCGCGATGTGGCCATCGTTTCCGATGTTCCCGGTACGACGCGGGATGTGATCGAGGTGGCGCTCGACCTCAGCGGGGTCCCGGTGGTGCTGATCGATACGGCCGGCATTCGCGAGACCAGCGACCCCGTCGAGCAGGAGGGCGTGCGGCGGGCGATGGCGCGGGCGAAGACGGCGGATCTCGTGCTGCTATTGGAGCCCGCGGATGGCGAAGGCATCGCCCTCGCCGCCCGGCCGGATCAGACGGTATGGCGTATTCGGACCAAGGCGGACCTGATCGATTCAGACTCGAAACAATCGTTAGACCAGAAAGACTCTCTGTCGATCTCCGCGAAAACGGGTGCCGGAATCGACACCCTTCTGGAGCGCCTCGCAAAAGCAGCAGAAGCTTTTGCAGGCGAGCCTGCGCTGGTGACACGAGAGCGCCAGCGCGTGGCCCTACGCGAGGCGGCGGAGCGAATTGCCTCGGCGCTTTCGCTGGCGAGGCCCGGGCAGGAAGAGCTCTTCGCAGAAGAATTGCGGCTTGCCGCGCGCTCGCTCGGGCGCATTACCGGCCGGGTCGATGTCGAAGACGTACTCGATAAAATTTTCAGTTCTTTCTGTATTGGTAAATAATTCCTTAACGAGATTCCTGCGCGCGCCTTCCGGGTGTTTCACGTGAAACACGCCTTTGACGAGTCCCCGATCCGCGCTAGAGGACTCGCAAATGCAGACCCTTTTTGACGTCATCATCGTGGGCGGCGGTCACGCCGGCTCCGAGGCCGCGGCGGCATCCGCGCGCATGGGCGCGAAGACCGCGCTGGTCACGCACCGCTTCGCGACCATCGGCGCGATGTCGTGCAACCCCGCGATCGGCGGTCTGGGCAAGGGCCATCTCGTGCGCGAAGTGGATGCGCTCGACGGCCTCATGGGGCGCGTGGCCGATGCCGGGGGCATTCAGTTTCGCGTCCTGAACAAACGCAAGGGCCCCGCGGTGCGCGGGCCACGGGCGCAGGCCGATCGCAAGCTCTATGCAGCGGCCATGCAGCGCGAACTCGTTGCGCAGGAGAATCTAGAAATAGTGGAAGGCGAGGTCGACGATCTTGTGCTTTCCGATGGAAAGATCGCGGGCGTGCGCCTGGCCGATGGCCGGGAATTCGCCTGTGGCGCGGTCGTGCTCACGACCGGCACCTTCCTGCGCGGACTGATCCATATTGGCGAGCAGCAGATCCCAGCGGGCCGCGCCGGCGAGGCTCCCGCGCTCGGCCTTTCAAGGACGCTGGCGGCGTTCGATATCGCGCTCGCAAGGCTCAAGACCGGCACGCCGCCGCGCCTCGACGGCAAGACGATCGACTGGGCTTCGCTTGAAATGCAGCCGGGCGACAATCCGCCGGAGCCGTTTTCGACGCTGACGACGCGCATCGAAAACCGGCAGGTGGAATGCGGCATTACCCGCACCACCGAGGCGACCCACAAGATCATTCGCGAGAACGTGCATCGCTCGCCGATGTATTCGGGCCGGATCGAAAGCCGGGGCCCGCGTTATTGCCCCTCCATCGAAGACAAGATCGTGCGCTTCGGCGAGCGCGACGGGCATCAGATTTTCCTGGAGCCCGAGGGGCTCGACGACGACACGGTCTATCCCAACGGCATTTCGACCTCGCTTCCCGAGGACGTGCAGCTTGCGCTGCTCGCGACCATTCCGGGGCTGGAGAAGGTCGTGATGAAGCGTTGCGGCTATGCGATCGAATACGACCATGTCGATCCGCGGGAGCTCCTCGCCTCGCTGGAGACGAAGAAGATTCCGGGCCTTTTTCTCGCGGGTCAGATCAACGGCACCACCGGCTACGAAGAAGCCGCCGCGCAGGGGCTCGTCGCGGGCCTCAACGCCGCGCAGTGCGCAGGCGGCGGCGCTGCGATCACCTTCGACCGCACCGAAGCCTATCTCGGCGTCATGATCGACGATCTAATTACGCGCGGAGTTACCGAGCCCTATCGGATGTTCACGTCGCGCGCGGAATATCGCCTGGCGCTGCGGGCGGACAATGCCGACCAGCGGCTGACCGCGAAGGGTGTGGCACTCGGCTGCGTCGGGCCGGTCCGGGCATCGGCTTTCGAGAAGAAACTCGCGGCGCTCGAAACCGCGCGCGCGGAAGCCAAGTCGGTGTCGGTCACGCCCAATGAAGCCGATCGCTTCGGCATCACGCTCAATCGCGACGGGCAGCGGCGAACGGCTTTCGACCTCCTGTCCTATCCGAACATCACGCGGGAGCAGGCCGCGAAAGTCTGGCCCGGGCTTTCGGCGCTGGAGCCTGCAATCGCGGAGCAGCTCGAGATCGACGCGAAGTATGCGGTCTATCTCGACCGCCAGCGCGAGGATGCGGAGCGCTTCCGACGCGACGAGGCCCTGCCGCTTCCCGAGGCGATGGATTTCAGCGCAATCCCCGGACTCTCGAACGAGCTGCGCCTGAAGCTCGATCATGTGCGCCCCCGCACCCTTGGCCACGCCAATCGCATCGAAGGGATGACGCCAGCGGCGCTGGGACTGCTCGCGCTTCACGCCCGCCGCAAGACCGGATGATCGACCTAAAAACTCTTGCGAAGGATCGTGAGGCGGCGCTGCGAATCACGCCGGTTTCACGTGAAACAGCCGAGCGGCTCGATCGCTTCGTCGCGCATTTCCTCAAGTGGCAGCGGGTCGTTCAGCTCGTGGCGCCCTCGACGCTCAACGCGGTCTGGACGCGCCATATCGCAGACAGCTTGCAATTGCTGCCGGACATCGCCGGCGCCAAAGAAATTGTGGATGTCGGCAGCGGCGGCGGCTTTCCCGGCCTCGTACTTTCCATTGCTGCACCGGAGAAGAAATTTCATCTGATCGAAAGCGATACGCGCAAGGCTTCCTTCCTGCGGGAGGCCGCACGGATCACCGATGCGGCCGCAGAGGTTTATGCGGAAAGGGTCGAGTCGGCGGCGAAACGGATCGCGGCAGAAATCCACATGGTGACCGCGCGGGCCTTCGCACCGTTGCCAAAGCTGCTAGAACTCGCCTCGCCGTTCTTCGAACACGGCGCCAAGGCGGTCTTCCTGAAGTCACAAGATATAGATGAAGAATTGACTACAGCCGCTAAATCTTGGAACGTCGACTATCAATTAAGACACAGCCTGACCGATCCGCGTGGTAGAATCCTCACGATCGCCAAGGCTGAGCGGCGCCAGGCGCCCTAATGGATGCGGCCATGACCAGTTCTCTTCGTCCAAGAGTGCTCTCCCTCGCCAACCAGAAAGGCGGGGTCGGCAAGACCACGACCGCGATCAATCTCGGCACGGCGCTGGCCGCGATCGGGGAGCGGGTATTGATCGTGGACCTCGATCCCCAGGGCAACGCCTCGACCGGCCTCGGCATCGACCGCAAGGATCGCGACCGCTCGACCTTCGACGTGCTCGTGGGCGACGCGGACATGCAGTCGACGATTCGCGAAACCGCCGTCCCCGGTCTTCACATCGCGCCGTCGACGATGGATCTCTCCGGCCTCGAGCTTTCGCTCGCGACCCGCAAGGATCGCGCCTTCCGGCTCCGCGACGCGATAGGAAAACTTTCCCGTCCGACGCGCGGCGAAGACGGCACGCTTTCGAAGGACGGTTACTCCTACGTGCTGGTCGATTGTCCGCCGTCGCTGAACCTGCTCACCATCAACGCGATGGCGGCGTCCGACGCCGTGCTCGTTCCCCTGCAATGCGAATTCTTCGCGCTCGAAGGCCTGTCGCAGCTTTTGAAAACGGTCGATCAGGTGAAGATGAGCCTCAATCCTGCGCTCACGATCCACGGCGTCGTACTCACCATGTACGACGCGCGCAACAATCTCTCCGATCAGGTCGTGGCCGACGTGCGCCAGTTCATGGGCGCAAAGGTTTTCAATACGGTGATCCCGCGCAACGTGCGGGTCTCGGAAGCGCCGTCCTACGGCAAGCCGGTGCTGCTCTACGATCTCAAATGCGTGGGCAGTCAGGCTTATCTGAAACTGGCATCGGAAATCGTGCAGCGCGAGCGCGCGCTTGCAGCCGCGTAAGCAAGTGACGCGGGAAAAGCGATAATGGCAATGGCGGAAGAACGCTCACGACTGGGACGAGGCTTGGCGGCGCTGATCGGCGACGTCGGTGACGAGACGGCTGCGATCGATCGCGCGCGCGGGCAAAAACGTGTGCCGATCGAATATCTCAGGGCCAATCCGAAGAACCCGCGCAAGCAGTTCGATTCGGAAGAGCTCGACAATCTTTCCGCCTCGATCCGCGAGAAGGGAATTCTCCAGCCGATCCTGGTGCGTCCGGTCAGCGGTCAGAAGGACGCCTACGAGATCATTGCTGGCGAACGCCGCTGGCGCGCTGCGCAGCGCGCGGGCGTGCACGACGTACCGGTCACGCTCCTTGAGATCAACGACAAGGAAGCGCTCGAAATCGCGATCGTCGAGAACGTGCAGCGTGCCGATCTCAATCCGCTGGAAGAGGCGGCGGGCTACGAAAATCTGGTCGAGCAATTTCACTACAGCCAGAACGATCTGGCCAAGGTCGTCGGCAAGAGCCGCAGCCATATCGCAAATACGCTGCGGCTCCTGAAGCTGCCGGCAAGCGTCAAGAAATATCTCTCGGAAGGCAAGCTCACCGCCGGGCACGCGCGCGCGCTGCTCACGCATGACGAGCCGGAGAAGCTCGCGAAGGCGATCGTCGAAGGCGGCATGAACGTCCGCGACGTCGAGGCGCTGTCACCGAACGAGCGCAAGACTTCGAAAGCGAAATCCGGCGCGAAGGCGAAGCCCGCGAAATCCGCGGACGTGCGTTCGCTTGAGAAGAAACTTGTCGATCAGCTCGGCATGGCGGTTTCGATCAATAACCGCGGCTCGAAGGGCGAGTTGAAGATCAAATACAAATCGCTCGAACAGCTCGACGCGCTCTGCCGCAAACTCGGCGTGCGCTACTAGGCGAACGCCGGGCAGGACGCCAGAAACCCTTATTTTATGCGCTCTTTCGCTTGCCGCGCTCGGCCAGCGAAAGGATCGCGCGTTCGGCGATGACGTCGGCAAGCGCCGACGAGCGGCGGGACTCGAGCTCCGCTTTGCCGAGCGAAACCAGAACGCTTTCGATGGTGCGCGAACCGAGCCGCCGCAGCGCGCGCTTGTGGTCTTCCATGCGGCGCCAGAACACGCGGTTGCGTTTCAGAACACTTTCCGTGTCCTCGCCGGCCTCGACCTGCAAACTCAGGCGATGCAATTGCGACAGATGGCGGATTGCGGCGTTAATGATGCTCGCGGGCGAGGTGCCCTCGGCACGCGCGGCGGCGAGCGCGCGCAGCGCGGCTTTCGAATCCCCGGCCGACGCGGCATCGAGCACGTCATCGATAGCAAGCCCCGAAGCATCGGCCACGACCGCACGCACGTCGGCGAGGGTGATACGCCCAGCACTGCCCACATAGAAAACGAGCTTCTCGATCTCGGCGCGCGTCGAAAGCCGGTCGGAGCCGACCAGACTCAAGAGCGTTTCCTTGGCGTCGCGGTCGATGGCAAGGCCGGCGCGCAGCACGGAGCTGTCGATCAGCGTGGCGATGGTGCGCGCGTCGTCGTCGTAACAGGGAATGACGGCGCAGGATTTCGCCGCCTCGCAGGCCGTCCGCAGCGGAGAATTCTTTGCCAGATCGCCGGCCTCGATTGCGATTGCGGTTTCCTGCGGTGGGTCGCTGAGCAGCGGCTTCAGTCCGTCCACGAAAGGGCGGCCACCCGCACGCACATGCAGAATGCGCTTGCCGCCGAAGAGACCGATGGTGCGGGCTTCGTCGGAAAGCCTGCCGGGATCGGAGGCGAGCGCGTCGCCTTCGAGGGTCACGACGGTGAATTCGTCGGCGGATTTTCCGCGCAGGTTCGCGAGCAGCTTTTCGGTTCGTTCGCTGACGAGGCCGCGGTTCGGCCCGTAAAGCAGCACGATGGGATAGCGCGGATCGGGATCCTCGCAGAAGCTGTCGTAGTCGCTGCGGGGAATCGCGACCATGCCGGAAGCGTCAGGTTCGGGTCAGGAAATAGGATGCGAGGCGCGAACGGATCTGCTCGGCTACGAGCTTGGCCGCACGGTTCTGCGCATCGCGCACGGCGCGGATGCCGGCATAGCGTTGCTGCGAGCGGTCGATGGAAATGCGCGCGAGCGCTTTTTCGGAAAGCACGATCTTGTCGTTCGCGACATCGAGCACGCGATAGGTGACGTCGAGCACGACCGTCTCCGAGGTCGCGCGGCCGGACTGCACGTCGACCAGCGGCGTTTGCGACGCGGAGGTGATGGTCATTGCGAGCTTGTAGGGTGCGCCGACCGGATTGCCGCGGCCGCCGGTGAGTTCGAAAATCAGGTCGTTGCGGATTTCCTGGCCAAGGCGGCCGTCGATCTCGAGCACCTCGACTTGGCGCAGGTCGTCGCGCAGCTTTGCGCCGGCGCCGAACAGGGTCGACTGGCCGTACATGGGCTGGAAGCAGCCGCCGACCATCGCCGCCAGCAAAAGCGCTGGGATGACCTTCCAAGCCTTTGAAATCGTTGAGTTACGCGACGACATTCACGATTCTCTGCGGGACCACCACGATCCGCTTCGGGGCCTTGCCGCCCAGGGCCTGTTGTACCGCATCCAATGCTAACACGGCCTTTTCGACCTCGGCAGCGGGGGCATCCCGCGACACCGTCACATCCGCCCGTTTCTTCCCGTTGACCTGAACAGGCAGCGTAATTGTGTCTTCCACAAGGAGGGCGGCCTCGACCGCGGGCCACGGCTCCTCGGCGATCAGCTTTTCGTGGCCGAGTGTGGCCCAGCACTCTTCGGTGAGATGCGGCATCATCGGCGCGGCGATGCGGACCAGAATTTCCGCGGCTTCGCGGAAAGCCCAGGCGAGATCGGGTGACGGATTCTTGTTCGCTTCGGCGGCGGCGGCGATGGTGTTCGCCGCTTCATAGATGTGCGCGACGCAACGGTTGAAGCGCAGCTTCTCGATGTCTTCGCCGACGCGCGAAAGCGCCTGATGCGCAGCCTTGCGGACGGCCGTCGCGGCTTCCGAAAACTGCGCGGGCTTCGGTGCGCCGGGTTTCGCGCCGATTTCGGCAAGCTCGTTGGCAATCCGGTAAAGGCGCTGCACGAAGCGCGATGCGCCCTGCACGCGGTCTTCGGTCCATTCGACATCGCGCTCGGGCGGGCTGTCGGAAAGCATGAACCAGCGCGCGACGTCGGCGCCGTAGGTTTCCATGATGTCGTCGGGATCGACCGTGTTGCGCCGGCTCTTCGACATCTTCTCGATGGGCCCGATCACGACCGGCTCGCCGTTCGACAGGAGCACGGCCTTGCGCTTGTCGCCGTCGAGCTCGATCTTGATTTCGGCGGGTGAGGCGAAGGTGCCGTCCTTCTTCTGATAGGTCTCGTGAACGACCATGCCCTGCGTGAACAGACCCTTGAACGGCTCGTCGATATTCGCGTGTCCGGTCTTCTTCATCGCGCGCGTGAAGAAGCGCGAATAGAGCAGATGCAAAATCGCGTGCTCGACACCGCCGATATACTGATCGACCGGCATCCAGTAGTCGGCCGCCTTCAAGTCGGTCGGCGCGTTCGCGTCGGGCGCGGTGAAGCGGAGGAAGTACCAGGACGAATCGACGAAGGTGTCCATGGTGTCGGTTTCACGCCGCGCATCGCCGCCGCATTGCGGACAGCGCACGCTTTTCCATTTCGCATGGCGGTCGAGCGGATTGCCGGGGCGATCGAATTCGATGTCCTCGGGCAACTCGACC
>CAZNPX010000042.1:10509-28361 GCA_964575175.1 uncultured Hyphomicrobiales bacterium | reverse complement strand
CGTCGGCCGCCACCCGTTCCCGGGGCCGGGGCTCGCGATCCGCTGCCCGGGCGAAGTCACGAAAGAGGCGCTCGACATTCTGCGCCTCGCCGATGCGATCTATCTCGACGAAATCCGCAAGGCCGGCCTGTACGACGAAATCTGGCAGGCTTTCGCGGTGATCCTGCCGGTGAAGACCGTGGGCGTGATGGGCGACGGCCGCACCTACGATCACGTGCTCGGCCTGCGCGCCGTCACCTCGGTCGACGGCATGACCGCGGACTTCTATCCCTACGACATGAAATTCCTCGGCAATGTCGCGACCCGCATCATCAACGAGGTGAAGGGCGTGAACCGCGTGGTCTATGACGTGACCTCGAAGCCGCCGGGAACGATTGAGTGGGAATAGGCCGCGGCTGCGGCACGCCGGGGCGCTTGTTCGGAACGGCGGAACGGCGCATCCTTCCCGCATGATGAGCGAGGCCGGATGATGGATCAACCAATCAAGATGACCGGGCGGCTTGTTGCCGCCGCGCGCGCATTGACGGGAATCGGCCGCGAGGACTTCGCGAAGGTCGCCCGGCTGCCGCCGGAGACTATCGCTACGATCGAGGCAAACGGCAGCGCGTGGCTCAGCTCTGAGAGCGAGGCCGAAGCTGTGCAGCGCGCGTTCGACTATTTCGGTGTGATCGTGATCGAGGAAACCGACGGCATGGGCGCCGGTGTGCGGCTGAAATTCACCCGGCAGGACGTGAAGCAACTGGCGCGCCTCGAGGGCGAAGGCGGCACGGTGGGCGCCGACGACGCGCCGTAATCTGCCGCGCCTGGGCTTCGCCCTGATGCGTCGCGCGGTTTCAGCCCGACAGCCGCGCAAACTGTCGCTAAAATGCAACATGCACCGGCCGCGCGTGGAAAGCACCGCCCGGCCTCACAAATCCGCCCCAAAGCAACCGTCAAACTGAATTCTCTCGACGAGCGGGAGAGAGTCGGCGTTTGCCGGCCGCCGAAGGAGCAACCGCCCCGGAAACTCTCAGGCAACCCGGACCGTTCGTTCGATCAACACTCTGGAAAGTGGGGCCGCAGCCTCCGCCGAAGGTGTAAGTCGCCATCGTTTGAATCGATGGCGATCAAACTCTCAGGCCGATGACAGAGGGGGCTCGCATGCAGTGCGCATGCGGGCGTTTTCTGGAGGTCTGCAATGCACCGTCAATCGTAGCGCGACCGGAGACGGCTGACCCGTCAGCTTCGTCCCGATCCGCATTTCACCCGCATGACGCAATCGCGCGCGACGCGCCGCCACGCGGCGGGTGTCTTTTCGTTTGCACTCCCATCGACCAGAAACAAGATGACAAATTCAGAATCCAGCATCAGCCGCCGGGCTTTGCTTGCGGGCCTCGGAAGTTTCCTGCCGCTCGCGGTTTCCGGCTGCACCACCACGCCGTTCGAACCGACCGCCGCGACCGAGCACGAGCAACCCGTGTTTCCGGAGCATGTGCGGCTGATGTACCGCGCCATGCCGGACGAGCGGTTTCCCGTTCCGGCGGCCGATCTCACGGCGCTCAATCCGCTTTATTATCGGCAGGTGGTCCAGTACCCGACCGTGGAGAAGCCCGGCACCGTCATTGTCGATACCGCGACCCGCTATCTTTATTTCGTCGGGCAGAACGGCACGGCGGTTCGTTACGGCGTAGGCATCGGCGCCGCCGGTTTCGAATGGTCGGGCCGCGCGCACATTGCCTACAAGCGCGAATGGCCGGTATGGACGCCGCCCGCGGACATGATCAGGCGCGAGCCCGAACTGGAGAAGTGGCGAAAGGGCATGCCGCCCGGCATCGACAATCCGCTCGGGGCGAGGGCGCTCTACATTCACCAGGGCAACCGCGACACGCTTTACCGCATTCACGGCACCGGCGAAGCGTGGACGATCGGTCGCGCGGTTTCATCGGGCTGCGTGCGGCTGCTGCATCAGGACGTCATCGACCTTCACCAGCGCGTGCGGCCGGGCTCGACGCTGATCGTGCTGTCCTCGGCGGCGGTCTGATTTCGCGTAAACGGGCGCGTCCCGAGGGCGAGGGCGGCACGGCGGGCGCCGCCGATGCGCCGCAGTCGCAAGCGCGCCACGCCGCACGACATCTATTTTGATTGTTTGCGGGGCATTTTCCCGCACACCAGATCGATCGCCGCGCGGCTGAGATCGTCGAGCGCTTCGCGCGCTTCGCCGGCGCGTGCGCGCACGGCGAGCGAATGCATGACAGCCGAGATCACGGAAGCCAGCGCGGCGGCATCGGCTTTTGAATCGATCTCGCCATCGGCAATCGCCTTGCGAATGCGTTCCTCGAGGACCGCATTGAAACCACGAAGGCTGCCTCGACTTCTCGATCAGCGCGGACGCGGTCGATCCGGACCGCAGCAACCTGTTCGAATGCTGGCGCGACCAGAAATCCCTGAACGCATGGCGAAAAGTCGCGAAAGGGCCGCGGATGAAACTCAAGGCCAAAAGCTTCGTAAAGCTCTATCGCAGCGACAAGGCCGAGAAGCCGTTCTAGCGGGAAAGAGTTGACCGGCTAGCGCGCAAACCCTTCGCGATAGCTCCTGTAGCGCGGCTGCCAGCCGAGCGCCGCGACGGCCCGCGCATTCCTGAGCCGGAACGAGGGAAAGCCCGGAGGCCCGCCGGCTTCCGGCGCGCTCGCGCCGAGGCTCGCGCAGATGAAGCCGAAGACGTCGCGCCATTGCGCGGGCTCGTGATCGCAAACCGTGAGCACGCTTTGCGAGGGCCATTTCTGCACGGCTGCGACCGTCGCCGCTGCCATGTCCGCGATATGTACGAGTGACACATATTCGGTGCCGTCGCCGGGCAGGCGCAATTTTCCCGCGGCGGCGCGGGCGAACCAGCCGTCGTCGAAGCCGGTGCCGGGCCCGTAAAACAGCCCGCCGCGCAGGATGATCCAGTCGAGCGCGGACGACTTGATCGTCTCTTCCATGGTGAGGGCGGCCAGGATCGCGCTGTTCGATCTGGATTCGCCGGAAGGCCGATAGACGTTGTCCTCATCCGACCATTCCGCGTTTCCCGACGCCGCGACCCATCCGATGCTTTGCTGGATGATTTTGCGCACGCCCGCTCTGCGGCACGCCTCGACGAAATTCGGCACGCCCTCGACGCGCAGCCGGTCGTTGGCGGCGAAATCGCCACGGCCGCTCGGCCCCGGCAGCGTGGTCGCGAGGTTGATGGCAACGCCGCAGCCTTCGAACGCTTTCGCCATCGAGGCCGCGTCGAAAATATCCGCAACTTCGATGGAGGCGCCGCAGGCGCGCGCCACGCCCGCCGCTTCGGGACGCCGCACGATCGCGCGAACCCCGAAACCCTCGGCGGTGAGGCGAGGGATCAGGTGCCGCGCATAGACGCCGTTCGCGCCGAGAATCGCGATTGCTTCGCTCATGCGAATTTTCTAACGGCGCGGCAGCGGCGAAACAATCACTTCTTGTATTGCGCGTCGCTGACCTGTTCCATCCAGTCCACGGCCTTGCCGTTCAGCGCTTCCTGGATTGCGACGTGAGTCATTCCCGTCGTCGCGGTGGCGCCGTGCCAATGCTTCTCGCCCGGCGCAAACCACACCACGTCGCCCGGACGAATTTCCTCGACCGGGCCGCCTTCGCTTTGCGCCCAGCCCAGGCCCGCCGCCACGATCAGCGTCTGCCCGAGCGGATGCGTGTGCCATGCGGTGCGCGCGCCGGGCTCGAACGTGACGCTCGCCATGCGCACGCGCGCGGGCTCCGCCGCCTCGAGCAGCGGCTCCAGCTTCACGTCGCCCGTGAAATAGTCGGCGGGACCCTTGTTCGCGCCGCGCGTTCCGTTCCGCTTGATTTCCATGATCCGTTCCTTCCGGCGTTTTCCATTCGTGTGGTATTGAGACAAGATATGCGCGCGGAAGCAACGGGTGAAATGCATGGCAAAGACGGCGGCGATCTACGGCATCAGGAATTGCGACACGATGAAGAAGGCGCGCGCCTGGCTCGACAAAAAGGGCGTCGAATACGTCTTTCACGACTATAAAGTGAGCGGCATCGACAGAGCCAAGCTGGAAGCCTGGGCGAAGAAGGCAGGCTGGGAGACACTTCTCAATCGCGCCGGGACCACGTTCCGCAAGCTGCCCGAGAAGGACAAGACCGGCATCACCGAAAAGAAAGCGCTCGCGCTGATGCTGGAACAGCCCTCCATGATCAAGCGGCCGGTGCTGGAACTTCCCGGCGGCAAGCTGCTCGTCGGCTTCAAGCCCGAGGAATATCAGAAGGTGATCTGAACATCGTGCTGCCGGAATTGCATGACGAGCTGCCGGAAAGGAAGCCCACGATGTCGAAACTTCGCGTTCACTGTTTTTCGCTCTCGCTCGACGGCTACGGCGCGGGTCCACGGCAGGATTTGCAAAATCCGCTCGGCGTCGGCGGCGAGGCATTGCATGGCTGGGTATTCCCGACGCGAACCTTCCAGAAGGTAGTGCTTGGAAAGCCGGATGGCGACACCGGACCCGACGATGACTTCGCCGCGCGCGGCTTCGAGAATATCGGCGCGTGGATTCTCGGGCGCAACATGTTCGGCCCGGTGCGCGGCGCTTGGCCAGACGAGAACTGGAAAGGGTGGTGGGGCGACAGCCCGCCCTATCACTGCGACGTCTTCGTGCTCACCCATCATGCGCGCAAGTCGTTCGCCATGGACGGCGGCACGACGTTTCATTTCGTCACCGAGGGAATCCATGCGGCGCTCGAAAGAGCCAAAGCCGCCGCGAAGGGAAAAGACATCCGCGTCGGCGGCGGCGTCAGCACCATCAGGCAATATCTGAAAGCAAAACTCATCGACGAGATGCACGTCGCGGTGAGCCCGGTCGCCCTGGGCGGCGGCGAGCATTTATGGAGCGGCGTCGATCTGCCTGCGCTCGGCTACGAGCGGGAGGAATATGCGCCGACCGATGCGGCTGCACATTATGTTTTCAAGAAGCGTCAGTAATTTAACCGTCCTGTTATTCCGGGGCGCGAGTGAAGCTCGCGAACCCGGAATCCAGGAGCCGCATACGACTCTTCAGTTGTAGCCCTGGATTCCGGATCGCGCCTGCCGGCGCGTCCGGAATGACAAACAAACCGCTATCGCCCTGCCTCGCGCGGCAGCGGCCACAGCCGCGCGGCACCGCGCACGCCGCTGTCCGGACCCCATCTGCTCTTGACGATGCTGGTCGCGAAACGCGGCTGCGTCGTGCCGCTGTGAAACATGTGTGCCGCGACCCGCTCCGGCAATTCGCGATAGATCGCGCCGATGCTCGAGACGCCGCCGCCAAGCACGATCACCTCGGGGTCGAGCACGCCGACCACGGTGGCGAGCGCCTTGCCGAGATTGTCGATATATTCCGTCAGCACCGCGCGCGCGACCGGGTCGCCGTCGGCAACCCTGGCTTCGATCTCGGGAAGCTGCACGAATTCGCCCGCGGTGGCGTCGCGATAGGCCGCTTGCAGCGCGGGCCCGCTCAGCACCGTTTCGATGCAGTTGTTGCGCCCGCAATAGCACGGGCTGCCGATGACTTCGCCGTCGCGGCCGGGGAAGGGGTTGTGTCCCCATTCGCCGGCAAGGCGGTTGTTGCCGCGCCACGGCTCGCCGTTGACGGCGACGCCGCCGCCGACCCCGGTGCCGAGAATGACGCCGAAGGCGAGCGTGGCGCCCAGCGCCGCGCCGTCATGCACTTCCGAGGCGATCAGGCATTGCGCGTCGTTCGCGAGCCGCACCTTCTGGCCGAAGACGCGCTCGAGATCGGCTTCGAGGTTTTTTCCGATCAGGAAGGTGCTGTTCGCGTTCTTGACGGTGTTGGAGAGAACGTCGATCTCGCCGGGAATGCCCGCGCCGATGGAAGCATCGGCCGCCGCGGGGATCGCCGCGCGCGCCTTTTTCAACAGCGCGTCGGCGATTTGCAGAAAGCCGGGATAGTCGTTGCGCGGCGTGGCCGCCTCGGTCTTGAAGACCGAGTTGCCCGCGGCATCGAGCACGCAGATTGCGATCTTGGTGCCGCCGACATCGAACCCGATCCGCAGCCCGTGCCCTTCCGGCATTGTCTTGCTCTGGCCTTCCTTCCCGGCGCGATCATATCGCGGCCGGAGACTTCGCCAAGCGGTTATCCGCCGGCAATCTCGAAGCGGGGCAGGCGCGGGTCCGCAGGATCGCTCCACCGCGCGTCCTCGGGAATCCATTCGATGCCCCGATAGCTGCGGTCGACCGGCACCCAATCGGGAAACTCGTGCGGCAGCACCACGTAGCGCAGGTCGAAGCCGCCATCGCCGGCCTCGATGATCGCGTAGTTGCCGGCGCAATAATTGCGGCAGTCTTCCTTCGCCCAGACCGGCTTGTCCTTCGGGCGCGCGGAAACCTGCCTATCCAGCATGCCGAGGTTCGCGTAGCGCGTGCCCTTGGTTTCATGCTGCGCCATGACATGCGTATGCCCGAAGAGGTGAAGCGCGAGGCCGGGAAAATCCTTCTCGATGCCGCGCAGCTCGTAATGGCACATCAGAATCGTGCGCGAAAAGTCGGCGCCCGCCTTCTTCAGCGAACCGGCGAAGCGCCGCCGCGCGCTGCCGTCGGGTTTGTCGCTGAAGCCCGCGATGGTGATGCCGCCGAGGGTCGCGAAGTTCCGGTGCAGGATCTGGGCGCGGGGGTGATAGCGGGCGTCCAGCGGCAGGTCGATATCCCAGTTCCCATGGACATAGAACACCGGGCATTCGAATGTCGCCAGGATCCCGAAGAACTGGTCGGGGATTTTGCGGCCGATGTCCCCGCCGAACAGGATGGCGTCGAAACCGTTCGGCTCCCGAGCGCGCATTTTCCGCACGCAGGCGAGGTTGTTGTGGACGTCGGAGAAGGCCAGGAACCGCATCGATTCGGAATCCTACCCGGCCTGCGGGCTTGACCCAACCGGCCGGATCGTGGATGCACTGCGCCGCCAATGTCTGAAGCCGCTCTCGCACATCCCCGGACCAACGAAACGCCGATCGAGCGCGAAGTCGCGCGCCGGCGCACCTTCGCCATCATCTCGCACCCCGACGCGGGCAAGACCACGCTGACCGAGAAGCTCCTGCTGTTCGGCGGCGCGATCAATCTCGCGGGCGAGGTGAAGGCGAAGAAGAACCGCATCAATACCCGCTCCGACTGGATGGCGATCGAGCGCGAGCGCGGCATCTCGGTCGTGACCTCGGTGATGACCTTCGAGTTCGGCGGGCTCGTCTTCAACCTGCTCGACACGCCGGGCCACGAGGACTTCTCGGAAGACACCTACCGCACGCTGACGGCGGTGGACTCGGCCGTCATGGTGATCGACGCCGCGAAAGGCATCGAAGCGCGCACGCGGAAACTCTTCGAGGTCTGCCGCCTGCGCGACATTCCGATCGTGACCTTCATCAATAAAATGGATCGCGAAAGCCGCGACCCGTTCGAGATTCTCGACGAGATCGAAAAGACGCTCGCGCTCGACACCGCGCCCGTGACCTGGCCGATCGGGCGGGGCCGGGATTTCGCGGGCACCGTCGAGCTTTCCTCCGGCGGCGTGCGCCGCCTCGAAGCCGACGCCAACGCCGCGCGCGAGCAGATGGATGCCGCGCAGATGGCGGCGCTCTCCCCGAACCTCGACGCGAGCGCGCTCGAAGAAGAGCTGATGCTCGCGAAGGAGGGCACGAGGAAGTTCGAGCTGGCGCCGTTCCGCGAAGGGCACCTGACGCCGGTGTTCTTCGGCTCGGCGCTCAAGAATTTCGGCGTGCGCGATCTTCTCGAGGCGCTCGGCGACTACGCGCCGCAGCCGCGCGCGCAGGCCGCCGACAAGCGCACGGTCGAAGCCGCGGAGCCCAAGCTCACCGCCTTCGTCTTCAAGATCCAGGCGAACATGGACCCGAACCATCGCGACCGCATCGCGTTCGCGCGGCTGTGCTCCGGCAAGCTCACGCGCGGCATGAAGGTGAAGGTCGCGCGCACCGAGAAGCTGATGGCGCTGAACGCGCCGCAATTCTTCTTCGCGAAGGACCGCGCGCTTGCGGAAGAGGCCTATGCCGGCGACGTGGTCGGAATCCCGAACCACGGCGTATTGCGCATCGGCGATACGCTGACCGAAGGCGAGGCGCTGAACTTCGTCGGCGTGCCGAGCTTCGCGCCGGAAATCATCCGCCGCGTGAAACTCGGCGACCCGATGAAGGCGAAGAAGCTGAAGGAAGCCTTGCAGCAGCTCGCGGAAGAGGGCGTGGTGCAGGTGTTCCAGCCGATGGACGGCGCGCCGGCGCTGGTCGGCGTGGTCGGGCCGTTGCAGCTCGACGTGCTGAAGGCGCGGCTGGATGCCGAATACGGCTTGCAGATTTCGCTGGAGCAGAGCGAGTTCGATCTCGCGCGCTGGGTTTCGGCGGAGGACCGCGTGAAGCTCGATACCTTCATCACCGCGAAAACCTTCTCCATGGCTTCCGATCTCGACGGCGATCCGGTGTTCATGGCGAAAAGCAGCTTCGACCTCGACTACACCCGCGAGCGCGCGCCCGGCGTCGTGTTCTCCGACATCAAGGACGTGAAGAAGGCGGCCTAGCGCTTCCGGTTCGCCCAGATCGTGCGCATCTCGGCTTCGAGGGATGCCGGATCGCCGTACAGCCGTGCTTTTACGTCGGCCGAGCGCGCGTCCGAAAGCACTTCGGTTTCGTCGTTTCTGATCGCCGCCAGCGTTCTCTCGACCACCTGTTCGGGACTTGTTTTGGGCAGGGTAAAACTGGCCGCCATGTCGGTGTCGATGAAGCCGGCATGGACACCGACCACCAGCGTTTTCTGTGCTTCGAGCTCGACGCGGATGCCGTTGGTGAGGTGGAGTGCTGCGGCCTTGCTGGCGCAATAGGAGCCGCTGATCGGGATTGCGACCCAACTTGCGACCGAGAGAATGTTCACGATTGCGCCGCCGCCGTTTCTGCCGAGAACGGGCGCGAAGGCGCGGCACATCGCGAGCATGCCGAAATAATTCACTTCCATTTCGTCGCGCGCGTTCTGCATCGAGATCGCGCCGATCAGGGGCGTGAAGTGGGCGACGCCGGAATTGTTCACGAGCAGCGTGACATCAGCGCAGGTCTGCGCCGCGCGTTCGACCTGATCGGCCTTGGTGACGTCGAGGTGCACGGGCACCGCTCCGCTTTCCTTGACCGAGTTCGGATCGCGCGCCGCTGCATAGACCTTGGCGACGCCTGCATCGAGCAGGGCGCGCACGAATACTTTTCCCAGGCCACGATTGCCGCCCGTGACGAGCGCGACTGCGCCTTCCAGCTTCATTGACCGGTCACTCCATCAATCCGAAGCGGAGAGAGTGCAGGGTTCCGCAAGCCGAAGCAACAAGGGCAGCAAGATTCTCACGCGAGGTTTCTATCCAGCTCGTTGTGAATCTTCGTGGCGGCGATGGTGGCGTGCCCGATCCCGACGCTGATCTGGTGCAAATCCGAAACCACGTCGCCGGCGGCGTAGATGCCCTCGACCGAGGTCAACTGGGCATCGTTCACGATAAGGTTGCCGGTGTCGTTGGTCCTGGTGCCGAGCGCCATGGCGAGCTTCGAGCGGGCTTCGCATCCGAGCGCCGGATACAGCACGTCGAACTCCAGCCGCTTTCCGCTCTCCAGAATCGCCGCGATCCGCTCGCCGCTGCGATCGACGTCGATCACGCGCTCGCGCGGAAAATCGACCGCGCCTTCCTTCAGGCCGCGGTCGCATTCGGGCGAAACCTCCGCGGGGTCGTCCACGCAGAGAAAGGTCACGTCTCTGGAATACGTGCGGAGGAAAAGCGCCTTGCGCCATCCCGTCTCGACATGGCCGAGCACGGCGATGCGCTGGTCGCGCACTTCATAGCCGTCGCAGATCGGGCAGAAGCGCAGGCTTCCTTCGTAAACCGCTTCGCGCAGGCCGGGCAGGGCCGGCGTTTCGTCCACGATCCCGGTCGCCATCAATACGCGCTTCGCCGCGATGGTGTTCGCGTTTGCAGTCGCGGCAAAGCCCCCGCGCGCTTTATCGAGTTTCGTCACTTCGCCGGCTTGCAGCTCCGCGCCGTATTCCTCGGCCTGCTCCCGCAATTTGCCGAGCAGGGCCTTGCCGGAGATGCCGTCTTCGAAGCCGGGATAGTTGTGCGTTTTCGGAATCCAGGCGGCGCGGCTCTTGCCGCCGTCCACCACGAGCACCTTGCGCCGGTAGCGGGCGAGATAGATCGCGGCGGTCAGTCCGGCGGGCCCGCCGCCGATGATGAGGCAGTCATAGGTGTCCGGCATGGTGATTTGAGCCCCGTTCCAGCCTTCAACGCCTGAGGCGGGCGAAGTTTCCGCACCGCAGCGAAAGACTCGCCCTGCCGGCCCTTCCGTTGTAAATACCGGCTCCCTATCTGCTGGCCGCGCGGGAAGGGCGGGAAACCGCCACGCCGCGAAACGATTGGCAAGGAGACCGCCCGATGTCGATCCAGAATACCGCGGACATCCGCCGCAACACCGCCCCCGACATCCGCGCCCGCAAGGGCCGCGAGCCGATCGTGTCGCTGACTTCCTACCACGCGCATACCGCGCGCTGGCTCGACCAGCATGTCGATTTGCTGCTGGTCGGCGATTCGCTCGGCATGGTGATGCACGGCTTCGAGTCGACCGTGCCGGTCACGCTGGAGATGATGATCTTGCAGGGCCACGCCGTGATGCGCGGCTCGAAGAAGGCGCTCGTGGTCGTCGATCTGCCGTTCGGCACGTATGAAGCGAGCCCCGAGCAGGCCTTCCACACCGCCGCGCGTGTCTTGAAGGAAACCGGCTGCGGCGCGGTGAAGATGGAGGGCGGCGTGCGGATGGCCGAGCATGTGCGCTTTCTCACCGAGCGCGGCGTGCCGGTCATGGGCCATGTCGGCCTGACGCCGCAGTCGATCAATACGCTCGGCTCCTTCCGCGCTCGCGGCCGCGAGGAGAGCGAATGGGGCCCGATCCTCGACGACGCCCGCGCGATTGCCGATGCGGGCGCCTTCTCGATCGTGCTGGAGGCCATCGCCGAGCCGCTTGCCGTGAAGATCACGAAGGAGGTCGCGGTGCCCACCATCGGCATCGGGGCGTCCTCCGCCTGCGACGGCCAGATTCTGGTCCTCGAGGACCTTCTGGGCCTCTCGCCGCGCGTGCCGAAGTTCGTGAAGCAGTACGCCGACATGGGCCGCCTGATCGAGGAGGCGGTATCGGCCTATGCAAACGAAGTCCGGGACCGCTCCTTCCCCGGCGCGGCGCATGTTTATGCGTTGAAGAATAAGGCGAAGGAAGAAGCGAAATAGGCCATCGCGGACCGTTTCCGTCGTTGGCTGAACTGGCTAGTCATCGGCGCCCACTGAAAAGATATGAGCGCAACTAAGTTTCTTGCACTCATAAAATCGCACCGCGCCAAGCGTGGTCTGTATCGTGGTCCGTTTTATTGTAGGTGACGCGCACCGCGGACATGGTGGCGAAGCTGGCTCACTGATAGTCACACTGGGCGAACAGCCTCAGGGTGGGAAGGTTCCTGGAGCGGGCGATCAGGTCGAACTGACGACCTTCTGCTTGGAAGGCAGATGCGCTACGCCCGCGCTGTCGTTGCCCTTTGGACGAAGTTCGGTGCCCGCCCAACGGCGCTCACCGCACTTGCCGGCCTAGGAAGCAATCTTTGGAGCCGGGCGCTCGGTTTCTTCCCCGCACTCGGCACAGATGAATGTGGTGGCATCGCCTGCGGTAATCGACACCCGCATCGGTTGGTTGCACTTGGGGCATATTGGCCGGTTCGGCATGGCTAGGCGCTCTCCCGGAGCTGGCTGGGCCGATTATTGTTCCGCTATCCCGTTTTTGTCTGTTCGGTAGCCGTCAATTTCTCAATCGCCATTGAAATCATTGATATTCGAGGCAAAGACCCGACTTCGGTCGAGCATAATAAGGCTTGCACCGTGGCTTCTGTTTGACCCGGGCCGGGATTTCGATTTTGGGACCCAACCTAGGGAAACGGGCCGTTCCGCCGGGGACAAAGGGGGAAATACCGGAATTACCGGGTAATTCTCGTCACCTTGCGTCGATGCGAAGGGGTCAGTAGCTTGAAAAATAAGGCGAAAACGCCCTCCTAAGGGCGTTGCCACGATACGCCCACATCTCTATTTTACGCCCGCTTTAACGAAAAACGGGCTTTAGAGGGGGCTGCGCTCCGCGCGGCCGCCGGGGATTTTCGCCCCTGAGGATTTTCAATGTCGGACATCATCCGCGAAGTAGACGAAGAACTGCGCCGCGAGCGGCTTGCCAATATCTGGAAGAACTACGGCGGCTATATCGCCCTGGCCGCGTTCCTGATCGTCGCGGGCACCGCCGGCTGGCGCGGCTATGAGTATTACGCGAACAGGCAGGCCGAGGCCGCGAGCGAGCGTTTCGTCGCCGCGCAGAAGATCGCCACCGACGCGACCAAGACCGACGAGGCGATCTCCGCGTTCAATGCGATCGCGGCTTCCGCGCCGTCGTCCTACAAGCTGCTGGCGCGCTTCTCCGCCGCCGCCGAGCTGGGCCAGAAGGATGCGAAAGAGGGCGCGGTCGCCTTCGACGCGATTGCGAACGACAGCGCCGTGGAGCCGCTGATGCGCGAGATCGCCAGCATCCGGGGCGCCGCGCTGGTGGTGGACACCGCGGATGTCGCGGACATGCAGAAGCGCCTTGCGCCGGCGCTCGCCGATAAATCCGCCTTCCGCCATTCCGCGAAGGAACTGCTCGCGCTCACGCACATGCGCGCGGGCGATCAGGCCGCGGCGCAGAAGCTGTTTCTCGAACTCGCCTTCGATCCCGAAACGCCGCCGGGCATGCGCAATCGCGCGCAACGCCTTCAGGCCGCGCTCTTCAACAATCCGGCGCCGGCCGCTCCGGAGAAAAAGTAAGGTAGCCATGCCGCGCGCGAAACCGAGTTCTCTGGTCCGGGTAGCGCTGGTTCTCGCGCCGCTTTCGCTCGCGCTTGCGGCCTGCGAAACGCTGGAAAACCTGAATCCCTTCGACGAGAACAAGAAAACGCCGATCTCAGGCGAGCGGCGCGCCGTGTTTCCCGACGGCGTGCCGGGCGTGCAATACAGCGCGCCGCCGACGCAGCCGTCGAACTCGAATATTCAGGTGACGCCGCAGGACATGCAGAACCCTCCGGACGCGCAGACCCCGAATACCCCCGCGCCGCGTGGACCGGCGCAGAATAATTCCGACGATCCCTGGGCCGGCCAGCGCCGCTAGCCACCCGAACCAGCCGGATAAGGCATGTTTCCCTCCGTTGCGATCGTGGGCCGGCCGAACGTCGGCAAATCGACGCTGTTCAACCGGCTCGTCGGCCAGCGCATCGCGCTCGTGGACGACACGCCGGGCGTGACCCGCGACCGCCGCGAAGGCGAGGGCAAGCTCGGCGATTTGCAATTCCGCATTTTCGATACCGCGGGCTTCGAGGAAGCCGGAGCGGAATCGCTCGCGGGCCGCATGCGCGCGCAGACCGAAAGCGCGATCGCGGACGCCGACGTCGTTCTGTTCATGGTCGATGCCCGCGCGGGCCTGCTCCCCGACGACAAGGTGTTCGCGCAGATCGTGCGCAAGTCCGGCAAGCCCGCCGTGGTCATTGCCAACAAGAGCGAAGGCCGCGCCGGCGCGGCGGGCGCGCTCGAAGCCTATGCGCTCGGCCTCGGCGACCCGGTGAATATTTCCGCCGAGCACGGCGAGGGCATGGGCGAGCTTTACGACGTGCTGCGCGAACTGCTCCCGGCGGAAGAGGAAAGCGAAGAAGAGGAAGACGAAGCCGACAGCGAAGTCGGCGAAGCGGCGGCCAAGCCCGCCGACACCATTCGCGTGGCCGTGGTCGGGCGCCCGAACGCCGGCAAGTCCACGCTCATCAACAAGCTGATCGGCGAGGACCGGCTCGTCACCGGCCCGGAGCCGGGCATCACCCGCGACTCCATCGAAGTGCCGTTCGAATACGGCGGCAGGAAATTCGAGATTCTCGACACCGCCGGCATGCGCAAGCGCGCGAGAGTGCAGGAGAAGCTGGAGAAACTTTCCGTCGGAGACAGCCTGCGCGCGATCCGCTTCGCGGAAATCGTGGTGCTCCTGATGGACGCCACCATGCCGTTCGAGGAGCAGGACCTTCGCATCGCCGATCTCGTCATGCGCGAGGGCCGCGGACTCGTGATCGGCATGAACAAGCGCGACCTCGCGCCGCCCGCGATGACCATGGGCAAGACCCTGCGCGAGGAGGCGGACCACTGGCTGCCGCAGGCCAAGGGCATGCCGATCATCGCGCTCTCCGGCATGCACGGCGACAATCTCGACAAGCTGATGCAGGCGGTGGTGAAGACCTACGAAATCTGGAACAAGCGCGTGTCCACCGCGACCATCAACCGCTTTCTGGAGCGGGCGCTCGCGCAAAATCCGCCGCCCGCGGTTTCCGGCGCGCGCATCAAGCTGCGCTACATGACGCAGGCGAAGGCCCGGCCGCCGACCTTCGTGCTGTTCGGCACGCGCACCGACGCGCTTCCCGAATCCTACATGCGCTATCTCGTGAACGGCGTGCGCGAGGCATTCGAAATGCCCGGCGTTCCCATCCGCTTCTCGTTCCGCGAGCCGGAAAACCCGTTCAAAAAGAAGATGCTCAAGAAGGACGCGCGCGGGAAGCGGAAGAAGATAAATAGGAAGTAGCTTTCTTCCGATGCGGGACTTTCAAGTCAAAAGCGATAGCTCAATGCTACTCGACCAATTCGAACGATATAGTCCAGATTTTGAGGTATATCGAGTTGGTAGAACAGGTATTCAAACCTGGTTGTCCATTGATTGGCGAAAGCTTGCTCTATTCCAACAGAGCCCACGACACCATAGACATCGCGGCTAAATTTAACAGGCGCGTACTTGTTGCTTTGGATTTCAGCGTAAGCGAACCCGCCGCTAACAAAGAGAAGGGTTCGATCGATAGCGATTCCAGCGCGCAGTCGAGCAGAAGCGGTAGAAGGAACAGCGGGATAGGCTGCCCAAATCGCGTGATTTCCCATGCTGCTTATCGAGTAATCTGCTTCAGCGCCCACTACCAAATTCGGAAGGCGCTGCAAGTTAAATCCCGCGTGGAGTCCAAGGACTACGCCATCCGGCTCCAAACCTGGTATCGAAGGACTAGAGTAGAAATTGCCATAGCCGCCGTGAATACCAGCATAAAATCCAGTCCAGTTAAAAACTTGAGCTGGCGCAGTCGAACTCAAAATAATCCAAAAAACTCCCGCAACGAATAATCGCAATGCATTGTCCCCCGACAATGGATTTAGTTTACAATTTTACGGACGAAAATTCAACGTTAGTAAAAGTCACGCCGGCGCCTGATAATTCAGCCACTGCTTCGTCGGATAATTATAGAGCTTCCCGTTCTCCGCGACCGCAGGCAGGCACAGCTCCACGATCGCTTCCGCGACCGTTTCCGGCAGCGTGAGCGTCAGCGGATCCTCGCCGGGCATGGCTTTCGCGCGCATGCGGGTGCGGATCGGCCCCGGATTGAACAGGTTCACCTTGATTTCCGTGGTCGAAACTTCCGCCGCATAGGTGCGGACCAGCATGTCCAGCGCCGCCTTGGAAACCGCATAAGGTCCCCAATAGGCCGAGGCCTTGTTGGCGGCGCCCGAGGTGATGAAGACGGCGCGCGCCGCGTCGGCCGCGCGCAGCAGGAGGTCGAGCGAGCGGATCAGGCGGAAATTGGCGGTGACGTTCACCGCGATCACTTCGTCCCACGCCTTCTGGTCCACATGCGGCAGCGGCGAGAGCACGCCGAGTTGCCCGGCGTTGCCGACCAGGATGTCGAGCTTCTTGAAGCGCTCGAACAGCGCCTGGCCCATGCGGTCGAGGTCGTCGAAGTTGCGCAGGTCGACCGGCACGAGGGTCGCGGTGCCGCCCACCTTCTTGATCTCGTCGTCGAGTTCTTCGAGGCCGCCGGAGGTGCGGGCGAGGGCGATCACATGCGCGCCTTTCGCGGCGAGCGATCTGGCGACCGCCGCCCCGATGCCGCGCGAGGCGCCGGTGACGAGCGCGATTTTTCCTGCGAGCGATGTGTCGGCCACTTTGCTTTCTCAACCTACGCGGAGAACGATTGAATCCGCGGTGCGTGTCGAAGGTCCGTGATATACGGCTTCGACATTATTGCCATCCGGGTCGAGCACAAAGGCGGCATAGTAGCCGGGGTGATAATCGCGCAAGCCCGGCGCTCCGTTGTCCTTGCCGCCCGCCGCCAGCGCGGCCTTGTAGAATGCGTCGACGGTCGCGCGGTCTTTGGCCTGAAAGGCAAAATGCGTGGGTCCGGTACGGGGATTTCCCTGCGAGACGACGAGCTCGTCGGCGTAGAACATGCCTTCCAGCTCGACGATGGGAACGCCGAACACGCCCAGCACGGCTTCGTAGAAGCGTCGCGAGGAACCGAGATCGCGCACCACCAGCTGCAAATGATCGAGCAGCCGGCCGCGATGCCATTCATTAATTTCCGTCATGAAAACGGATACTAGCTTGCCTCGGCGAGCAACGACAATTGCCGCGGCGAGATTTCGCCGTTCTTGTCGGTGAGCGCGGTCGGATATTCGCCGGTGAAGCAGTGGTCGGTGTATTGCGGGCGTTCCGCATTGCGCTTCTCGTGGCCCATCGCGCGGTAGAGCCCGTCGATGGAGAGGAAGGCGAGGCTGTCGGCGCCGATATAGTTGCGCATGCCTTCGAGATCGTGGGTCGCGGCCAGGAGCTTGTCCCGGTCCGGGGTGTCGATGCCGTAGAAGTCGGGATGCGTGATCGGCGGGCTCGCGATGCGGAAGTGGACTTCCTTGGCGCCGGCCTCGCGCATCATGCGCACGATCTTCACGGAGGTGGTGCCGCGCACGATCGAGTCGTCGATCAGGACGATGCGCTTGCCGGCGACCGCCGCGCGGTTCGCGGAATGCTTCATGCGCACGCCGAGCTCGCGGATCTGCTGCGTCGGCTCGATGAAGGTGCGGCCGACATAATGGTTGCGGATGATGCCGAGCTCATAGGGAATGCTGGCGGCCTGCGCGAAACCGATCGCGGCGGGCACGCCGGAGTCCGGCACGGGAACCACGACATCGGCATCGGCCGGGGATTCGCGGGCCAGCTCGGTGCCGAGATTGCGGCGCACCTGATAGACGCTCTTGCCGCCCACGATGGAGTCGGGGCGCGCGAAATAGATGTATTCGAAGATGCAGGGCCGCGGCTGCATGATCGGAAACGGCTTGTGCGACTCGACGCCGTCCTCGCTAATTACGATCACTTCGCCGTTCTCGACGTCGCGCACGAATTTCGCGCCGATGATGTCGAGCGCGCAGGTTTCCGAGGTCAGGATCGGCGCGCCGTTCAGTTCGCCGAGCACCAGCGGACGGATGCCGAGCGGGTCGCGCGCGCCCACGAGCTTCTTGTTGGTGAGGCCGACGAAGCTGTAGGCGCCCTCGATCTCGCGGATCGCATCGACGAAGCGCTCGACGAAGCGCGCGCGCTTGGAGCGGGCGAGCAGGTGCAGGAGCACCTCGGTGTCGCTCGTCGACTGCATGATCGCGCCGTCGCGCACGAGCTGGCGGCGCAGCGACAGCGCATTCGTCAGGTTGCCGTTATGCGCGACCGCGAAGCCGCCGAGCGCGAGATCTGCGAAGATCGGCTGGATGTTGCGTGCAACCGGCCGGCCCTGCGTGGAGTAGCGGTTGTGGCCGATGGCGGAATGCCCGGGCAGGCGCTGGCGCAGGTCGCCGCCGAAATACTCGCCGACGAGACCCATATGGCGTTCGGAGTTGAAACGCTTGCCGTCAAAACTGACGATGCCGCAGGCTTCCTGTCCGCGATGC
>CAZNPX010000042.1:0-10499 GCA_964575175.1 uncultured Hyphomicrobiales bacterium | reverse complement strand
CGTCAGGTTGCCGTTATGCGCGACCGCGAAGCCGCCGCCGTCGAGCTCGGCGAACAGCGGCTGCACGTTGCGGATGATGGTTTCGCCGGTGGTGGAATAACGCACATGGCCGACCGCGGCATGGCCGGGCAGGCGCTCGATGACGTCGCGCTTGGAGAAGGTGTCGCCGACCAGGCCGAGGCGGCGCTCCGAGTGGAAGCGGCTGCCGTCATAGGCGACGATGCCGGCGGCTTCCTGTCCGCGATGCTGGAGCGCATGCAGTCCGAGCGCGGTGAGCGCGGCGGCGTCGGCATGCCCGAAGATTCCGAACACCCCGCATTCCTCGCGCAGACGGTCGCCCATTGCGTCGGGATCGAGATCGGGGGCCGTTTCCTTCGCCACGCTCATCAACAAGCCCTTACCTTGGTAGCGCGTCATTGCGAGGACGCGCGGGTGCTTTCGATCAGTTGATTGAATCCGGCCCGGTCGTTTCGCTTGTAGGCGGGCTCGGCCGGATTATTCGTGTTTGCCTGCGAGGGGTTCGGATTTGCCCCTCTGTCGGTGCGCCCGGGTGGCGTCGGCGCAGGATTGGTATCCGGGGCGGGGGTCTGGTCTTCGCCCCGCGGCTTTCTTAAGCGCTGTAAGATGGCGTTTTCGGGATCGTCCGGCAGCACGGATTTCAGCCAGTCCCCGGCGCTCTGCAGGATCGGCCGCGACCGCGCGTTCTTGACCCAGTCGGGCTCCGTCTTTTCGGGCACCAGCCAGGTGAAGAACAGGAACGCGACCACCATGATGACGAGGCCGCGGGCGAGGCCGAACAGGAAGCCGAGCGTGCGGTCGAGCGCGCCGATGCGGCTGTCCAGCACGAGATCGGAAATCTTCACCGTGAAGAGCGAGACGATGAGCAGCGTGAGCAGGAACAGGCCGCCGACGGCGATGCCGGTCGCCAGCAGGTCGTGCTGCACATATTGCTTCACGAAGGGCAGCACGCGCGAATAGCCGTAGAGCGTCACGACCGCCGCGATCACCCAGGAGGCGATCGACAGCACCTCGCGCATGAAGCCCCGGACCATCGCCAGGACGCCCGAAATCAGCATGACCGCGAGCAACCCGAAGTCTAGGGGGGTAGGAGTCATGGAAAACGCTGCTCCGCCTTGAATTACAGGTCGATTCGGGCGCCGGGGGCCTTTGCGGCAATGCATATAGCTCCTGACACCGCTTCCGTCACCCGGTGCGGCAATCCATGCACCTCCTTGTCGGGCGCATGGTGACCGGACGGTTCTCAGCGCCGCAGCCGCAGGCGGAACGGGCGGGAAAGTGCCGCGATCAGGTCGGTGACCACGCTCAGGAACAGCGCCGCGATCCCCATCATCACATAGGGCTGCGTGAGCAGCCGCAGGCCGGTCCATTCCTTGGGCCAGTAGAGCCGCATGTAGCCGGCGGCCAGTTCCCGCGACCGGGCGCCGGTGAACCAGGCCGGCAATTCGCGGGTCCGGACGAAAAGCCCGATCAGCGCGATCGCGATGGCGAAGATCAGGAGGCCGCGGACGATGCCGAACAGCAGCCCCAGCAGGCGGCTCGGCGTCGTGATCCGGGGCGACATGCCGAAATGCGAGACCCAGGCCGCGACCAGGAAGGTGACGATGGTCGCGCCGAGAAAGACGTAGGCCGCCATATAGCGGAACGACGGCCGCAGCCATTGCGAGACGCCGGCGTTCAGCGCAAAGGCGTAAACGATCAGGAGCGCCACGCCGAAACAGACGAGGCCGATGGTTTCGCGAAGCAGCCCGCGCGCCCAGCCGAGAATTGCGGAAAGCAGCACGGTCGAGACGAGGATGCCGTCGAGCAGCGTGACGCGCACAGCACTTCAACCCGCGTCGCGGTTGGGCAGGCGGCGGACTTTCTGGGCCGCGGCGCCGATGTCGGCGACCAGCGCGTCGAGCGCGGCCACGGTGCGGATGCCGAGCCCTTCGGATGAATCGCCGCGGCCCGCTTCGGGGATGACCGCGCGGGCGAAGCCGAGCTTCGCCGCTTCCTTCATGCGCGCGGTCGCCTGCGGCACGGCGCGCACTGCGCCGGTGAGCGAGGCTTCGCCGAAGTAAACGCAGTCCGGCGGCAGCGGCACGTTGTAGAGCGACGAGATCAGCGCCGCGGCGATGGCGAGATCGGCGGCGGGCTCCGAGATGCGAAGGCCGCCCGCGATGTTGAGATAGACGTCCTGCTGGCCGAGCCGCACGCCGCAGCGCGCTTCCAGCACCGCGAGGATCATCGAAAGACGGCTCTGATCGGCGCCGACCACCGCGCGGCGCGGCGTGCCGAGCGCGGAAGGCGCGACCAGCGCCTGGATTTCCACGAGCAGCGGCCGCGTGCCCTCCATGCCCGCGAAGACGGCGGTGCCGGGCGAGGAGGTGTCGCGGTCGGAGAGAAACAGCGCCGACGGATTTTCGACTTCGCGCAGGCCGCCGCCGGTCATTTCGAACACGCCGATCTCGTCGGTGGGGCCGAAGCGGTTTTTCATCGCGCGCAGGATGCGGAACTGATGCGCGCCGTCGCCCTCGAACGAGAGCACCGCGTCGACCATGTGCTCGAGCACGCGCGGACCCGCGATCTGGCCGTCCTTGGTGACATGGCCGACCAGCACGATGGCGGTGCCGCTCTTCTTCGCGAAGCGCAGGAGCTGCTGCGCCGAGCCGCGCACCTGCGTCACCGTTCCCGGCGCGCTTTCCACCGTCTCGGTCCACATGGTCTGGATGGAATCGATGATGGCGAGCGCGGGCGGGGTGCCTTCGGAAAGCGTCGCCACGATGTCTTCGACGTTGGTTTCCGCGGCAAGCTCCACCGGCGCGTCGGTGAGGCCGAGACGCTGCGCGCGCATGCGGACCTGATCGACCGCCTCTTCGCCGGAGACATAGACCACGCGGCGGCCCTTGCGCGCGAGCGCGGCCACGGCCTCGATGAGCAGGGTCGACTTGCCGATGCCCGGATCGCCGCCGAGCAGGATCGCCGAGCCGCGCACGAAGCCGCCGCCGGTGACGCGGTCCAGTTCCTTGATGCCCGACGCGATGCGCGGGGCGTCCTCGGATTTTCCGGAAAGCGGTTCCAGTGCGATCAGCCGGCCCTTGCGCGAGGAGCGTTGGGTCGCGGGCACGGAAGCCTGCGCCGCCTGTTCCTCGGTGATCGTGTTCCACTCGCCGCAGGACTCGCACTTACCCTGCCAGCGCGGAGTTACCGCGCCGCAATTCTGGCAGACGAAATTCGAACGGGCTTTGGCCATGAACGGAAGATGTAGGGCGCGAGTCGGTTGCTTGCAAAAGAGCCTAGCATGTTTGCGGCAGGGGAAAGGGCCGCGTCTGGCCGCGCCGGAAAAGCGGGTTCACACTCGCAGCCGGTTGCGGAGCGCAACCCAAAGCCCCTTTTCGGGAGGTAGCCATGCCAGTCAATTTTCGCCTGCTGACGATTTCGTCCGCGGTCGTCGTCGCGTTTTCTTTCGCGGCGCCCGCGCAACAGAATAATATGAGCTTCTTCGTGACCAGTGCCGGTTCCGGCAACGGTGCCAATCTCGGCGGACTGGATGGCGCCGATGCGATCTGCCAGAAGCTCGCGGCCGCCGCGGGCGCGGGAAACCGGACCTGGCGCGCTTATCTCAGCACGCAGGGCGCGGGCGCGATTAACGCCAAGGACCGCATCGGCAACGGGCCGTGGGTGAACGCGAAAGGCGTCACCATCGCCAAGGATGTCGCCGACCTGCATGGTCCGGCCAACAACCTCAACAAGCAGACCGCGCTGAACGAAAAGGGCGAGCCGATCAACGGCCGCGGCGACACGCCGAACCAGCATGACATCCTTACCGGCTCGCAGCCCGACGGAACCGCGTTTGCGATTGCCGACGACCGCACCTGCAAGAACTGGACGAGCGCGACGCAGGGCGCGGCGATGGTGGGCCACCACGATCGCATGGGCCTCAACACCGAGCCGCCCGCGCTGTCGTGGAATTCGTCGCATCCCTCGCGCGGTCCCGATGGCGGCTGCTCGCAGGCCGATCTGCGCACGACCGGCGGCGCGGGGTTGTTCTACTGCTTTGCCGCGAACTGATTTCAGGGACTGATCTCGGGAAATGAAAATCGCCGCGGAAGATCGCGGCGATTTTTTTATTTTTTCTCGTCTTTGCGCGT
Source organism: uncultured Hyphomicrobiales bacterium (assembly GCA_964575175.1). GTDB lineage: Bacteria > Pseudomonadota > Alphaproteobacteria > Rhizobiales > Xanthobacteraceae. The sequence continues at coordinate 6,348 of CAZNPX010000042.1, read as the reverse complement.
GGGCAGGAGATTGCCCGCGAGATCCGAGAGCGTCGGGCGGGGGAGCGCCGCGAAGGGCAGCGGCCGCGTGACTTCGATGGCGGCAATGCCGAGCCGCGCGGTGAGCAATCCGTTCAGCACGCCTTCGCCGAGCCGCGCCGAAAGTTTCGCGGCAAGCCCCTGGCCGAGCAACTGCTGCACGATGCTGTCGCCGACCGCCATGCCGCCGGTGAGCGCGAGATGCGAGATGACGTGGCGCATGAGCCGGAACATGCCCAAGACGCCCGGCCGTCCGCCATAGAGGGTCGCGAGCTTGCGAATGAGGAAGAGCGTGTTGAAAAGCACGAACAGCATGTCGACCGCGGCGCGCGGCGAGATGGCGGTCACGAGCGACACGCGCTTCGCGGCCGCGCTCACGAGTTGCCGCGCCGCGGCGTCGAGGGGGCTGAGCAGTTCGCGTTCCGCGAGCCGCACGTAATCGGCGCCGTCGATGATGTCGCGGGCGTAGTTCTCGAGCGCCGCCCGGCCCTTGGCGAGGCGGGGCATGGCGCGGGCGAGCGAAACCATTTCGCCGACCACGGCCTTGCCTTCGTCGCGGTCGTCGGACGCGAGCACCGCGAGCGCGCGCTTCTGGATGCGCTCGATCTTTTCGAGGCGGAAGATCGCGAACAGCTCGCGCATGGAAATGACGAGGAGCGCGAGTGCCGCCAGCGCCGTCAGCGCCAGCGCGAACCAGCCGAGCCACGGCGCATAGGAAAACAGCGACTGCACGAGATTGGCGACCGCGAGCCCGAGCGCGAGCGACACGAGCCCGCCCGCCGCCGACCAGAACAGCTTACCCCAGAAGCGGCCTTTCTTCGGCGCGGCTTCGATCACCGCGGGGAGGTTCGAGGCTTCCGCGGCTTCCAGCTCGCGCAATTCGGCGCGCGTGAGCAGCGGCTCGTCGGGGTTCGCGACCGCGACGCGCGGATCGTCCGGGCGGAAGGACTGCGGTTTCATTCGAGGCGATCTCCGATCAGGAACTGCAACGCGCGGTCGAGGCGAATGTGAGGCAGCGACGGCTCCTTGCCGGCTTCGGCGTCGAGCGCGGGCGGGCGGAACTTGAGGAAGCGGAAATCGCTCGTCTCGTGCGAACCCGCGGCGAGCCCGCGGAATTTCCATTGATGGTTCTCGCCTTCGATCAGCTCCGGCAGGCTGCCGGGAAACACCGCGGTTTCCTTCTCGCCGTCGAAGACTTCGTCGCCAATGCGCTCGCCGGCGAGCGGCGTGCCGACGATCGCGGGCAGCTTCTCGCCGCCGCGCGTGACCACGGCTTCGCGGGTCGCGCGGATCGCGGCAATGGCGATGGCATCGGTCTTCGCGCCGGACAGCTCGGAGCGCTCCGCCGCGCGCGCCACCATGCGCGAGAGAATATTTTCGAGCCGGTCGTGTTGCAGGTGATGCAGGTGATCGGCTTTCGTCGCCGCGAACAGTATCCGGTCGGCGCGCGGCTTGAAGATCGAGGAAAGAATGGTGCGGCGGCCGGTGTTGAAGCAGGCGGTGATCGCGGCCAGCGTGGCCTCGAGGTCGGACAGCGCCTCGGGGCCGGAATTGATCGCGGAAAGCGCGTCCGCCAGCACGATCTGCCGGTCGAGCCGCGCGAAATGCTCGCGGAAGAACGGCCGCACCACCTTCGCCCGATAGGCTTCGTAGCGCGCGGCCATCATCGCCCAGAGCGAGCCCGAAGGCGCCTGCTCGCCGCGCGGCAGATCGAGCGGCGCGAAGGTGACGGCAGGCGAGCCCGCGAGATCGCCCGGCATCAGGAAGCGGCCGGGCGGCAGGAGGTTCATGGCGAAGCGCTCGTCGCGGCACGCGATCAGGTATTCGGTGAAGAGCCTCGCGGCGTTGATCGCCTGCTGCTCGTCGGCGGGCGCTTTGGGCAGGAGCGAGTTCAGATGAATGTGCCATTGCGCGGCGAGCGGCGCACGCGGGCCTTGGCGCGAAAGCGCGACGGTCTGCGCCGACCATTCCTCGTAGGTTTTGTCGAGCAGCAGAAGGTCGAGCAGCCACTCGCCGGGATAATCGACGATGTCGAGGGTCAACGTCCGCTCGGCGCCGCGCCGGGTCTGGTAGTCGAGCGCGATGCGAATTTCGCTGATGGCGCGGGTCGATTCCGGCCAGCGGCGCTCGCTCAGCAGATCGCGCAGATGCTTCTCGTATTCGAAGCGCGGAACGGCGGCGTCGGGCTGCGGCGAGAGCCGCACGCGCGCGATCCTCCCCGATGCGAGCGCCTCGAACACGGGGAGGCGCGTGCCGTGGAGCAGCGCATGGATCAGTGCGGTGATGAAGATGGTTTTGCCCGAGCGCGAGAGCCCGGTGACGCCGAGCCGCAGCGTCGGGCGCAGGAGCCCGCTGCCGTAATCCGCGATGGCGCGGCCGGCGAGGCGGGCTTCCTCAAGATAGTCGTCGAGCGCCATTTACGGCCTTCCGCTGCGAACCTGCGGAATATGGGGAGGGAAAGCGCGGGATGCGAGTCTATCTCTAAGCCTCATGGTGAGGAGCGCCGTAGGCGCGTCTCGAACCATGAGGCAGCCTCATCCTTCGAGACGCCGCTTCGCGGCTCCTCAGGATGAGGCCGGAGAGTCATGTGGATATGGCGGCTATCTCACTCCAGCCCCGGTATCGCCACCAGCAGGAAGAAGCCGTTGAGCATCAGGAGCGCGCCGGCAGCGCCCAGGATCGCGCCGCCGAAGGCGAGCCAGGCAAAGCCCGTGATGATCGCCACCGAAACCAGCACGATCGCGATTTGCAGCAGCACTTCGGCGTAGTCGAAATAGGGGTCCTGCCGCAGCGCCTGGTCGCGCTTCTCCTCGTGGCTCTTCGCGCGCGTGAGCAGCTCCTTCTTGCCCTCCTGCGTGTCGGGCTCGGATTCGTAGCGCGCGACGTTCTTCCGGTAGGCGTCGATCTTCTTCTGGATTTCGGTTCGCGCCTCCGCGGCGAGCGCCGGGTTCGCCAGCGACAGCTCGAGCGCGTCGGCGGCCAGCGCATAGCTGGTCTGGCGCATGTTCTTCGCCTGATAGAAGGCGTAGAAATTCGAGGCGAGCACGTTGTTGTTCATCGCCTCCTTCGCGGCATTGGAGCCGCCGAGCCCGGTGACGGCAAGCAGCATCGCGAGCGTCGCGATCAGGATTGCGGCGCGCGTCTTGAAGGCGTCGTCGGATTTTTCGGCGTCCATCAGCTCGCCGGCTTCGTCGGCTTTCATGTTTGCCCCCGATGAGGAAGATTTATCCGGTGTAGATGCGCGTCCAGCGCCGCCCCAGCGCGGTCAGCACTTCATAGCCGATGGTCCGCGCATGATCCGCGAGATCGTCCACCGAAATCCCGTCGCCGAGCAGGGTGACGAGATCGCCGCGCTTCACGCTTTCCTGCGGCACGTCGGTTATGTCGACGGCGAGCAGGTCCATCGAAATGCGCCCAGCGATATTGCACCGCGTTCCCGCGACGATGGCTTCCGCGCCGCGCTTGTTGTCGGACGATCCGGCCGCGCGAAAAATGCCGTCGGCATAGCCGGCGGAGACGATCGCGAGCCTGGAATCCCGCGCGAGCTTCAGCCGCGCGCCGTAGCCGACCGTGCTGCCCGCGGCTGCGTCGCGGATGGTGACGATCCGCGCCTGCAATTTCACCACCGGCAGCATCGGGTTCTCGCCCACGTTCAGCGCGCGGCCGCCATAGAGCGCGACGCCCGGACGCACGAGATCGAAATGCGCGTCGGGGAAAGCGAGCAGCCCCGCCGAATTGCAGAGCGAAGCGGGGATGCCCGGAAATTTCTGCGCGATCTTCGCGAAGGCGTCGATCTGCTGCCGGTTCAGCGCATGCGAGGGCTCGTCGGCGCAGGCGAGGTGGCTCATGACCAGCGTCGGCGTGAAGGTGTATTCGGCGGTGACCAGTAGCGGCGCGAGCGCTTCGGCTTCCGCGAGCGAAATGCCGTGCCGGTTCATGCCGGTGTCGATGTGAATGGCAGCGGGCGCTTCCTCGCCGGAGGCGTCGGCGTGTTCTTCCCATTCGTCGATTTCGGCCATGGAGCCGAGCACGGGCCGCACGTCGATGCCGCAGACGAGTTCGGCGCTGCCGGGGTTCAGGCCGTTGAGGAGATAGATCGTGACCGTCGGCATGATCGTGCGCAGCCGCAGCGCCTCGTCGAAGGTCGCGACGAAGAAGGTGTCCACGCCGGCTCTTACGAGCGCCTGCGCAGCCTGTTCGAGCCCGACGCCATAGGCATCGGCCTTGACGACGGCCGCGCATTTCGCGCGGCCCGCGCGCTTGGCGAGAACCTTCCAGTTCTCGGTCAGCGCCGCGAGATCGATCGTCAGCAGTCCGTTGGATTCGGCGGAAAGAGAGTCGCTCATGACGATGGAACTTACCCAACGGCGGGGAAATTGTCGCCAGCTTGCGTATTTGCGGTGCCGATGCCGGTCCCGGTAGGGTTTGCGGCTAGCCCCGGCGCTCCGGCAGGTATTCCTCGCGGGCGAGGTTGCCGAAGCGCGTATAGGCCGCCTCGAAGGACAGCTTCGCGGTGCCGGTCGGGCCGTGGCGCTGCTTGCCGATGATGATCTCGGCGCGGCCTTCCGCGGACTTGAACTCCTGCTCCCACTTGAACCATTCCTCGGTGCCGGGCTTGGGTTCACGGCCTTTCAGGTAATATTCCTCGCGATAGACGAACAGCACGACGTCGGCGTCCTGCTCGATGGAGCCGGATTCGCGAAGGTCGGAAAGCTGCGGGCGCTTGTCGTCGCGCGCTTCCACCTGACGGGAAAGCTGGGAAAGCGCGATGATCGGCACGTCGAGCTCCTTGGCGAGCGCCTTCAGGCCGGTGGTGATTTCGGTCACTTCCTGCACGCGGTTGTCGCCCGAGCGCTTCGAGCCCGTGAGCAGTTGCAGATAGTCGACGACCATGATGTCGAGCCCGCGCTGGCGCTTGAGGCGCCGCGCGCGCGCGGTCAGTTGCGCGATCGAGATGCCGCCGGTGTCGTCGATGTAAAGCGGCACCGACTGCATGTGCTGCGCCGCGCCCGCGAGCTTGGAGAAATCCTGCTCCGAGATTTCGCCGCGGCGGATGCGCGAGGAGGCGATTTCGGTCTGCTCGGAGATGATGCGGGTCGCGAGCTGCTCCGCCGACATTTCGAGCGAGAAGAAGCCGACGATGCCGCCCGAAACCGTTTCGATGGAGCCGTCCGGCTTCGGTTCGCCTTCGTAGTTCTGCGCGATCTCATAGGCGATGTTGGTGGCGAACGCGGTTTTGCCCATGGCCGGGCGGCCTGCGACGATGATGAGATCCGAGCGCTGCAAACCGCCCATCAGGTGATCGAGGTCGGCGAAGCCGGTGGCGACGCCGGAGAGGCCGCCCTCGCGCTGATAGGCCTTGCTTGCGAGGTCGACCGCGTCCTTGAGCGCTTCCGAGAAGCGCATGAAGCCGCCGTCATAGCGGCCGACTTCCGCGAGCTCGTAGAGGCGGCGCTCGGCGTCGTTGATCTGGTCCTGCGGCGACAGCTCGACCGGCGCGTCATAGGCCACGTTGACCATGTCCTCGCCGATCTGGATCAGGTCGCGGCGGGTGGACAGGTCGTAGATCGAGCGCCCGTAATCCTCCGAATTGATGATCGTGGTCGCTTCGGCGGCCAGCCGCGCGAGATATTGCGAGGGATTGAGCCCCGCGATGTCGGTATCGGCGGGGATGAAGGTTTTGAGCGTCACCGGCGAGGCGATCTTGCCCGCGCGGATCAGGCTGCCGGCGATCTCGAAAACCTGCTGGTGGATCGGCTCGAAGAAATGCTTCGGCTCGAGGAAGTCGGAAACCCGGTAGAATGCCTCGTTATTGACGAGGACGGCGCCCAGGAGCGCCTGTTCGACTTCGATGTTGTGCGGCGCCTGCCGGAACTCCGGGGTGTCGGGTTCCGGGAATGCTTTTCGAAGTGCGTTGTCGAGGGCCATCGTCTCGCGTTTTCTGTCTGGTCTTGGGGCCGGCGAAGTACGCGACACGCAAGGAAGATTGAATTACGCAGACCGCGCTGTTGTCGCAAGTGCGAATCGGAAGCCCACAGCAATTCACAGCGGTACAGACAATTACGCAAATACTTTGATCGGCCTTGACGCCGCGCGGCGGTCAGAGGGTGCGGAAAAGATTATTCGCCCGCCAACCGCAGCGGGCGCTTGACGTTTCGTTCCACGATGCGCAGGCGGCGCTCGGCTTCCTCGATATATCCGCGGGTTAGCGGCACGGCGTCCTGCCGTTTCGCCATCTGGATATGGAACACCATGAGATGCCGATGGCGGAACGCCATTTCCGAGGCGGCGAGGTAAAATTCCCACATGCGCGCGAAGCGTGCATCGTAG
>CAZNPX010000041.1:0-28858 GCA_964575175.1 uncultured Hyphomicrobiales bacterium | reverse complement strand
CGTGGCGCTCGACGCCTTCGGCCCGGTCACCGACAACGCCGGCGGCATTGCCGAAATGGCGGGACTGCCGAAGGACGTGCGCAAGTCCACGGACGCTCTCGACGCGGTCGGCAACACCACGAAGGCGATCACCAAGGGCTATGCGATCGGCTCGGCGGGCCTCGGCGCGCTGGTGCTGTTCGCGGCCTACACTTCGGATCTCAACTACTTCGTCACCAACTCCGCGCAGTTCAAATACTTCGCCGGCGTGAAGGTCGATTTCTCGTTGTCCAATCCGTATGTCGTGGTCGGCCTTCTGTTCGGCGGCCTGCTGCCGTATCTGTTCGGCTCGATGGGCATGATGGCGGTCGGCCGTGCGGCCGGCTCGATCGTCGAGGAAGTCCGTCGTCAGTTCCGCGAAAAGCCGGGCATCATGGAAGGCAAGGACAAGCCTGATTACGGCAAGGCGGTCGATATCCTGACCAAGGCCGCGATCAAGGAAATGGTCATTCCCTCGCTGCTGCCGGTGCTGTCTCCGATCGTCGTCTATTTCGCGATCTACTACATCGCGGGCGGCGGGGCAGTCGGTAAGGCTGCGGGTTTCTCGGCGCTGGGCGCGATGCTGCTCGGCGTGATCGTGACGGGTCTTTTCGTCGCGATCTCGATGACCTCGGGCGGCGGCGCCTGGGACAACGCCAAGAAGTACATCGAAGACGGCCACTTCGGCGGCAAGGGTTCCGAGCCGCACAAGGCGTCCGTCACCGGCGATACGGTCGGCGATCCCTACAAGGATACGGCCGGCCCGGCGGTGAACCCGATGATCAAGATCACGAACATCGTGGCGCTCCTGCTGCTCGCGATCCTCGCGCACTAAGCGGGAAAGCGTTCAAACAAAAAGCCCGCGGGGAGCGATCCTCGCGGGCTTTTTCTTGTCTTGTTCTTGTCTTGGGTTCTTATCGAGGGCCTGGCCTATTCGCGGCTGACGCCGAACGGATTGATGTTGCCCACGTTCTTGAGGATGCTGCCGACGAGGCTGATGTCGGAGCCGCCGGCCATGGTGGTGCGGCTGATGAAGTCGAAGATCTTGCCGTCCTGGAGGCCGTAATTCGCGATGCGGGTGACGCGGCGGTCGGGGCTGAAATAGACGACGAGCACGCGCTGGTCGATGATCTCGGGTTTCAGGAACGCCGTCTGCTGCGTCTTCTGCGAAATATAATAGAAGGCTTCGCCGGAGAGCGTCGCGACGGTGGAGGGCGTGCCCAGGACGAGCAGGACCTGCTCCTGGCTCGAACCGACCGGAACCTGCTGCAAGGCGTTCTCGTCGAGGACGTAGCCGCGCTGGTAGGTCTGGGTGAACCCGCTGATGGGCACGTTGCTGCACGCGGCGAGCGCCAACGAAGACACGAGTGCCGCAAGCGCCGGGGCGCGGCGGATCATGGGACGTTGCAGCGGCTTGACAGGCATGATGGTTAATTGCCGGATTGACTTGTCGCGACCCCGCGACTACCCCGCGCGGCAACGAAACGCAAATTACACACCGGCCGACATGTTCCTGTTCAAGAAACGCGACTCCGGACGCCGAAAGACCATCGAACGCCTCTATGGCGTGATCGTGGCGCAGGCGCGCAGGCCCATATTTTACGAGGCTTTCGGCGTGCCCGACACCCTCGAGGGCCGCTTCGATCTTCTGGTGCTGCACATGCATCTGGTGAACGGGAAGCTGTCCGGGGAGGGCGAAGCTGGGATCGCGCTCGGCCAGGAACTGCTCGATCACTTCTTCGAGGACATGGACGCGAGCCTGCGGGAAATCGGCATCGGCGACCTGACGGTTCCGAAGAAGATGCGGACGCTTGTGGAAGCCTATCTCGGGCGCTCGGCATTGTATGCGGCGGCCATAGCCGGGAACGACGAGGCGGCGCTGTCGGCCGCGATCGCGCGAAATATTCTGGGCGGTGCCGCCGACGCCGAAGCAAAGCCGCTCGCGGCCTATGCGCTGGAGGCAGCAAAACTGCTCGACGCGCAACCGCTCGAGCGCTTCCTCGCCGGTGAAACCGAATTTCCCGTACCCGCCAAGGCAACCGTCCATGCAGAATGATCTGGCCTGGTCCCACGAGATCGAACTCGCCGCCGTTCCCGAGCAGGGCCGATCCTTCGAGCTTGTGCCGGATGAAGCGACGCGGCAGCGCCTCGCGGCGGCGGCCGGCGTGATTTCAATTCCTTCGCTGAAGGTGTTCCTGGAAGTGCGGCCCGTCGGCGCCGATGCCGCGGATGTCATCGGCAAGCTCGAAGGCGTCGTGCGGCAGACCTGCGTCGTCAGCCTCGAGCAGTTCGACAATCCGGTTTCGGAAGCCATCGCGGTCGATTTCGCGACCGATCCGAAAAGCACCGCGGAAACCGACGACGAGGAGGAGATCGAGGACCTTCCCGATCCGATCGTGGACGGAAAGATCGATCTCGGGGCGCTTGCGACCGAGTTCCTGATCCTTGCGGTCGATCCCTATCCACGGAAGCCGGGTGCCGCGTTTGCGGCGCTGCCGGCCGAAGAGGAGGTGCCGGAGCCGAAGCGCAGCCCGTTCGAGCAGCTTTCCGGCCTCAAAGATCGAATCAGGAAACAATAGTAAGCAATTGATAACATTATTTTTTGTCGCTGCCGGTTGAACCGGATTGCCGAACCGCTATTGTCGCCCGGCGCCGGAGCGGGGCCGCGCATTTGCAATCATCCGGCTGAGCCCGACAGCCCCTCCAGCCGAGCCGCCAGCTAATCCGCATGTCCAGAACGGTTCGTATCGCGATCGACGTCATGGGAGGCGATCACGGCCCCGCCGTGACCGTAGCCGGCGCGGAGATCGCCTCGCTGCGCAGGCCCGATACGGAATATCTCCTGTTCGGTGACGAGAAGCTGATCGCGCCGGTCGCGGTCAGGCAGTCGCGCCTGAAGAACGCGAAAATCTTTCACACCGATGTCGCCGTTCGCATGGACGACAAGCCGAGCCAGGCGCTGCGCAAGGGCCGCAAGAACTCCTCCATGTGGCTCGCCATCGAAGCGGTGAAGAAGGGCGAGGCCGACGTCGCGATTTCGGCCGGCAATACCGGCGCGCTGATGGCGATGAGCCTGTTCTGCCTGAAGCCGCTCGCCGGCATCGACCGACCCGCGATCGCCGCGATCTGGCCCTCGATCCGGGGCGAGAGCATCGTGCTCGATGTCGGTGCGTCGATCGGCGCGGATGCGAAGCAGCTCGTCGACAATGCCGTGATGGGTGCGGCCATGGCGCGGGTGGTGTTCGATCTCGAGCGGCCGACGGTCGGCCTGCTGAATGTCGGGGTCGAGGAAATGAAGGGCGTGGAGGAGGTCCGTGAGGCGGGCCAGATCCTTCGCGACATGAACGCGCCGAACTTCGAATACCGGGGCTTCGTGGAGGGCGACGACATCTCCAAGGGCAGCGTGGACGTCATCGTCACCGAGGGATTCTCGGGGAACATCGCACTGAAGACCGCCGAAGGCACCGCGCGGCAGATCGGCGAATACCTGCGCTCGGCGATGAACCGCACGCTTAGCGCGAAGATCGGATACCTCTTCGCGCGCGGGGCGTTCCGGGTGCTGCGGGAGAAGATGGACCCGCGCCGCGCGAATGGCGGCTTGTTCCTTGGCCTGAACGGGCTGGTCGTGAAAAGTCACGGCGGAACCGACGCGGAAGGCTTCGCCTCCGCCATCGAAATCGGCTACGACGTGGTACGCCACAATCTCCTAAAAGGAATAGCCGACGGGCTGCGGCGCGATGCGACTGCGACGTCCGAACCGGCCGAGGAAATGCAACCGTGACAGTGTACCGCTCGGTCGTGCGCGGCATCGGATCCTACCTTCCGGCGCGCACACTGACCAATGCCGAACTCGCCCAGATGGTCGATACCTCCGACGAATGGATCGTGCAGCGCACGGGCATTCGCGAACGCCATATCGCGGCGAAGGACGAAAAGACCTCCGATCTCGCGCTCGCGGCTGCAAAGGCGGCGCTCGAAAATGCCGGCCTGACCGCGGCCGACATCGATCTCGTGGTGCTGGCGACCTCGACGCCCGACCTGACCTTTCCGGCCAGCGCTACCACGGTGCAGGCGGCCCTCGGCATTACCCGAGGGGCGGCGTTCGATCTCCAGGCCGTCTGCTCGGGCTTCGTCTTCGCCATGGCGACCGCGGACCAGTACCTGCGGTCGGGGGATTTCAGCCGCGCGCTGGTGATCGGCGCGGAGACCTTCTCCCGCATTCTCGACTGGACCGACCGGACCACCTGTGTGCTGTTCGGCGACGGAGCGGGCGCGCTGGTGCTGGAGCGCAGCGAGCAGCCCGGCGGGCGCGACGACCGCGGCATCCTGATTTCGAAGCTGCGTTCGGACGGGCGGCACCGGGACAAGCTGTTCGTCGATGGCGGGCCTGGCTCGACGGGAACGGTCGGTCACTTGCGGATGGAAGGCAAGGAAGTGTTCCGGCATGCGGTTGGAATGATCACCGACGTGATCGAGGATGCCTATGCGGCTACCGGCTATACTTCCGAGGACATCGACTGGTTCGTCCCGCATCAGGCGAATCTGCGTATCATCGACGGCAGCGCCAGGAAGCTTAAAATTGCGCCCAATAAGGTCGTCGTGACGGTGGATAAGCACGGGAATACGTCCGCGGCGTCGATTCCACTGGCCCTTTCGGTTGCCGTGAGCGATGGCCGAATCAAAAAGGGGGACCTCGTTTTGCTTGAAGCCATGGGCGGGGGCTTCACCTGGGGATCCACACTGTTGCGTTGGTGATACGGCGGCTATTGCTTGCGACGGATTTGCGGCAACACGGTTGACCCGGAGCAGACTCGCAAATAACGTCGCTTTATCAGTACGATAGAGTTATACGGGCGGGGGCGGCAATGAGCGGGAAGACCATCACGCGCGCTGACCTGAGTGAAGTCGTCTATCAAAAGGTCGGGTTGTCGCGCACGGAATCGGCAGCACTAGTGGAGCTCGTTCTTACCGAGCTCGCGGACTCGCTTGCGCGGGGCGAGAACGTCAAGCTGTCCTCCTTCGGCTCCTTCATCGTGCGCCAGAAGGGCGAGCGGGTGGGCCGGAATCCGAAGACGGGAGAAGAAGTTCCCATCGAGCCGCGAAGGGTGATGGTTTTCAAACCATCGAATATCCTTAAGCAGCGAATCAACGGGCGGAACGGCGACGCCAAAAAGCGCTGACCGCCTTGCAAGGCCAAGGCCGTTTGGTGATTCTGTTCTGACATGCGTATCCCGCTTCGGCAGGCATTCACGGATGCCGGAACTAGGGGATCACCAGAGTCAAAATTGGCCGGCGTCCTTTCGTATCCGACGTTCTCGGAGGACGCTGCATCCATGAAGCGAACGTCGGCGGCAGGACGCTAGTTGGAAAAAGGGCCGGACGCATTCCGCACGATCAGCGAGGTCGCAGACGACCTCGATTTGCCGCAGCATGTCCTCCGCTTCTGGGAGACGCGCTTCGCGCAGATCAAGCCGATGAAGCGCGGCGGCGGGCGTCGCTATTACCGCCCCGATGACGTCGACCTCCTGCGCGGCATCCGCCATCTTCTCTACGGCGAGGGCTACACCATTCGCGGCGTGCAGCAGATCCTCAAGGATCAGGGGCTGCGCTATGTGCAGACCGTGGGCCGCTCGGCGGAAACCGACCCGGCGCGGTTGCGCGACGTCGATTTCGACGAGGACGCGCTCGCAGCCGAGAGCCAGAATCTAAGCGTTTCGGGAGGCTCGCGCGGTGTCGTGAATTTCGTGGCCCCGGTATCGCGGCCTCGCGCCGAGCCGGAACTGCCGCGCAGTGAAATGCCGCGCACGCTGGAGCCGCGCATCGTCGAGGTGGCGCGGCCGCAGCCGCAGCCGCCCGAGCAACCCGAGGCTTACGAAGACGACGGCCCGGCAATTCCGTTCCGGAAGTTCGCACCGGCGCCGGATCGTCACGAGCCGCGGATGCCGGTGCGCGCGCCGCAGGACGATCGCGCTTATGAGCCGCGGGTCCAGCAGGACGACCGCTACGAAACGCGCGTCCCGCAGGAAGACCGTTACGAAGCACGCGTGATCGAGCCGCAGATGCGGGCGCCTGCGCCTCGCGCGCCGATGCCGGAGCCGCCGGGCAGCCTGCGATTACCGGCGGAAGCGGTGCGCCTGCTGAAGGCCACGCTCTACGAACTGGGCGAATGCCGCCGGATGCTGGATGCAAGCATCAAGAGCGGCACCTAGGCACTGCCGCGATCAGCGCGGCAGCAGTTCCGCTTTCGGCGCCACGCTTTTCTGCAACAGCTTTCCGGTCTTGCGGTCGAAGGTCCAGCGGCCGGCCAGTTGCGTCACCTCGAGTTCGGCATCGTCGAGTTCGAAGACGAACTTGTAGCAGGCGATAATGATTACGCGCGGATCGCGGATATTTTCTCCGGCTTCAGGCGCGTAGTTTCCGTCCTGCTCCGGCGGCAACAGTTTTGCCGTGGCGTTGACCATCTTCGCGGAAGGCACGGCGAGATTTTTCAGATCGTAGCGGCGGACCGCTGCGCCGATCATGTTGCCGAAGAACAGGTCGCAGCTTTTGCTGCGCTCGGTCTGTTCGATAAAAAGAAGCTCGATCGACAGGATTTTTCCGTCACGCGACGTCGTGTTGTTGAAATGCAGGCGATGCTCGCCCGACGCCGTATAGAAGGGCGGCTCGGCCTTGATTTCCGGCGGCGGAGAAATGGTGACGGTTACTTCGCCACCGCGTTGCGCGCTCGCATATTCAAGGGAAGAGAGAAGCGCGAGCAGGGCGAGAAAAGTTGCTGCGAAGATGCGGTGCACGGCGGCCACGGGCGGGTTCGTTGCGGGAGCCGGAATGTGCACGAAGGGTTGTGCCGTGCAAGTCCCCGCCCGCGGCTGTTTTCTTCAGCGATAAGGCAGATCCCGCGAGCCGACGGAGCCCATCGGCGGGATGTACCAGAACATGACCAACCCGATCACCGTTGCGAGCGCGCGTTTGCCGGTGCGGCCGAGCAGCCGCATGACGGCGGTTTTGGCCAGACGGCGCTCCGCATGGGCGGCGCGGGCATAGTGCTGAACATCGATGACGCCTTCGTCGGTGCGCCTGGCTTCGAACGGGTCGATCTGCATGGCCGTCTCCATCGGTTTTGATGGGGCCAAGGTGCCAGCGGTCGCCGGAACGGGCTTTCAGGGAGCCTTGCCTTTTCCTTCGGATTCGCTTGAATCTTCTACAGATCGCGGGACGATACCCACTTGCTGTTTCACTTCGAGAATTTCACGCTCGATGCGGCCCGCCGCGAGCTCAAGGCGGATGGCGCCGAGATCGCGGTCGAGCCGCAGGTATTCGACCTTCTCGAATTGCTGATCCGCCGCCGCGACGAGGTGGTAAGCCGCGATGATTTGATCGAACACATCTGGAAGGGGCGGATCGTCTCGGAATCCGCCATGGCGTCGCGGATCAACGCGGCGCGGAATGCGGTCGGCGACAATGGCGCGGACCAGCGGCTGATCAAGACGATCGCCCGCAAAGGCATCCGCTTTGTCGGAGAGGTCCGGGAAGCCGATGGAGCGCCGCAGGCAGCACCGGCACCTGCGCCGGAAGCAAAACCGCAGGAGATTACGTTTGTGCGCACGCCGGACGGCGTGAACCTCGCCATCGGCCGTTCAGGCAAAGGGCCGGTCCTGTTGAAGACGGCGAACTGGCTCAACCATCTGGAATTCGACTGGCAGAGCCCGATCTGGTCACCGCTCTTCTCGCGGTTCGCGGAGCGGCTGTGTCTCGTGCGGTATGACGGGCGCGGCAGCGGGCTTGCGGATCGGGAGGTCGCCGACATTTCCTTTAGCGGTTTTCTGCGCGACCTCGATGCCGTCGCGGCGACAATCAAGGAGGAGCGCTTTGCGCTACTCGGGCTTTCGCAGGGCGTCGCCGCCGCCATCGCTTTTGCCGTCCGGCATCCGGAGCGGATTTCGAAGCTCATTCTCTATGGCGGTTACGCGCAAGGCCGGAACAGGAGCGGAGACGCGACGGATCGTGAAAAGGGGCAGGCGCTGCTCGCGCTGATGCGTCAGGGCTGGGGCGCCGAGGGCTCCGCCTTCATGCGTGCTTTCAGCTCGATCTATCTGCCGAACGGGACCGCGGACCAGATCCGATGGTTTTCCGACATGCAGCGGATGGCGACGTCCGGTGAAATCGCCGCGCGCCTGCGCGCTGCGTGCGACGATATCGATGTCGCCGATCTGCTGCCGCGGGTGGCGGTGCCGACGCTCGTCATCCATTCGCGGCAGGACAATGTGGTGCCTTATGCGCAGGGACGTGCGATTGCGGCGGCGATTCCGGGCGCGAAGTTCGTGACGCTGGAGACGGAAAACCATGTTCCGCTGCCCGGCGATCCGGCGTGGGAAAAGCTCGTCACCGAGATTTTGAACTTCGCGGAAGAGAAATAGGAATCCGCGGAAAGAAAATGGTCGGAGCGGCGGGATTTGAACCCATGACCCCTAATCCCCAGCCAAGAGTCCTAACTGGAATAGGGAAGATTATACAAGAGGTTATACGCCCTTGGACTCGCGTTCCCCGTTTTTATATCCCTTTCTAGGCATCATTTTGGGTCGCTACCAAGCTCCACGGAGCGTGTTCTCTTTTGGTGCTGCTTTTTGTATCGAGTTGTGAGTTCTTCGATCTTTACTCTTGCGGAAAGAAATTCCTTCGCGCCAGCGCCGTTCCAAAGGAAGTCGAGCACCATCATCCTCGACAAGTAAACATGCGAACCGGGCGAAATCGCCTTCAGCGAGCCGTCCATGATGAAGTCTTCTAATGTCGATTTCCTAAAGCCGCTGAGGTTAGCGAAACGTGTGAGCGAGATCGTGAGTTTGTCGCCAAAAATCTTGTCGAGAAGCTCGCGCGTGGTTGCGTCGGCGGACCACCGCAGACGCTGAATCAGTCTGCGATCAATGATCGATTCGATTTGCTGCTGGGCATGAGGTGTCACGCGAATCTCCTCCCAACGGTAATATCCGATTTTGGGATAATGCGAAATAGGGAATAGCTCTCTTCGGGAGAACGGGGGATCGTTTTGCCGAGATCAGCAGAGACTGACGCGCAGAAGGAAGTTGCTCGTGTTCTGAAGAACGCGAGGGCTGAGGCAGGAATAACTCAGCAGCAACTTGCAGACCGGTTAGGAAAGCCGCAATCGTTCGTTGCAAAATACGAGCGCGGCGAGAGGAGGTTAGATATTATCGAACTCATCCGAATTGCGCGAGCGATGGAAACAAAGCCGGGAAAAATATTTAGCGTGATTGAGAAGCTAGTGTAGTCGGGTGCGAAGTTCAAAGAGTGCCGACGACCTGTGCAATCAAGTGGTTCATATTGGAGCCCTTGCTGAAATATGCGAGCCGATGATTTCTCGATGAGGACTTAAGGCTCCGTTCACCAATTGCAGCTGACCACGAAAGCCAATCGGATCGCCCGGAACGGAGCAGCGGATCACGAAGTTCTGCTAGACCGAAGCGCTTATCATCAATCTCCAAGAGCTTGGCTTGCGATATTATTGTAGCGTTCTTGTGATTGTATAGAGCGTTGATGAGCTCCGACACCTTCTTGGTTTTTAGCAGTTGCTCTTCAAGTATGTGACCGAACCAAAACAGTTGAAACTCTTGGAGACGCTCTGACTCCGAGAGTTTGATCAACAATTCGGTGAGAAACTCTTTGTCCTTCACGTGTAATGTAAAACTGTTGACGGCTTTCATAAGGTTCGGAAAGTGTCGAATTATATAGTCGAGCTTGTTTTCCACTTTTTGCGCATGATCACGCATCACAGATAGAATGAGTTCAGCATCCTCTTCTTCCAAGCTTTCCTGTCCAAGCAGGTCAACGAGATAATCCATCTCTTGTTTCGACAGCGGCTTCTTAATAAGAATTTGAACCGGGGCTTCGTCGTCGTCGTCGTACTCGGAAGCTAAAAATGCTCTTCTCCTGTCGAGGAGCTTTTTCTTAATTTTATCGATATCCGTATCAATAGTTGTATGGCTCGCTTTCACGCGACTGGTCTTCGCAGGATTCAAGTTTAAAGATTTCTCGCCCAACAATGTTTGGATGAGCATGAAGTCATGCCTGATGTCCGACCTGTCGTCTGAGAACAGGTAGAAGTCATCCATAAAGCGCAGCAGCTGTTTACAGCGCAATCCATGGTGACTGTCGAGGAAGCGCAAGAAGTCGTTTCCAATCATTTTCGTCGGATAAAGACCTTGCGGCAGAAGATCGACCGACCTTCCAGCATTAATCTCCCGTAGGTATTGACCAAAGTTCTCATACTCGCTGGTTTTTGCACCGAGTTCATGAAACCAATTCGCGAGGTCGTGGTGGTACAGGCTGTTGAAATATGAAGCGACGTCGAAGCTAATAAAGTAGCGGTATGTTTTTGTGAAACGGGCGATTGCTGTTTTAAATCCCTTATACGCCGCAGTAGAACTGATTGGTGTCCCGCCTTCAAAACGATAGCCGAAGTGTACGCGCTCGGCTCGGTGCGGTGATCGGAGAAGCTTTCGATGCTTATGAATGATGTCGTAGATGTAAAAGTCCGCAACAGGGTCCAGTTTGACCGTGCGGCGTAAATTTAGGTCATGTTTCGCTGCATGTACGCGCTGCTGAGGAAGAAACGAGAAACTTGGTTCTTTCGGATCAAAACATTTCTTGATGTATGCACGGAGGAGCGGTTCGCCGTGCTCGACGATAAGAGCGTTAGTTTTGTTCGGAAATAGCGTCTTAGGTAGGTCGTATTGGTAAAAGGCCTTAGTATCCAAGGTGGACTTCCCCTAGCGCCAGCATCACCGAAGTGTCGCAATTCAATTAAGGAACGAAGCTTAGTAGCCGCCAAAAATTGAAAGAAGAAAAATGGTCGGAGCGGCGGGATTTGAACCCACGACCCCTAGTCCCCCAGACTAGTGCGCTAACCGGGCTGCGCCACGCTCCGACAGGCCGCGGACTATAGTTATCCGCTCCTTGCGCTGCAACGACGGCAGCGCGCTTATTGGCGCTTCTTTTGCCACGGATTCGCGCGCAATTTCAACACGATAACGGCTTGCGGCAATTGCGCCGCCCCAGAGCAGGCCCGCCAGCAGCCAGAAATGCCGCCAGTGGTCGGTGTCGATGATCGCGCCTTCGCCGGCGACCGCGACGAAAGTGGCCCAGGTCGCGAGCAGCACCGGACGCCACGGCGTCGCGCGGAGCGCGCCCATCAATCCGGCCCAGAGGGTCATGACCACGAGCAGAAGATAGGTCATGCCGCCGAGCCAGCCGCCGGTCATGAAGGCATTCAGATAGACGTTGTGCGGATCTTCCGGAAAGATTTTGGCGAACTGAAACGGCCCAAGGCCCCAGGGTGTTTCGAGCGCGAGCTGGAAGCCGAGAATATGGCGGCCGAAACGGCCGAGCTGTCCCACGTCGTAGCTCTGGTCGAGGGTCGCGCGCTCGGCGAAGAGCGTGCCCACGCCCTGCATCGACAAGAGCGTGAGCAGCAGCAGGACAAGGGCGATCGCGCCCGCGAGCGTCGCCGCAACGATGCGTGTGCGCTCGCGCGGGTCGTTGCTGACCACGAACAGCAGCCCGATGAAGATTGCCGCGGAAGCCGCGAAATGCCCCCAGGCGCCGCGGGAGAAGGAAAGCAGGATCGCGATGGCGATGATCGAAACCTGCGCGCCGCCGATCAGAACGTCTTTTGCCCGGAAGGAAAGCGCGCGTTTTATCGCGAGCAATGCAGGCAGGACTAGGAACGGGCCGAGCACGTTCGGATCGTTGAAGGTGGCCTTGGCGCGGCCATAGAGCAGGAAGTTGTCGGCTCCGGGCAGGATGCGGAAATAGCTCAGGACCGCGATCAGCGATGCGATGATCGCCGCCGCCATGTAGCCGTGCATCAGGACTTTCAGCCGGCGCTCGGTATCCTCGGCGATGACGCAGGCGAAGAACAGCGTCGTCGCCGCGAGAAACCACGAGACGGCGACCCAGAGCGCGGTCTTGCTTTCGCCGACGACCGGAATGACCGCGATGGAGAGCCCGAAGCAGTAGAGGACCAGCAGCGCCAGCAGCGGGATATGCCCGCGGCGCAGCGCAAGACCGCTCGCAAAGAATACGAAGATCGTGGCGGAAGTAAAAACCTCGTAGGCCGATGGCTCGGTGAAAACGAAAGCGCCGGAGAAGCCGGTCATCCAGAGCATGAGATGGCGCAGTTTCTCGACCGTGCGCGCGGGCGAGATCAGAAAGGCGGGGGATATGGCCGCCGCGCCCGGCATCAGTAGGCGTTCTCGGTCTTGAGCAGCGAGATCGGCGTCTTCAGCAGGATGTGGATGTCGAAGAATACCGACCAGTTTTCGATGTAATAAAGATCGTGCTCGACGCGGCGCTGGATTTTTTCCGGCGTATCGGTTTCGCCGCGCCAGCCGTTCACCTGGGCCCAGCCGGTGATGCCGGGCTTCACGCGATGGCGCGCGAAATAGCCATCGACCACTTCGTCGTAGAGCTGGTTCTGCGCCTTGGCGTGGACCGCATGCGGGCGGGGGCCGACCAGCGAGAGGTTGCCCTTGAAGACGACGTTGAGAAGTTGCGGCAGCTCGTCGAGCGAAGTCTTGCGGATGAAGCGCCCCACTCGCGTCACGCGCGGATCGTCCTTGGTGACCAGTTTTGCGGCCATTGCGTCGGTCATCTCTGTGTACATCGAGCGGAACTTGAAGACTTCGATCAGCTCGTTGTTGAAGCCGTAGCGTTTCTGCCGGAAGAAGACCGGGCCCTTGCTGTCGAGCTTCACTGCGAGCGCGACCAGCGCCATGACGGGCGCGAGCGCGAGCAGCATCAGGCCGCCGACCACGCGGTCGAACGTGCCCTTGACGACGAAATTCCAGTCCGTGATCGGGCGGTCGTAGATGTCGAGCACCGGCACGTTGCCGATGTAGGAATAGGCGCGGGGACGGAAGCGGAGCGTGCTGGTGTGGGCTGCGAGACGAATATCGACCGGCAGCACCCACAGCTTGCGGAGCATTTGCAGCACGCGCTGTTCGGCGGTGATCGGCAGCGAGACGAGCAGCAGATCGATGCGGGTCTTGCGGGCGAATTCGACGAGATCGTCGACGGTGCCGAGTTTCGGCTTGCCCGCGATCATCGGCGCGGAGCGCTCGTCGCCGCGGTCGTCGAAGACGCCGCGAATGTCGAGATCGGAATCCTTCTGCGCTTCCAGCGCTTCGATCAGCGCTTCGCCCGGCGCGGCGCCGCCGACGATCACGGTGCGGCGAATCAGGCGGCCCTGGCGGGTCCATTGCCGCACTTTCGCGGCGACGAACATGCGGAAGGCGAACAGCGCGGCGAGGCCAAGGAAATACCAGCTTGCGGTCCAGACGCGCGAGAACTGGCCTTCGAGGCGGAAGAAGAATTGAAACGCGAAGGCGACGAGGAAGATCGCGGTCCAAGCCACCGTGAGCCGCGCATAGGAGGAAAGCGGACGGCGCAGGGCGATCGCGTCGTACACTTCCGCAATATGGAACGCGACGATCGCGGCGAGGGAGGCGCTGAAAGTGGCGGCCACATAGCGCCACAGGAAACCTTCGTGCGGATAGACGTAGTAGCCGAAGATCGCGAGACCGATCAGCGACAGAAGCAGGAATTCGGCAATGCGGATCGAGCCGCCTAGCACGACCGCGGACATCGCCGGCGGCACCGGCTCGCTCGCGATCATCTTCGCAAGTGGACTGAGTTCGCGCGCTTGCTGGTTCGCGCGTGTTCTTGCGGCGGCGCTGGCGGCGATATCCGCGCCGCGCGCGCTCATGTTACGGTTGTCGGCCCCGAGCATCTGTTCCCCGGCAAATTCAAAGCAAGCGGCCCCCGAGCCGCCTAAAGGTCAGGGAAAATTAGAGAAAATCCGTCTCGGAAGACTTAATTACAATGCGCAGACTCAAGGGGTGCGGCGCGAAAGCGCGCGCGCGTAAGCCCCCAGAACACCGTCGGTCATGGCCGATACGGTAAATAATCCGGAAACGCGGTCGCGCAGAATGGAAGTTTTGCCGTTGCCGCCCGCCGCCAGCCGGGCGTGGATCGCTTCCGCGAGCGCGGCGGCATTGCCCGGCGGCAACAGCGCGCCGGCTTCGGGGCCGAAGATTTCCGGAATGCCGCCGACCTTCGTTGCGATCACAGGCATTCCGGCGGCGGCGGCTTCGAGAACGATATAGGGCAGGGATTCGGCGCGCGAAGGCACCACGAGCAGGCGCCCTTTGGCGAAAGCGCGGCGCGCGGGCATCGCGCCTTTGAAGCTTACCTGCGTATCGAGGCCGCGCGCTTTCGCGAGCGCAATGAACGCCTCCTTGTCGGGGCCGTCGCCGACGATCACGGCGCGGAGCGTATTGCCGCGGGAGCGAAGCAGCGCAATCGCCTCGATCAGGACATCGACGCCCTTGAGCTTGCGCAATTCGCCTACGAACAGCACGTCGGCGGCATTGGCTTCGGGGTGAACCGGCTCGAACTCCTCGGGGCGGACGCCGTTGTGAACCACCGCCGCGAGCCCCGAAGGCTGGCCGATTTTCCGCGCGAACACCGCCTTCGCATATTCGCTTTCGAACAGGGCGAGGTCGGTCCTTCGCAGCAGCGCCGACTCCACGCCGAGATAAGCGAAGCCGACGGGGTTCGCGCGCGAGAAGTGCAGGCTGCCGCCGTGGGGCGTGTAAACGCGAAGCGCCCTGGCGGCGCCAAGCCGCGCGAAAGCGCCGCCCTTGGCGCCATGTCCATGCACCACGGAAACCGCGAGCTGTCGCACATGGGTGGCGACGTAGCGGACGGCCGAAACGTCGCTGAAACCCGCGTGGCGGCTCATGGGAATGCGCGAGACGCCGAGTTTCAACCGGGTAGCGAGCGCGGCAAGCGCGCGCTCCGCATTTTCGCCGCCGGTAGTCCGGTCGGCAATGACGCCGACGGCGTGGCCGCGCGCGGTCTGCTCCAGCGCGAGGTCGCAGACATGGCGAAACAGCCCGCCGACCGGGGCGCGCATGATGTGGAGAATGCGAAGCGGCGCCAACACGGGCTCGCGCTAGAACCAGCGTTCGTGAACGGTAATCGTATCGCCGGGACGAACGTTGAAATAGGGGGGAACCGAGGCGCTCGACGGCACGCCGTTGATGTTGCGCACGATGGTGAACTTCGAGCGGTTGGCGCGCGGCGTGAATCCGCCCGCGATCGCAACCGCCGTCTCGACCGAGAGATTGTTCACGTAAGCATACTGACCGGCGGCCGTGACTTCGCCGAGGATGAAGAACGGGCGATAGGTCTCGACCTCGACGGCCACATGCGGCTCGCGCACGAAGCCGCCGCGCAGCTTCTTCGCGATGTTCGCGGCGACCTGTCCGGTCGTAAGCCCGCGCGCATCGACGGCGCCGATCAGCGGCATGAAGATGCGGCCGGAGCCGTCGACGGCGTAAGAGTTGCTCAGGCCCTCCTGGCCGAAGACGACGACGCGCAGCCTGTCGCCGCCGTCGAGCGTGTAGGGGGCTTCGAAGGATGCGTCAGGGGCCGGGCGCGGGCCGCTGCCCGCGCAGGCGGAGAGCGCGAATGCCACGAGGAGGAGGATTGCCGGCCGGAAATACATGCGCGGTCAGGGCTTTCTTGGTTGCCAAATGCTTACCGCGGCATGGTTAACGAAACCTGACTCCGGGCCGGGCGGAGCTTCCTTAACTCAATGGCAACCCTAATGATTTCTTATGCGGGGAGAAGTTGCGTGGGAATCGTTTCAAGCCAATGCGCCGCCAGCCCCCCCCAAATGCCATGGAATCGATGCCCGCTCCGGCGGGTGAGTCGGAGCTCGACCTAGCGGCCCTCGGCCGGGCGCTCTGGGCCCGCAAGACCGCCATTCTGGCGGTGACACTAGCGGCGGCGGTGCTCAGCTTTGCTGCGGTCAGCCTGATCACGCCGCGCTACAAGTCCGAAGCGCGGGTGCTGATCGAGAACCGGGAGACTCCCTATAACCAGGCGCAGGGCGAGCGGAACGCGGAACGCGACCGCACGCTGCTCGATGCGGAAGCCGTCCAGAGCCAGGTACAGCTCGCGCTTTCGCGCGATCTCGCGCTCGCGATCGTCCGCGATCTGAAGTTTGCCGAGCGCCCGGAATTCAATCCGAACTCCGGCGGTTCGCTCATGGACTCCGTATTCGGCCTCTTCGGGCTTTCGCGCCGCAGTGCGCCCATGAGCGACGAGGACAAGATGCTCGAGCGCTATTTCGAGCGGCTCACGGTCTATCAGGTCGACAAGTCCCGCGTGATCTCGATCGAGTTCCAGTCGCAGGACGCTGAATTCGCGGCGCGCGTCGCCAACGCCGTCGCAGAAGGCTACCTGAAGCTGCAACAGCAGGCGAAGCAGGACGCGATCAAGCAGGCGGGGCAGTGGCTCGCGGGCGAGATCGAGCGGCTGCGCACGCGGGTCGCGGAATCCGAATCCAAGGTAGAGGCGTTCCGCGTCAACTCGAATCTCTATATCGGCCCGAACAACAACTCGCTGAGCGCGATGTCGCTCGGAGAGCTGAATACGCAGCTTGCGACCGCGCGCACCAGGAAGGCGGACGCGGAGACCAAGGCGCGACTGATCCGCGAAATCCTGCGCAGCGGCAAGCCGGTCGAGACCAGCGACGTGCTGAATTCGGAACTGATCCGGCGCCTGAACGAGCAGCGCGTGACGCTGCGCGCGCAGCTTGCGGAGCAATCCTCGACGCTGCTCGACCAGCACCCGCGCATCAAGGAATTGCGCGCGCAGATCGCCGATCTCGACACGCAGACCCGGCTTGCGGCCGACAAGCTCGCGCGCAGCTTCGAGAACGACGCCCGGCTCGCCTCGGCGCAGGCCGACGCCATTCTCGTGTCGCTCGACCAGCAGAAGAAGATGTCCGGCGCGCTGAATTCGCAGGACGTGCAATTGCGCGCGCTGGAACGCGATGCGAAATCGCAACGCGACCTGCTCGAGTCCTATCTGTCGCGCTATCGCGATACGGTTTCGCGCGAGACGCCCGACGCCGTGCAGGCGGACGCGCGCATCATTTCGCGCGCCGTCGCCTCGAACAAGGTGCATTTCCCGAAGAAGCTGCCGATCATATTCATCGTGACCATCGGCGCGCTGATCGCGATGATCGGCTTTCTCGCGGCCGCGCAGCTTTTGCGCGGCGACATCTACCGCACCGTCGTGCGCGCGCCGCATGTTGCTCGCGACGAAGCGCCGCTCGCGCCGGAACTTCCGAAGACGGCGGCCGCACAGCCGGAATTCGCCGCAAGCCTGCGGGCAGGGCCTCTGGCCGCGCAGGTGCGAAACATGGGCCACGGCATCGTCGTCGTGACGCGAGCGGGAGCCGAGCCTTCCTCCGAGCTTGCGCTGGACCTCGCCCGCGAACTGGCCAGCGGCGGCGCGCGCACCCTGTTCGTCGATCTCGATTCGGAAGCGGCGGTCAGCCAGAAAGCCGGCGTGCGGCAGGGCATCGGCGACCTCCTCATCGGAAAAGTCTCGTTCTCCGAAGCGATCGAGCGCGATCGGGGTTCCCGGGCGCATATTCTCGGCGTCGGCCGGGTGATGCCGGATATTGCCGCCATCCTGTCGGCGGATCGGCTCGCCATCGTGCTCGGCGCGGTGGCGCAGAGCTACGATCACGTCATCGTCGCGACGCCAAGCCTGGTGCGCTATTCCTACGCCTCGCGGCTTGCGCGCTTTTCGCGCGGTACGGTCGTGGTGGCGCTGGAGAACGACTCTGCGGCAGGGATTGCCGCAGCGGATGCGCTCGGCGCGATGGGATTTTCGAATATCGCCGTGGTTGCGGTCGCGCCGGAACAGCCGGCGCCGCGGACACCGGAAGCCGCCGCAGCCTAGCGCGGCAACAGGCCTCGCACGGTTTTCGCCGCACGCCACAAGGCGGGCGTCGATTTCACGAGGCGCTTCAGGCCGGACTGGGCGCGCAACAGCGGCACCAGCGCGTGACCGGCCGAAGAGAGCGGAATGAAGCTGTCGAACAGCTCTTCCTTTTCGTCGCAATAGGCGAATTTGTATTCGGCTTCGCCTACGCCGAGATCCATGATTTCGAAGCCGCGCGCGGCGGCATTCGTCACGATATGCGAAAGCGTGATGATGCCCGGGCTCCAGCGCGCGTTCTCGCTCGCGGTATAGGAGCTGATCATCGTGGAAATGCGCTTGCCGTCCACGACGCCGGCATAAAGCGCAAGCACTTCCTGCCCGCATTCGAGCGCATGGATTTCGAGCATGCGCGCCAGCGCGGCCGCACGCAGGAAGGCAGCCACTTCCGGCTCGTCGAAGGGATTGGGAATTTTCATTGCCGCCATGTATTCGCGCTTCTGCGCGAAGAAGGCGTCCATGCAGCGGGTGATTTCTTCCGGCGTGGCGGCGACGAAGTAGCGATAGCCCGGCAGCTTCGCCAGCTTCTTCTCCTTGCCGCGGATGCGGCTGCGAAAGCTCGAAGAGAGCTGGCGCGCGAGCACGGCGTCTCCGGGTTCGCCGAGTTTCAGGCGATACCCCGCGCTCGGCGAGGGCTGGTGCGGGAGCGCGCGCAGGGGATTGGCCGCGCCGTGCCAGGAATAGGGCTGGTTATGCAGCTCCAGCGCCGCGAGATCCGGCTCGGCGTCGGCGAGGGCCGCGACGAGTTGCCGGACGAAGTCGCGGTCGAACAAGGTGTCGCGCCTCCAGAGCCCGAAATTGTAGTTCGCGTGTTTTCTCGCGAGGAAGCGCGTGACCGGGAAGGGGCCGAGCGAGAATTTTCCAAGCGGCAACAGACAGAGCGGCTCGCCGGCGTCGTCGAAGGCGACGACGATCAGTGGCGACACGCCTTCCGGCCCGCCGATATGCTCCTGCCAGAGCCGGAGAAAATCGAAACGCTGGTATGGGGTGAGGTCAGCCTCGCGCTCGAAATGCCGCCACAGGCTTTCGGCCGCCGCGAGATCGCGGAAGATCTCGAGGCGCGCAAAGGCCTGGCCGCGCGCGACGCGCGCAGCACCATCGGCCTGCGGTGACGGATTTCGTTCGACGCGCGAAAGCACGCTAGTGACGCCTTTCCCCGGATGTCCCCCACGGGTTGCGCTACTCTGGCAAAGAATTATCAATAAAGGGTTGGCAGATTGCTTGAAATCGAGGCCAGTCTAAGTCATTGACGTATATATGAATTTGAGAACCGTCGGCATCCGCTTGGGCCTCGAGGCGCTCTATTTCTCGGGCGTCTCGAAAATTCTCGGCCCGCTTTCCTCGGGTATCGGCACGATCTTCACGATGCATCACGTGCGTCCGGCCCGTGCGGACGCCTTCCAGCCCAACGCGCTGCTCGAGATCGAGCCGGCGTTCCTCGAAACCTTGATCGAGTATCTGCGCTACCGGAAGGTCGACATGGTTTCGCTTGCCGAAGCGAAGCGGCGGCTACGCGAGCGGGATTACTCGAAGCGCTTCGTCTGCTTCACGCTGGACGACGGCTATCGCGACAATCTCGAATTCGCCTGGCCGATCTTCAAGAAGCACGGCGTTCCGGCGGCAATTTTCATTGCGACCAGCTTTCCCGACAAGCTTGGATTGTTGTGGTGGGCGGCGCTGGAGCGCGTCCTTGCCGCGAACGATCGCATCGCCATCGAAATCGACGGCAGCTCCCGCTTTTTCGATTGCGCCAGTCCGGCCGCGAAGCAGCGCGCCTACGAACAGATTTATTGGTGGCTGCGCGGAATTCCCGACGAGAAGGAAATGCGCCGCATCGTCACCGATCTTTGCGAGCGCTATGGCGTCGATCCGCTCGGGCC
Source organism: uncultured Hyphomicrobiales bacterium (assembly GCA_964575175.1). Lineage (GTDB taxonomy): Bacteria > Pseudomonadota > Alphaproteobacteria > Rhizobiales > Xanthobacteraceae. Next base: position 9,086 of record CAZNPX010000041.1, on the reverse strand, counting down.
GTGCAAGGAGCTTTGCATGGACTGGAGCGAAATCGGCACGTTTGCGGCCGATTCGCTGATCACGATCGGGGCGCACAGCGTGAACCATACCATGCTCAAGAAGTGGGATGCCGCGGCGGTGACGCAGGAACTGGTGCAGAGTGCATCGGTTATCGAGCAGGCGCTCGGCAAGAAGCCGGTGGATTTCGCCTATCCGGTGGGCAGCAGAAATTGCGCGGATGCGCGCGATTTCGCGCTGGCGTCCGAGGCAGGATACGAGCTTGCCGTGACGACGCGGCCGGGCGTGATTTTTCCCGAGCACCGCGATCACCTGACCGCGCTGCCGCGCGTCTCCCTGAACGGAAATTTCCAGGCTTTGCGTTACGCCGATGTATTGCGCTCGGGCGTGCCGTTCGCGCTCGCGAGCGGCTTTCGCCGGCTCGATGTGCGCTAGGCGTCGCGCCGCGCCATCCAGCGGATGAGCAGGCCCGCGGGCAGCACCCACACCAGCCCGAGGAACAGGAATACGAAGAAGCGGCCGTAGCCCGGCAACTCGACGACGCGGCCCTGCGCGACCAGCATGCCGAACAGCGCCCAGACGACCACGAGGGTCAGCAGGAGCACGGTGCCGAGCAGTTTGCGGGAGCGCTGGCGCATGAGGTGCGGCTTTGCGTGTGTTGCGAGGAAAGGTGCCGCTCTATAAACCTCGCGCGGCTTCTTGTTAATCGGGATTTTCCGGCGCGATGCCGCAGACCGCCGACAATTTACGCGATGTGCGCCGCTGGCTCTGGGCGGTGGCGTTGCTCGTCGCCGTCATGGTGATGGTCGGCGGCGCGACGCGGCTTACCGGCTCGGGTCTCTCGATCACCGAATGGAATGTGGTGACGGGTGTGTTTCCGCCGCTCACCGACGCGGCGTGGCTCGCGGAATTCGAAAAATACCGGGCGATTCCCCAGTACCAGCAGATCAACAAGGGGATGAGCCTTGCCGAGTTCAAGTTCATTTATTTCTGGGAATGGGCGCACCGGCTGCTGGGCCGCATCATCGGTTTCGCCTTCGCGCTTCCGCTGGCCTGGTTCTGGTGGCGCGGAAAAATCGACCGCGCGCTCGGCGGAAAGCTTTTGCTGCTGCTCTTTCTCGGCGGGCTTCAGGGCTTCATCGGCTGGTGGATGGTGGCGAGCGGATTGTCGGTGCGCACCGATGTCAGCCAGTACCGGCTCGCCGTTCACCTGACGCTCGCTTGCGTGATTTTCGTGGCGCTGGTCTGGGTCGCGACGACGCTGTTGCCGGCGCGGGAAAGCAGCAGGCGCGGGAAGGTATTTGCCGCGATCCTGATCCTGCTTTCGCTGTTCCAGGTTTTTCTCGGCGCGATCGTCGCGAAGACCAATGCGGGCCTTACCTTCAACACCTGGCCGCTGATCGACGGCGTGTTTCACCCGAAGCGCGAGCAGCTATTCCTGCTTGAGCCGTGGTGGCGCAACTATTTCGAGAACGTGCTGGCAGTGCAGTTCAATCACCGCATGATGGCGTATGCGCTGTGGTTCGCGGCGCTCGGCTACGGACTTTACCAGATGCGCAGCAGTGCTTCGCGCGAGGCGTGGATTCTTTTCGCGCTCATCACCGCGCAAGCCGTGCTCGGCATCCTGACGCTCTTATATGCGGTGCCGTTCACGCTCGGCCTTGCGCATCAGGCGGGCGCCGTCGTGGTGCTGGCGTATGCCAGCTACCACGCGGCGAAGCTGAGTTCGAATTAGTAATCGTCGTGCCCGGGACCGAAGTCGGGTTTGCCCGACTTCGGCACGTATATTCTCAAGCCGGCTGGAGCCGACTTGAGGCCCGCTAAGCGTTCAAGCCCTGCTCGAGATCGGCGATGATGTCCTCGACGTCCTCGATGCCGATGGACAGGCGCACGACATCCGGCCCGGCGCCGGCCGCGACCTTCTGCTCGTCGCTGAGCTGCTTATGCGTGGTCGAGGCGGGGTGAATGATCAGCGAGCGCGTGTCGCCGATATTGGCGAGATGCGAGAACAGCTCGACCGATGAAACGAGTTTCACGCCGGCGTCGAAGCCGCCCTTGAGGCCGAATGTGAGCACCGCGCCGGCACCCTTCGGCGAGTATTTCTGCTGAAGCGCGTGATACTTGTCGCTCTTCAGGCCCGCATAGCTGACCCAGCTTACCTTCGGGTTCTTGCTCAGATATTCCGCGACCTTGAGCGCGTTATCCGAATGCTTCTGCATGCGCAGCGGCAGCGTTTCGATGCCGGTCGCAATCAGGAAGGCGTTGAAGGGCGACAGCGCCGGGCCGAGATCGCGCAGGCCCAGCACGCGGGTCGCGATTGCGAAGGCGAAGTTGCCGAAGGTTTCGGCGAGCACGATGCCGTTATATTCCGGCCGCGGCGCGGAAAGCATCGGATAGCGCTTGTTGTTGATCCAGTTGAACTTGCCGCCGTCGACGATGAGGCCGGCAATCGAATTGCCGTGGCCGCCGAGGAATTTGGTGGCGGAGTGAATGATGATGTCGGCGCCGTGCTGGAACGGCTTGATGAGGTAGGGGGTCGCCAGCGTGTTGTCGACGATCAGCGGCACGCCCGCCTTCTTCGCGATTTTCGAGAGACCTTCGATGTCGGTGATGATGCCGCCGGGGTTTGCGATCGACTCGACGAAAATCGCCTTGGTTTTCGGCGTGATCGCCTTCTCGAAGGTGGACAGGTCGTCGGTATCTGCCCAGACGACCTTCCAGCCGAAGTTCTTGATGGAATGGCTGAGCTGATTGATCGAGCCGCCATAGAGCCGCTTCGCGGCAATCACTTCGTCGCCGGACTCCAGCAGCGTGTGAAAGACGAGGATCTGCGCCGCATGGCCGGAAGCGACGCCGAGCGCGCCGGTGCCGCCTTCGAGCGCCGCAATGCGCTCCTCGAGGACGTTGTTCGTGGGATTGCCGATCCGGGTGTAGATGTTGCCGAAGGTCTGCAGGCCGAACAGCGAGGCGGCGTGCTCGACGTCGTCGAACACGAACGAGGTGGTCTGGTAGATCGGCGTCGCGCGCGCGCCGGTGGTGGGATCGGGCTGGGCACCGGCGTGGATCGAGAGGGTCGAGAAACCGGGTTCGCGGTCGGCCATTTTATTGCTTCCTTCTGTCATCGATTACACTCATTAATAATGTGAATATAATCGAATATCACAAATCAGATGTGATTTACGCAGATGCGGGGTGGGCGGTCAACTAGCCGCATAACAGCAGATGGATCGCGACCGACGCTAGTGCAGATGCTTCAGCTTGTCCGGATTTCGCACGATGTAAATCGCAGCGATTTTTCCATCCTCGATATCGAGCGCGGTGGTCTGAAGTTCGCCGTCGGCCTCCTGCGTAACGAAGCCGGGCAACCCGTTGACGAAACCCGCGCGCACCAGCGTCGAGCCGTGTTTCTGAAAGAGCGTCGCGAGGGACGCATGAAATTTCAGGACGGCATCGAAGCCGATAATCGGTATTCTCGCCGCCAGGCGTTTGCCGCCGCCGTCGGCGTGAATGCTGACGTCGGCCGCCAGCATCTTGCCTAGTGTCTTCATGTCGCCGCTGCGTGAGGCGGAGAAGAACGCTTCGGCAAGTTCGAGCCCGTGCTTCTGCTCGACCTGATAGCGCGGTCTTGCTTCGCGGACATGATCACGCGCGCGGCTTGCGAGCTTGCGGCAGGCCGCCGGATCGCGCTGGATGGTCTTCGCGACCTCATCGAAATCTAACCCGAACACGTCATGCAGCAGGAAGACCGCGCGTTCGAGCGGCGAGAGGCGCTCCAGCGCCAGCATCAAAGGAAGCGTCACGTCTTCGGCTTCATCCTCGTCGACGACGGGATCGGGAAGCCACGGGCCGATATAGGTTTCGCGCTTTGCGCGCGCGGATTTGAGCTGATCGAGGCACAGTCTTGTCACCGTCCGGCGCAGGAATGCCTTCGGCTCGCGGACTGCCTCGCGATCCGTCTTCATCCAGCGGATGAAGGCCTCCTGCACCATGTCCTCCGCATCGGCGACCGAGCCGAGCATGCGGTAGGCGACACGCATGAGCTTCGGACGCAGCGGATCGAAACTCTCCGCCGCGTCCTTGTTCTCGACATCAGGCATCAGGCGGCCCTGACCGCGTTCCTGGCGGCTTCCTTGTCGAGCCATACGCCGAAGCCCATCGCGAGGCGGTTCCATCCGTTGATGACGTTGATCACAAGCGTGAGCTTCACCTGCTCCTCTTCCGTGAAATGAGCCTTGAGACCTTCGTAGGCCTGCTCGAGCTTATGTCCTTCGGAAAGCCGCGTCAGCGCTTCCGTCCAGGCGAGGGCCGCGCGTTCGCGATCCGTATAGCACGGAGCCTCCTGCCATGCGTTGAGCAGGTATATGCGCTGCTCGGTTTCGCCGATCTCGCGGGCTTCCGCGGTGTGCATGTTGATGCAGTTGGCGCAGCCGTTGATCTGCGACGCATGGATCTTCACGAGATGGGTGAGGACCGGGTCGAGGCTGGAATTGATGGCCGTCGAAGTGCCGAACCAGTTTTTCATCTGGGACGGGGCTGCGGCAAAGAGATCGACTTTGGCATTCATGATCTGCGTCCTTCTGTTGGTGGCTTCCAACAACAAGACGAGACAGGGCTTGCCGGTGTGACATGCCGCGGCGCTTTTTGTTCAGGTCTTTGATTTTTTTGACTTATTAAACCGTGCGACCGTCTAGATGCCGCTCACAGTTTCTCGCCGGGCAGCTTGCTCGCCTGCTTCACCCATGAAGTGAACTGCTTTTCGTCGAATTCACCTTCGTGAATGTCGTAGTACCGAACGCCTTCGTGCTTCGACTTGCCGGTCGGTGCGGGATCGAGCGATGTACCGCGGAAGAAAGTCACCTTCAGGTAATTCGTGAAGCAGTGGAAGCTCGCGAACCAGACGCCTTCTTCGACGCCGTAGAACGGCGAGTTCCATTTCACCGCTTTCTTCACGCCCGGAACGGCTTTCACGATCAGCGCGTCGAGACGTTTCGCGATGTCACGCTTCCAGCCTGGGATCGCGGCGATGTAGGCCTGCACCGGCGCATCGCCGTAGCCCTTTGCGATCTGCGGATTGCCGCCAGAGAGGAGCTTGGGTTTCGCGGTCTTGCGTGGTGTGGCGGTTTTCGCCGCGGTACGTTTGACCGCGCGCTTCTTCGCGGTCTTGGCCGATTTCCGGGATGTCTTCATCAGGAACCCTCCCAATTCAGCCCTTCGGCGGAAAGTTCTGCCCGATCGATAGCCGCTGCACGCCGCCTTCAAGACGCTTCGGGCGCTTGGAGGAAAGCTTGCGCGTGTTCACGCCGGCCCAGTTGATCTCGCCGGAGAGGCGGCCGTATTCGATCTTCGGGCAGCGATCCATGACGACCTTCATGCCGGCCGCTTCCGCGCACTCGGCCGCCGCGTCGTTGCGGACGCTCAACTGCATCCAGAAAACCTTCGGCAGCGGCGAAAGTTTCAGCGCTTCGTCGAGAATGCCGGGCACGGCATCGGACGAGCGGAAGACGTCGATCATGTCGATGGGTTCGGGTACGTCGGAAAGCTTGGCGTAGGCTTGGATACCCGCGATCTCGCCGCCGCCCTGGCCGGGATTGATCGGGAAGACCTTGTAGCCGCGCTCCGCAAGATACTTCACCACGAAATGGCTCGGGCGGTTGTCCTTCGGCGACGCACCGACGATCGCGACCGACTTCACGTCGTGCAGAATGCCGCGGATGTAGCTGTCGTCGTATTTGTCGTGATTCATGGAGTATTCCTTACAGCCTCATCCCGCGGAGCGCGAGCGGATGCGAGTGCGTCTCGAAATATGCGCTTCATGGTTCGAGATGCGATGAGGCTTAGCGGTCTTCCCATTTCGGCGTGCGCTTCTCGACGAAGGCGCCGATGCCTTCCTCGGCGTCGCGCGCGAGCATGTTCTCGGTCATGACTTCGGCGGTGTAACGATAGGCGCTCTCAAGGTCGAGTTCGCGCTGCTTGTAGAAGGCTTCCTTGCCGATCTTGAGCGTATGCGCGGATTTGGAGGCAATCTTGTTCGCAAGCGCCAGCGCTTCCCAGCGCTCGGTTCCGGCATCGACCACGCGATTGACGAGGCCGATTTCGTAGGCGCGTTGCGCCGGGATGAGGTCGCCGGTGAGCAGCATTTCCATCGCCTGCTTGTTCGAGACGTTGCGCGAGAGCGCCACCATCGGCGTCGAGCAGAACAGGCCGATATCGACACCCGGGGTCGCGAAGCGGGCTTCCTTCGAAGCGACCGCGAGATCGCAGCTCGCCACAAGCTGGCAGCCTGCGGCGCTGGCAACGCCGCCGACCGCGGCAATCACCGGCTTCGGCAAATGCACGATGGACATCATCATCGCGGCACAGCTTTCGAACATGTGCCGGAAAAATTCGCGGCCCTTGTCCGCATCGGAGCGGCGCGCCGTCATTTCCTTCATGTCGTGGCCCGCGCAGAAGCCGGGCCCGTTCGCGGCGACGATGAGAACACGCACGTCCTTGTCGTCGCGCACTTTCGCGATCTCGGTGGTGAGCGTGTCGATCATCGCCTGCGAGAGGCTGTTCCGCGCTTGGGGACGATTGAGCACGAGCATCGCAACCGCGCCGTGGTCCTCGCGGAGCACGATGGGCGCTGCGTCAGCTTTCGGGGCGAGGGCGGCTTGCGGCGTCATTTGTCTGCTTGTGTCAGCTTTACGGCTTCTCGTTCTTGCCTTCGCATTGTATCCGAAAAGAAACGCCGAGGTCAGGGAGGAAGTTCGTGGCTGCCATGCAACTCAAAATGTCGGTCGAGGAGCTGCGCGACTATCTCGCCAGGGAATTTCCGCAGGCTTATGCGCCGGGCAAGCCGAACAAGATCGTCTCGGTAGGGCCGGGAACAGCGGTAGTGCATTTCACGGCGGGCGAGCGGCACCTGCGTCCCGGCGGCACTGTGTCCGGCCCGACCATGATGGGCCTCGCGGACGGCGCGATTTACGTGGCGATCCTCGCCGTCATCGGGCCAGTCGCGCTCGCGGTCACGACGAGCTTCACCTGCAACTTCCTCTCGAAGCCGGGGCCGGGCGATCTCGCCTGCGAGGTGAAAATCCTCAAGCTCGGCAAGCGGCTGGTCGTGGCCGAGGCCACGGTGCGGGGGGTGAACGACGAGGACCCCGCCGCCCATATCGTCGCGACCTATTCGATTCCGCCACGATAGCACGACTTAGCGGGCGGTATTAAATTACCATATTTATAAGCCATTGAAATATATGGCATTTAATTCCACGTAGCTATTGACGCTCGCGCGCGGCTTTCATAGAACCCGGCCCGAGAATTTCCCCTACCTAGGAAGAACGTCATGACCACCTTTGTGGCGAAACCCGCCGAGGTCGAGAAGAAGTGGGTGCTGATCGATGCATCCGGTCTCGTCGTCGGCCGTCTCGCGACCATCATCGCCATGCGCCTGAAGGGCAAGCATAAGGCGATCTACACGCCGCACGTCGATTGCGGCGACAACGTCATCGTCATCAACGCCGAGAAGGTCGTCTTCACGGGCCGCAAGCTCGAGAAGAAGGTCTATCACCATCACACCGGCTATATCGGCGGCATCAAAGAGCGCTCCGCCAAGATGATCATGGAAGGCCGCTTTCCCGAGCGCATTCTCGAGAAGGCCGTCGAGCGCATGCTCGCGCGCGGTCCGCTCGGCCGGAAGATCATGGGCAACCTGCGCGTCTACAAGGGCGAAAAGCACCCGCACGAAGCGCAGAACCCGGTGAAGCTCGATATCGCAAAACTCAACCGTAAGAATGTGGGGGCCGCCTAATGGCCGAAACCGTTCAATCCATGGAAGGCCTCTCCGCGCTCAAGAGCGAGACGCAGGAAGCGCCGGTTCATGTCCAGAAGCTCGACAAGCAGGGTCGCGCCTATGCCACCGGCAAGCGCAAGGACGCGGTGGCCCGCGTCTGGTTGCAGCGCGGCTCGGGCAAGATCCTCGTCAACGAGCGCACCGTCGAAGTCTATTTCGCGCGGCCGGTGCTTCGCATGATCATCCAGCAGCCTTTCGTCGCTGCGAACCGCGGCGGTCAGTATGACGTGATCTGCACCGTTTCCGGTGGCGGCCTGTCCGGTCAGGCCGGCGCGCTGCGCCACGGCGTTTCGCGCGCGCTGACGTTCTTCGAACCCGAGCTCCGCGGTGTTCTGAAGAAGGGCGGCTTCCTGACCCGCGACAGCCGCGTGGTCGAGCGCAAGAAGTACGGCAAGAAGAAAGCCCGCCGCAGCTTCCAGTTCTCGAAGCGCTAATTATCCGACCATTAAGCATGAAGGGCGCGCCGGTGGCGCGCCCTTTTGTTTTGCGCGGGCGTAAAAATCGATTCAATTTTATCGAGTGAACGGCGGGTTCCGTAGGCTTTTTGCGCTTTTATTCCGGGAAGGAAAATCAGCGAAAGCCCATAGCTGTGCTCGATCTAGACATTCGCACGCTTTTTATCGTGTCGATTGCCGTCACGACCGTGCTCGGCTTCCTGCTGCTGTTCGCCTGGTATCAGAACCGTGAAATCCGTTCGCTCGGCTGGTGGGCCGTCGCGCATTTCATTACCTGCATCGGAGCCGGCCTGCTCGGCGCGCGCGGCTTCGTTCCGGATGTGCTGTCCATCGACATTGCCAATGCGTTGATCCTGCTTGCGGCGGGTTTCGCCTGGGGCGGAGCGAGGCTGTTCGAGGATCGCTCGGTGCCGCTTTCCGGCGTTCTCGCGGGCGCGATCCTGTGGCTGCTCGCGTGCCAGCTTCCGGTACTGAGCGAGTCCGTCAATGCACGGATCATGATCAGTTCGGTCATCATCTCGGTCTATACCATCGGCACCGGCTGCGAAGTCTGGCGCGGGCGCAATGTCGAGCCGCTGCTTTCGCGCTGGCCGCTGAGCGTGATCCTCTTCGTGCACGGCTTCGTCTATGCGCTGCGGATCTGGCTCATCTTCGCGTTCCCGATCGCGCCCGGGGCGTCGTTCTTCTCGGCGGCCTGGTTCAGCATCATCGGGTTGGAGTCGCTGCTGTACCTGATCGCTTCCTCCTTCATGATCCTCGCCATGGCGAAGGAGCGCAGCGAACTGGTGCACAAGACCAACGC
>CAZNPX010000040.1:0-29071 GCA_964575175.1 uncultured Hyphomicrobiales bacterium | reverse complement strand
CCTGCTGAAGATGGGCGGCTACGGCTTCCTGCGCTTCTCGCTGCCGATGTTCCCGCACGCGTCGGAGCTGTTCGCGCCGATGATGTTCTTCCTCTCCGTCGTCGCGATCATCTACACCTCGCTCGTGGCGCTGATGCAGGAAGACATCAAGAAGCTGATTGCCTATTCCTCGGTTGCGCATATGGGCTTCGTCACGCTCGGCATTTTCACCTTCTCGAACGAAGGCGTGCAGGCCGGCGTGTTCCAGATGGTCTCCCACGGCATCGTCTCGGGCGCGCTCTTCCTTTGCGTCGGCGTGGTCTATGACCGCATGCATACGCGCGAGATCGCGGCCTATGGCGGGCTCGTGAACCGCATGCCGATCTACGCCGTCGTGTTCATGCTGTTCACCATGGCGAATTGCGGACTGCCGGGTACCAGCGGCTTCGTCGGCGAATTGCTCGCGTTGATGGCGGTGTTCAAGGCCAATACATGGGCCGCGGTCTTCGCGACCACCGGCGTCATCCTGTCGGCGGCCTACGCGCTCTGGCTCTATCGTCGCGTCGTCTTCGGCGCGCTCGAGAAGGAGAGCCTGAAAAGCATCGCCGACCTCGACCGCCGGGAGATCGCAATTCTGGCGCCTCTCGTCATCCTCACCATCCTGTTCGGCTTCTGGCCGGCGCCGGTGCTCGACATGAGCGCGGCGGCGGTCGGCAATCTGGTCGCCCAGACCAAGGCGGCGCTCGCGCCCGCCAAAGCCGCGCTGCTCGGAGTGCAATAGGCCGCCATGACGCTTTCTTCTCTCATGCCGGTTTTGCCCGAGATCGTCGTTATCGTCGGCGCGATGGCGCTCCTGATGCTCGGCGTATTTCGCGGCGAAAACAGCACTGCGCTTGTGGAAGCCGGTGCGCTGGTCGTGCTCGCGGTGACGCTGGTACTGATACTGATGCAGCCGGCGCAGCCCGTGGAGATGTTCGGCGGCAGCATCGTGATCGATACCTTCGCGCGGTTCTTCAAGGTCCTGATCCTGATCGGTGCCGCCGCGGCGCTCATCATGGCGGCTCCGTTCTGGCGCAACCATGCGCTGAACCGCTTCGAGTTTTCGGTGATCGTGCTGCTCTCCGTCGCCGGCATGATGGTGATGGTTTCGGCGCGCGATCTGATTTCGCTCTATCTCGGCATCGAGCTGATGTCGCTTTCGCTCTACGTCATCGCCGCGATCGACCGCGAGAATATCCGCTCGACGGAAGCGGGCCTGAAGTATTTCGTGCTGGGGGCGCTATCGTCGGGCATGCTGCTGTACGGTGCGTCGCTGATCTACGGCTTCACCGGCACGGTGTCCTTCGCCGGTATCGCCGCGGCGGCCACGACGCCGTCGCTCGGCCTGATCTTCGGCATCGTATTTCTTTTCGCGGGGCTGGCTTTCAAGGTTTCGGCGGTTCCGTTCCATATGTGGACGCCGGACGTTTACGAGGGCGCGCCGACGCCGGTGACGGCATTCTTCGCGGCGGCGCCGAAGGTGGCGGCCATCGCGCTGTTTACGCGCGTCGCGATCAGCGCATTTCCGCACATCATGCTGCAATGGCAGCAGATCATCGTCTTCATCGCGATTTCCTCGATGGTGCTTGGCGCCTTCGCCGCCATCGGGCAGCGCAATATCAAGCGCCTGATGGCGTATTCCTCCATCGGCCACGTGGGCTATGCGCTCGTGGGTCTTGCGCCCGGAACGACGACCGGCGTTTCCGGCGTGCTTATCTACATGACGATCTATCTTGCGATGACGCTCGGCACGTTTGCCTGCATCATCGCGATGCGCCGCGACGGCGGGCAGATCGAAGAGATCGACCAGCTCGCGGGACTCTCGCGGACACAGCCGGCACTGGCGTTCGTGTTCGCGGCCTTGCTGTTTTCGCTGGCGGGCATTCCGCCGCTCGCGGGCTTCTTCGCGAAATTCTATGTCTTCCTCGCCGCGATCGAAGGCAAGTTCTATACGCTTGCGGTGATCGGCGTCCTCGCGAGCGTGGTCGGCGCCTATTATTACCTGCGCATCGTCAAGATCATGTATATCGACGAACCGGCCGGACGCTTCCTGCCGATGCCGCGGGCGGTCGCGGCCGTGCTGCTGCTTTCCGGCGCGTTCGTGATTCTGTTCTTCGTCTATCCGGGGCCGCTGGTCGCTGCGGCGAATGCGGCAGCGAAGTCGTTGTTCTGAGATGACCGGTTTTCCGGCCGTCGCAGGAGGACTCCCGGTCACTCATTTCGACGAGATCGGCTCCACCAACGCGGAAGCGCTGTCGCGTGGTGCGTCGGGCGCCGCGGAGCAATGGATCGTTGCGAGTCGGCAGAATAGCGGGCGCGGTAGGCGCGGGCGGCAGTGGGTGTCGGAGCCGGGCAATCTCTATTCGTCGCTGCTGTTGTATGATCCCGCGCCGCCGGCGCTGAGCCCGCAGATCTGTTTCGTGGCGGCATTGGCGTTGCATGACGCCGTTTGCGACAGTGCGCCTTCGCTCGCGGACGAGCGCCTGCGGCTGAAATGGCCCAACGATCTCTTGCTCGACGGCAGGAAGATCGCGGGCATTCTGGTCGAAGGCGCGAATGCCGGAGCGAAGCAGGCGGTCGTCGCCGGGATCGGCGTCAACTGCGCTCATCACCCCGAAGGAACGCCCTATCCGGTCACCGATCTTGCGAGCGAGGGTTTCGCGGTGCCGCCTGGGATTCTGTTCGAGCGCCTGGCGGCACGGATGATGGATCGGCTTGCGCAATGGCAAGGCGGCCGCGGCTTCGAGGCGACGCGAACCGCGTGGCTTGCCCGCGCTCACGATCTCGGCCGCGAGATCGTCGTCCGCTTGCCGGAGCGGGAGCTCGCCGGGCGATTCGAAGAGATCGATGCGGAGGGTGCTCTTGTGCTGTCGCTCGCGAGCGGTCATCGTGAATTCATTCGAGCCGGGGACGTCTTTCCGGCAGCAAGCCGGTAAGTCTCGTTTTGGCAAAGCCTAACCAAGAACTGTTGTTTGCGCCGCTCGGCGGCGTCGGCGAGATCGGAATGAATCTCGCGCTCTATGGCTTCGCTTCGGGCAACAAGCGCGAGTGGATCTGCGTCGATATGGGGGTTTCCTTCGGCGACAGCGATACGCCGGGTATCGATCTCATCATGGCCGATATCGGCTTCGCGGTGGAGGAACGCCGCGACCTCAAGGGCATCGTGCTGACGCACGGCCATGAAGACCACGTGGGGGCGCTGTTCGATCTCTGGCCGAAGCTGCGCGTTCCGGTCTATGCGACGCCGTTCACGGCGACCCTCATCGCTTCCAAGAAAATGATGGAATTCAACGCGCCGGAAATTCCGGTGACGGTTGTGCCCGTCGGCGGCCGGGTAACCATCGGCTCCTTCGATGTCGAATTCGTGCCGGTCGCGCATTCCATTCCGGAGAGCCACGCGCTTGCCATCCGGACGCCCGCGGGAATGGCCGTGCATACCGGCGACTGGAAGCTGGATGCGACGCCGATTGCGGGCGAGATCACCGACGAAAGGAAGTTTCGCGCACTCGGCGAAGAGGGCGTGCGCGCGGTCATCTGCGACTCCACCAATGCCGTGCGGGACGGCATTTCCCCGTCCGAGGGCGATGTCGCGGAAAACCTGAAGAGAGTCGTAGCGCGGGCCAAGGGGCGCGTCGCAGTCACGACGTTCGCCTCCAATGTCGCGCGGCTGCGCTCGGCGGCGCTGGCGGCGGCGGCTTGCGGTCGCGAGGTGATCGTCGCCGGCCGCGCAATGGAGCGCGTGATCGGGGTGGCGCGGGAGCTGGGCTATCTCGAGGGGGTGCCGCAGTTTCGCGGCTTCGACGCCTATCAGACGCTGCCGCCGAACAAGGTCATGGTGCTTTTGACGGGCAGCCAGGGCGAGCCGCGTGCGGCGCTGGCGCGGATCGCGAACGACGACCACCCCGCGGTCGAGCTTTCGTCGCGCGACATGCTGATCATGTCGTCGCGGACGATCCCCGGCAACGAGAAGGCGGTAAACCGGATCATCAACGCGATTATCGCCAAAAGCGTCGAGGTCGTGACCGACCGCACCGAGCTCGTGCACGTTTCCGGCCATCCGCGCCGGGGCGAACTCAAGAAGATGTACGAATGGCTGAAGCCCGAGCTGGTGGTGCCGGTTCACGGCGAAGCGTTGCATCTCTCTGAGAATGCGGCGCTCGCACGGGAGGCGGGTATCGGCGAGGTCGTCGCCTGCATGAACGGCGACATCGTCCGGCTTTCGCCGGGCCCGGCGGGCGTGACCGACCAATTCCAGGCCGGGCGCCTGTATAAGGACGGGTCGCTGCTGATCTCGGCGAGCGAGCCTGTGGTGCGGGACCGCAAGCGCCTGAGCTTCTCCGGCGTGATTTCGATTGCGGTCGCGCTCTCGGGCCGCGGGGAACTCGCCGACGATCCGGTCGTGGAGTTTGCCGGTATTCCGGAGCAGGCCGGCAAGAGCGGCTCGATGTTCGACCTGATCGTCGATGCGGTTCACTCGGGCTTCGAAAATCTGCCGCGGGCGCGGCGGCGCGACCCCGAAGAGGTCGAGGAAGCGATCCGGCGCAGCGTGCGCGGCGCCGTGAATGCCGCATGGGGCAAGAAGCCCACCTGCCATGTGCTCGTGCTAGAGATATAGAGCTTCAGAGGTGCATCATGATCGGCCGGCTCAATCACGTTGCGATTGCGGTGAAGGATATCAAGGCGGCTTCCGAGGTGTATCGGAAGAAACTCGGCGCGGACGTTTCCGAGATCGTGCCGCAGCCGGATCACGGCGTCTCGACCGTCTTCATCACGCTGCCGAACACCAAGATCGAGCTTCTTGAACCGTTTGGCGAAAATTCACCGATTGCGAAATTTCTCGAGCGCAATCCCGACGGCGGCGTCCATCATGTCTGCTACGAAGTCGACGACATCATCGCGGCGCGCGATCAGCTCAAGGCGACCGGCGCGCGCGTACTGGGCGACGGCAATCCGAAGATCGGCGCCCACGGCAAGCCGGTGCTGTTCCTGCATCCCAAGGATTTCCTGGGCACGCTTACGGAGATCGAACAGGCCTGAGCCATGAGCATTACGCTGGGCATCGCGATCTATTTCATTCTGTGGTGGACGGTCCTCTTCGCCGTGCTGCCCTTTGGCGTGCGCTCGCAGAGGGAGGCGGGTGTCGGGACCGCCGGGACCGATCCGGGGGCGCCGGTATTGCCGCAGCTTCTGAAAAAAGCGATCGCGACGACGATCATATCGTTGATCCTTTTTTTCGCCGGTTTCGCGATCTGGAAATCCGGCTGGATCTCGCTCAACGATCTGCCGATGCCGTATGCGCCGGTGAAGCTGTAGCGGCCGCCACAAAAGACAACGGGCGAGCTTGAGAGCTCGCCCGCTTCTGGTGACCGCCTTTTCCGCCGTCGCAACCTGCGCGCCAAGGCGGATGGGGTTTCTCTTCCTCCCGAGACCTGGGCCCGGCTTGCGCCGTTTCCCGATCGGTCAGGCAACGTAGAACAGCTTGATCGGCCTTGTCATTCTTGCGCCGCAATGTAGCTTTCGCAGTTGCGATACCAACTATTTCCCGCTTCCGCCGGGGCTTGTCATTCCGGGCGGTTATGCGTTCATGCCCGTCTTCCGCCGTTTCCTTGAGTCGAAGGCCCTGCCTCCATGCGTCTTTCCCGCTATTTCCTGCCCATCCTGCGCGACACGCCCAAGGACGCGGAGATCGTGTCCCACCGGCTGATGCTGCGTGCGGGGATGGTCCGGCAGGAGGCGGCCGGCATCTACGCCTGGCTGCCGCTGGGGCACCGGGTCCTGAACAAGGTCTGCCGCATCATCCGCGAGGAGCAGGACCGCGCGGGCGCGGTCGAAATGCTGATGCCGACGATCCAGTCCGCCGACCTGTGGCGCGAAAGCGGCCGCTATGACGATTACGGCAAGGAGATGCTGCGGATTCAGGACCGGCACCAGCGCGAAATGCTCTACGGCCCGACCAACGAAGAAATGATCACGGAAATCTTCCGTGCCTACGTGAAGTCATACAAAAACCTGCCGCTCAATCTCTATCATCTGCAATGGAAATTCCGCGACGAGGTGCGCCCGCGCTTCGGGGTCTATCGCTCACGCGAATTTCTCATGAAGGATGCGTACAGCTTCGATCTCGATGCGGCAGGGGCGAAACATTCCTACAACAAGATGTTCGTGGCCTACCTGCGGACCTTCGCGCGCATGGGTCTGAAGGCGATCCCGATGGTGGCCGATACCGGGCCCATCGGCGGCAACCTCTCGCATGAATTCATTATCCTCGCCTCGACCGGTGAGAGCGAAGTGTTCTGCCACAAGGATTATCTCGGTTTCGATACGCCATCCGAGAACGTGAACTTCGACAGCGTCGAAGAGCTGGAAGATCTCGTCGGCAAATGGACTTCGCTCTATGCGGCGACGTCCGAGAAGCACGATACCGCTGCATTCGGCGCGATCCCCGGCGACAAGCAGATGTCCGCGCGCGGAATCGAGGTCGGCCACATCTTCTATTTCGGCACGAAATATTCCGAGCCGATGAAGGCGAGCGTCCAGACCCCCGACGGCGCGACTTCGCCGGTCCACATGGGCTCCTACGGCATCGGGCCGACGCGGCTGGTGGCGGCAATCATCGAAGCGAGCCATGACGACGCCGGGATCGTCTGGCCGGAAGCAATCGCGCCGTTCAAGGTCGGCATTCTGAATCTCAAACAGGGCGACGGCACGACCGACACCGCCTGCGAGAAACTCTATGCCGCGCTGACGGCGCGCGGCGTGGAAGTGCTCTACGACGACACCGATGATCGCGCGGGCGCGAAATTCGCGAGCGCCGATCTGATAGGCCTGCCGTACCAGATTCTCGTGGGACCGAAGGGCCTTGCGGACGGCAAGGTCGAGCTGAAGCAGCGCGCCGGCGGGGCGCGGGAAATGATTACGCCTGAAGATGCGGTGAAGCGTCTCGCGGCCTGATGGCGGCGGGAGCGTCAGGAGGGATCATGGCGGCGAAGCGCGGAACGATGCCGTTCTCGCGATATGAATGGATGCTTGCGGGTCGCTATCTGCGGTCGCGCCGCAAGGAAGGATTCATTTCGGTCATCGCCGGGTTCTCGTTCGTCGGCATCATGCTCGGCGTCGCGACGCTCGTCATCGTCATGGCGGTGATGAACGGGTTTCGCTACGAGCTCCTGAACAAGATTCTCGGGTTGAACGGCCACATGCTCGTGCAGCCGGTCGGCACGCCGCTTACGGATTTCGACGCGGTTTCGGAGCGGCTTCTGAAAGTGAAGGGCGTCACGCATGCGATCCCGCTGGTGGAAGGGCAGGCGCTGGCGTCGTCGCCGTTCCACGCGGGCGGCGTTCTGGTGCGGGGTCTGCGCGAAAATGACCTGAAGAAGCTTCCCGCGATCGGGCCGAACATCAAGTTCGGGTCGCTCGAAGGTTTCGACAACGGGCAGGGCATCGTGATCGGCAAGCGGCTTGCGGACCAGCTTTCGGTACGCGCGGGCGACAACGTCACGCTGGTTTCGCCGCGCGGCTCGGTGACCCCGATGGGCACGACGCCGCGGATCAAGACCTACAAGGTCGCGGCGATCTTCGAGATCGGCATGTCGGAATACGACTCGGTCTTCGTGTTCATGCCGCTTACCGAGGCGCAGGCTTATTTCAACCGCGCGGGCGACGTGAATGCCATCGAAATCTATACCGACAACGCCGATCACATCGTTCAATACCGGCAACTGGTGAACGATAACGCGGGCCGGCAGATCTACATCATCGACTGGCGGCAGCGGAATTCGTCGTTTTTCAGCGCGCTTCAGGTCGAGCGCACCGTGATGTTCATGATCCTCACGCTGATCGTGCTCGTGGCGGCGCTCAATATCATTTCCGGCCTGATTATTCTCGTGAAGGACAAGGGGCACGACATCGCGATCCTGCGCACGATGGGCGCCACGAAATATGCGGTCATGCGCATTTTCCTGATTACGGGATCGAGCATCGGCATCGTCGGAACGCTGGTCGGATTCGCGATCGGCCTGCTAGTTTGCCTCAATATCGAGGAGATCCGGCGCTTCGTGTCGTGGCTGACCTCGACGCAACTGTTCCCGCCGGAGCTCTATTATCTCAGCCGGTTGCCGGCGCGCATCGACAGCACCGAGACGACCGCCGTCATCTTGATGGCGCTGGTGCTGTCGTTCCTGGCGACCCTTTATCCGGCGTGGCGGGCCGCGCGGCTCGATCCGGTCGAAGCGCTGCGGTACGAATAAATGGAAAAGGTGCCGGCACTCCATCTCGAGAATGTCCGCCGCAGCTATGTGCAGGGCGAGACGGAGCTCAATATCCTGCGCGGCGTCACGATGTCGGTGTGGCCGGGGGAGTCGGTCGCGCTGATCGCGCCCTCGGGCGCGGGCAAGTCGACGCTTCTGCATATCGCCGGTTTGCTTGAGCATCCCGACGACGGGGAGGTCTATATCGGCGGTCGGCCGACCGCGAAACTCAGTGACAGCGACCGCACCGCAATCCGCCGGGATGATGTCGGCTTCGTATATCAGTTCCATCACCTGCTGCCGGAATTTACGGCAAGCGAGAATGTAATTCTGCCGCAGATGATCGCAGGCCTCGAAAAGAGCGAGGCGCGCAAGCGCGCGGACGAATTGCTGAGCTTTCTCGGCCTCGGCAAGCGGCTCGAGCACAGGCCGTCCGAATTGTCGGGCGGCGAACAGCAGCGCGTCGCAATCGCGCGTGCTGTCGCGAACGCGCCGCGGCTTCTGCTCGCGGACGAGCCCACGGGCAATCTCGATCCGAAGACCGCGGACCATGTGTTCGGAACGCTCGAAAAGCTCGTGCAGGCGACCAATCTGGCTGCGATCATCGCAACCCACAATCTCGAACTTGCGGGGCGCATGACACGACGGGTTACGCTACGCGACGGGCAGATCGTGGAACTGGAATAGTCCACAAGCTGCTGTTTACGCGCGCTCCCTTACGCGGGACAGTATGACCTCCTTGGAATCGTAGAGGCTGTCGTGGCGCAGTCGCCGTTCGTTCATCTGCATGTGCATTCGTCCTATTCCCTGCTCGAAGGGGCGCTGCCGCTTGCGAAGCTCGCGCAACTCGCGAGCCAGGACCGCCAGCCCGCGCTCGCACTGACCGACACAGGCAATCTGTTCGGCGCGCTCGAATTTTCGGAGAAGATGGCGGAGAAGGGCGTGCAGCCCATCGTCGGCTGCTCGTTGGCGGTCGACTTTGCCGACGAGCCGCCGCAGCGTGCGGGTGCGGCGCCGCCACCGGTTGCGCGCATCGTGCTGCTCGCCGCGACCGAGGAAGGCTACCGCAATCTCATGCAGCTGACTTCGCGCAGCTTCATGGAAAGCGCGGACAGCGAGGAGCCGCGCGTGCAGGTCGGCTGGCTTTCGGAAAATGCGGGCGGCCTGATCGTGCTCTCCGGTGGGCCCTCGGGGCCGATCGACCGCGTCATCGTCGAAAAGCCGGAGCTTGCCCGCGCGCGGCTGGAAACGCTCAAGGAAATTTACGGCGACCGGCTCTACGTGGAGTTGCAGCGGCACAGCCTCACGCAGGAGCGGCGTGCGGAGCCGCATCTGCTTTCGCTCGCGGACGCCTTATCGGTTCCGATTGTCGCGACCAATGAGCCGTTCTTTGCGGCGCGCGACGATTACGAGGCGCAGGACGCGCTGCTGGCAATCGCCGAAGGGCGGCGGATCGCGGAAGCCGATCGCCGCCAGCTCAGCCCCGAGCACTACCTGAAAACGCAAGACGAGATGGCGGAGCTGTTCGCGGATCTCCCGGCCGCGATTGCGGCAACCGCGGAAATCGCGCAGCGCTGCTCGTATCGTCCGACGGCACGCAAGCCGATTCTGCCGACGTTCGGTGATCCGAAGACCGACGAAACCGCGGAGCTTCGCAACCGTGCCGAAGCCGGCCTCAAGGCCAGGCTCAAGGCGTTCGGCGCGGCGGAAGGGCAATCGGAGAAGGAGTATTTCGAGCGGCTTGATTTCGAGCTCAACGTCATCGCGAAGATGAAGTACGCGGGCTATTTCCTGATCGTCGCGGACTTCATCGTCTGGGCAAAGGAACAGAACATTCCCGTGGGCCCCGGACGCGGCTCGGGCGCGGGATCGCTTGTTGCCTATGCGCTGACGATCACCGACCTCGATCCCATGCGCTTCGGCTTGCTGTTCGAGCGCTTTCTCAATCCCGAGCGCGTGTCGATGCCGGACTTCGACATCGATTTCTGTCAGGACCGCCGCGACGAGGTGATCCGCTACGTGCAGGAGCGCTATGGGCGCGACCGCGTCGCCCAGATCATCACGTTCGGCTCGTTGCAGGCGCGCGGTGTGCTGCGGGACGTCGGGCGCGTACTCGAGATGCCCTATGGGCAGGTGGACAAGCTCTGCAAGCTGGTGCCGGTCAATCCAACCAATCCGGTGACGCTCGCGCAGGCGATCGACGGCGACCCGCAGCTACAGAATGCGGCGGAGCAGGAGCCGATCGTGCGGCGCGCGTTCGATATCGCGCTGAAGCTCGAAGGCCTGCACCGGCACGCCTCGACCCATGCCGCCGGTATCGTGATCGGGGACCGGCCGCTCGGCGAGCTGATCCCGCTCTATCGCGATCCGCGCTCGAACATGCCGGTGACCCAGTTCAACATGAAGTGGGTGGAAGTCGCCGGGCTCGTGAAATTCGACTTTCTCGGCCTGAAGACGCTGACCGTCATCCGCACGGCGACGGAGCTGCTGAAGAAGCGCGGCGTCATCGTCGATATCGACAAAATTCCGCTCGACGATACGAAGACCTACGAGATGCTGGCCCGCGGCGAAACGGTCGGCGTGTTCCAGGTGGAAGGTCAGGGCATGCGCCGGGCGCTCGTCGACATGAAGCCCGACCGCTTCGAGGATATCATCGCGCTCGTCGCGCTCTACCGGCCGGGCCCGATGGCGAATATTCCGACCTATTGCTTCCGCAAGGTCGGCAAGGAACTGCCGGAATATATTCATCCGAAGCTGGAGCCGGTGCTCAAGGAAACCTTCGGCGTCATCGTCTATCAGGAACAGGTGATGGAGGCGGCCCGCGTGCTCGCGGGCTATTCGCTCGGCGAAGCCGACCTCTTGCGCCGCGCGATGGGCAAGAAGATCAAGAAGGAGATGGCCGCGCAGCAGGACCGCTTCGTCAAAGGCGCGGTTGCACAGGGCATCGACAAGTCGCAGGCACAGACGATCTTCGATCTTCTGGCGAAGTTCGCCGACTACGGCTTCAACAAGAGCCATGCGGCGGCCTACGCGCTGGTCGCCTATCAGACCGCCTATCTCAAGGCGAATTATCCGGTCGAGTTTCTCGCGGCCTCGATGACGCTCGATATGGGCAACACCGACAAGCTCGCGGAATTCCGCCGCGAAGCGCAGCGGTTGAACATCACGGTCGAGCCGCCATCGGTGAACAGGTCCGGCCGCGCCTTCGACGTCGCCGACAGCACCATCTTCTATTCGCTAGCCGCGTTGAAGGGTGTCGGCGGCCATGCGGTCGAGGCTATCGTCGCTTCGCGTGGGGACAAGCCGTTCCGTGATCTCACCGACTTCGCTTCGCGCGTGGATGCGAAGTCGATCAACAAGCGCATGCTCGAGAGTCTGGCCGGTGCGGGCGCTTTCGACGCGCTCGACAAGAACCGCGCCCGCGTGTTCGCAGGATGCGAGGCGATCCTGCGTCATGCGCAGCGTAGCGGCGAGGATCGCGCCTCCGGGCAGAGCGAACTGTTCGGGGGCGGCTCTAGCGCAAGCGTATTGCGGCTGCCTGATGCCGAGCCCTGGCTGCCGGCGGAGCGCCTGTCGAAAGAGTTCGATGCCGCCGGGTTCTATCTCTCCGGCCATCCGCTCGACGACTACGCCGTGGCGTTGAAGCGGATGCGCGTGCAGTCCTGGGCGGAGTTCCAGCTAAGCGCGCGGGCAGGCGCGACCGCGGGGCGGCTTGCGGCGACCGTGGTGTCGCGGCAGGAGCGGCGAACCAAGACCGGCTCGCGCATGGCCAATATCAAGCTCTCGGACCCGACCGGCTATTTCGAGGCGGTGATCTTCCAGGAAGGGCTCGTGCAGTATCAGCGCGATCTTGAGCCGGGCAATGCGGTGCTGCTCCAGGTCGGCGCCGACGCGCAGGGCGACGAGGTGCGGCTACGCATCTATGGGGTCGAGTTGCTCGATCAGGTCGCGGCCAAGAACCAGCGCGGGCTTGTGGTCGTGGTGAAGCCGGAGGCGTCGATCGAGCAGATCGCCAAGCGGCTTCAGAACGGCGGCAACGGCAACGGAAAGGCCGCCGAGGCCGAGAGCAAGTCCAAAGCCGAGGGCAAAGGCGAGGTGAATATTATCGTCTCGCTCGATGAGGGACTCGCGGAAGTCGAAGTGAAGCTGCCGGGCCGCTATTCGATTTCGCCGCAGATCGCGGGCAATGTGCGCGCGGTCGAAGGGGTGCTGGAAGTTCAGGAACTGTAATAAAATCAAATATTTACGGCAATTTTCTTGCGCTGCAATCGCTTGTTGCAAGCGCCCGGCGCTACGCCTATATAGCTCGCCATCTCGCACGCGGGCGCTTCGATCCTGAGAGGGATCATCCGGTGCAGGGCCAAGTGGCCTTGCTCTGCCCGCGGAGGCAAACCGGAGTTTGGAAATGGCGCTGCCCGACTACAGCATGCGTCAGCTTTTGGAAGCTGGCGTTCACTTTGGCCATCAGGCCCATCGTTGGAACCCGAAGATGCATTCGTACATCTTCGGTACCCGCAACAACATCCACATCATCGATCTCGCGCAGACCGTGCCGGCGCTTTCGCGTGCCTTGCAGGCGGTCTCCGACGTCGTCGCCCGCGGCGGCCGCGTGCTTTTCGTCGGCACGAAGCGCCAGGCGGCGGACTCTATCGCCGACGCCGCCAAGCGTTCGGCGCAGTATTTCGTGAATTCCCGCTGGCTTGGCGGCACGCTCACGAACTGGAAAACGATTTCGAACTCGATCTCGCGTCTCAAGAAGATCGAAGAGATGCTGAACTCGAACGAGTCCGGCGGTTACACGAAGAAGGAAAAGCTCACGCTTTCGCGCGAGAAGGAAAAGCTGGAGCTTGCGCTCGGCGGCATCCGCGACATGGGCGGCATTCCCGATCTTCTCTTCGTGATCGACACCAACAAGGAAGACATCGCGATCAAGGAAGCGCGCCGGCTCGGCATTCCGATTGCCGCGATCGTCGATACGAATTGCGATCCCGACGGCATCACGTTCCCGATTCCGGGCAACGACGACGCCGCCCGCGCGATCAACCTCTACTGCGACCTGATCGCGAAGGCGGCCATTGACGGCATTTCCCGCGCGCAGGGCGAAGCGGGTGTCGATCTCGGCGCTGCCGAGCGTCCGCTGGAGGAAGTGCTTCCGGCGACGACGGAATGGGAAAAGCTCGAGCCGCTGCCGGGTCCGCGCGGCGCTCCGGACGATCTCAAGAAGCTCGGCCATGTCAGCCCGGACGTGGAGAAGCAGCTCAACGACCTCGGCATCTTCCACTATTCGCAGATCGCCGAACTCACTCCTGCCGACGCGCATCGCGTGGGCGAAGAAGTCCGTCTGCCCGCGCGCGTCGCGGGCTGGATCGAGCAGGCAAAGAAACTTTCAGCCGACGCCGAATAAGTCAGGCGGAACGGAGAAAAAAATGGCCGATATTTCCGCGAGCGCGGTCAAGGAACTGCGCGAAAAGACCGGCGCCGGCATGATGGATTGCAAGGCGGCGCTGACCGAAACCAATGGCGACATCGAAGCCGCCGTGGACTGGCTCCGCAAGAAGGGCCTGTCCAAGGCTGCGAAGAAGGCCGGCCGCGTCGCGGCCGAAGGTCTGGTCGGGATCGCCGTCGACGGCACCAAGGGTGCTGTGGTCGAGGTGAACTCCGAAACCGACTTCGTCGCGCGCAACGACCACTTCCAGGGCCTCGTGAAGCTGATCGCCCAGACCGCGCTGCATAACGGCTCGGATGTCGAGACGCTGAAGGCCGTGAAGGCTGGCTCGGCTTCGATCGGCGACGCGATTGCGTCGGCGATTGCGACCATCGGCGAAAACATGACCTTCCGCCGCGCGGCCGAAATCTCGGTCGGCGAGGGCGTCGTCGCGCAATACATGCACGGCGCGATCTCGGACGGTCTCGGCAAGATCGGCGTTCTTCTCGCTCTCGAGTCGAAGGGCGATGCCGTCGAGTTGAACCGGATCGGCCGCATGGTTGCGATGCACATCGCCGCTGCTAATCCGCTTGCGGTCGAGTCCAAGGGTATCGACGCGGCGACGATCGAGCGCGAGCGCGCGATCCTCGCGGACAAGGCACGCGCCTCTGGAAAACCCGACAATGTGATCGAGAAAATCGTCGATAGCGGCCTCAAGAGCTTCTACAAGGAAGTGAGCCTTATCGATCAGCCCTTCGTGCATGATCCGTCGAAGACCGTCGCGCAGGCGCTGAAGGAATCCGAAGGCAAGGCGGGAGGCCCGATCGCGATCAAGGGCTTTGTCCGGTTTGCGCTCGGCGAAGGCGTCGAGAAGCAGGAACAGGACTTCGCCGCCGAAGTCGCGGCAGCCGGCGGAAAAGCCTAACAACAGAGTTTCATTCATGCCAAAGCAACGTTTCGCCCGGGTACTCGTAAAGGTCTCGGGCGAAGCTTTGATGGGCGATGCCGATTTCGGGCTCGATGCGAATACGCTGAACCGCATCGGCAAGGATCTGGCCAAGGCGCGCAAGGCCGGAACGGAAATCGCCGTGGTCGTCGGCGGCGGCAATATCCTGCGCGGCGCCGAACTTGCCACCACGGGCATGAACCGGGCGACGGCCGACCAGATGGGCATGCTCGCGACCGTCATCAATGCGCTTGCGCTGGAGCGGGCAATCGAAGCGGCCGGCGCTCCCGCGCGTGCCTTCTCCGCGCTCGACATGCCGACCGTCTGCCAGCCTTATGCGCGCCAGCCCGCGATCAAGGATCTCTCCGAAGGCAGGATCGTCGTGCTCGCGGGTGGCACCGGCAATCCCTATTTCACCACCGACACGGCGGCGGCGCTGCGCGCGGCCGAGTTGGGCTGCCAGGCGATCTTCAAGGCGACCGACGTGGACGGCATCTATGATTCCGATCCGCACCGGAATCCGAAGGCAAAGCGCTTCAAGACGCTGACCCATAGCGACGCTTTGAGCAGGAATCTCAAGGTGATGGATGCGGCGGCGTTCGCCCTTGCTAGGGACGCCAAGCTGCCGATAATCGTCTTCTCGATCAAACAGGCCGGGGCGATCTCCTCGGCGATTGCCGATCCTTCTCGCGGCACGATCGTTACGGCCTAAGCTTCAAGAATTTCCGGCCCTCGCGGCCCCAAAATCGGGACCAAGATCATGGCAGCGCAAGCCTTCGACCTCGCAGACATCAAGCGCCGGATGGTTGGCGCACAAGGCGTTCTCAAGACCGAACTTGCAGGGCTACGCACCGGCCGGGCGACGCCGAGCCTGGTCGAGCCGATCACGGTCGAGGCCTACGGCTCGAACATGCCGCTCACGCAGGTTGCGACGGTCGCCGTGCCGGAGCCGCGGCTGATCTCGATCCAGGTATGGGACAAATCCGTCGTGACCGCGGTCGAGAAGGCCATTCGCGACTCCAATCTCGGCCTCAACCCGAATACGGAAGGCCAGGTCATCCGCCTTCGCATTCCCGATCTGAACGAAGAACGGCGCAAGGAGCTCGTGAAGGTCGCGCATAAATATGCGGAAGCGGCGAAGGTTGCGATCCGCCATGTGCGTCGCGACGGCATCGATCTGCTGAAGAAGTCGCAAAAAGACGGGCACGTTTCGGAGGACGACACCAAGCGCCATGAAGCCGAAGTGCAGAAGGCGACCGACGCGGCCATTGCCGATGTCGACCTGATGCTCGCGCAAAAGGAAAAGGAAATCCTGTCGGTCTGACAGGGAGCCGCGAATGTCCATGCCAGACGCAGCGCCATCCAAGGAAGCCGGCGCTGCCGCGCCGCCGGTTCATGTTGCGATCATCATGGACGGCAACGGCCGCTGGGCGGCGGCACGCGGATTGCCGCGGCGCGAGGGTCATCGCCGTGGCGTCGAAGCGCTGCGCAATATCGTCAAGGCGGCGGACGAACTCGGCATCCGCTATCTGACCATCTACAGCTTCAGCGCGGAAAACTGGTCGCGTCCCGCGGACGAAATCGAAGACCTGATGGGTCTGTTGAAGCGCTTCGTGCGCAACGACCTCGCGGAACTGCACAAGAACGACGTGCGCGTGCGCATCATCGGCGATCGCGCCAATCTCAAGCCCGACATTCTGGCGCTTTTGGCGGAAGCGGAAGAGCTTACGAAAGACAATGCGGGGGCGACACTGGTCGTTGCCTTCAACTACGGCGCGCAACAGGAGATCGCGGAGGCCGCGAGAAAGCTCGCCGAGCAGGTCGCGCGCGGCGAGTTGAGGGCCGATCAGATCGACGCCGCGAGGCTCGCCGCCCATCTCCACACCAAGGACATTCCCGATCCCGACCTGATCATCCGCACCAGCGGCGAACAGCGGCTCTCGAATTTTCTGTTGTGGCAGGCGGCCTATTCCGAGTTTCTGTTCGTGCCGACGCACTGGCCGGATTTCGACAAGGCGGCGCTTCAGGCGGCCGTCGACGAATTCCGGAAGCGCGAGCGCCGTTTCGGCGGGCTGAGCGCGAAGGCGAGCGTGTGACATGAGCGAAATGCCAGCCCCTGCTTCCTCGTCGATGTCGAGCGATCTCAAGCGCCGGGTGCCTTCGGCCATCGTGCTTATCCTGCTCGCGCTCGGCGCGACCTGGTATGGCGGCTTTCCGTTTCTGCTGTTCTGGACCGTCGCGGCGCTCATCGTCTGGTACGAATGGGCGACGATCGTGCGCGCGGAGCCGCGCACCATCGTCATCGCGGCCGGCGCCATCGCGCTCGTGATCGCGGCGATCCTGCTCAGCATGAATCTGGTCCTGCTTGCGGTGGCGGTTACGCTGATCGGCGCGGTTGCCGCGGCGTTTGCGGCGAGCGGTAACCGGGAGGCGCGGGCATGGAGCGGCGGCGGTCTGCTTTATGCGAGCCTCGTATTCATCCCGGCAGTGCTGTTGCGTGAAGATTTCAAGTTCGGCTTTTTCGCAATCGTGTGGCTCTATGCCGTGGTCTGGCTCACCGACATCGCCGCCTATTTCTGCGGCAGATTTATCGGCGGGCCGAAGCTCGCTCCGGCAATCAGCCCCAAAAAAACCTGGTCCGGCGCCATCGGCGGTACGCTGTTCGGCGTATTGGGCGGGGCGACGGTCGCGACGCTCGCCAATGCGCGCTTCGCCGCGATCTCGCTTGTAATCGCGCTGGTCGTTTCGGTGTTCTCGCAGGCAGGCGATATCTTCGAATCCTTCGTGAAACGGAAATTCGGAAAGAAGGATGCATCCGGCATTCTTCCGGGCCACGGCGGCGTGATGGATCGCGTCGACGGGTTTATCGCGGCGGCGATACTCGCGCTCGTCATCGGGCTCCTGCATCGCGGCGCGGAAACGCCCGCGGCCGGACTGCTGCAATGGTGACAAGCGTCAGCATCCTTGGCGCGACCGGCTCGATCGGCACCAGCGCGCTCAATCTCGTTCGTGAGGGCGGCTTTCGCGTCGTCGCGCTGACCGCGAACAGCGACGTCGAGAAACTCGTGGCGCTTGTGCGCGAGTTCGGTGCCGAGATCGCGGCGGTATCGGACGAAAGCGCTTATGCGGCGCTGAAAACGGCGCTGGCCGGAACGGGCATAAAGGCGCTCGCCGGCGCGAATGGCATGGCCGAGGCAGCGGCTGCGAATTCCGACATTCTGCTTTCGGCGATCGTCGGTTCGGCCGGGCTCGCGCCGACCATAGCGGGCTTTGCATCCGGGCGCAGAATTGCGCTCGCCAACAAGGAATGCCTCGTCACCGCCGGGCGGCTCTTCATGCGCACGGCGCAGGAAAAGAACGCGACGGTTCTGCCGGTAGACTCCGAACACAATGCGGTCTTTCAGGCGCTCGCCTGCGGCAGGCGCGATGCGGTCGCCAAGGTCACGCTTACGGCTTCGGGCGGGCCGTTTCGGACCATGAGCCGCGAGCGCCTTGCCTTCGTCACGCCCGAAGAGGCTGTGCGTCATCCGAACTGGTCGATGGGCGCTAAGGTTTCCATCGACTCCGCGACCCTGATGAACAAGGGCCTCGAGCTGATCGAGGCGCACTATCTGTTCGATCTCGCGCCGTCGCAACTCGATGTGCTGATCCATCCGCAGTCGGTGGTTCATGCACTGGTCGAATACCACGACGGGTCGGTGATCGCGCAGATGGCGCATCCCGACATGCGCATTCCCATCGGCTTTTGCCTGGCCTGGCCGGAACGGCTGGAATGGACTGCGCCGAAGCTCGATCTGGCGAAGCTCGGAACGCTCAATTTCGAGGCGCCCGATTATGGCCGGTTCCCGGCGTTGCGGCTCGCGCGAAATGCGCTCGAAGCGGGCGGCGCTGCGCCGAACATCCTGAACGCGGCAAACGAGGTGGCAAGCGGCGCGTTCCGCGAGCGCCGGCTGTCGTTTCCGGGTATTCCGGCGCTGGTCGAGGCGGTGCTCGAGAAGGCTGCAAAGGAAGGGATTTCGCGAGACTTCGACACGGTTAACGACGCGCTTGCCGTTGACCATGTCGCGAGAAGTTTAGCCGCGACCCTCTTGCCTCAATTCGCCGCAAAGGCATCCTAACGCGGTAAGAGATCAGAAAGGGCGGCGGAAATGGAACTGTTCAGTTTGTTGAGTGCCAAGGGTGGCTGGATCCTTGGCTACGTCATCCCGTTCCTTTTCGTCCTGACCATCGTCGTTTTCTTTCATGAACTCGGGCACTTCTGGGTCGCGCGCCGCTGCGGCGTGAAGATCGACGCCTTCTCGGTCGGTTTCGGCCCGGAACTTTTCGGCTTCAATGACAAGCACGGCACGCGCTGGCGGCTGGCCGCGATTCCGCTCGGCGGCTACGTGCGCTTTCACGGCGACGATTCCGCCGCGAGCACGCCGGATTTGCAGAAACTTGAAAAGATGAGCACCGCCGAGAAGAAGATTTCCTTCTTCCATCAGCCGGTGCGTAACCGCGCGGCCATCGTCGCGGCGGGACCGATCGCGAATTTCATTCTTGCCGTCGTCATTTTCGGCGGCGTGCTTTACGGCATCGGCCGCAACATGACGACGCCGGTGCTCGAAGTGGTTCGCGCGGGCAGCCCGGCGCAGGCCGCGGGGCTTCAGGCCGGCGATCGCGTCGTCAGCATCAACGGCAAGCAGATCGACGGCTACGAAGACATCATGCGCGTGACCAGCCTTTCGGCCGGCGAGAAACTCGCTTTCGTGGTCGAGCGGAAGGGCAAGGACATCGCCACCACGATCACGCCCGCGCTCCGCGAGATCAAGGACACCTTCGGCAGCACGCATCGCATCGGCGATATCGGCATTTCGCGCTGGCCGTCGCGGGCCAATGCGATCCGCCCGAACAGCGCGGCCATGGAAGCCGGCATTCAGCCCGGCGACCTGATCGTTTCCATCGACGGCAAGTCGGTCGAGGCGTTCGAGGATCTGCCGCGCATCGTTTCCGGCGCGCTCGGCCAGAAGCTCACCATTGTCGTGCAGCGCGGCAACCAGCGGCTTACACTCCATGCGACGCCGAAGCCGCATCCGAACAATCCCAAGCTCGGCGTGCTCGGCATCGAGAATCCCTCGAAGCCGGAGGACACCTTCCGCAAGCGCTATGGCGTGATCGACTCGATCGGCATGGGTTTCTCGGAAACCTGGTTCGTGATCGAGCGGACCATGGCCTATATCGGCGGCATCATCGTCGGCAAGGAATCCATCGACCAGCTCGGCGGGCCAATCCGCATCGGGCAGGTGGCAGGCGAGGTCGCGGCGCAAAGCTTCTATGATCTCCTGCGGCTCACGGCCGTGCTTTCGGTCAGCATCGGCCTTCTGAACCTCTTTCCGGTGCCGCTGCTGGATGGTGGTCACCTTTTGTTCTATGCCATCGAGGCACTTCGCGGCCGTCCGTTGAGTGATCGCGCGCAGGAATACGGGTTCCGGATCGGGCTCGCCCTCGTGATGCTGCTGATGATCGTCGCGACCTGGAACGATATTTTCCAGCTTTTCCTGCGCTCCCAGGCATCCTGATACCGCGGCGCGGGTTCCCGGTAATCGGCCGGTAACGCCCGGCCGGTCATATTCACTCCGGTGTGGGGGTCCTCTAGCCAGTAGCGGAGGGGCGGTTCAGTGGTATCGAGGTATTGCGTTTTTCGGGTCATAGGGTCGCGTGGCGCATTGGCAACGCAGGGCCAAAAACCCAGGCAAATTCTACCCACTTCGTTTGCAAGCCACTGGAAAATCTGTAAAACCGGACGCGAATGAAAGACGATTCCGCTTGGCTTCTCAAGCGGATGGGGGAGCGGTCTTGTCCAGACTGCTTTTTTGGAATTGCGGTCAATGAAATTTGGTGGGGTACGGGTCATTCGTAAGCTGGGCGCAGCCTTTGCGCTCGCAGTGACCCTCTTTTGCGGCATCGCAGCAGGTACGATTGCGGTTTCGACCGCGGCCTCCGCGCAGACGGTCAGCGGGGTCGATGTCGTCGGCAATCAGCGCGTGGATGCCGATACCATCCGCAGCTATGTGAAGATTCGTCCGGGTGAGCGCGCGGACCCGCAGCGCATCGACGAAGCTCTTCGCACGCTCTATTCGATCGGCCTGTTCGAGGACGTCAACATCCGCATGTCGGGTTCGCGTCTGGTCGTGACCGTGCGCGAGGCGCAGGTCGTCAATCGCGTGGTCTTCGAAGGCAACAAGCGCGTCAAGGACGAAGTGCTGAACGCCGAAGTGCAGTCGAAACCGCGTGCAGCGCTTTCGCGCGCGACCGTTCAGGCGGACGTGCAACGCATCATCGAGGTTTACCGCCGCAGCGGCCGCTATGACGTGACCGTCGAGCCGCAGGTGATCGACCGCGCGAACAGCCGAGTCGATCTGATCTTCGTGATCAAGGAAGGCGACAAGACCACGATCCGGACGATCAATTTCACCGGCAACAACGTTTTCTCCAGCAGCCGCCTCCGCGACGTGATCAACACGACGCAGGCTAACTGGCTGAGCTGGCTGCGCAACACCGACGTTTACGATCCCGACCGCGTCAATGCCGACCAGGAACTGCTGCGCCGGTTCTATCTCAAGAACGGCTACGCCGACTTCCGCATCCTTTCCGCGACCGTCGATCTAGACCGCCAGAACAACGGATTCGTGCTGAACTTCGTCGTCGACGAAGGCGCGCAGTACCGCTTCGGCAACGTGGACGTTCTCTCGAACGTGCGCGACCTCGATCCCGCGGTCGCCCGCACGCTGATCCGCGGCCGCTCCGGCGAGGTCTATAACGCCGAACTGGTCGAGAAGACCGTCGAGCTGATCACCATCGAGCTTGCCAATCGCGGTTATGCTTTCGCGCAGGTTCGCCCGCGCGGCGACCGCGATTTCCAGGGCCGTCTCATCAACGTGATCTACGTGATCGACGAGGGCGCGCGCGTTTACGTCGAGCGCATCAATATCCGCTCGAACTCGCGCACGCGCGAATACGTCGTGCGCCGGGAATTCGATATCGTCGAAGGCGATCCCTACAATCGCGTCATGGTGGATCGCGCGGAGCGCCGCCTGAAGAACCTCGGCTATTTCAAGAACGTGAAGGTTACCAACGAGCCGGGCTCGGCGCCGGATCGCATTATCCTGAACGTCAACGTCGAAGAGCAACTGACCGGCGAATTCTCGATTGCAGCGGGCTATTCGACCGCGGATGGCCTGCTCGGCGAGCTTACGATCGGCGAGCGCAACTTCCTCGGCCGCGGCCAGTACGTGCGGACGTCGCTCCAGTATGGCGAGCGCGCGAGGGGCATCGAGTTCTCCTTCACCGAGCCCTATTTCATGGATTACCGGCTCGCCGTCGGCTTCGACCTTTTCTACAAGGTGACCGAGCCTTCGGAGTTCGTGCAATACGGCATCGACACGGTCGGCACCACGCTGCGGGCGACCGCGCGGCTCAACGAAGAGCTGACGATGCAGGTTCGCTACAGCATCTTCCAGCGCGAGATTAAGTCGAGCGCGACCTTCCTGGTCTCGAACGCGATTCTTGAATCGCTGTTCGCTCCGATCCTGACTTCATCGATCGGCTATTCGCTGACCTACAATTCGCTGGACAACAACCAGGATCCGACGAGCGGCGTCTATGCGCAGTTCTCGCAGGACCTTGCCGGTCTCGGCGGCGACTCGCGCTACCTGAAGACGGCAGCCGAAGTCCGCTACTACCGTCCGCTTACCGGCGATTTCGTCGGCATGGTCAAGGGTTCGGCCGGTCACGTGTTTTCGTGGGGCGGAGATACGCTGCGCTTCATCGACCACTTCAACAACGCGCACTCGCTGGTCCGCGGTTTCTCGACCCAGGGCTTCGGCGCGCGGGACATCAATACAAACATTACCGGCGGCTATAACTCGCTGGGCGGCACGACCTATTGGGCGGCCACGGCCGAACTCCAGTTCCCGCTGTCGTTCCTGCCGAAGGAAATCGGCATCAAGAGCGCGGTCTTTGTCGACGTGGGTTCGCTCTACAACTACGAAGGCAATATGAACCCGCCTTTGACGACTGCGACGAGCTGCGGCACGTCGATCTGTCTGTACGACGCAAATTCGATCCGCGCGTCGACCGGCGTCAGCTTGATCTGGCAGTCGCCGTTCGGGCCGCTGCGCTTCGACTTGGCCTATCCGCTGGCGAAGTCGCCCTACGACAAAACGCAGTTCTTCCGTTTCGGCGGTGGCGCCAAGTTCTGATCTCCCGAGCCCGGCCCGGATTTCCGGGGCGGGCTCCGACGGTTCTCGCATGACCGATCCGATTTTCTTTCGCTCTCGGGGTCCGCTTGCGCTCGCGGCCGTTGCGGAACTGACCGGTGCAATCGTGCCGGAAGCAGTCTCGGCAGTGGTGGTGAACGGCGCGAAGCCGCTCGACATCGCCGGGCCCGAGGACATCACGTTCTACGAAGATGCCGGCTACGCGGCGCAGCTCGCGATCTGCGACGCCGCGGCCTGTTTCGTGAGCGAGAAGCTCGCCGCCTCGGTGCCTTCGCACATCGCGCGCCTCATTGTGCCCAAGCCCTACACGGCTTTCGTAAAGACTGCGCGCGCGCTGTTTGCCGACGACCTGCGCCCGCTCTCCATCGTGGGGACACGCGGCGTCGATCCCGAGGCCTCTGTGCATGAGGATGCGCGGCTCGAAGATGGCGTGATCGTCGATCCGGGCGCGGTCATCGGACCCGATGCCGAAATCGGCGCCGGCACGATCATCTGTTCGAATGTCGTTATCGGTCCCGACGTCCGCATCGGCCGCGATTGCAGCATCGGGCCGGGCGCCAGCATTACGCATGCGCTGGTCGGCGACCGCGTAATCATTCATGCGGGCGTGCGCATCGGGCAGGACGGGTTCGGATATATTCCGGGAGCGAGTCACCTGAAGGTGCCGCAGCTCGGCCGCGTGATCGTTCAGGATGATGTCGAGATTGGTGCGGGCACCACGGTCGACCGCGGCGGCGGCCGCGATACCACGATCGGTGAGGGCACGAAGATCGATAATCTGGTGCAAGTTGCGCACAACGTCTCGATCGGGCGCCATTGCATCATCGCCGGTCATGTCGGCCTCTCCGGCAGCGTTACGCTCGGGGACGGCGTCATGCTCGGCGGAAAGGTCGGGGTCGCGGATCATCGGACCATCGGCGACCGGGCGCAGTTGATTGCGCTCTCCGGCGTCATGCACGACGTGCCCGCCGGCGAGCGCTGGGGTGGCGCTCCGGCGAAGCCGCTGCGCGAGTTCTTCCGGGAGCAGATCGCCTTGCAGCGGCTTTCCGGAAAAGGTGGTAAAGACGGCAACGAAAAGACGCGCGGGTGAGCACCGGACATGAACGCCGAAGCGAAGACGAAGATCATCGAGCCTGCCGAGCTCCTTAAATTATTGCCGCACCGTTATCCGTTCCTGCTGGTGGACCGGATCGTCGAGGTGGACGCCGACGAATCCTGCATCGGCGTCAAGAACGTGACCTTCAACGAGCCGTTCTTCGCCGGGCATTTTCCCGAGCGCCCGGTGATGCCGGGCGTGCTTCTGATCGAAGGCATGGCGCAGACGGCGGGTGCGATCTGCTCGAAACATTCCGGCCACGAGGGCAGGCCACCGAACGTCTTCTTTCTCACCGTGGACAAGGCCAAGTTCCGCAAGCCGGTGCTGCCGGGCGATACGATCGAGTATCACATGAGGAAAATCCAGCAGCGCCGCACGATGTGGTGGTTCAAGGGTGAAGCGAAAGTGCGCGGCGTTACGGTTTGCGAAGCCGAAGTCGGCGCCATGATCGTCGAAGATTAATCACCTGTGGCCAAGATCGATCCGACAGCAAGAGTTGCGGACGGTGCCAGGCTCGGCGCCGAAGTCGTCGTCGGCCCGTACTGCATGATCGGGCCGCAGGTTACGCTCGGCGACGGCTGCCACCTGGTTTCGCATGTCTCGATCCAGGGGATCACCGAGATCGGCGCTGGCGCGAAGATCCAGCCCTTCGCCTCGCTCGGCAGCCCGCCGCAGTCGGTCCACTACAAAGGCGAGGCATCGCAGCTTGTCATCGGCGCCAACTGCGACATCCGCGAAGGCGTCACGATGAATACCGGCACCGCGGGCGGTCGCATGAAAACGCGGATCGGCGACAATTGCCTGTTCATGACCGGCGCGCATATCGGGCATGACTGCATCGTCGGCAACAACGTCATCTTCGCCAATAACGCGACGCTTGGCGGACATGCCGAGATCGGCAGCTTCACATTTCTCGGTGGCTTCGCCGCGATTCACCAGAATGCGCGGGTAGGCGAGCAGGCCATGATCGGCGGCGTTAGCGCCATTCGGCACGATGTCATTCCGTTCGGCATAACCGATGGTGCTGGACATTTGGCCGGGCTCAATCTCATTGGCCTGAAACGGCGCGGCTTTCCCCGTGAGGCTATTCACAAGCTCCGCGCGGCCTATCGCGCGATTTTCTTCGGGGAAGGTTCGCTGAGCGAGCGTGTTGACGCCGTTTCGAGGGAATACGCGGGTATCGAGGCCGTTGAAAAGATCGTCGCTTTTATTCGATCTTCCGGGAAGCGGGGCATCACAGTAGCGCGCACCAAGCACGAGGACGAGTGATTGCCGGGCGCCGTCGCATATGCGGGCGCGCCGCAATCTTCCGCGGAAAAGTCTCCTGTAGCGATTATCTGCGGCGGCGGCGCTTTTCCTTCGGCGGTTGCCGAGGCGGTGTCGAAGCGCGGTCGCGAAGTCTATCTGTTCCTGCTGCGGGGCTATGCCGATCCGGCGCTTGCGCGCTATCCGCATGAGTGGGTGAAACTCGGCTCGGCCGCGCGGTATATCGGCGGCACAAAGAAGCTGGGCATCAAAGAGGTCGTCATTATCGGCAGCGTGATACGGCCGCGACTTTCCCAAATCGGAATGGACTGGAAGTCGGCGCTTCTGTTGCCGCGGCTCGCCAAGATGTTTCTTGGCGGCGACGACACGCTCCTGAGCGGTCTTGCAAAGATCTTCGCGGAAAACGGACTCATCCTTCGCGCGCCCCATGAGGTCGCGCCGGAAATCCTGATGCCCGCAGGGATTGCCACCAATATGGAGCCGAGCGTGCAGGAGCGCGAGGACATCGAGGTCGGCCGGAGGCTGCTGCACGCCATCGACGGCTTCGACGTCGGTCAGGCCGTGATCGTTGCCGGAAGGCGCGTGATCGCGATCGAAGGCGCCGAGGGCACGGAGCAGTTGCTCGAGCGGGTTGCGACGATGCGCGAGAACGGGAGGCTGCGGCTGCGTGCGCGCGAAGGCGTCATGGTGAAACTGCCGAAGCCGTCGCAGGACCGGCGCATCGACCTGCCGGCGGTCGGCAACGATACCATCGCTCAGGCGAAGGCCGCGGGCCTCGCAGGGATTGCCGTGGAGGCCGGGGGCGTGCTCGTGGTCGATGCGCAGAAATTCGTCGAAGCGGCGGAAGCGGCGGGCATTTTTGTCGTGGCCCTGGCTCCGGCACAGGCAGACGGATAATGCAGATCCATCTCGTCGCGGCGGAAGCGTCGGGAGACAGGCTCGGTGCCAGCCTTATGGCCGCATTGAAGCGCAAGGCGCTGGCGGTGGAATTTCGCGGTGTCGGCGGCGATGCGATGCAGGCCGAAGGTCTTGCGAGCGACTACCCGATGAGCGATCTCGCCGTTTTCGGGTTCGCCGATGTCATCAAGAGCGTTTCGCGCTTGAGGCGGCGCATTGCCGAAACCGCCGATGGGATCGTCGCAAGTCGTCCGGCTGCCGTGGTTCTGATCGACAGTTTCGGTTTCAGCTTTCGGGTGGCAAAACGGGTGCGGGAGCGCGCGCCCGATATTCCGATCATCAAGTATGTCGCGCCGCAGGTCTGGGTCTGGCGGCAGGGCCGCGCGCGGGCAATGCAGCCCTATTTCGATCACACGCTGGCGTTGTTTCCATTCGAGCCGGAGGTGCATCGGAATCTGGGCGGGCCGCCTTGCACCTATGTGGGCCACCCCTTGCTTGAGGAGCTGCCGCATTTGCGCGCCTGCCCGGAGGAAAGCGCGCGGCGCGAGCGGAAGCCGCCTTTGCTGGTGGTGATGCCGGGCAGCCGCCGGTCGGAGTTGCGCTCGCTGGTCGCAACCTTTGGCGAAGCCGTCGCCTCGCTCTCGAAAACGCACGGGCCATTCGAAGTGGTCTTGCCGACGCTGCCGCATATCGCGCCAATGGTGCGCGAGGCGGCAAGCCCGTGGCCGGTGCAGCCAAAGGTCGTGGTGACGGAAGCGGAGAAATTCGCCGCCATGCGCAGCGCCCGTGCGGCGATCGCCGCTTCGGGCACCGCGACGCTGGAGCTAGCGCTCGCGCGGGTGCCTCATATCGGCGCGTATCGCGTTCGCTGGTGGGAGGCGGCCATCGCGCGGCGGATGATCAAGGTAAAAATGGCGCTCCTGCCGAATATTCTGCTCGACGAGCGGATCGTGCCGGAGCTGCTTCAGGAAGATTGCAGCGCGCGGAATATCGCTGCCGCGGTGGGGCCGCTCCTCGAGCCCGGCGGCGCGCGGCAGCGGCAGCTCGAAGCATTCGAGCGCCTGGAAACGGTTCTGGCCGTGCCCGAGGCGCCCAGCGAGCGGGCGGCGGCCATAATCCTGCAATTTGCCGCGGAGGGCCGCACAGGGCAGGCCTAGCAATTCCGCAATGGCCAGTTAACCATCGGATGGGTAGAGTCGCAGGTGTTTCTTGTGCTGGCGGCGAGCCAGCGGGATGGGGATTTTGGTCCGATGAAATCCGGCCGCGCGGCGATCGCTGGCGTTAGCGGATATGTTCCGCCTGACGTTCTGACGAACGCAGAGCTTGCCGAAATGGTGTCGACCACCGACGAGTGGATCACCGAGCGCACCGGAATCAAGGAGCGGCACATCCTGAAGGGCGAAGGGCTCGGCACCTCGCACATGGCGGCCAAGGCCGTGTTCGGCCTCCTCGAGAAGACCGGCCTCGATGCGCAGGATGTCGACCTCCTGATCTGCGCGACGACGACGCCGGACATGGTGTTTCCCTCCACCGCCAATCTCGTCTGCGACATGGTCGGAATCCGGAATATCGCGAGCTTCGATATTCAGGCCGCATGCTCGGGGTTCGTCTATGCGCTGACGATTGCGAAGCAGTTCATCGAGAACGGCGCCGCCAAGCGGGCAATCGTGGTCGGCGCCGACAAGATGTCCTCCATCATCGACTACAAGGACCGGGCGACCTGCGTGCTGTTCGGTGACGGCGCGGGCGCGGTGCTGGTGCAGCGCTCCGAGAACGGCACCGGCATCATCGATACCCAGCTCGGTTCCGACGGTGCGGGCTGGGTCCATCTGCACCAGAAGGCGGGCGGCAGCCGCATGCCGCCGACGCGCGAAACGGTCGAGAAGCGGCTGCATTACGTTCACCAGGAAGGCGCGCAAGTTTACAAGTTCGCGGTTCACAACATGGCGGAAGTCGTGCGCGAGTTGATGGAGCGCAATTCGCTCACCGGCGCGGATATCGACTGGCTCGTGCCGCATCAGGCGAACCGCCGCATCATCCAGGCCACGGCCGAGCGGATGCAGTTGCCGATGGAGCGCGTCATGATGACGATCCACAAATACGGCAATACCACCGCGGCAACGATTCCGCTTTCGCTCTGGGATTATGAGAGCCGGCTGAAAGAAGGCGATCGCCTGATGCTGGCGGCCTTCGGCGGCGGCTTCACTTGGGCCGGGGCCTACGTGAAGTGGGCCTATGACGGGGCGACGAAAAAGGCGGCCTGAAACACAGGCCGCCCTTCGCATTCAACACACGCTTGAGCGCTACTTTCTGCGCGAAATCGGCAGGTAATCGCGGCGGGGCGCGCCCGTATAGAGCTGGCGCGGACGGCCAATCTTCTGGCCGGGATCCTCGATCATTTCCTTCCACTGCGCGATCCAGCCGACCGTGCGCGCGAGCGCAAACAGTACCGTGAACATCGTGGTCGGGAAGCCCATCGCCTTCAGCGTAATGCCGGAATAGAAGTCGATATTCGGATAGAGCTTCTTCTCGATGAAGTATTCGTCGCGGAGCGCGACTTTCTCGAGTTCCACCGCCACATCGAGCAGCGGATCGTCCTTGATTCCGAGCTCGTTGAGCACTTCGTGGCAGGTCTTCTGCATGATCTTCGCGCGCGGATCGTAGTTCTTGTACACGCGGTGACCGAAGCCCATCAGGCGGAACGGATCGTCCTTGTCCTTCGAACGCTTCACGTATTCCGGAATTTTATCGACGCTGCCGATTTCAGTCAGCATCTTGAGCGCGGCCTCGTTTGCGCCGCCATGCGCGGGGCCCCAGAGGCAGGCAATGCCCGCGGCAATGCAGGCGAATGGATTGGCGCCTGACGAGCCGGCAAGACGCACCGTCGAGGTGGAGGCGTTCTGCTCGTGGTCGGCGTGC